>JAZREJ010000001.1:0-13893 GCA_045660745.1 Eubacteriales bacterium
CATAGATTTATCCTCCTAATGTGGTTTTTGTTTTTGACTGGCAGGTCTTTTTCATTATACCACATTAGGAGGATTCTTCTTTCATAGGTTAACCTTTTTTGAACCACGCGACTATCGCGTGGTTTTCTTTGTACAAAAAAATATCCGCAGAATACTCTGCGGATAAGTTTTTTACTGAAGCGAGAATCTCTTTGAGTATTCCTCAAACTCACGGCGGAATTCATCGGAATTCGCGCGCCATGCACGAAGTGATTCGTGGAGGTTCATTCTCTTGTGTATCATATCAAGCACACATCCCGCGATGTTGGAGCAGTGGCCCGCAACACGGTTCATGTCTGTGAGAAGGTCAGACCATACGAATCCCGCCTCTATTGAGCAACCGCCCTGCTGGAGACGCATAATATGATTTGTACGCAAGGTCTCCTTGAGCGTGTCGATAAGCTGGTCGAGAGGTTCTACTTGACGTGCGCTTGCAAGGTCGTCATTTAGAAATGCTTCAAGTGTCAGCCTGAGTATTTCGTTTACTGCGTTTGAAATAACCTGAAGCTCTTCCTGTGCAGCGGGAGTGAATTCAAGTCCTTTTGCCATCATTTCCTCTTTTGCCACAAGGATTCCGACGGCGTGGTCGGAGATTCTTTCAAAGTCTCCTATCAGCTTGAGCATCATCGCTGCATCGTTGGAGTCTGTCTCGCTGATGCGTGTACTGCTGAGCTTTACAAGATATGAGCCGAGAATATCCTCGTATTTGTCAGAAGTATCCTCAAGGCGGCGTATTTCGTCAGCAACAGTATCTGAATAATTCTGTAACACGTTGAGCGATTTCTGAAGTGCTGCTACTGACACACACGCCATATCGGATGCAATGACACGGCAACGCTCCATCGCAACTGGGGGAGTAGCAAGAAGACGTTCGTCAAGCTCTGCAATCTTCTCGGGCTTGTCATCGTCCGGAATGACTTTGCAAACGAGCCTTTCAAGAAGCCCTCCGCAGGGGAAGAGCACCACGGTGCAGAATATGTTGAATATAGAGTGAATAATGGCGATTCCAAGCGCACTCGCCGCATCATTAAATAATATCGGGGCGAATACAAGATCTACGATACAGAATATTATAACGCCGAGCACCGTTCCTATAACGTTAAATGAAAGGTGTACGGCAGAGGCGCGCTTTGCATTTTTGTTAGCTCCGACCGCCGAGAGAAGCGCTGTGATACAGGTACCGATATTCTGACCCATGATGATGGGAATAGCGGCACCGTAGGAGACAGCTCCTGTGACGGATAACGCCTGAAGTATACCGACTGATGCCGAGCTCGACTGAATGATAGCTGTGAGAATTGCACCCGCAATAACGCCGAGTATGGGGTTTTTGAAAAGAAGGAGGATGTTTGTAAAGCCTTCTACTTGTGAGAGCCCTTCAACAGCCGCGGACATTGTGTCCATTCCGAACATAAGAGTCGCAAAGCCGAGGAGAATGAGTCCCGTATCCTTTTTCTTGCCGCTTTTGAGGAACATGTAAAATACTATTCCTATAAGAGCCAGAATGGGTGTGAATGAAGTGGGCTTTAAAAGCTGAATGAATGTATTTGATGAATCAATTCCGCTAAGGCTGAGTATCCATGCCGTAACTGTTGTACCGATGTTAGCACCCATTATAACGTGTACAGCTTGCTTAAGGCTCATGATACCCGAGTTTACGAAGCCGACCACCATAACGGTAGTGGCAGAGGAGCTTTGTATAATGGCTGTAACTCCTAAGCCCGTGAGCAATCCCATTATCGGGTTTTTAGTAAGCCTTTCAAGAAGAGAATGAAGCTTACCGCCTGCACGGCGCTCGAGTGCCTGTCCCATAACGTTCATACCGAACATAAAAAGACACAGACCACCAATAAGAGTCAGCACGTCAAAAATATCAAACAAGACGTCACATCCTTTCGAATCCATTGTTTTAATTATTACCGATTCTCTCCGATGATAACATAATAATACATTTTTGTCAAATCTTGCCCATCTTATGTGTAAAAAGTATGTAAAAAAATAAAATGATTTTTATTTGTACTTATTGAATTTTATCAATATCTGTTATATACTGTAGTAAACAAAAATGTAATGAGGTATAATGATATGAAGAGGATCATTTCATTTTCTTTGGCTTTGGCTATGATTTTTTCCGTGTCTTTTTTGATTGTCTCATGTTCCGGTAAGTCTGATAACTCAGACTCATCTGCAAGCGGTGAGCAAAAGCAGTACGAGGAAGATTCGATTTTTTATGAGAGAAGCCTTGTATCGGACGGACTTCCCGAGAAGGATTACGGAGGACGAGTGCTTCGTGTTGCAACACTTTATCCTAATGAGGTTCTTACCGCAGAGGAGGAGCGTAATCAGGGCGATCTTATAAAGGATGCAACTCACGAGAGAAATCTGCACGTTGAAAGCCGTTTTAACGCGAAGATAGAGGTTGTATATTCGGGTAACTACGTAGAGGTTGCCGATTACGCATCCAAGACCGTTCTTGCAGGCTCGGATGAATTTGATCTTCTTGTGGGTCAGGTTCTTGAGACTGCGTCTACCGTATCAAAAAATCTTTATCTTAACTGGTACGATATAGAAAACGTTGATTTTTCGAAGCCGTGGTGGTTCGATTCCACTTCAACTGACCTTACCTATGACGGTAAGTGTATTCTTGCAATTTCTCATTATAACAGAACAGCAGTAGCGGGAGTTTATTGCATGTTCTTCAATAAAGCTCTTGCCGCATCTTATGAGCTTGGCGATCTTTATTCGATAGTTCTTGACGGCAAGTGGACCTATGATAAGCTTCACGAAATGGTCAAGGATATTTACACCGATAACGGTGATGACGTAAGAGACGATAAGGACTTTTACGGATATACCCAAACCAGCGGTACGGGACTTAACGCTTATCTTTGGGCTTTCGATAACCCGATTTGTACAAAGGATGCAGACGGCAAGCCCGCTATCACCTTAAACAGCGACAAGATAGACTCTATTGTCAATGACATTTACGATATGTGCTTCAATACTCCCGGTATTTGGTGCGATACTTATGCGGGAGGAGGTCAATCTACCGCAACTAGCCTTTTCTACGAGCGCCGTGCTATTTTCACGGAGCTTGCTCTTGATCAGGCAACAACCGAAAAGCTTCGTGATTTCGAGGATGATTACGGAATCCTTCCGCTTCCGAAATATAACGATGAACAGGCTGAATATCGCACTATGGTTGGCGGATATCATTCGGTACTGGCTGTTCCTAAGACCTGCCCTGATACCGAATTTGTCGGCACTATGGTTGAAGCGCTTTCGGCTGAAAGCTGGAAGACGGTAACTCCTACCATTTACGAAATAGCTCTTAAGACAAGATATCTGCGCGATAACGAATCAAAGGACGTTATGGATATTATAATAAATAATACGGTGTTTGACTTCGGATATGTGTATAATATCGGATTTTCTTACGTTCTTGAAACCATGATGAGAGCAGAAAACAATAATTTCCAATCATATTACAAGACTACCTATACTAACGCAAAATATAAGCTTAAAGCCCTTCTCAAGGTTTTTGATAAAATGTGATTTTAGCGGGAGAGATAACCTCTCCCGTTTTTTGTATTAAAAAATCTAAAAAAATTTTCCTTTTTAGCAATATAATTGTTGCAATTTCCGAAGTTTTATAGTATAATATTGATGCAAACTTTGTGATTTTGGAGGAAATAATGAAAAAAATTCTGTGTTTTATTCTTTCGCTTGTTATGCTCATGTCAAGCGTCGTGCTTTTATTCGCATGCGGAAAGAAGGAAGGATCAAACGGCGGTACCTCGGGTGAAATAAAGCAGTACGAGGAGGATTCTATCTTCTATGAGAGAAGCCTTGTATCAGATGATCTTCCCGAAAAGGACTACGGTGGACGCACTTTGCGAGTTGTCGCTCTTTATCCCGGAGAGATATATACAGTAGATGAAAAGCGCAATCAGGGTGACCTTTTGGCAGATGCGATATTTGCCAGAAACCAGGCTGTTGAAAATCGCTTCAACGTAAATATAGAGGTAGTATATACCGGTAATTACGTTGAGGTTGCCGATTATGCTTCAAAGACCATTCTTGCAGGCTCGGATGAATTTGACCTTATGTCAGGTCAGGTGCTTGAGACTGCAAAGACTGTCGGCAAGAATCTTTATCTTAACTGGTATAATATTGAACACGTAAACTTCGATAAGCCTTGGTGGTTTGAGTCCATGAAAGATGACCTTACCTACGACGGAAAGGCAATACTTGCAATCTCACACCTCAACACCTCAGCGGTAGGCGGTGCATACTGTATCTTCTTCAATAAGAATCTTGCAGCCTCCTATGAGCTTGGCGACCTTTATTCCGTAGTTCTTAACGGTGATTGGACATTTGACAAGTTTATGGAGTGTGTTAAGGATATTTATTCCGATGACGGAAACGACAGCCGTGGCGAAGAGGACTTTTACGGATTCTGCACCACTAACTCCACAAGTCTTCACGCATGGCTTCCCGCTTTTGACAATCCCATTTGTGCAAAGGACGGAGACGGCAAGCCTTCACTCGTTATAAAGAGTGATAAGATAGACACTATTGTAAACAACATTTATGATATGTGCTACAATACTAACGGCGTTTGGTGTGACACCTATGCGGGCGGTGGTCAGTCAACCGCTACAAAGCTTTTCTTTGAAAAGCGTGCTATATTCACAGAGCTTGGCCTCAGCGAGGCAACAACTCAAAGACTTCGTGACTTTGAAGACGAGTATGGAATCCTTCCCATGCCCAAGCTTGACGAAACTCAGCTTAAATACAAGACCTTGACAGGCGGTCACCATACCGTTCTTACTGTTCCCAAGACCTGCCGTGACACCGAGTTTGTCGGACTTATAGTAGAGGCTCTTTCTGCAGAAAGCTGGAAAACCTATACTCCCACCCTTTACGAAATAGCACTCAAGACAAGATATCTTCGTGACAGTGAGTCCAAAGAGGTTCTTGATATCGTTGTTGATGGTAATACGTTCGATTTCGGTTACGTGTATAACGTAGGCTTTGCTTACAGCATTGAGGAGCTTATAAAGCAGGGCTCCAACAACTTCCAGTCCTATTACACACGCAAACGCAGTGATGCAAATTACAAGCTTAAAACAGCAATCAAGGCATTTGACAAGCTGTAATTTTTGATGTGAATAACGCATATGACGTACTCAATTGACAAACTTAAATAAAACAATAAAAGATCGGGATGAAAAGCATCCCGATTTTTTTGTGCTAAAAAAACTCTGAAAAATTTCCTTTTCAGCAATATAATTGTTGCAAAATTGTTCAGATAACTGTATAATATTGATGCACATTTAATTTTAGGAGGGAAATATGAAGAAAATCTTGTGTTTTGTACTTTCACTTATTATGCTTTTGTCAAGCGCAGTGTTGATGTTTTCATGCGGAAAAGATGAGGCGGCAAACGGCGGAACCTCGGGTGAAATAAAGAAATATGAAGAGGATTCCATATTTTATGAGAGAAGCCTTGTGGAAGACGGACTTGATGCCAAGGATTACGGCGGAAGGGTTTTCAGAACTGTCGAAGCGGGAAATGAGGTATATATTTCCGAAGATCAGCAAAATAAGGGACAGCTTGTTGTTGATGCAAAGTTTGCCCGTAACCAAGCGGTTGAAAATCGTTTCAATGTCAAGATAGAGTGCGTTTACCGTGGAAATTATGTTGAAGTAAACGAATACGCCTCCAAGACAATTCTTGCAGGCTCTGACGAATTCGACCTTCTTCTCGGTCAGGTCCTTGAGACTGCAAACAGTGTGGGAAAGAATCTGTTCCTCAACTGGTATAACATAGAGCACATTGATTTTTCAAAGCCTTGGTGGTTTGAGACAATGTCGGAGAATCTTTCTTATGACAATAAGGCGATCCTTGCGATCTCCCATCTTAACCATTCGGCAGTTTCAGGAGTTTACTGCTATTTCTTCAATAAGAATCTTGCCGCATCCTATGAGCTTGGTGACCTTTATTCTGTAGTTCTCGACGGAAAATGGACCTTTGATAAATTTATGGAAATCGTAAAGGATATATATGAGGATGACGGAGACAACGTCAGAAACGAAAACGACTTATACGGATTTGCTCAAGGCTCCGGAACCGGCATCAACTCTTATCTTTGGGCATTCGATAACCCCATCTGCGCAAAGAATGCCGAAGGCAAGCCCGAGATAGTTTTGAACAGCTCCAAGATAGACTCAATAATTGCCGACATTTATGATATGTGCTATAACACAACAGGTGTGTTCTATGACAAGAGAGGCAAGGTAAACACCTCTCAGATGTTCTATGAGAAGAAAAGCGTTTTCATGCTGATAGGTCTTGACGAGGCAACCACCGATAAGCTCCGTAACTTTGAGGATGATTACGGAATCCTCCCCATGCCCAAGTATGACGAGAATCAGCCCCAGTATTATACAATGGTTGGCGGACATCACTCGGCAATGGCTATTCCAAAGACAGTTAAGGATACCGAGTTTGTAGGAAGAATAATTGAGGCACTTTCGGCAGAAAGCTGGAAGACTGTAACTCCCACCCTTTACGAAATAGCTCTCAAGACAAGATATCTTCGCGATTCAGAATCCAAGACTGTTATGGACATTATCATTGATAACGTTGTATTTGACTTCGGCTACGTTTATAACACGGGCTTTGCATACATCGTTCAGGATATGATGAAGACGGGAAAGACGAACTTCCAGTCGTTTTTCAAAGCATCAAACGCAAATGCAAAATATAAGATGAAGTCGATCATGAAGGCTTTTGACAAGCTTCAGTGATTCAAGGCAAGCGGCGAACAAACGCCGCTTGCTGTTTTTTTAACAGCAGCATAGATTATGCACCTGATTTACCACGAAAGCATGGGATGAAATTACCTTTTATATTAAATTATATGTAAAAAATAATCGATAATATGAATTTTTCGGTATATTTTGTTCACCTCATTGTAAATGAGAAATTTATATGCTAAAATATTCTTACAAAATATGCAAGGAGACAAAAAACATGAAAAGATTCTTTTGCACAATACTTGCTTTACTTATGCTGTTGACCTCAGTTTCTCTCTTTTCCTGCGGTAGCGAAGAGGATGGAGAAAGAAACGGTTCTTACGAACAAAAAAAGTATGACGAGGACTCCATCTTTTACGAGAGAAGCCTTGTGGCAGACAATCTTCCCGAAAAAGATTTTGGCGGACGCACCTTCCGAGTCGTAAATTATATGCCTGATGAGATAGTCGTTCCCGAGGAGAAGCGTAATCAGGGTGACCTTATCATGGATGCAAAATTTGCCCGTAACAACACGGTAGAGAATCGCTTCAACGTAAATATTGAAGTGGTTTACACGGGCGATATTCACGAGACTTCCGATTACGTTTCAAAGACTGTTCTTGCGGGAAATGATGAGTTCGACTTGCTTATGGGACAGGTAATGATAACAGGCGGACTTGTTATAAAGAACCTGTTTCTCAACTGGTATGATATTGAGCACATTGATTTTTCAAAGCCATGGTGGTATTCCTGTAACGCGGATGAGCTCACCTATGATGGAAAGGCACCTATTGCCATCTCTCATTTGAACCAAAGTGCGGTAGGCGGAGCTTACGCTCTCTATTTCAATAAAAATCTTGCCGCATCCTACGAGCTCGGTGACCTTTATTCCATCGTTCTTGACGGAAAATGGACCTTTGATAAGCTTCAGGAAATGGTAAAGGATATCTATACTGATGACGGCAACGACAAGCGTGACGAAAACGACTTTTACGGCTTCTCACAGATACAGGGAACCGCTCTCAATGCATACCTCTGGGCATTTGATAACCCTATTTGCGCAAAGGATGAAGAGGGAATACCTCAGGTCGCAGTCAAGACGGACAAGATAAACTCTATCGTACAAAAGATTTATGATTTCTGCTTTAATACCACTGGCGTATTTTTCGACCCCAATCAGTCTAACAACGCTTCTGTTGCAAATCAACTCTTTTACAACAAGCAGACTATATTTATGATGGCATCTTTGTCATCGGCGACAGGTGAGAAGCTTCGCAATTTCGAAGACGAATACGGCCTTTTGCCTCTTCCGAAATTCGATGAAAATCAGCCGAAATATCAGACAATGGTTGGAGGACACCATACATGCCTTTCTGTCCCCAAGACAGTCACCGATACCGAATTTGTGGGAATCATAACCGAGGCTCTTTCCGCTGAAAGCTGGAAAACTGTTACTCCCACCATCTATGAGATAGCGCTCAAAACAAGATATCTGCGTGATTCAGAGTCCAAAGAGGTCATGGATATTATAATCGATAACACCGTGTTTGACTTTGGCTCTGTGTACGATAACTGGAAGGGATTTGCCTTTATGCTCGAGCGTATGATGATGAACAGAAACCCCAATTTCGAGTCTTACTATAAAACACAGTACTCGAGTGCACGCATTCATTACAAGTCTCTTGTTAAAGCTATGGACAAAATGAAATAAAATTGAGAAAAAAACAAATATATTTTTGGTGAAAAATATTGAAAATATCTTTTTTGTGTGTTAAAATAAAATCAAAATGATAATTGAAAGGAAATTTTCACATGAAAAAGTATTTATCACTATTCTTGGCAGTGTTAATGCTTATCTCTACGGCAACTCTTCTTATTGCCTGTGGCGGTAAGGAAGATGACGGTAGCAATTCGGGCTCCGGCGAAATCAAGCAGTATGAAGAGGACTCCATCTTCTACGAGAGAAGCCTTGTCTCGGATGATCTCCCGGATATTGACTATGGCGGACGCACGTTCCGTGTAGTTGCAAACGATAAGAGCAACTATTTTATTGAGGAAGAAAAGCGCAATCAGGGTGACCTTATGGTTGATGCGCGCTTTACACGTAACCAGGCAGTTGAAAACCGCTTCAACGTAAATATTGAGGTTGTTTACGGTACCGGTGCTTATTCTGAGGAAGCAGATTACGTTACCAAGACCGTTCTTGCAGGAAATGATGAGTTCGACCTCTTCTCCGGAATGGTAATGTCCATGGGCGGACTTGTAACCAAGAAGATATTCCTCAACTGGTATGACGTTCCCCATATTGATTTCTCAAAGCCCTGGTGGTATGAGTCAAACTCCACCGACTTGACCTATAACGGCAAGGCGCCCATCGCTATTTCTCACCTCAACGGCTCTGCTGTAAGCGGTGCGTACTGTCTTTACTTCAACAAGAACCTTGCGGCATCCTACGAGCTCGGCGACCTTTATTCTATTGTTCTTGACGGCAAGTGGACCTTTGATAAATTTGCTGAAATGGTAAAGGACATTTATACAGATGACGGTAACGATGAGCGTGACCTTAACGACTTTTACGGAATGGCTCAAGCAAACGGTACCATTATAAACTCCTATCTTTGGGCGTTTGACAATCCTGTTTGTGTAAAAGATGAAGAGGGCGTTCCTCAGGTTTCCATCAAAACCGAAAAGATAAATTCTATCATAACCGACCTTTACGACTTCTGCTTTAACAACACCGGTGTTTATTTTGACCATACTACCATTGATGGAAATAATAAGGCATCTTCTCTCTTCCCGTTAGGAAAGTCAATATTCGTTATGGGCAGCATAGGCACCGCAACCTCCAAGACCTACCGTGACCTTGAGTTTGACTACGGTCTTATCCCGCTTCCCAAGTATGACGAAAACCAGACAAGCTACAAGACCATGGTAGGCGGACACCATTCCGCACTTGCAGTTCCCAAGACTGCAAGGGACCTTGAGTTTGTCGGAACAATCGTTGAAGCACTCTCCGCTGAGAGCTGGAAGACCGTAACACCTACTCTTTATGAAATCGCACTTAAGACAAGATATCTCCGTGATGCTGAATCCAAGGAGATCATGGATATGGTTATCGAGGGAACACAGTTCGACTTCGGTACCGTTTATGATAACTGGCAGGGCTTTGCGTTCTGTATCCAGCGTCTCATGGGACAGCAGAATAACAACTTCGAGTCCTACTATAAGACTCAGTTCTCCAAGGCAAAATATCAGATAAAGTCAACCGTTAAGGCAATTGACAAGATCTAAAAAGAATTTAAAGGCAAGCTTCGGCTTGCCTTTTCTTTTTTTACAGAAAGCTGTGACTTTTAAAAAGCTCCCTTTTTAACCCTTTTAAAACGCTATGATGATACAATAAGTCAAATTTTGACCATTTCTTTCCCTGTTTTGGCTTAAAATCGGTTGCGAAAAGTCTTAATTTGTGCTAAAATGATTTAAAATAAATTAGGTCGAAGGGATGTTTTTACATGAAAAAATATGTATCATTATTATTGGCGGTACTAATGCTTGTTTCAAGTGCTTCCTTGCTTATTGCTTGCGGCGGCGAAAATAAAAGCGGCTCGGGGGCGGGAGAGATAAAGCAGTATGAGGAGGACTCCATCTTCTACGAAAGAAGCCTTGTGTCCGATGACCTTCCCGAGAAGGACTACGGCGGACGCACATTCCGTGTTGTGGCTCACAACAGAGCAGAATTTGAGATCCCCGAGGAGAAGCGCAATCAGGGGGATCTTATCATGGACGCGAAATATGCGCGCAATCAGGCGGTAGAAAACCGATTCAACGTAAAGATAGAGGTCGTTTACGGCGATTCAAAATATCAGCAGGAGGCGGATTACGTTACTAAAACAGTTCTTGCGGGAAACGATGAGTTCGACCTTTTCTGCGGTATGGTAATGTCCATGGGCGGCGTTATACAAAAGAGACTGTTCCTCAACTGGTATGATATTGAAAACATTGATTTTTCAAAGCCTTGGTGGTATGAGTCAAACTCCACCGAGCTGACCCATGAGGGAAAATCGCTTATTGCAATATCTCACCTTGACCAGTCAGCCGTAGGCGGTGCTTACTGTATGTATTTCAATAAGGCACTTGCGTCTTCCTATGAGCTTGGTGATATTTACAGACTTGTTCTCGACGGAAACTGGACCTTTGATAAGCTTGCCGAAATGGTAAAGGATATTTACACCGATGACGGTAACGGTGAGCGTGACATCAATGACTTTTACGGTATGGTGCAGTGTCAGGGTACAGCTATAAACGCGTACCTTTGGGCTTTTGATAACTCTGTTTGTTCCAAGGGTGCCGATGGTATTCCCCAGATAAGCGTTAAGACCGATAAGATAAGCTCTATTGTTTCGGATATGTACGAGTTCTGTTATAACAACAGCGGAGTTTATTTTGACCCCGCGAAATCCAACGGTGAGGATGAGACAAAAAAGGTTTTCTATGCGGGTAAGGCAATATTCCAGATGGGACAGGTAATTTCTCCAAACAGTAAAGAATTCCGTGATCTTGAGTTTGACTACGGACTTATTCCTCTTCCCAAGTACGATGAGAGTCAGAAGAATTATATGACCATGGTTGGCGGACAGCATACAGCTCTTGCTATTCCGAAGACCTGT
This sequence comes from Eubacteriales bacterium, assembly GCA_045660745.1. Lineage (GTDB taxonomy): Bacteria > Bacillota > Clostridia > Oscillospirales > SIG627 > RGIG6353. The sequence continues at coordinate 11,508 of JAZREJ010000001.1, forward strand.
AAGGATACCGAGTTTGTAGGTACTATTGTTGAGGCTCTTTCTGCGGAAAGCTGGAAGACAGTTACTCCTACTCTTTATGAAATCGCTCTCAAGACGAGATACCTTCGTGACTCTCAGTCCAAGGAGATTATGGATATGGTTATCGAAGGCACACAGTTCGACTTCGGTACAGTATATGATAACTGGTTGGGATTTGCCTTCATGTTGGAAAAGCTCATGCGCTCACGCAACTCCAATTTCGAATCATATTACCAGAAGAATCTCGGTGCTGCGCGCTATCAGCTTAAGACCACTCTTAAAATAATTGAAAAAACCTAATAATAATTTCCCGTTGCAAAAACGCAACGGGAAATTTTTCTTTAAATAAGAAATTGCTTTGAATGTAACACAAAGGCTTTGATTCACGGGAGATGCTATCGGAAAAGCTATAACAAATTTATCAATTTTGATAGCCTCTTTTTGAAAAGCATACAAATTTTTAAAAAAAGCTTGATTTTTTGTAAAATGTGTGATATTATTTTCTTGTAAAAAATTTATTAACGGAGGACAAAATGAAAAGAATTATATCAATGCTTCTTGCAGTGCTTATGGTAATTTCCGCATCGGCTCTTCTTTTTTCTTGCTCAAATAAAGAGGATAGCGGCAAGAAGGCAACGAATGAAGTAAAACAATACGAAGAGGATTCCATCTTTTATGAGAGAAGTCTCGTTTCGGACAATCTGCCTGTGAAGGACTACGGCGGACGTACATTCCGTGTTGTGGCTCACAACAGAGCAGAATTTGAGATCCCCGAGGAGAAGCGCAATCAGGGTGACCTTATTGTGGATGCAAAGTTTGCCCGTAACGGACTTGTTGAAAACCGTTTTAACGTAAAGATCGAGGTCGTTTACGGCGATTCAAAATACAAGGAGGAAGCAGATTACGTTTCCAAAACTGTCCTTGCGGGCAATGATGAATTTGATCTGTTCGCCGGCATGGTAATGTCAATGGGAGGTCTTGTTACAAAGAAGCTCTTCCTTAATTGGTACGACATAGAGCATATTGATTTTTCAAAGCCATGGTGGTATGAATCGAATGCTACGAATCTTACATACAACGGTAAGTCGCAGATCGCTATTTCCCACTTGAACCAAAGTGCGGTTGGCGGTGCATACTGTCTCTTTTTTAATAAGAATCTTGCCGCATCCTATGAGCTTGGCGACCTCTACTCAATTGTTCTTGATGGAAAGTGGACCTTTGACAAGCTTACTGAGATGGTAAAGGATCTTTATACCGATGACGGTAACGACGAGCGTGACCTTAACGACTTTTACGGATTTGCTCAGATGCAGGGAACCGCACTCAATGCATACCTTTGGGCATTTGATAACCCTGTTTGCACAAAGAATGCCGAAGGAGTTCCCGAGATCAGCGTTAAGACCGATAAGATAGACTCTATTGTTGCTGATTTATACGATTTCTGCTTTAATAACAGCGGTGTTTACTTTGATCCCAGCAAATCAAATACTGAGGATGAATCTGCAAAGCTGTTCTTTGGAGGTAAGGCAATATTCCAGATGGGTAGCGTTGGTTCTCCAAATTCTAAGTATTACCGTGACCTCGAATTTGATTTCGGTCTTATTCCTCTTCCCAAGTATGACGAGAATCAGACTCAGTATAAGACAATGGTAGGCGGTCATCATACCGCACTTGCTATCCCCAAGACCTGCCGTGACACTGAATTTGTAGGTATCATCGTTGAGGCGCTTTCCGCTGAAAGCTGGAAGACCGTAACACCTACTCTTTATGAGATAGCACTTAAGACAAGATACCTTCGTGACTCTCAGTCCAAGGAGATTATGGATATGGTTATCGAAGGCACACAGTTCGATTTCGGTACCGTTTATGATAACTGGCAGGGCTTTGCGTTCATGCTTCAAAGACTTATGAGTGATCAGAGCTCTAACTTCCAGTCCTATTATAAGACTAAGCTTCCCATGGCAAACTATCAGCTCAAGAGCACTATCAAGGCAATAGACAGAATGTAACATTTTAAAGGCAAGCTTCGGCTTGCCTTTTTTATTGTGTTAACGAATACGCCGCGGTATGCCCCTCGGTCCAAAAAGCCTTTAGGCTTGATTAGAAAAAACAAACCTCCTATGATAGAAATAGTGTAGGTTAGCCAACCGCACTAAAATCAAAGGAGGGTATCAAGGATGAAACTTGACACAGAAAGTTTAGCACATACCAAGTGGAATTGCAAGTATCATATTGTATTTGCACCAAAATATCGCAGACAGGTGATATATGGGAAAATAAAAAGTGATATAGGACAGATATTGAGAAAACTATGTGAATATAAGGGAGTGGAAATAATAGAAGCAGAAGCATGCCCAGACCATATACA
>JAZREJ010000002.1:0-15026 GCA_045660745.1 Eubacteriales bacterium
GTTTCATCCTTGATACCCTCCTTTGATTTTAGTGCGGTTGGCGAACCTTCACTAATTCTATCATAGGAGGTTTCTTTTTTCTACTCAACGCTAAAAGCTTTTTGGAACCACGGGCATAGCCCGTGGTATTCGTTAACACAATAAAAATTAAGCACTCCCGACGGAGTGCTTAATTATTTTACTCAAGGTCCTTCCATTCAAAAACGCCGTTTTCAAGAGTCATATAGCCATGTGCTGTATTTTCCTTCGGGATAGAGACAGAGCCCGGATTCATGTAGATATAATCTTCGTGCTCAATCTTTACAGCAACATGAGTGTGGCCGTGCAGAAGCACTGTTCCCTTCTTAAACGGAGGTAATTTATTCTCATTGTAAATATGTCCGTGAGTTGCAAATATCTCCACACCGCCGTCAGAAATAACGGTATAATCGGCAAGAATCGGAAATTCAAGAACCATTTGATCAACCTCTGCGTCACAGTTGCCTCTTACTGCGAATATTATATCCTTGAGAGGATTGAGCATTTCAATAACTTTTTTAGGGGCATATTCATCGGGAAGCTCGTTTCTCGGTCCGTGATAAAGAATATCTCCGAGAAGAAGTATGCGGTCAGCTTTTTCGTTTTTAAATGCTTCAAGCATCTTGCGACACCAAAAAGCCGAGCCGTGTATATCCGAAGCAATAAACCATTTCATTACTATCACATCCTTTGTTTTTTCTTTATTGTATCATACACTTTATATTTTGTCTACAAAAACACTTGACATATTTGAAGTATTGGTATAAAATTTAAAAGATAGATTACATTATTAAGAGGACAAAATGGTACTAAACAATATTCTCGAAGCTATGGGCAATACCCCGCTCATCAGGCTCAACAATATGGTAGACAAAGACTCTGCTGAGATACTCGTCAAATTCGAGGGGCTCAACGTAGGAGGATCCATAAAAACAAGAACTGCGTATAATATGATACGAGTAGCAGAAATAGACGGACTTATAGATAGCGACTCAATAATAGTTGAACCTACAAGCGGAAATCAAGGTATCGGTCTTGCTCTTGTAGGTGCTGTCAAAGGCTATAAGACTATCATTATCATGCCCGACTCTGTAAGTGAGGAAAGACGCAAACTGGTCGAACACTATGGTGCTGAGGTAGTGCTTATTCACGATGCCGGAAATATTGGTGCATGTATTGAGGAATGTCTCAACACTGCCCTTCGCATGAAAAAAGAAAACCCGAAGGTATTCGTTCCTCAGCAGTTCGAAAATCCGGCTAACCCGGCTGTCCAGAGATGCGTTACAGGTGTCGAAATACTCGAAGCGGTAAACGGACCTATTCACGGTTTCTGTTCGGGAATTGGTACAGGCGGAACAATCACGGGTATTGGCGAGGCACTTCGTGAGAAGAATCCTGACATCGAGATTTGGGCGGTGGAGCCAGAGCATGCCGCTATCCTTTCAGGCGGCTCTATCGGCACCCATCTTCAAATGGGCATCGGTGACGGACTTATCCCCGATATACTTAACTGTGACATATACAATGACATATGCATCATAAAGGATGACGAGGCAATCAAGACAGCAAAGGACCTTGCGCGTCTTGAGGGTATCATGTGCGGAATATCAAGCGGCACGAACGTTGCGGCTGCAATCAAGCTTGCTCGCAAGCTCGGTCCCGGAAAAACAGTAGTAACAGTTCTTCCGGATACTGCGGAAAGGTATTTTTCAACACCACTATTCTAAAAAACCAGACAATTTCTTGATAAAAATCAAGAAATTGTCTTTTTTTATGCAATAAGGGTTGCAAATTATTCATAAGTATGCTATACTTTGTATACGTTTATACAATTTATGAATTGGAGTAAAAAACATGAATGCAGAAGTTATAATGTTTATTATTTACCTTGTTTTTATGCTTGGCATCGGCGTTTGGTTCTTTCTTAAGGACAAAAACGGCGGTGAAAAGAGTTACTTTTTAGGCGGACGTAAAATGGGTCCTTGGGTATCAGCTCTTTCGGCAGGTGCGTCCGATATGAGCGCTTGGGTACTTATGGGACTTCCCGGTGCTATATTTGCCGTTGGACTCGGTGAAGTGTGGATCGCGGTAGGTCTTGGTATCGGTTATACACTCAGTTGGCTTTTTGAAGCACCCAGACTTCGTCGCTTTTCTATAGTATCCAATGACTCTATTACCATTCCGCAATATCTTACAAACCGTTTCCTTTCTAAATCGCATGCCCTTCAGCTTATATGCGCTATAGTCTTCCTTGTTGCGTACACAATATACGCTGCTTCAAGTATCAAAGCGTGCGGTACACTCTTCCACACTGTTATTCCTTCACTTGATGAAACGACTGCAATGTATATTGCTGCATTTATTATCATCGGATACACATTCCTTGGCGGCTTCTCGGCAGTTTGCTGGACCGACTTTTTCCAGGGACTTTTGATTCTCGGTGCAATGCTTATCGCTCCCCTTTTCGTAATGATTACAGGAGAAGCAATATCCTTCGCAGGCATTTCGGACGGCATGCCCGGATTTTGGGATGCATTCGGCAACTGGAAGGGCATCGTATCGGGTCTTGCTTGGGGTCTCGGATACTTTGGTATGCCTCACATAATCATTAGATTTATGTCTGTCAGAAGCCAGAAGGATCTTAAGAAGAGTGCTAAGATCGGTATCTCTTGGACTGTTATCATTCTTGCCTTTGCTGCTCTTATCGGTATCGTCGGACGCGCTGTTCCAGATGTTGCAGCTTCCATAACCGACAACAATGAGCTTATCTTCATCAACATGGTACGCAAATACTTCCCCGCACTTCTTTCAGGAGTCCTTCTTTCTGCGGTATTGGCTGCTTCCATGAGTACAGCAGACAGCCAGCTTCTTGCCGCTTCCAGTGCTTTTGCAAGTGACGTATACAAGCCTATGCTCAGAAAGAATAAAGCAAATGACAAGGAAATGCTTTGGGCGGGACGAATTGTAGTTCTTGCGATTTCAGTTATTGCTGTGCTTATTGCAGCAAACCCCAACGCTTCCTCTATCATGTCTCTTGTTTCTAACGCATGGGGCGTATTCGGTGCCGCTTTCGGACCTACTATTCTGCTTTCGCTTTTCTGGAAGAGATTCAACTACGCAGGCGCTATCTCGGGTATCATTACCGGTGCTGTTGTAGATATTCTTTGGCTTATATTCCTTGCTGACCTCGGTATCTACGAAATCCTCCCCGGATTTGTTGCAAGCTTGATCGTAGCAATTGCTGTAACTCTTGCTACAAAGGAGCCTTCCGAAGAAGTTGAGGCTCTTTATGATGCCGCAACCTCTCCCGAGGATGAATAAATCTCACAAAAAATATTGCCGTATCGGTTACCCGATACGGCATTTTCTTTTAAGGCTTACAGATTCCGCAAGGAGAATAACCTTTTGAAACCAGCTCATTTCTGGTTCCGATAAATTCACCTTTATTTTTTTCACTTATCTTATCAGCGCTTGAGCATGATGGATAATGAAATTTTTTCGTATTGGTATTCAGTACATACTCAAAATCAGCGGGTGCATCAGGCACTGAAGGTTGAGGAGTCTCTTCCTTGACAATAGGATTCGGAGTTACAGTATTCTGAGTGGGCTTCTCTTCGTGAATAAATTCGACGTTCTTTCCGTCACTCTTACATATGATACCGCCAAATTCATCAGTCCTGTATACAGTAACGTCGGCATCTCGAAGTCGGCTTAACGTTTCCTCGTGAGGATGTCCGTACTCGTTATTCTTTCCGCAGGATATAACAGCATATTTTGGCATTATCTCTCTGAGGAACGGGTAGGTAGTTGAAGTAGAGCTTCCGTGATGCCCCACCTTCAGAACGGTACTCAAAAGATCTGCACCGCTGTTAAGTATTACCTCTTCCGCTTCCCTCTCAGCATCTCCCGTAAAAAGAAAGGTCGTTTCGCCATATGTGATTTTCAAAACTATTGAAGTATTGTTCGTGTCTTCAGTAGAATTTACACCGAGTATCTTTACCTCGGCACTACCAAGCATAAAGCTTTCTCCGACTGTCGGTATCTTTATTTCCGCATCTTCTTTGGCAACATTCTTAAAAAAGTTTTCAAATGTTTTCGAATCGTATGACTTAGTTGGAGAATAAACGTTCGTAACCGTTGCGAAATTCAGAGCACCCGAAAGACCACCTATGTGATCCTCGTGAGCATGCGTTGCTATAACGTAATCAAGATGAGTGATATTGCGATTTTTAAGGTAGGAATAAATAAGACTTGAATCTTCCGCATTTCCTCCGTCTATCATCATTGTCTTGCCATCGCAAAGCACAAGTGCCGAATCCGCTTGTCCAACGTCAATATAATGTACTTCAAAGTTTGAATCGACCGGCGGTATCGGCTTCGGAGGAATAGGTTCCGACACATTGCCTGATGACGGTGTATTTGCAGTATCCACCGACGGCGGCGCTACCGCTATAGGTTCATCAACCCCGCCTACATTTGATTCTCCCACAGCATCATCTTCGGATTGAGTATATCCGATATCAGGAATTGGCGGTGCGTGAGGCGTTACTATATCCGATTCATTATCAGCGACATCATGCACTGTGTCCTCGATTGTTGTGTCCCCTGCATCAGGTGTATTACATGCAATCAAACTAAACACTAAAACAGATATCAACAAAAATAATAATATCTTGATTTTCTTCATTTTTACTCCTTTTATGATGTTTATTTAAATGATATATGTAATTTTTATTATTATATCATTTGAAGTTTATTTTTTCAACACATTTAATAAGGTATCGCAAAAAATCTATCTGCTATGTTGATTTTAAGCCATTAATGTTATATAATATACCTAAGTAATCTTTCAGAGGTTTTTATGAAGCATAAAAAATTAAGGATATCTTCTTTTCAAAAAATAATAGCGGGCTTTTTAGTACTTATTCTCTTGGGAGCACTTTTGCTTTCATTACCAATGGCATCCAAAAGCGGTAATGCCACTCCGTTTGATGACGCACTGTTTACTTCCACCAGTGCCGCGTGTGTTACGGGACTTATAGTTCACGATACATCAACCCACTGGTCCACTTTCGGGCTCGCAGTGATACTCGCGCTTATACAGATAGGCGGTCTGGGGGTGCTCACTGTCATACTTGTCATGTTTATGGTCCTCGGAAAAAGAATAGGACTGGCACAAAGAAGCGCTATGCAGGATGCGATATCAGCTCACAAGGTTGGCGGAATCGTTCGATACACAAGATTTATTATATCTGCCACAGTTATCTTTGAAATATCGGGAGCGGTTTTCTTGTCATTTGCTTTTTGCCCGAAATTCGGACTTTTAAATGGAATATGGTATTCCTTCTTCCATTCTGTATCCGCATTCTGCAATGCGGGGTTTGACCTGATGGACGGTGAATACACTTCTTTTACAAGCAAAGTAGCAGATCCTTATATAAACATGGTTTTAATTCTACTTATAGTCTTCGGCGGATTGGGATTCTTAACCTGGCAGGACTTCAAGGAACATAAATTCCGATTCACAAGATATTCCTTTCAGTCAAAGGCCATCATCGTTTTTTCGGCAGTACTCATAATTGTTCCCGCAGTATATCTCTTTTTTACGGAATATTCCTCCCGCACTATAACCGAACGCACACTCTCGTCGCTTTTTCAATCGGTTACCATGAGAACAGCGGGATTCAATACCACTGACCTCGCAAGCACAAGTGACGTTACCAAGCTTATGATGATAGGGCTTATGCTCGTGGGAGGCTCTCCAGGTTCAACCGCAGGCGGCATGAAAACTACAACCCTTGCCGTACTCGTTGCGGGTGCTCTCGCAGTATTTAAAAGGCGCGATGCTACCCAGATGTTCAAAAGACGCATCGAGGATTCTACCGTACGCCACGCACTTGCAATCCTTATGCTCTACGCTTTCTTATTTATTGTGTCAGGTTGTGTAATCCATCACATCGAAGATATTCCGCTCATAGACTGTCTTTTTGAGACAGCGTCTGCGGTAGGCACGGTCGGTGTTACGGTAGGAATCACTCCAATGCTGTCGGACGTATCGCGTGCAATACTCATGTGCCTTATGTTATTCGGAAGAGTCGGAGGTCTTACGCTTATATATGGCACAATGAAGGGCGCCAAAAACACCTCGTCAAAGCTTCCTGTTGAAAAAATAATAGTTGGTTAAAGGAGAAAAACATGAAATCAATTTTACTTATAGGTCTCGGACTTTTCGGTCAGCACACCGCACAAAAGCTATCGGAAGACGGGCATGAAATAATGGCGATAGATATTGTTGAAGAAAGGGTGAATTCCGTACTTCCCTACGTCACAAACGCTCAGATCGGAGATACTACAAATCCCGATTTTCTCGAATCTCTCGGAGTTGATAATTTTGATGTGTGCATAGTTACAATAGGTGACAATTTTCAAGCCTCTCTTGAAACTACCAATCTTTTAAAAGAGCTTGGTGCAAAGAAGGTTGTATCAAGAGCATCGAGCGATATCCATGAAAAGTTCTTACTAAAAAACGGAGCAGATGAAGTCATTTACCCCGAAAAGCAGCTTGCGGAGTGGGCGGCAACCCGTTACACATCAGAGCACATTCTTGACTTCATTCAAATTGACAGCGACCACTCAATTTTCGAGCTTACCATTCCCGAATCCTGGTACGGAAAAACTATTATAGAGCTTAATATACGCAAAAAATACAACATTAACATTATCGCATACAAGGAAAACGGAAAAATTAATATGACGATATCGCCCGAGTTAATCTTTGCTCCCGAACAAAGCATACTTGTTGTCGGACGCGACCGCGATATCGAAAAGTGTTTTAATATATGACATGCAAGAGCGCGTTGCGCGCATTAAGGGCAGCATTCCCCTACACTTTACCTATACTCGCGGGATTTCTGTTTCTCGGAATGTCCTATGGTATTCTTGCGCGTACATCAGGGCTTCCGGCATGGCTTCCCATTCTTACCAGCACGGTAATATTCGGAGGATCTCTTGAGTTTGTGGGAATTACAATACTAACCTCCCCTTTTGCACCCGTGCAAGCATTTATAATGGGGCTTATGGTACAGGCAAGGCACCTTTTCTACGGAATATCATTGCTTGAAAAGTACAAGGACTCAAATTCCTTCAAGCCCTATCTTGTTTTCGGTATGTGTGACGAAACCTTCTCTATAAACTGTTCAACAGAAGAAAAAGAGGGGGTTGACCACAACCTGTTCATGTTTTTTGTAACTGTGTTGAATCAGTTCTACTGGGTAACGGGTGCGACCCTCGGAAGTCTTCTCGGCAGTATTTTCACCTTTAACACCGAAGGGCTCGACTTTGCAATGACGGCAATGTTTACTGTAATTTTCCTTGAACAACTTTTGAAGGAAAAGAATCATATCTCATCCATTATAGGTCTTTTATCTACGGTCTTATGTCTTGTAATCTTCGGCAAGGATGCTTTTCTTATCCCGTCGATGGTGCTCATTCTCACCTTCCTTCTTATATTCAAAAAGCCTATTGAAAAAGGAGGAAATGCAAAATGACAACCTCAAAGATACTCATAACCGTTGGAGTTCTGGCATTTGCAACCATTCTTACAAGAGCGTTGCCGTTTTTGATATTCTCAAAAATGAAAACCCCTCCAAAGATAGTCTCCTATATCGGAGGCGCACTCCCTGCGGCGATGTTCGCCCTACTCTTTGTCTACTGTCTGAAAGGGGTAAACATAACCTCCTTCCCTCACGCACTGCCTGAGGCTATAGCGATACTTGTAGTTGTTACAGTTCACCTTTTAAAAAGAGAAATGCTTCTCTCTATCGCTACGGGAACTGTAGTATATATGTATTTGGTTCAATCTGTGTTTTGATTTTTCATTCAATGGAAATATGTGTTGACTTTTCAACGCATTTGTGGTACCGTAAACATAGCAGAAGTGAATAAACGAAACGGTTTGTAAAGTAAGCTTGTAATAAGGAGTACAATCATGAAAATACTTGTAAAGTCAAGCTGTGAATACGCTAACATTATTAAAGAAGCAATCGTTGACACTATTGCCGAATGGGGTGAGGGTGGGCTTGTTATTGATGCCATTCCCTGTGACTGCGAAAAGAAATTAAAAATCGAATCGGACGGAAAAAACGCAACCGTTCACTATTCGAGTCTCACCGCTCTTCTTCGAACAATAGGAGAAATCATTGCCGAGGGTGGCAAAGCATTTAAAAAGGAAGAAAGCTTTCGTTTCAATTACCTTGGCAACATGGTTGACTGTTCAAGAAATGCAGTTGTAAATCTCCACACTCTCAAAAAAGTAATCAGAATGTCCGCTCTTATGGGACATAACTGTATAATGCTTTACACCGAAGACACTTACACGATTCCGGAAGAGCCTTATTTCGGTCACATGAGGGGACGGTATACTCCCGAAGAGCTTCAGGAAATTGACGCATACGGAGAGCGCTTTGGAATCGAAGTTATGCCCTGTATACAGACTCTTGCTCATCTTGAGCCTTTGTTTATGTGGCCAGCACTTACAAAATACCGTGACATTGGGAACGTATTAAACGTTGCAGACGAAAATGTTTACACACTCATCGACAGAATGCTCGCATCAATGTCCAAAAACCTCAAGAGCCGTAAGATAAACGTCGGTATGGACGAGGCCATGCAGCTCGGACGCGGAAAATACCTTGATCAAAAGGGATACGAGGATAAAACCGAAATTATGTACCGTCATCTTGAACGAGTTGTTGAGCTTTGCCGTAAGTACGGATACGAGCCAATGATTTGGGAGGATATGTTCTTCAGGGCAAACACAAAATCATTCTATTACAACGAAGGATACGTTACCGAAAAGGAGCTTGCACACGTTCCGCATGACTTGAATCTTATCTACTTCGATTATTCATCCACCAAAGAGCAAACATACACAGATATGCTTGAAAAGAACAAGGTGTTCAAAAACAACAAGGTCTCTTTTGCGGGTGCATCCTTCAGCTTTTACGGATCTATACTTCAGACGTCATTCGGTATGAACGCATCCCGTGCCGCGCTTAATGCCATTTTCAAAAACACTCTTGAGCTTGACACGGTGCTTATAACTGAATGGGGTGACAACGGAGGTCTTACACCGATTACAGCGTCCCTTCCCCTTATGGTAATGTACGGGGAAGGTGCTTGGACTGACGATATTTCGGACGAGGCGGTTGACCGAAAGATGAACATTTTCGGTGAAGAACTTTGTGACTTCTATGCGATGGATGAAGCGAACTTCACTCCCGAGGTCAAGCATCTCATGGGAGAAGACATCATACTCACGCACTACTGCTACCTACATCAGGATGCACTGCTCGGTCTTTGGGATTATCACGTTCCTGTTGACCCGAGCGAGCATTACAGAAAGACGGCGAAAAAGATGTGTGCAATAGCGGATAAGAATACCCCTCTTTCCAACATATTCAGAACGATTGAAAAGCTTTGCTCAGCACTTGAGATTAAAGCAAATCTTGGCATAAGAATCAAGGCCGCATACGATAAGGGGGATAAGGAAGCGCTTCGAAAAATTGCACTCGAGGACATTCCGAAATGCATCACCCGTATGAGAGAATATGGCAAGGCGTATAAATATCAGTGGAATATAACAAACAAGAATTACTGTATTGAGATATTTGAAACACGTCTTGGCGGTGCACTGTACAGACTTGAAGGCATAGCCGAAACACTTCTCGATTATGTAGAGGGAAGAATTGACAATATCGACCAACTTGAACAGGAACGTCTCCCCTTCCACACCTACGGACAAGAGAAAAACATACCGATAAGCTGCTTCTACTGGAAGGAGGCAATATCGGTCGGAAGATTATAATACTATAACAAGGAGAGCTATAATGAAAATACTTGTAAAGTCAAGCTGTGAATACGCTGACATTGTTAAAGAAGCAATCGTTGACACTATTGCCGAATGGGGTGAGGGGGGCCTTGTTATTGATGCCATTCCCTGTGACTGCGAAAAGAAATTAAAAATCGAATCGGACGGAAAAAATGTGACCGTTCACTATTCGAGTCTCACTGCTCTTCTTCGAGCAATAGGTGAAATCATTGCCGAGGGTGGCAAAGCATTTAAAAAGGAAGAAAGCTTTCGTTTCAATTACCTTGGCAACATGGTTGATTGTTCAAGAAATGCAGTTGTAAATCTCCACACTCTCAAAAAAGTAATCAGAATGTCCGCTCTTATGGGACACAACTGCATGATGCTTTATACAGAGGACACCTACACTATTCCTGAGGAGCCTTATTTCGGTCACCTCAGAGGAAGATACACCCCCGAGGAGCTTCGTGAAGTCGAAGCATACGCAGAGCGTTTCGGAATCGAGATTATGCCATGTATACAGACTCTTGCGCACGTTGAAGGTATGTTCAATTGGCCTGCTCTTACAAAATACAGAGACATCAGCAATATCCTGAACGTTGCTGACGAGAAGGTATATGAGCTTATAGACCATATGCTTGAATCCATGTCCAAGAATCTCAAGAGCCGTAAGATAAACGTCGGAATGGACGAGGCACACCTTCTCGGACGAGGTAAGTATCTTGACATGGCAGGATATGCCGAGAGATCTGAAATTATGCTCCGTCATCTTGACAGAGTTGTAGAGCTTTGTAAGAAGTGGGGCTACGAGCCGCTTATCTGGGACGATATGTTCTTCAGAGTTAACTCTCCCACAAATCAATATACAGGAAGCTTTGTAACAGAAGAACAGGTGGAAAAGATAGACCCTGAGGTAAATCTCATTTACTGGGGATATTCGGTCAACCAAGTAGGGCCTTACGCCGATATGCTCGAAAAGCACAAGATGTTCAAAAACAATAAAATTTCCTTTGCGGGAGGTTCCTTCAGCTGGTACGGAGGCGTATTGCAGACTGCATACGGAATGAAGGCATCCCATGCGGCACTCACCGCGGTTTTCAACAGCGGGCTTGATCTTGACGTTGTACTTATCACCGAATGGGGTGATGACGGGGCTTATACTCCTATCACCGCTTCTCTTCCGATTATGATAATGTACGGTGAGGGGGCTTGGTCGGGCGATATATCCGACGAGGCAGTTGACCGCAAGATGGGTATATACGGAGAGTCACTTGCTGATTTCTACGCAATGGATGACGCAAACTTCACTCCCGAAATCAGAGACGTTATCGGAAACGACGTTATGCTCACTCACAACTATCTGCTTCATCAGGATGCCCTTCTCGGTATCTGGGACTATCACGCACCCGTTGATCCATGTGAGCACTACAGAAAGACCGCTGAAAAGATGCAGAAAATCGCTGATAAGAAAACTCCTCTCTCCCATATTTATACAACTATTTCAAAGCTCTGTCTTGCACTTGAAATCAAGGCAAACCTCGGCATAAGACTCAAGGACGCTTATGACAGAGGCGATAAGGGTGAGCTTGAAAAGATAGCGAAGGTGGATATCCCCGAGGTAATCTCGAGAATGAGAATATACGGTGATGCATTCCGTTATCAGTGGAATCTCACCAACAAGCCTTACGGACTTGAAATATTCGACACCCGTCTCGGCGGAGCAATATACAGACTCGAAGACGTGGCGAAGATTCTTCTTGACTATGTTGATGGAAGAATTAACAATATCTCCCCCTTAGAGCAGGAACGTCTCCCCTTCCACACCTACGGAAAGGAAAAGAACGTCCCCATAAGCTGCTTCCATTGGAAGGAGAGTATATCTCTCGGACGACTCTAAAGGAGAATATAATGAAAATTATTGTTAACAACTGCGAACATATTGACATTATCAAAGAAGCACTTGATGAAACAACCTCCGAATGGGGTGAGGGTGGAATTGTTGTTGAGGCTGTTAAGGTTGATGACGACAAGGCACTCAAAGTCAAGTCAGACGGAAAGATGGCTACAATTTGCTATTCATCAAAGCCCGCGCTTCTTAGGGGCATTGCAATCATACTCTCATATGAAAACGAGCCTTTTGAGAAAGAAGAAAAGCTTCAGTTCAACCACCTTGGAAATATGGTGGACTGCTCAAGAAATGCAGTTATAAAGCCCGAAACCTTCAAAAAGCTTATACGTTTATCTTCCCTCTGCGGTCATACCTGCTTTATGCTTTATACCGAAGACACATATGAGATTCCGAAAGAACCTTACTTCGGTCATATGAGAGGAAGATATACTCAAGAAGAGCTAAAAGAAATGGATGCTTATGCTGAACGCTTTGGTATTGAGCTTATGCCATGCATACAAACACTTGCGCATCTTAGCAATATCTTTGCCTTTCCCGCAATGCAAAAGTACCGCGACCTTGACGATATCCTCAACGTAGCAAAAGAGGAGACGTATGAGCTTATTGACAAAATGCTTGAGTCGGTTTCAAGCTCCATTAAGAGCCGTAAGATCAACATAGGTCTTGACGAGGCACATTTACTCGGACGAGGAAAATATCTCGACATTGCGGGATACTCGGAGAGATCCGATATAATGTACCGTCACCTTAATCGAGTTGTTGAGCTCTGTCGAAAATGGGGCTATGAGCCCATGATATGGGATGATATGTTCTTTAGAGTGAACTCCCTCACAGGCGGCTATTATGCAGGACACGTAACGGAAAAAGAGGCGGAAATGGTACCCGCTGATGTAAATCTCTGTTATTGGGATTACTCGTGGGCGGAAAAAGAAAAATACACCGCAATGCTTGAAAAGCACAAGGTATTTAAAAACAACAAGATATCCTTTGCGGGTGGGGCTTTCACATGGTACGGATATGTACCTCAAACAGCGTTCTCTATAAATGCTTCCCGTGCGGCGCTTGAGGCAATCTTTGAAAACTCTCTGGAAATAGATACCGTACTAATTACCGAATGGGGTGATGACGGAGGATTCAACTCCATTTTTACAGCACTTCCAACAATTATTCTCTACGGTGAGGGCTCATGGGCAAAGGATCTTTCAAACGAAACGGTCGCTAAGAGAATGAAGATCTTTGGAGAAGAGCTTGAAGACTTCTATACGATGGATGACATCAACTTTGCGCCCATGGTTGAAAGCACAAGAGGCTTTGACCCACTCACTCCCCACACATATATGATGTATCAGGACGTTCTCCAAGGACTTTGGGACTGGCACGTACCGGAAGGAATAAGTGATCATTTTGCGAATACCACCAAAAAGCTTCATGAAATCGTAGAAAGGAATACCCCTTATTCTTACATTTATCACTCCCTGGAAAAGCTCAGTTCTTTCCTTGAGATAAAAGCAGAGCTTGGGCTAAAGATAAAAAAGGCATATGATAAATGTGACAAGGATGCCCTGAGAAACTATGCAAATGTTGTAATCCCTGAGCTTATAAAGAGAGTTAAGGAATACATAAAGGTTTACAGATATCAGTGGAAATACGTAAACAAGGACTTCGGTCTTGAAGTATTTGACGCGAGAATCGGCGGAATGCTTTGCCGACTTGAAAGTGTAATAGAGACACTTACAGAGTACACAGACGGAAACAGAGAAAGCATTCCCGAGCTTGAACAAGAACGTCTTCCCTATCAAACCTATTGCAAAGAAAAATCAAGACCCATAAGCTGTTTTTTCCACTACGAAACATTTACGTCATCAAGAGTAAAGGGCTAAAAGAAAATGCAAACATCAATTTTGATGTTTGCATTTTATATTATCAAAGTGAATGATAAGACTCACTTCTTTATAAGTTTTAAAGTAGCACGTTTTAAAATACTCCAAATATACCACAGCAAAAACGGCAAGGTATAAGATACAAGAGTGCGTAAAAAAAGAATAGCGCCTATGTCACCTATTCCATGCTCGGCAAGCTTGTTCTGGAATTCCTGTAAAAACAGACAGTGCGAGAGATATACTGTAAACGAAGCGGAAGCAACAAATGTAAGTGGCTTTGTAATAAATCTCGGCGCACGATCGCAAATGACGATACAAAGAGTCAGCATAAAGAATATCATAAATATATCTGCAAAGATCTTCAAGGGATTCTGATCAAATATATAGATTTCTTTAGAATACTGCAAGCAACCGAGTGCTACATATAAGAGAACAGGCAAAGAAAACATTAAAAATGAAGTAATATGTTTTTTGATTGCTTCGCGGACAGTATCATAGTATTTTCCTACATACAAACCGATGACAAAAAACACAAGATATGTCGGAAAAATTCGGTCACGCCACATAAACTCAATTCCAAACACAGAAAGAATTCTTTCGAAATTAAGCATCAACACCGAAATAAAGGCTGCCACCGGAATCGCAATATAAAACGGAATCTTTCTCGTGCACCATTTCCAAAGCGGCACAAGCAAATAAAACTGCATTGTAATAACAACATAATAAAACGGAGAGGACAGATCGCCAAACCAGACATATCTCAGAAATACGTTAAAGCCGCGTTCAACCCAGCCTATACGAAGGAAATAAAGATAATATATTCCCACCCACATAACGTAAGGCAAGTATATTTTGGTTATCCTTCTTAATACATAAGTAAAATAACCTTTAATGCCGTCACTTTCTTCTTTGTCAAAGCCGAGTGCCATTTTAACAGCACCTGAAAACAAGAATCCCGGAACAACATACGCTGCTACACGCCAAGGCAGATATACTATTATGCCTTGCAATGTATCCGGCTTGAGGTTCGTTATGCCGTAAGACAAAACGTGTATAAGTATCACGAAAAGGCAGGCTATGGCATTGAAATAATTAAGCTCGGAATAACGTTTTTTATGTGTCATATATTTTATCCTCGTGAAAATTTATACATGAATTGTATCACATTTATAATGTTATGTCAATAAATATCCACCCGCATAGCGGGTGTTATTTCATTTTCGGGCATAGCCCTAAACGCTACTGGCTACGCACAAGTGCGTTTTAGATTGGCCTGCCAGCCACGCAACTGTTACTTACTACCCATAAATGGGTCCTGCGGGTCAAATAGAGCTAATTGATCAGTCTCTTT
>JAZREJ010000003.1:0-8057 GCA_045660745.1 Eubacteriales bacterium
CGACGAGAGTTTTACCTTCACCGGTCTTCATCTCTGCGATTCGGGCCTGGTGGAGTATGATACCGCCCATGAGCTGTACTCTAAACGGACGCTTTCCGAGCACACGGTCAGCCGCTTCGCGGACTGTCGCAAAGGCATCGGGAAGAATATCATCGAGGGTTTCGCCGTTTTCAAGACGAGCCTTTAATTTGTCGGTCATTGAGCGAAGCTCACTGTCGCTCATCGCCTTATATTCGGGCGCAAGTGCTTCAATCTTATCAACTGTGGGGATAAGCTTTTTCACCTGTCGCTGGCTATATGTTCCGAAAACCTTGTTAAATAAGTTCATGTCCTTGTATCTCCGATTTAAAAATGAATTATTTTTATATTATAGGCGCATTTTTGCCTCTGAAAGTCGGTAAAATGCATATACATAATCTATTATACTACATTTTTTCGAAAATTGCTATAATATATTGTAAACTTTCAGAATTTTTGATACAACTCCGGCTCAGATTTTAAAAATCCGGTTTTCGTACATATACTCGCTTGGCGTGACACCGACCTTTTCTTTAAAAACCCGGCTGAAATGATATGGATTTGAAAAGCCGCATTCTTCAGCGACTGCGCTGATTTTCATTATTCCGTCCGAAAGCTGCTGCTTTGCCTTGGCTATGCGCAGGTCAATTATGTACTGCTTCGGTGTGACCTTATACTGAGAAGCAAAAAGCTTTCGGTAATAGACCTCGCTTATGCCGCACTGCTTTGCAAGCTCGGTTACGGTCAGCGACTGTGAGGAAATATTTTTCTCAAGAAAACGAATTGACGGCGCGAGAATATTATAAAGCGGTTCAATGTTTGTTGAAAGACGATAGAACATATCGTATAACAAACTCATAAGCCGGACTCTGCCGTTGCTTAAAAGATAAAGCGAACACATCTGCTCATAGGTACGTATAAATGCTCCCGAATCTTTTAGAGGGATTACTGTGATTCTGTCACAAATCGCCTCGGTGCAACTGAAGTTGATAAGCGGAAAATGCCCCGATTTATCACCGTGGAGTGTGTAGTTCCCTCCTTCGGGAAGAATTACGGCGTGATATGGGTCGGAAACATAGTTCTTTCCGTTTTGGGTATAAGTTATCTGTCCGTCGATACAAAAAGACAGTCCGAAGCTCTCTCGGTTTGACATAGTGTAGCTTCTGCCTTTCTGCGATGTGACGGTCGTAATATCGAGAATATCGGTAACTGTCAAGTTTTCAAACATATCTATCCCTCCTGCTCTAATAACAATTATACACTTTTTATCAAATAAATCAAGATAAAAGTCAAAAATAGTATCGAAAACATCAAATCAGAATTGTTTTAGGTATTGAAATCGACTGGAGTAGGTACTATAATGGATTTAATAATATTTATATAATAACACGGAGGTATCATAATGGATTTTACAAATAAAACAGCGATAGCAACCGGTGCCGCATCCGGCATGGGTTTACTCTTTTCAGAAAACTTTGCCGAGCTTGGCGGCAATGTCATTATGTGTGACGTGAACGAAGCCGTTCTTAACGAAAAAGCTGCCGCAATTAACGCTAAAGGCAAGGGACATGCGATACCCGTTGTCTGCGACGTACGCGATTATTCGCAGGTGTGTGCCGCGAGAGATACCGCTGTCGAAAATTTCGGCGGTATTGATATTGTGGTGAATTTTGCCGGCGGATATGCAGTTCGTATGCTTAACGTAGACAAGTCGCTCGAGTTCCCGGAAATTCCGATTGACGTTTTTGACTGGGGACTCGACGTTAACCTCAAAGGGCCGTTCTATTTTGCACATGCGGTTTTAAAGCAGATGAGAAAGCAGAACAGCGGTCTTATCATAAATATCGGCTCGATAGTCGGTGCTGACGGCTCGTCACAGGGAATGGATTACGCCACCTCAAAGGCGGCACTTATGTACGGACTGACAAAATCTATTGCACAGTTCGGCGCGAGATGCAACGTGCGCTGTGTATGTGTTTCTCCCGGACCCGTTCTCACAAGACCCGAGATGGCAGGTATGAAAACGCTTCTCGGACGTGCCGCAGAGCCGCAGGAAATTATTGACCTCATTCTTTTTATCGCATCCGATAAGGGACAGTTTATCAACGGCGAAAACATCATGATAGACGGCGGCAGAAGCTCGATGCCGCGCGCATGAGGTGGCCTCTTATGAAACCGTCATTTCTTAACCACGAAAAACCGATTATCACGGCGATGATACTTTGCGAAACTCCCGAGGAATGTATCGCAAAAATAAAGGCATCCATCGCCGATGGAGCAGATGCCATAGGTATTCAGCTCTGTAAATTGAAGCTCGAGTACCGCACAAAGGAAATATTTACCGAAATATTCTCTGCTTGTGAGGGCAAGCCGATATATGTCACAAGCTACCGCGAAAACCACAGTATCGACTTTACTGACGACGAATGTGCCGAGCTTCTGATGCTTGCGCTCGACTGCGGTGCAACGCTCTTTGACGTAATGGGAGATTTCTACTGCAAGACGAAGAAATATCAGCTTGCCGAAGATGAAGAAGCGGTGAAAAAGCAAAAGGCGCTTATCGACGAAATACACCGCCGCGGCGGTGAAGTGCTTATGTCGTGCCACACGAACATGAGTACAACACTCGAAGAAAATCTGATGATAGCAAAAGCGCAGATTGAGCGCGGTGCGGATATTATAAAAATAGTAAACAAGGCCAATGATGCAGCCGAGATACCGAAATACATCGAGGCGATACAAAAAATACGCGCAATGTCTGACAAAAAACTGTTGTTCCTTGTCAGCGGAGAGGGGCAGATAGTACGATATGTCGGCCCGAGCTTCGGCGTTTGTATGTACCTTGCTTTGCATGAACAGGGTACACTTGACAACAAGTGGCAGCCGCTTATCAAAAATATCAAACCCATACGCGACAATATGCTGTTTCAGTTTTGATTTGAATTAACATAAAAAGTCCCCGTGAAAACGGGGACTTCTCTATAATATTGGTGAGTTATACTATTAAGTGCAACAGAAAATAAAAAAATTGAAGCCGATATAAATCCATGGTATAATTGTAATAAGCACAAAACAAATAAACCAAGGAGGATTTATATGAGCTACCACCATTTTACCATAGAAGAACGCTGTTGTCTACGGGAATTTTACAATAAAGGATATAGTTATAGAAAAATTGCCGAATTATTGGGAAGAAATGTAAGTTCCATATCAAGAGAAATCATGAGAAATAAAAGCTTTATGAATGCGAAACCTGCATATTACCCCCATACGGCTCAAAAGAAATATCTATTAAGAAGATCATATTGCCATAGAGGAATGTTCCAAGATCAAGAAAAGATTGATTATATAAAAGAGAAACTTCTTTTGACGTGGTCTCCGGAACAGATTGCCAATACGCCTTGTGAATTAAAAATGCCATCTACAAGGACTATATATCGTTGGATATATGAAAAGTATGTTGATGTGAATCTGAAAGTGTTACGCAGAAAAGGAAAAAGTCACGGCAAGAAGGAAACTCGAGGAAAATTCAATCTCGGCAAGACAATCAGAAAGCGCGATAAAAGCGTATACAAGCGTCAAGAGTTTGGTCATTGGGAAGCGGATACCGTGGTGTCCGGCAGAGGCAAATCAAAAGCTTGTTTTGCGACTCTTGCAGAGCGCAAGACAAGGTATTACATAGCTGTTAAAATGCCCAACAGAAATGCCGATACTATGGCAAAAGCAATAATATCAGCGCTTTCAGAGCTGCCGAGCGAGGCTGTTAAAACCATCACCTGTGACAGGGGCACCGAGTTTGCCAATTGGCAAACTATAGAAAAGGAATTGAATTGTTCTGTTTATTTTGCGGACCCATATTGTGCTTGGCAAAAAGGAACTAACGAAAATCTTAACGGTCTTCTTCGGGAGTTTTATCCCAAAGGAAGAAATCTTTCAAGAGTTTCTCCTGCCACCCTAAAAAAGAACCTGGCGTTGATCAACGCCAGGCCTAAAAAAGTTTTAAATTACAATAATCCTTTGGATTTATTTCGTGATTCTATCAATAAGTGTTGCACTTAGCTTGACAAATCATCTATTAGCCAATGCTCTTTCCCATGGCGGAAAGGATAGCTTTCATTCTAGTCATAACGCCGTCAAATTCGTCGGGTGTCAGCGACTGCTTGCCGTCTGACAGCGCCTTCGCCGGATTGTTGTGCACCTCAATCATAATACCGTCCGCACCTGCCGCAACTGCTGCCATTGCGAGCGGCTCAACCAGCCAGTTTATACCGCCGGCATGGCTCGGGTCAGCAACAACCGGAAGATGTGAAAGCTTCTTGAGCACGGGAATCGCCGAAACGTCAAAGGTGTTTCTCGTAGCGGTTTCGAACGTACGTATTCCGCGTTCACAGAGAATGACATTCTCGTTTCCGCCCGCCATGATATATTCGGCACTCATGAGAAATTCCTCAATCGTGTTGGCAAGACCGCGCTTTAAAAGTATCGGTTTCTTGGTGTGACCGAGTTCCTTTAACAGCTCAAAGTTCTGCATATTTCTTGCGCCGACCTGGATAAGGTCAACATCTTCAAAAAGCGGAAGATGCGCCGCATCCATAATTTCGGTAACAATCGGAAGACCCGTTGCCTTTTTCGCCTTGAGAAGCAGTTCGATTCCCTCGGCTTTCAACCCCTGGAACGCATACGGCGATGTACGCGGCTTGAATGCGCCTCCGCGAAGGAAACCTGAATCAGCCGCCTTTACGCGTCTGGCAATTTCGCATATCTGCTCCTCATTTTCAACCGAACAAGGACCGCTGATAACCTGAAAATGTCCACCGCCAATTTTGAGTCCGCCTATATCGACAACCGTGTCATCCGGGTGGAATTTGCGGTTCGCATTCTTATACGGCTCCTGCACGCGCTTGACTTCTTCTACTATGTCGCTAGTACGGAGGGTGTCTATATCAACTTTCGATGTATCACCGACAAGGCCGATAATCGTTGTATGCAGACCGTCGACAAGATGTGCCTGCAAGCCGGGAGTTTTTTCAAGGTCGGCAACAAAGCTCGAAACAAGCTCTTTTTTTGTATTCGGTTTAATAATAATAATCATTTTTCAAACACCTCACAGATATATAAATTAAAGATCCTCGGGAACAATAAGCTCCGGCAGACGTCTGGGAATTCGCTTCAGAGGATCATAAATAAATTTACGGCATGAATCTTCCTTATTAACCTTGCCTTTTCGGCTGCACTGCATAAATTCGTCTTCCGATATCGGCTCGGCATAACGGCAATATTCGCAGAATCTCGGTGTGTCGGAATTTTTCTTCATCGTAAACTTCCTTTCATTTTTGTAATACATTTATTTTAACACCTCTGCAAGGAAAAGTCAAGAGAAAATTAAGTTAGCATTAACACTTTTTCACACAAAAAAGCCGCCCAAAAAGGACGGCTGTAATTTTTTATAGTAAATCATACATAATACGGATTAGGCTTGCAAAGAAGTACGATAAAATCTATGAGAACACCTATACCAAATAAACCACAGGTTAAAATATAAAGAATGCCCATACCGGCCTTGCCCTCATAAAATTTGTGGCCCCCAAGAAAACCGAGGAAGAAGCAAAGCAACACAGCTACCCACTTATTTCTCGGACGACCAAATCTACCGCCAACGAGTGTATTAGTATTGGTATTAACATTACTATTTGCATTATTGATAACGATTGACGGCTGTGCGGACTGAGCCTGCTTCATTTCTTCCACCTGTCTGCCGCACGAGGTACATATAACTGCGTCCTCCGGGATTTTAGCCGCACAGTATTTGCAAAATTTTGTTCCCACACTCGGCGTTTCGGGTTGAGTTGCCTGCGTGTTATTCTGATTGATTTCGTTTGACATTTTGCTGTCCTCCTAAAGTATTTGTTCATTTTTGACATTCACAGAATGTCATTTATGTTTGTATTATATCATATAATATCCTTGTTGTCAAGCACTGAATGTCAAAAAGGAGCAAAATATGTTTATAAACAAAACTGATGATGGACGTAATAATATATGCGGCAATAATGTTGCCGCGCTGCGAAAGCAGATGAAAATATCACAAAGGGAACTCGCCGACAGACTACAGCTTATCGGACTTGATTTAGATAAAAACGCAATACAGCGGATAGAAGCCGGAAAAAGGTTTGTAACAGATATTGACATTATATCCCTTGCGAAAATTTTTGATTGCAGTTTTGAGGATTTACTGATAGAGAAAGATTTTGATAAACAATCACAGTAACAAGAAATAGCCAACTGTAAACCGAGTCTAACTCTTGTGCCACAAACGCAAAAAATGTGGTTAGAGAAACGGTCACCACTTTCGGTTGTTGGGATACCGAGCGCAGGCGGAGGAGCCGGAGTGAGGCGGGTCCCGACTACCGAGAGCGCCCTTTCGGAGGGTTTATGCGAAGCCCCTGTGAGCGATAGCGCCACATAAAGTTCTTTGCGGAGCTTTGCGACTATTCTCCTATACGCTTCGTTTAACACACAAAAAAGCCGCCCAAAAAGGACGGCTTTAATTTATTCACCTTTTAAAAGCTTGTCGAGATATGGGTTAATACCAAGTGAAGCGCATATGCGCTCGTAATCGTCGAGAGCTTCCTTGCGCTTTGACTTCGAGGATGATTTTATAGCGCGAATCATGAGATTCTTCGGCGTGTCGTCCGGGTCAATAAGCTCGAGCGTTGTAACGGAATATCCGACTGATTCGAGTCTTTTTACACGGAGCGCATCTGTAGCACAGTCGCAGAATTTCTGTTTTAACATCGGATGGGTGAGTATAAATGCAAGTTCTTCTTTCAAGTCTGCATTGCTTGCATTTTCGGATAACTGCTTTGACATTTCGTGATGGCAGCAAGGCGTTGAAAGAATAATCTTTGCATCCCACTTGATTGCATTTGCGAGAACGATATCTGTCGCAATATCGCAGGCATGAAGCGAAATTACCATATCCGGCGGCTCTGGCGGCTGATAGTCGTTTATGTTCCCGCCGACGAAACAGAGATTCGTGAAGTTCTGACGCTTCGCCGCAGCGTTGCAGTATTCGATAACATCCTCTTTGAGGTCAACACCGTACATTCTGACCTCGCGCTTTTTTATAGCAGTAAAATAATAGTACACTGCGAAAGTGAGATAACTCTTTCCGCAGCACAGGTCATAAATTACCGCAGGACGGTCACTCGGCAACTGTGCTTCAACATCACGGATAATTTCAAGAAAACGGTTTATCTGGCGGAATTTCGCCTGCTTTTTGTCATGTATGCGCCCGTTTGAATCGGAAATTCCAAGTTCGCGCAGAAAACCGATATCGCGCGAGGTGTCAAGAATATATTTCTTCCCGTCCGAACTCACGGGGGCTTTTGCGGCATCTTGCTTTAACTTTCCGGAAATATGTATGCTGTCCGATTTTGAACGCTTTATTTCAACATCTCCGGCAGTCGTGATAATATTTACCTGACGGTAATCTTCAAGCGCCATGCGGCAGAGCTCGGGGATACCGTCAAGGGTAAGATTCCGTCTATAGGTCTTGTTATCGCGTGTAAACCGCTCGGCAGCGATAATCACCGTACCGTCTGATTTTTTTGATAATGTGGCAACCTCTTTTTGTGTTGTCTTATCTTCGGACTTTGAAAAAATCGCTTTTTTCAATATCCGACGCTCTACTGCGCCGGAGAAAATTTCTGATATCTTTTCGGCAGACATTGTGTCACCTCTTTTTTTGTCGTTGCTTTAATTTTATCATAAAATCTGCAATTTGTATATTCACTTATTGTAAATTTTCATTTTAATATTAACAAAATCCGCTTTATTTTTTGCGGCAGAGCGGATATAATTAAAAAAACACATTTTTTTGAAGGAGGACGGTATGAATATTCCGAGCACCGTAAAAGCAATCGCCGAAGCGCTGTTGTACTTTACTGTATACCTTTTCTGTATGTTCTCCGTCTTCCCGAGCGCACTTGCATCAATAATCACAGTTGTTGCGTTTATTATCATTTTTCTCTTGCAAA
>JAZREJ010000004.1:0-1540 GCA_045660745.1 Eubacteriales bacterium
ATAAAAGAAACAGCCATAACACCCACAATCTTTCCGTGACTAAAACAAGCAAAGATTTTTACAGAGTCATTATTCAGAAATTGTTCTACTTTCTTATTAAACTTTTCTTCGGTAGGCATAAACATACAGTGTTTGTAAATATCATATGTTTGTAAAATATCGTTCTTGTGAGTTAATTCTATTAGGTTCATTGCACGCACCTACAAATTCTTATTTATCATTGAGTTTATTATATCACAGCTCACGTGTTTTTGCAACAGCAAAAAGGAGCTCTTTTCGAGCTCCTTTCGTCATTTATGCATCACCTCTATAAACCACTTTATCGCCTTTTCGTGCCATTCTGACTTCGGCTGCATAGCGAAGCCTTTATACTCCTATGCGGTGTAAGCGTTACCGCTTGGTGCTACGCACTATGCTCGCATTCTGCGAGCCACCACGGAGCAATCTGCGCTCACTCGCTCACAAGCGAGCTTGTAGCCTCATTTTGCTTGATTATCTACTGGCGAGGAATTTTATTAGCGAATATTTTGACACGAGGTACTTGCGTTCTTGGAGTGTGGCAAACAGTCTTCCTTTTGCGATATGCCACCGTATTGTCCTTTCGGAGTAGCCTATAATTTTCGCTACTCGGTAAACGGATAATGCGTCGGGGTATATTTCCATTTGCTTCTCGAGCACCTTTGCAAACTTATTCTTATCTTTTCTTATATATCACAAGTTCGGGGTTCTCTCCGTTTTCTTCATACGAGCATACGAGAAGGAAGTCCATGTTGGCGGCTATTCCGTAGCATTTTGTTTCTCCCTCAAGCTGACTACCGAGATAAGTCTGCTTATCGTCAAGAAATTTCACCTTTTCTCCGTTTGGAAGAGTGTATTCCATATTGATAAATTCACCCGATAGCACGTTCAAATCCTCAACCTTAGGGAGTCCCTCGATATGCAGAAGTGTGTTGAATTCGCTTATTAGCTGCTCTTTGAATTCTTCGAGCTTTTCTTTTCCACCTATTTCGGCATATCGCTTCCAAATATCGAGAGTGTACTCACCATCTGCATAACACCATTTGCAGTATTCTTCATTGAAATTTCCATCGGTTTCGCGACTCGTGGTACAGTCCTCAAGAGGCATACCGCAGCACTGGCACACGAGCTCTCTTGGAGAACCAAGAAGCGTGTTGATCGACACATCGAACAACTTTGATAGTAGCTTAAGCGTATCTATATTCGGTATCGTATCACCATTTTCCCAACGGGAAACAGCTTGTCTTGTTACGAACATCTTTTCTGCAAGTTCTTCTTGTGAGAGACCTTTTTTCGTTCTTAATTCGTAGATTATATCCTTCGTTTCCATAAAATCACCACCTTGGCTAGTTGTTCTCATATTATACCATAATCACGAGGTGTTGACAAGCAACTCGCTGTTGCTATCTGCTCTACAAATTGGAATTTGTTTAATTACTTTCGGAAATCCATTTCTTTGACCAAGCAAACAATGCCTCAGACATCGAATTGAAATCTACCGTTCCACCATTTTTCAAACTCA
>JAZREJ010000005.1:0-94626 GCA_045660745.1 Eubacteriales bacterium
CAGCTAAAAACCATTCCCCGAATGGTTTTCTTGACGCTGAAAGCCCTCTCGGGTTCGAATCCCCCTGAACAAAAAAACAGACACCCAATTGGGTGTCTGTTTTTTGGTGAGCCACGGGGGATTCGAACCCCCGACCCTTTGATTAAAAGTCAAATGCTCTGCCATCTGAGCTAGTGGCTCAAAGGTGCTTTCATCAAAGCCTAAGTATTTTATCACATAAGTGAGGTTTTGTCAACTGTTTTATAAAAAAAGTTTAAAAAACTCGCACAATGATCGGTTATTTGACTTATATAACTCACAAAAGAGCTTGTTTCGCGTACAAAAAAACATTGACACACATATACAAAGCATGATATAATAAAAATTCAAATAAAACACTAAGCTTCAGAGGTTTAATATGAACACAAAAGAACTGATCAAAAGAATAAACAACGGAGAATATGACACAGAGCTTACTTATCTTGCATATAACAACACGGATAACGCAAAAAAACGTTACGTGAATGCCGTTTTAGAATTTGAAAAGCTTTTCGGAGAAAGAGATGTCTTTATCATTTCTTCCCCCGGCCGCACCGAGCTTTCGGGAAATCACACCGACCATCAGGGCGGTTGCGTGCTTGCGGGCAGTGTGAATCTTGACACTCTTGCTGTAGTATCAAAAAGAAATGACAAGTCCGTCACGGTTGCATCTGAGGGCTACGACCCGTTTACCGTAACACTCGACACTCTTGAGCTTCTCGAAAATGAAAAAGGTAAATCCGAGGGAATAGTCAGAGGAGTTGCTAAGGCTCTTCTTGACGAACAGGATTTTTACGGCTTTGATGCTTACACAACATCAGGTGTTCCAAAAGGAAGCGGTCTTTCTTCAAGTGCTGCATTCGAAGTGCTTATTGGTAAGATATTCTCATACTTCAACCTTGGCGACTCTGTTTCTCCCCGTGACCTTGCCGAAGCAGGTCACTTCTCGGAGTTCAACTATTTCGCAAAACCATGCGGCAAGATGGATCAGTATGCCTGTGCAATGGGTGGTATCGTATTTATAGACTTTAAGGAAAGCGAGCCTGTTTACAAGAACCTTTCCATAGATTTTGAAAAGCTCGGATACACACTCGTCATCACAAGTGCGGGCGGAGACCATTCCAATCTCACCCCCGAATATGCAGCAGTGCCCGACGAAATGCGCGCCGTTGCACGCGAGTTTGGAAAAGCAAAGCTTTCCGAGATCGACTCTACAGAATTTTTCAGAAAATTCGCAAGCCTCAGAGGACGCGTTTCCGACAGAGCACTCTCCCGCGCGCTCCACTATTACACAGAGGTTGAGCGTGTTGAAGAACAGGTAGAGGCGCTCTCGAATAATGATATTGACACCTACCTTGACCTTATGCAGGAATCAGGAGACTCATCGCTTTTGAATCTTCAAAACATATACCCCACCTGCGACACCAAAGAACGTTCTCTGTCGCTTGCTCTCGGAATTTCAAAATTCCTCGGTGCTGTAAGCCGTGTGCACGGAGGCGGATTTGCGGGAACAATACAGGCACTTGTTGAAAACGAATATGCCGACGAATACGTTGAGGACATGGAAAGCGTATTCGGTAAAGGCTCTGCCATAAAAATCAAGATTCGTCCCGTGGGCGCATACGTTATGGGTGACAGATAATGAACGCCTTTTACTCATTCATTTCCGAAGCCCTGAAGTCAGGACTCATAGAGCCTGAGGACACCTCTTTCATCGCAAACGCGCTTCTCTCAAAGCTTGGACTTGACTCACTCCCCGATGAGTGTGATGCAACTCTCTGCTTTGTCGACTCCCTCACTTCCCTTTCCAAATATGCTGCTGAAAACGGAATCATCGAAAACACTCTCGGCGAGCGTGATATCTTTGAGACCGAGCTTGCGGGGATTGTTGTTGCCCGTCCCTCCGAAATTATTTCAAAATTCAACGCCCTTTACAAAGAGTCTCCGAGAAAGGCAACCGATTGGTTTTACGCTCTTTGCAAAAGCTCCAACTACATAAGATGCCGTGACATTGCCAAAAATGTGGAGTACACAACCGACACGGAATTCGGTCCTCTTGAGATAACAATCAACCTCTCAAAGCCCGAAAAAGACCCCCGTGACATTGCAAAAGCGGCAAAGGCGGTCTCATCAAACTACCCCAAATGTGCACTCTGTCCCGAAAACGAGGGATACAAGGGCCGTTTAAACCATCCTCCACGTTCAAATCTTAGGGTAATTCCCCTCACTCTCGGAAATGATGCTTGGGGATTTCAGTACAGTCCTTACGCATATTTCAACGAGCACTCGATTCTGCTTTCAAAAGAGCACCGCCCGATGGCGATACACAGACAGGCATTCAAGAATCTTCTTGACTTCACCGACATATTTCCCGAATACTTTGCGGGTTCAAATGCAGACCTCCCAATTGTCGGAGGAAGTATTCTCTCCCACGAGCACTATCAGTGCGGACGTCACACCTTCCCAATGATGAAAGCGGAGTCGGAATATTCTCTTGCCTTCAAGGGCTTTGAGGAGCTTGACTGTTCAAAGGTACATTGGCCCATGCCCTGTATCAGAATCAAGGGTGATAACAAAGAAAGAATCCTTGATCTCGGTGAAAAAATCCTCAGCTGTTGGAGAGGCTACACGGACGAGGAAGCCTTCGTTTTTGCAGAAACAGACGGAACTCCTCACAACACCATCACTCCCATTGCCTACAAAGACGGAAGCCGTTACATTTTGGACCTTGTACTCCGCAACAACATTACAACCGACGAGTGCCCCATGGGTCTTTACCATCCACACTCGGACAAGCACAACATAAAAAAGGAAAACATCGGTCTTATCGAGGTTATGGGTATGGCAATTCTCCCCGCAAGACTGAAAGCTGAGCTTGAAGAGATTGAGCGCGTCGTCGCGTCGGGAGAGGATCCAACCTTAAACGAAAAGACCGTACACCACGCAGAGTGGATAAAGGAGTATAATCTCACCCCTTGCGAAAACCTTTCGGAAAAGATAAGAGAAGCGGTTGGAAAAACCTTTGCAAAGGTGCTTCTTGATGCAGGCGTTTATAAGCCGAGCGAGAAGGACGCTTTTAACAAGTTTATTGAATTTGTAAACCAATAATCAAAGCCCTCGTCATGAGGGCTTTTTTCATTGACACGCACTATTTCTTATGATACAATGGATAAAAATCCCGACAAAATGACAAACAAAAAACTTTAATTCAAGGAGAAGAAAGCTATGAAGCTTCAATATTTGGGTACTGCCGCGGCAGAGGGAATACCTGCTATATTTTGCGAATGCGAGACCTGTGTAAAATCAAGACAGGCAGGAGGACGAAACATAAGAACACGCAGTCAGGCATTGATCGACGACACACTTCTTGTCGACTTCCCCCCCGACACGTATATGCACCTTTTAACCTACAATTTCCCCTTATCCCAAATAAAGAGTTGCCTTTTGACTCATTCTCATTATGACCATCTGTATATTGATGACTTGGTTATGAGGAAAAACGGATTCAGTCATATTCCGAATAAAGAACCTCTCGTCTTTTATTCCGACAAATCGGGCTTTGATATGATAAGCAATATAAAAGCAAACACGGGCACAACCGACGAAATCGTTAAGGTTAATCAGATAGAATTATACCGTGAATTTGACGTTGAAGGATACAAGGTCACAGCGCTCCGAGCGGCACACGCCGAAAGCTCCTCGCCCGTTGTTTATTTAATAGAAAAGGACGGGAAAACGCTTTTCTATTCAAATGACACAAGCGAATACCCCGACGAGAGCATGGAGTATCTCAAGAGCTTAAAAAAGCCTATTGATTTAATTTCATTTGACTGTACAGAGGCGTGCTCGGACACAAACTACGTCGGACATCTCACACTTAACAGGTGCATCGCTTTAAGAGACGAATTGATTCGCATGGGCGCTGCAGACGAGAATACCGTATTTGTCCTGAATCATTTTTCGCACAACGGAAAAGACGTCTTGTATGACGATTTTAAGAAGATTGCATCTGAACACAATTTTGAAGTATCATATGACGGTATGATAATAGAAGTATAACAGTATTAAAATTATAAGGGGTGTTGTGACATCTATCTTGACGCCTATCCCTACACTGCATCCTGTACCTCCCTGCTTGCGCGATTCGTACCAAAGATGTACCATCCAAGACTACGTGCCTCCTTCATAAGAGCACTTGCACATTACACAAGAGACAGAGGTATAGTACCCCTTCCCGAGATGATACGCCGTATGACAAGCCTTCCCGCACACGTTTACGGCTTTGAAACGAAAGGTATCATACGCGAGGGAATGGATGCGGACATCTGTATTTTCGACTATGAAAAGCTATGTGACGTTGCCGACTACAAGAATCCAACGCTTCGAAACGAAGGGCTTTCCTACGTTATTCTGAACGGAAAAACAGTTGTACGTGACGGCAAATACAGCTTTGTAAAGCAAGCAAGGCTCTACCGAAAAAAATAAATTAAAAAATTAAAAGGGATACAGCAAATTGCTGTATCCCTTAAATCTTTATTGCAGTGACAAACCACGGCTTTTACATATGCTCAATCGTATCTTTTATAATCTCTGAGGTTTCAGCATCAGTTACGGTAAAGTCTGTGTCGCGGACACTCTTTCCCGTAAGGCAGGTATACCACAAAAGACCGAGAGCGTACTCACCGACGGTATTTGCATGGAAGGTATCAAGATGAATTTTTAGTCCTTTTTCAACAAGGCAAGAGAAAAGCTTACCGGAAGGAATTACAAGGTCAGCCGCAATCGACTCTGCCGCCATTTCGTAAGCCTTATGAATATCGGCATACATTTCTGCGTGAGTCTTGTAGCACATCAGATTTATAAGGCGGTCGCTCTCGTTTTCGTATGCCCATGTTTCGTGAATGATCTGCTTTGCCTTGGGGCAAAGAGCCTTTACGTAATCCGAAAGCTCGGTAAGATAGGGCTCGAAGGTGTCAAAGCTTGTCGAAAAGTGGCTTGCCTGTTGGAAGGAGATAACATCCCACGGGCGGTTGAGGAGTGCCTCGTCAAGAGACACGAAAAAGCCTGTATTAACCCCGTTTACCTGTAATTCGTACGCTCTCTCCCCCGAGTGCATATTGCGGAAGTGTCTTTCAAGACTGCAGCCTCCGATATAGAGGTTTACAACCGTTATATCGGGACAAATTGAGTGAAGATATTTCGACGAATTTCTTGAAAAGCTGTTTCCTATACAAAGTACGTTCATCTTATCTCCTTAAGAATCTTGAGACCTTCTTCAACAATCTTCTCTGCAACTCCGGCCTTGAAGTTGGAGCTTCTTGCTTCATATCCGCCCTCATCATAAGAGTCCATCATGGGGAAATATCCCTCGCTTCCGTTTGTAAGACAGGTGGGGCAAATCATTCTCCAGCCTTCAGCCGACTTAATACCTCTGCCGATTCCCGTAAATGGCTCACCGGGGATTCCGAAGAAGACAACGTCGCCAAGTGCGATGGCTGTGAATATCATGGGGAAGAATTCAGGGCCGTGCTCAAGACGAACCATACGTCCCGCCTCTGCAACAACAGTTGTGAGCATCATCGCTTCATAAGGAATCTCATTATCCTTACCTGCAAGGTGTAATTCGTGGTACTTGTGTGCAAGTGGCATATCCTCGGGGTGGGGCATATTTGACGGAATATTGACAACCTTCTGCATAAAGCGAAGCTCTCCCTCGTCAATATACTCAACCTTGTCCCAAATCTGCATGACAGCACCCGTTACGACACGTCCGATGTGACGGGCATGACCGTAGCCTCTGGAGCAACCGTCAAAGTCATTAAACATATCGTTGAAGTCCCCTGCCTTGGGATGAACGTTTACATGATTGACATCTCCCTGAGCACCATTGAAGAAAATACACTTGGTGTTCTCTATTGCACGCTCGGTAAAGCGACGGGTAAATGCGGGCCAGTCACCCGAAAGCTTGCAACCGCCCACAACGTCGGGATGGTTTGCAAAGTTTACAAGAGCAATGCTTTCAGCACCAACTCTGTCAAATCTTACGAGATTCACTCTCTCGTCAACGTCTCCGATGGGGTGGAGAATCTCAGGGTTGTTAACACCGGGATTGGTCTTAGCGCTTCCGTCCTTCATTCTGAATCGGCGGACAAAAGCAACGTTTTCTGCCTTTCCGACACCGATACCCATTTTTGCGGGACGGCGGTCTTCAAGTGCCGCAACGCACACCTCTATTATCTTTTCCTTGAGCGTATCTCTGTAAGAGAGGACAAGGTCCTGACGCTGAGCGCTCATGCTATCAAGGTCACGGGTTGTGGTTACAGGACCCGTATGAGTGTGAGTGGAATGAATATAAATAGCCTCGGGTGCAACTCCTGTCTTTTCCGAAACAGCCTGTCTTACGTCTGTCGTGTAATTGGTCTGTGTATAGCAAAGGTCAAGAGTGATCATGAGTGCAGTCTTGTCACCCTTTGTTATTGCAACGGCACACGCCTCAAGCGGGTCAAGTACGCCCTCGGCAAGTCTTACAACAAAATATCCGCTGATATCAATTCCGAGGGCAGGAGTTATATCATTTTTGGCATATCCTACCAGAAGTTCGCTTTTCATATTACTACCTCGTATAATATATTATCTTAAAGAATTGTATCACGCGAATAATTGATTTGTCAAGAGAATAAAAAAATTTATTAATCCAAAAACTAATTAATTTGTTCAGTGCTTGATTTTTTTGAAACCATATGTTATAATCATTAAAAACAATGGATTATTATCCAAGTTTTTATATTATTCTTCGCCCCAAAAAATTGTGCATAATGCATCAAAACAGTCTTTCTTATTGTCAAAAATCACGATTTTTTCTTTCACTTATTGACATATTGATAGAAAGAGAGTAAAATTTTTCAGTGGGTGAATAAATATGGAGAAACAAGTGAACCACGGACAACAGCTTATCAAAGAAAACAACGAAAAATTACTTTTCAAGCTCGTACGCGAGCACACATCTCTTTCCCGCGCAGACCTCAAGCGCCTGACAGGACTCTCCCCCACCACAGTCTCATCCCTTTCCGATGAACTTATCGCAAGAGGACTTTTTGTTGAGACGGGTATCAAGGAGGTAAAAAGCTCGGGACGCAAGGCTACTCTCATGGAGATAAAGCCAGACGGAGGATATTTCATCTGTGCAGACGTAGGAAAGAAGATCACTACGGTTGAGTGCCTCGACCTTTCCTTTAAGGTAGCGCGCCATTTCGAGACCGAGACCACTTCTCTTATACCGCTTGCCGAAAAGATAAAGAATACAATTCTTTCCTTTGCGTCAAAGCCAAAGACAAAGGTCATTGGAGTCGTGATCGGTGTATCAGCTATAGTGAAACATTCGAGGATAATCTCATCATCTTCGCTCATCAACACTGAAGGCGCGGATACGTTTGTGGATATCCTTTCAAGCACGCTTCCCGATGTTCCTTTTTATCTGCAATGCGACTCTAATATGAAAGCATATGCGGAAACAATTTCCGATAAAAACCTTAAGGACCTCATCTCCATCGACATTGACGACGGAGTAGGTGCCGGAATACTTCTCAAGGGAAGGATCTTTTCCGGACACGACGGTGCTGCGGGCGAATTCGGACATATGTCGGTCGACATCAACGGCGTTGAGTGCCCTTGCGGAAACAGAGGCTGTCTTGAGCCCGTCATTTCTATCCCTGCGATAGTAAGGCGTGCAAAAGCTCTTGATCCTAGTGTTGAAAGCTTTTCTCAGATAGTATATAACACAGATAAGTTTGAATCAGTCATAAAAGAGACTGCGGAATATCTTTCGCACGGTATTGTTAACCTTGTTAACCTCTTCAATCCTCAAGAGATAGTTATAATCGGTCCTATAACAAGGCTCGGAGATACCTTCCTTGAATATCTAAGAGAAGTTACTTATCCTCGTCTCACTCTTAACAGTGCGACCATCAATTACTCAACGGTTCCCGGAAACCCCGTGACCGTAGGATGCGCAAAATATGCATTCGACCACATTTTAATTTAGTTAATTTTTAATTTATGGAGGATACATAATCATGGCAGAAAAAGAAATTGTAATGAACGGTGCCGGCATTGAAGAAATTGGTTTTCCGATGTGGCCCCAGTTCGACCCCAAGTCCCTTGAAGACATAATTGAGCCCTTGAAGAACGGTAAGGTTTCTTACTGGACAGGTAAGAAGGGTATGGAGTTTGAAGATATGTTTGCTAAGTGGTCCGGCGCTAAGATGGCTATCTCCTGCACCAACGGTACCGCAGCGCTTCACATCGCACTCGCAAGTCTCGGAGTAGGCCCCGGCGACGAAGTTATCGTTCCCTCTTACTCATTCATCGCTTCCAGCTTCTCTGCAGTTCAGGCAGGTGCTATTCCTGTATTCGCTGACGTTACAGAGGATCACACAATCGACCCCGACTGCATCGAAAAGCTCATCACTAAGCGTACAAAGGCAATCGTAGTAGTTCACCTTTACGGTGTTGTATGCGACATGGCAAGAATTCTCGAAATCGCAAAGAAGCACAACCTCAAGGTTGTTGAAGACTGTGCTCAGTGTATCGGCGGTCGTTTCAACGGCAAGATGGTTGGTACCATCGGTGACGCAGGATGCTACTCCTTCTGTCAGTCCAAGCACTTCACCACAGGCGGTGAGGGCGGTATGGTTATCACAATGGACGAGGATCTTGGATGGGAGTGCCGCTCCTTCCGTGACCACGGTTATGACGTTCGTACCCGTATGAACATGCTCGCGCTTGAGGAAAAGCTCCCCTACATCCATCGCCGTGTTGGTTTTAACTACCGTATGACCGAGATTCAGTCTATCATCGGTATCAACGAGCTTGCTCGTTTCGACACATACAACCTTCCCAGACGTATCAAGTACGCTAAGATGTACGATGAAGCGTTTGCAGGTGTTAAGGGAATTGCAAAGCTTCCTTACAACTCTGAGGAAAGACAGAACTCCTACTGGTGGTATCCCATCACTCTCGACCTTGATGCTATCGACTGTAAGGCTCAGGACGTTCTCAAGGAGCTTGCCGGCATGAAGATTCCTTGCTACGGTATTCAGTGGCCTGAAGCATACGAAGAGAAGGCTTACAAGGAGCACGGCGGATTCGGCACAAGCAACTTCCCCTTCGAGTCCAGCGAATATACAGATCCCAAGTCTGTTGACTACAAGAGCGTTGTTTGTCCCAGAGCTAAGAGCCTCCGCGACAGAACCGTATGTCTCTTCCTCCATCCCTCGTGGGAAGAAACACACATTGAGCGTTGTATCAACGGTCTTAAGACTGTTCTTGCAAATCACACTAAGTAATAATTACCCAAAAAGGGCGCTCGTTTTGAGCGCCCTTTAGTTTTTATATAGAAGCTTTTGCTTGAACGTTAAAGTCTACGTTGAATTTTTGCAAGAGACAGTGTGCATCAACATTTTTATAAATTTATAAGCACCATTGAAAGAATTCCAAACGCAAATCCTATGACCTGATTTTTTGAAAAGTGTTCCTTGAAAATAACGACCGAAAACAGGAAAGTTAAAACAAGGTCGCCGGCAGACGAAACAGGATAAAATACCGAGCCTGCCATAAGCGGAAGACAAAGCAACGTAAAAAAGTTTGCAATACCGTTCGATGCACCGCAAAGGCCGCACCATCCGATTCCCTTTTTGAATACCGTTACTGCCCCCTTCCCCTCTCTTGTAAAAGCAATAACGAGAAGAATGAGTTCAACCATAATAAGGGACGTCACCATGAATATTCCGTCAACCTTATTCTCAAATCGAATCTGCTGCATACGCATAAACACCGAGCACATTCCGTTGGACAGGAAAAGCAGAATAACGTAAACAACCCATTTGGTCGTTATTGCAGCGCCTTTTTCAGGCTTGTAATATGTAAAGAGAAGAGAAAGCCCCAGGCAGACAACACCCACTATCTGCACTTCATCCAGTGTCTCACCAAGGAATATAAGGCTGTAAAGTATGGGAATTATTCTTGAATAAGCAAGGATTATGTGAGTAAGCGCCATGGAGCCGCATCCTATTGCCATAACACCCGTCGCGGCGGCTGTCGCATAACATACGGCAAGAGCCACAGAGTACGGCAATATAGCGGACGTAAAGCCACTCGTATCCGAAAAGATTACAAAATATAAAAGTGCAAAAAACGTTATGGTAAAGCTTATTGATATTTCTTTACCCGGGCAAACTGCATTTACCTTCTTCTTAAAGACGCTTTGGAGAGTGGTCGCAATTATGGACAACGAAAGATAGAGTACTGTCAATTATCTCACCTCCGAGATATTTTACTACAAAACTCTTTTAAATGATACATATAAAATGTACAAAAATAATATCTTTTTTTGTAAAAATCTCAAAAAGCATTGATTTTTTCATGAATTAGAGTTACACTTTTAAAACAAGGGAGGTGTACGGATTTGCATATAAACTATCGTATAGAAGAGCTCAAAACAATAATTCAAAATCTCGGAGAGCTTCTTGGCGCGAGCATAACGGTGCTTGACAGCAACGCTCAAGGCCTTGCTTCCTATGATCCGAACACACACGATGACTATTGCAGAACTATGCAAAGTTCTTATGACTTTCATGAAAATTGTGCCTTTTGTGACAAGAAGATAATCGAAAAGTGTCTTGAAAGCTCAAAGGCGGAATTTCACTACTGCCATGCGGGTCTTTGCGACATTGCCATGCCAATTATCAAAAACGGAGTTCTTGCGGCATATATAATCATGGGTAAGATACGTGCATCGAACTCCCCCAAGACTTCAAGCGTGCATCCCGAGCTTTATGAAAAGATTACCGTGTTCACAGACAAACAGCTCGAAAACCTCACAAATCTTCTTCCATTCATCGTGTTTGATAGTGCTATCGTGTTTGAAAACGACTCTGTAATAGACGATATCGTAGACGTCATAAGAAATCTCGACGGAGACCTTTCCATCAACACTCTCTGCCGACGGTTCTTTATTTCAAAGAGTGCGCTTTATAAATCTTTCAGTGAAAAATACAACTGTACCGTCAAGGAATTTATAACGAACACAAGAATCACCCGTGCCGCAGACCTTCTTTTAAAAAGCGGAGATCCCATCAACGAGATTGCGGAAAAAACGGGATACGAAAATTATTCCTGTTTCTGTAAGGCGTTCAAAAAGCACTACGGCGTATCCCCCTCCGAATATAGAAAGTGCGCAAAATAATTTTTTAAAAAATATAGGACTTGCAGCAAAAAAGCTTGCCGCAAGTCCTTTTTATTATGCTTTAAACTCTATTAAAACAACCATATTGTTTCCTATAGTCTTCATTTCGGGAGTCCAGGAAAGAAGTCTTTCCTTATCAATGACGTACCAACGTGCGCCGTCAAGATTTATTCCCTTTATTGATAGCTCCTGCTCAGCTCCCGAAATATTTGATATCATAAGCGCTCCACGGCCGTTTTTAACAGCTGCAGACATATACAATCCATCTGTATCACAAGTATAAGCCACTTCATTTTCAAGCTTGCGAAGGATATTGAATGCAGCAAACGAATAATACGCATGGAGGGTAGGTTTTAAGGTGTAGGGTTCGAAAAACGCACAGTATCTGCTTCCCTGAAGTCTTGCCGCATCGTACATGGCAAGAAGAGTGATTGCGGGGCGGGACTGCATTGCAAGCATCATTGCGGCAGTCTGTGCACCATGAACTGCAGTACCCCTATCAAATTCGATGGGATTCCACTCGTTAAGGTGAATTTCTATATCCCCGTAGCCGTATTCGGCAATCGTCTTTATGATATAATCGGCTTGCATACAGGTGGGTACAACGTCCGCATAGCAATGCCATGAGTAAAAGTCAATGGGACAGTTGTGCTCCTTGATATATGCCCAGAAGCCACGGAAAAACTTTATGTAATGCATTTGCATTTCATAGTCGGGGCGTGTTTTCTCAATCACCTTGTAGCCCGCAGAAACGCTTATCGAGGCATATCCGCCAACCTTGATGTTGGGGAAGCGTGCCTTAAGCCTTTTGGAGGTGACGTCATAAAGTCTGTAATAGTCCTCGGGAGTGCCGTTCCAAAGCTGTGACACACGTGCGCCATCATCAGGCTCTGCCCATATTTCCCAATAGGTGATATTGTAATGGAAGCCGTCCGCCCAACCATCGTTGTAGTGGGCTACGATATGCTCGCAAATACTTGCCCATTTCTCAAAATCGCGCGGCGGATCTATCGTATAGGATTTGATTTCGGCATTATTTTCAATGGTAACACCAAGTCTGTAGTAGGGTTCGATTCCGTGTTCCACAAGAGACGTAATAAGAACGTCGGTAAAGGTGAAATCATATGATGCAGGGTCAT
The DNA here is from genome assembly GCA_045660745.1 of Eubacteriales bacterium. Lineage (GTDB taxonomy): Bacteria > Bacillota > Clostridia > Oscillospirales > SIG627 > RGIG6353. Next base: position 12,400 of record JAZREJ010000005.1, read on the forward strand.
CAACGTCAGCATCAAAGTCCCTGAAGATATTGGGGATATCAACAAACTTTCCTCCGCCGAAAGCTCCTCCTACATCATGTAGCCTTGAATAAGGAACACCTATTTCGGTAAGATAATGAAAATGCCCGGAAATATTCTTTCCAAGACCGCCGATTGGTGGCTGCCCCACGGAGTTCATCGGCTTGATTTTTCCGATAACGTGACTTGTATCTATTTGAATAATAGCCATAAATTCCCCTTTCTGCTTATGCGTCATATTCTATGAGAAGAACAGTATTATTACCAATAGCCTTAACCTCGGGAGACCAGGAAAGAAGTCTCTCACGGTCTATCGCATACCAGCGTGCGCCATCAAGGTTGATTCCTTCAAGGCGAAGCTCTTGTTCAGCGCCCGAAATATTCGAAATTACAAGTGCGCACTTTCCATCCTTAACGGCGGCAACAGCATAAACGCCATTCGTATCACAGGTAAGCTCAACTTCATTTTCAAGCTTATAAAGTGCGTTGAACGCCGCAAACGAATAGTATGCGTGGAGGGTGGGCTTTGCTGTATACGGATCGAAGAAGGGGCAGTATGTACCACTTCTAATTCTTGCGTCATATATTGCAAGAAGGCTCATAAAAGGCTTTTTCTGCATTAGAAGCATCATAGCGGCAACCTGTGCTCCGTGAGCTGCGGTGCCTCTTTGGAATTCAACAGGGTTCCATTCGGTGAGATGCACCTCGATGTCGCCATAGCCGTATTCGGTAAGGCACTTGTTGATATAATCCGCCTGCATACAAGCGGGCTCAGCATTGGCATAGGTGTGCCATGAATAGAAGTCTATAGGAGTGTTCGTCTCCTTGATATGCTTCCAGAAGCCGTGGAAGAATTTCAGATAATGCTGTAATTGATGGTAGTCGGGGCGTGTTTCGGGAATATCACGGTAGCCTGCCGCAAGGCTTATGGAAGCGTATCCGCCCACCTTGATGTTGGGGAAACGTGCCTTAAGCTTCTTTGCGGTAACCTCATAGAGTCTATAATAATCCTCGGGGGTTCCGTTCCACATCTGAGACACACGCGCACCGTCATCCGGCTCGTTCCATATTTCCCAGTATGTAATATTGTAATGGAAGCCGTCTGCCCAGCCCTCGTTGTAGTGTGCAACGATGTGCTCGCAGATGCTTGCCCATTTGTCATAATCCTTCGGAGGATCTATCGTATATGACTTTATTTCCGCGTTGTTTTCAATGGTTACACCGAGTCTGTAGTAAGGCTCGACCCCGTTTTCGACAAGACCGGTGATAAGCGCATCGGTAAAGGCGAAATCATAGGATGCGGGATCGTCAACGTCGGCATCAAAATTACGGAAGATATTGGGAATATCAACAAACTTACCTCCGCCGAAAACTCCTCCTACGTCATGAAGTCTTGAATATGGTGCGCCAATCTCGGTAAGATAATGATAATGTGACGAAATGTTCTTTCCAAGACCTGCCGTCGGAGGCTGTCCTACCGCATGCATAGGCTTGATTTTACCAATAACTTTGCTTGTATCTATCTTAATAGTTGCCATAATAAATTCTCCTTTGCTTTTTTACAATAATAACATCAATTTTTTACCTTGTCAATAGAATTGCAAACGAAATAATTTCGTTACAAAAAAGCGCCTGACGTTTTAAACGTCAGGCTTTATTTACTCGCTTTCTTTTTCACCGAGGAAGTCATATTTAAGTGTCATATCGTTTTTATTGATAAGAAGATTTATCTCATCATTTATCCTTTCGATATACTCAGGGTCATATTCGTCGCTGTTTACAACCTCACCGTTTTCTACGTAATGCACCCCGTCATACCAAGAATAGTCACTAAAGAAAACGTAACCCGAATACATGTCGCTCATTATATCATGTCCGATATAATTCTCGTTACAGTAATCAAAGCCGAACATATTTAACACTGTCGGAAGAATGTCTATCTGAGAGTTAACCTTATCAATATTCACCCTTTCCATTCCCTTTGACCAAATGAAAAACGGGGTTTTATTGATTAGATTATTGTCGGTATTTTTGTATTTATCAAGAATGCTCTTATCGTTCAAGGTATAAAGATAGTGGTCGGCAAAGCAGACTATGACGGTATTTTCCGCAAGTCCGTTATCCTCCAGCGCCTTCATGAGAAGTCCCATCATTCGGTCGGTCTCGCCCGCAAACAGCCTTGCCGCCCCCTCCTCGTCAAGCTCCGGATAATCCCCGTCAGGATAAAGCTTTTTGGCAAGAAATGCACCTGTGTCCCCGTCAAGCGAAAACGGGGTATGAGGAGTATAGGTTATTATATAATGCAAAAACGGAGCTGTACCGAGGAACATTTTTTCATAAAACACCTCATTCTCGATAAGCTCGCTGTCAAGATTGAATGAATCGTCGCTGTATTCACTGTCATCTATAAGACTGCAATAATCGTCAAATCCCCAATTTCTGTAATTCAGCTCTCTCATATAAAACTCACCCGTATTCATATGGAAAGCATTTGTGCGGTATCCTCTTTCACGAAAGAGTCTCGGCAAGCTGTTAGGGAATGCATTATCATTAAAAAGATAAGCATTTTTTGTATAGGTCATGGGAGTAAAGAAGCCTGTTATTGCCGCAAGCTCAGAGTTGAAGGTTGATCCGCCTCCGTTATAAAAGGAATAATGCTCAGAAAATACAAAGGACTCGTTTAACATGGAATAAAGATTCGGGGTATCCTCTTCTGTCAAAAGCCACGAATCAAGTCCCTCAAGCTGTACAAATATAACGTTTTTGCCTTCAAATATGCCCGTGTAAGCATTTTCTCTGTGTACAGTCTTGTCGTCATATGCGTTTTCGAGGAATTCTTCATCCTCGGGAGTCATCTTTTGCTTACTCGTTGAAAAAAGGTTCTTATAAGCATCCCTGAAGGTATATTCGTAAAGTCCTGTTATCTTGATGCTCTTATTACTGTCACTAAACTGTGCGTACACGTTTCTCGGATTTCTCCAGCTATCCCACTTTAAACCGCTGTTTGCACTGCCATACAAAAAAGGGGTCAAAAGACGCGCCACAACAAAAATCAACACGACAAGTCCGAGCTTCTTCCACTCATTGCTGTCGCGTTTCGGAAGATTAATCACTGTAAAGATTCCAAGCGCAAGAGTGAAAAGAAGTATCACAAATATATACAAGTCGGTATTTTTAACAACATCAAGTATATACGACGAGCCTTCACTGGCGGAATTGAGCAGACTGAAATTGAAGAAAAAGCCTGTGTACGGATAATAAATTAAGTGTGTTGTGAAAACCGCAAAATAAACGATAAAGAATACGGAATACACAGTCTTTCCTATAGCCGACTTTAAAAAAAGCGACGTATGGATAATAAGTCCTACCCAAAGATAGGTAAAAACAATGCTCGGTATAAGCGACAAAAAATGAAAATAGTGAACTTTTATAGCAAACAATCTTATGACCGCATCCATGAAAACAAACGGAATTGCGGCAAAAATCGCCGTATTTCTGCGGCTGTTCACCAAGAAATTACTGATCGTTACCATTTTTCGAGTCTTTTGCTCCCTCGATATTATCAATAGTTACGGTACTTGTATGAGGAATCACCTTCCATTCAACCTTTTTGAAGACGGCGAAATAAATAGTCCAAGTTCCTATAAGATCAAAGGAGGTCCATGTAAAGGAATAAACTATCTTCTTCCAAAGAGGCATCTTAATAAGACGCTTTCTCTCGGCAATAAGAAGATAAAATGCAATCAAAACGTTTCCGAGATAGAGAAATACCGTTCCGATGATATTCCACACAAAGGTAAGCGCAAAGCCAACAAATGCAGCAGTGATTCCTTTTGAAACGCTCACTCCGCAGGAGCCGAAGATCCAGCACAAAAGCTTTGACAAAAGATTGCCATCCGGATCAAAAAAATCACCCTGAACACCGTTTGAATAACAAAAACAGCTAAACATGAAAACAGAAACTATCAGCCACAAAACAAGGTTTACAAGTGACCAAGGACAAGTTTGTGCAAGAATATCGTAGGACGCCCATCTCTGACGCAAGCTCTCGGAAAAGCTCTTGGGCTTTCTTTCTTCATTCTTGACACCGCAGAAAATATTCTTAAAAAGCATCGGTCCTATTTCGGCAAACGCCAAAAGATGTCCCTTTGACCAACGAAGTCTCTGTCTGAAAGCCACCTTAATACTTACAGGCTGCTCGTCATAAAACATTGCGGCATCGCAATATGATATAGGATATCCGTGTGCAACCGCGTCAGCGGTAAATGCGCGATCCTCGGTAAGGGAGGTATAATTCCAACCGTCCTTTACAAGCTCGCTTGCAAAAAGGAAGCCTGTTCCCTGAATGTTTGTAGCAAGTCTGAGCACTGATCTTGCTCTGTGGCGTATTCTTATGGAATGGAGCCAGTGTATAGCATAGCTGAAGGAAATCCAGTTTTCGTCAAAGTTCTTTGTATTTCGGTATGAGGTTATAATCTTCTCGCCCTCGTCAAATGCCTCATTCATTCTCGTTATATAGTCGGAGTTCAAAAGATTGTCTGCATCGAAAATGAAATAACCTTCAAAGGATTCGATCCCATACTCCTTTTTTATATTATTAAAAAGGAACTGTAACGCAAAGCCTTTGGTACGATGTGCAGTGTCAAAGCGCTCGTAGCACACAGCCCCCTTTTCCCTTGCTATCTGAGCCGTCTTGTCATCACAATTATCCGCAACAACGAATACCGTCAGATATTCAGACGGATAATCCTGCTTCTTTATACTATCAAGCAGGTTTCCTATAACATTCTCTTCGTTTCTTGCAGCAATAAGTATAGCGTATTTGTGATAATTTTCGGTAGGCTTGAATTTTCTTGTTGTAAATATACCGATTACGGTGTACGCTCCAATATATACGACAAGTAAACCGAATATGGCAAGAAGCAAATCCTGTATCCATACCGCCTCATTGTATCCAGAAGCTATAGCATTCATTATCTTATCAAACATATACTTCCTCCTCAAATAAGGGTAAATATATTAACATCTGAGTTTTTCTCGCATGTCAAAGCGCTATCTTAAAGATTACCACAAAATAAGCATTTTGTCAACAAAGCACGAATAACATATTACTTTTGTTGCAAAAAATACCCGCCTTGAAGGCGGGTATTTAAAGGTCAGTTAATATCTTCCCCCGAAAAACCGACTGTAAGTTTTCCGCGTCTTAATGTATTTGAGGCGGATGAGTCGGTCAGATTAAGGGTAAATTCGCCGCTCTTTATACTAAGCGCACCTGAGATTTTTTCAACCTCTCTTGAGCGTCCGACAGAATCATACACAAGAGCACTTTTTCCGTCATATTCAAGATACTCGCCCGAGGACAACGTACAGTTAAAGGTTATACTGTCGCCGTTTGACGAGGTAACGGTTGGATTAACAAGAGGCGCATCGGTATGCTTTGCAAGACGTATATCCGAAAGGCGGGTACCCGACACATTTCCGTAGGTATAAACAGAAACGGCACTTATAGTTGAAAACTCAACGGGACCTCGATAAAGCTTGAAATTATAAGTGTTTCTCGCCTCCCAATGCGAGAACCAATCCTCGGGATACAGGAATGTATCGGTCGCAACAAGCACAAAGTCCTTTTCCCCCACAAAATCAAGCGGTATAACATAATCTATCTGGTTGTGGTCGCTCACCACAGGGCTTTCAAGGCTGATGCAAACAGCACCACCCTTCCCGTCAGAGGTAACTGTAACAAGAAGTGCGTGACGCCCTGCAGCATTAAGCGGGGTCTCGAAAGTATGTTTCATTTCCCTTGGAGCATTGCCGCCGAACTTGAGGAGTGTAACAGGAGAATCTCCGACAGACGAATAGTCTGCCTCTATTCTGACAAACGGAGTTTGAGTGGTAAATGGGTTTTCTCCCGAAAGAATATTGCGTCGGGGATCTGATATATCGTTTATTCTTCCCTTAACGTAATACTTCTCAACGAGTCCGTATCCACCGTCTTCTCTTTCCACAAGGGAATGCTCCCATTCACTCTCACGAAGCTTTTCTCTTACCTCCTCCGAGAAATATCCGGATTTACGAAGCTTATCGTAAAGCACGAATCTATCTATGTTAGCGCGGTTTTTGGGGACGGTTCGATAGGTGTCGAGATTTGAAAATACCATTGAATAATCATATGCTATGGCGGTTGTACCAAGCAGGTCGATATCATCGGTGTGCTGATACTCATAAACAGTATTGGCGGGAGTCGATTGCGGATAGAAATTGTACCAACCAAGCGTTGCGAAGAAATATGACGCTGAATACGTCTTGTTGTACTCGGCATGCGCTCTTATGTATTCCTTATAACCTCGGTTGGCGTAATCATAGGCCGGAGTATAGCTGTGGGTGAGGTACTGCATCGGCAGATACACCTCTGTTATCGGATCCTCTCCGCACCACTCAAGGCTCTCGCGCATAAACTCCGTCGTATAATAGGCGTAGTATTCCGAATGATTTTCCTCACCGATATGCCAATTTACACCGTCGATGGCATCAAAATACACCATATCAAACCCGCCGTCACGGTATGCCTCTCCGGTAAGGCGGGCAACGTAATAGAAAAGCTCACTTCCCATTATCGGAGCAAGTCCGCCGTAATACGATTCGATGCGACGTATCTTCTCGCCCTTCTTATGCTCGGTTACTTCAGTTCCATGATAGCCTCTTGTAACGTTTGTGAACTCTTTGTCTCCGATTGCAAGTGAGTCGATTTTTATAAGCTCCTCACCGATAAGAACAAGCTCCGAGGCTTGTGAGCGGAAATTAAAATCACGCTCGGCACCGTCAAGCGCTTCAACGGTCGGAAGAGTTGTGTTATATGAGCTTATATCATCCGACAGGGTGTATTCCTCACGCACGGCAAGCTGCTTCTGCCACTTGGGGTCGGAAAGAAGGTCTGCGCACTCCGGATCAATATAAAAAGCGTAGGTATGAAGACCCGAAAGGATGCCGTTTTCCCTCAAAACGTCGGATACGAGTGCCTTGAAATTATGAGCTCCGTTGCCGACTATATCAATAACGACAGCAGTCGCACCCGCTTCATGCATTTCACGGACAGTACCCGACACCCCTCTTTCGATATCGGTGGCTCTGCCATTTACAAAGGTTGCCTTCATAAGCTCGTCATCAACGACGATATAATACTCTCCGTTAACAGATGAATCGTCAAACTTATAGGTTCTTGCGGATCGGGTAATTCTATCCTCTAAAACAAATTCTCCTATTCGGCTAAATTCAAGAGAAAACTCATCGGCAAAGAGTGAAGAGCCCGCCTTTGTAAAATAGTAAGAATACGGTTTTGTATTATACAATCCGTGTTTATCAAGATAGCCTGTGATAACCTTTTCAAAGCTCTCTTTAAGGCTTTGATTCGGGAATACGAAATCTCCCTGACGGAAGGTTGCACCACCCTTGTGGAAAGAGAGCATGTCTATTCCGACAGCACTGTATAGGTCAAGATTCTGAAACAGGGTCTCATGATCTGCGCTTGTGCCTATATAATAATTCGTATTGACAAGCCTTTCCTCCTCCGAGTCAAATCGGCTTGCCGCAAATATTGAACATCTGATATCCGAGTCGTTTGCTAACACCTCGAGTGCTGTTAACTGATACTTTTGAGGTGCAATGACAAATCCGTATTTAGCACCGACTATTCCAAGCTCCGACATGGCGATTGCCGAATAATTGAGTGTTGTGCGCTTGGGGGAAGAATGAGTTATTGCACCTGAGTCAAGGCTGACACCTATCACCGAGCCGTTCTCAGCAAGACTGACGTTTGCAAATATAAGCCTGTCGCAGCTCCCGTTAAAGTCGGTTATCTCAAAGGAAATATAAGCATCCTTAACAACAGTGGTAAAGGTTGCCGTGCTTGCGTTTTCAAAAGTAAATACTATTTTACCGTTTTCAAGCCGTACTTCCTCGGGATAATATTCATTCCCGTTTTCAACAACGTAAGCAAAAGTCGAAACGTCATTTAAAAGCTCACGGTCATCTGTCTTATCATAGACCGATACAAGTGCACCGTCAAGAGAAATAGCAAGACTTCCGTAAAGGCTTTCAAGAACTATGGTATCATCATCAAGATACACACCGTCCTTATATTCCGTGCCGAGCTTTGGCAGTATATACTCTCCAACTCCCGAATTTGAAGCAACGATAATATTGTATCTTGCCCAATGACCTGCGATATCGCTAAAACGGGCAAGTCGGGAATAGTTCTGTCCGAAAATATCTTCCTCCGCCGATATACCGAGAGCACGGTTTACAATACTTACAGCCTCGGCACGTGTCAGGGTATTCTCAGGCTTGAAGGTGCCGTCGGGATATCCTCCGACAAGTCCGCTCTCACCCGCCTTCAAAATATACGAATAAAATCGATGAGAGGGGGAAACGTCGGAAAATGAAACGCTTTTTGTCTTCTCCGTTTCAAATACGCTTGTTGCAAGCGCAACGAATTCCGCACGGGTTATTGGAGTATCCGGAAGGAATCTTCCTTCAAATATCTCAAGCATTCCGAGCGCTTCAAGCGAAGCAACGCTATCTCTTGACCAATGGGTCGCGACATCCGAAAATGAGGTGGATGCCGTGGGGAGCGTGTCCTTATACAAGAGTCGAGAAAAAACAGTAACCGCTTCCGCGCGCGTTATGGTGCCGTCGGGGCGGAATGTAGCATCGGGATAACCTCCCATATAAGACGTGTTAGTATCGAGTGTCATTTTTTCCGCTTTCATGGCGAAGGCGGAAACAGACATCAACGCTATCAGAAAAATCAAAGACAGTATTTTTTTCATGCAAGCTTCCTCAATCTCTGTAATCCATTACAAGCCCCTTTTCAAGGAGCACGTCGAAATATGCAAATGCATCCCCTGTTGTGAGAGGAATATAAGGCGAGGCGCCGTAAACAGGCAATGACCACTGACAAACATTTTTCCTACCCTTCTTTTTGTACATAGAACAGGATTCGCAAACCCTCATGCATCTTTTCCCTACAGTGTGGTTTAGTCTGCAATAAAAAGCGCGTCTTGAATCGGGAGCATAGTCATATTTTACAAAGCCTGTCTTACCGACACCAATGTCCCTCTTTTTCAAAGTATTGAAGGTGCGGGTCGCATCGCCTCTTATATCCTCACACATTGAGCTTGCCCACTCCAAGAGTGCATTTTCAAAGTATTCTCCCGAGGCTTTTGAGGGAATGGCGGAAAGGAAAATGCAATCAAGTCCCCCTTTAAAGTATCTTGCAACGTCTTCCTGCACAAAACGGGAATTTATATTCTTTCGGTTATGGCGAATATCAATACACCTTACAAATTCAGGAAGAGACCAACAGCTTTTAGTACTTCCGTAACGGGTAAGGGTGCGTTTCTTTGAAAAATTCAGCACTCCAAAGCCACGCCTTTCATCGTCAAACGAAAGCTTTTCGGTAGAAAAAATCCTGCCTTTTTCAATTTTCCCAACCTGTAAATAAGCAAATATAACGTCACTTTCTACACCCTTTTCGTCAATAAAGGTATTATAAAAGAGCACTGTATCAAGCACCGAGATTTCCTCATCAAACAGTGTAAGAGGATATTCCGAAGGGATATCGGGCTTTTCGTAATTCATCTCCGAATTGAGAAAAAACGAGGCGCTGTTTGGATATTTCACAATATATATCTTCATTTTTATTCTCCGAATGATGCCGTTATTTTTTTGATATGCTCCCTGAATCCGTCAAGTGCAAATTTAGGAGACAGCAGCTTTACGTCTCCTCCGAATGTGGAGACCCACGCAAAAAACGTAGGACTGAGTTCGACCTCTACGTTAAACAGCACCTCTCCGTTTTCGCCTTTTCTCAAAACAAGGTCGAGCCCGAAGCGGTCAAGCATGGAGTTCACAAGGGACTCCGTGCAAGAAAGCTCAACGCGTACCGCATCTCCGCCGTACATATCGAAAATGACTCTGGAAAACCTTGATGTATCGTAATCCTTGACAAACTTCTTTTCATCGGGATTAAGCTCCGCTCCAAGCGACACGCTATCCATCTTATCTACTCTGAAGTGACGCATCTCTCCAACACCGTCTCTGTAGGCTACAAGATAATAGTTGTCGTTATTCCAAACAAGTGCAACGGGAATGACCACATACGGTGCACCGGAATTTCGATACTGCTTTTTCTTTTGGTAATCGTAATTAAAATACCTGAAGCTGATACGTGTACCCTCTCTGAAGGCTGTGTGTATCATATCAACGTTTAAGTATATTATCTCGTTTTCCGTTTTAACGCGTCCTGAGAGGATTACTTGACGAGACAGACTTTTCGCCTCTTCTTCACTGCACAGTGTTCCTATCTTGCTAATGAGAGAAGAAGACTTCTTCGCCGTCATAAAACGCGAGGCACCTATAATATCAACAAGCATCTTAAGCTCTGCCGTCTCAAAGGTACGGCTTGCAAGAAAATAAACGGTGCGTTTTCCTTCCCTCGTCATTACGATATCAGCCCCAACGGAGCGAAGTGCTTCGATATCGCTGTATATCGCCTTTCTCTCACATGGAATGGAGCAAGCTTCAAGATATTCGATTATCTCCTTTGCTCCCTTCGGATGCTGTTCGTCTGTATAGGTCTTGAAATAATCGTAGAGAACAATAAGCTTTGTTCTGTGCATCATATGTTTTGGCATATTTACCTCTTTACAAAATACGGCAAGGTCTTCACCTTGCCGTAAATTTTTATTTGTTTATTTTGATATAGTTGAAGCTCTTTATGGCGTTGGTGAACCAATGTGACTGATAAACAAGCGTATCAATTATACTGTCAGCCGCCTCATCAAACACGGGAGTGGGACAGAATCTTGAGGCTTCCGAATTGTTAACAACGGGAATGATTCTCGTAGAGAGCACCTTTACACCGTTAGACGTCTTCTCAAAGGTCTGTCTGAAAAGGAATGAGAAAGCTGTGTTTGCTACATCTGTGTCAAGTTTTCCTGTATACACAAGGTCACCCTGTGAGTAAACGATATACTTACCTTCGTAAAGCTCAATTCCCTGAGCAACGTGTGTGCCTGTACCTACAACAAGGTCGGCTCCCGCCTTGATAGCCGCACGCGCGATATCCTTGTTATAAGCATCGAAGTGAGGCTCGTAAACACTTACACTGTAGTCTTTTGTCTTCTCTCCCACATAGTCACTTGATTCAGCTGATACTCGCTCACGCGTATTCCAATGAAGCTGTACTACTACAAGGTCGGCTCCGTTTTCGCGTTCATTCTGAACAGCGCGACTTATAACCTCAACATTCGTAGCCTTCTGGCTGTCGGACACTTCTGTTCCGGTAAGGTCATAAGTGATATATACTACCTTGCCGAATTCGGTATCAAAGAATTCAGCGCCCTCATGCTGTGATGAGGATATACCGTTTTTCTTGAGTGCATCAACAGTATCCTTGTACCCCTTCTCGTTATAGTCAAGAACTGTTGCGGGAGAAAGAGATACTGCGTCGATTCCGTAAAGGGTGGACGCATATGCGGGAAGTCCCTTGACGGGAGCAAGCTGATTCTCATTTGCCTCGGTGGACTCGGTGAGAGCCGCAGTGAGGGTGATAAAGGTTGCGTCATCGTTTGCAAACACGGACGATAGCTTGTAGAAGGGGAAAGAATATTCAGATGATTCATACGCCTTTCTGAAGCTGGAAGCGTCAGGAGTTCCTATCTCATCACCGAGAAGTGCGGTTCCTCCGACGGTTACGGTAAAGGTATTTGCGGGGTCAAGGCTCTTTTCGTAAAGTGCATCGTTTACCGCAAGAAGAGCAAGTGTCAAATCTCCGCCAACCGTTGTATCAAACTCGGGAAAAAGCTTTGCTGTGTTATCAAGCGACGAATAAAGCTCGTCTGCCTTGCGAAGGGTCTCTCCGGCAAACGCGGAAAACTCTGCATCGGTATGAGTGCTTTTTACAAGAGTGTCAAAGGTGTCGGCTATAAACGTATAATAAGCCGCGCCGTTTGCATTTGTTTCACTAAGCCATTCGGAAACGCTTGCAGCGTTATTAATGATGTACTGAGCTTCACTTTCATAGCTCTTATCGTTACCATAGGCAAGCCTTACAACAAAATCCTCAATCTTTAATGCAAAGGATGCCACTCCTCTTTCGGTAAGCTCAACGCTTTCCGAATCGAAAATAGGCTCGGGGGGTGTTCCTTTATCCTTATCCACTGTCTGTGTTGCGGGCTTTCTGACGTATGCGTCGCGGTTTATAATGTTCACAAGCAAAATAACCGATGCCGCAAGCGCTACAAGACAAAGTGAGATGCAAATAATTCTATTTTTCATAAGGCTTCTACCTTTCTTTTGTACTTTTTGTTCATTATAACATACTTTTTAGAAAAAGAAAAGACTTTTTTCTTTTTTCGTCAATTTGACGAAGCAGAAAAATCGACGACGTCGCCAAGCATCTCATCCTCGATTTTGTTGATATCCGTATAAGCATCGGGAACGCGTCCGACTATTACCGTATCCGACAGTACAACGGTATCCGAAACACGGCACTCTATCTTCCGCGAAAGCACCATGACGGTAAAATCCGCCTCCACCTGTAACAGTAATCTGTGCCAGGTCTGATTTATTCCGCTTTCAAGAAACACCGACACAACGTCAACGCTCACACTTTTGACAGGAAAGGTCTTTACCTTTATATGCGGTCCTCTTCCCGATAACAGCTTTATGCCCGTCATATTTCCGAGCGGAACCCCCACTTCACTTCGCTTCGATGAAGAAAGGCTTTTTTCCGTCTGTCTTGCAATCAACGCTTTTGCGGTATTTATTTTTTCGGCATTTGATCTAAGACTTACCACTTCCCCGTTATCCCCTCGCTCAAGAGTAATAAACTCCCCCTCACCGAGCATCCCGGACGAGATTACCTCATACACAGCCTCGTTCACGATTTCCGAAGCCTCGCGTCGTACCAGAGCAAGAGCCGCTCTCTCTGCGATAGGATAAAGCTTGATTTCGAAAATCAGGAATAAAACAAAGAGAAAAAACAGAGTAACCGAAAGAATAATTATTAAACGTCTCTTTTTTAAACTCATAAATTCACCTCATTTTAAATTATTTTAAAACGGGCGCTTTTGTCAAAATGCGTAATAAAGCTTTTTTGCAAAAAATGCCGTTTGCACATTTTTTCGATGCAAACGGCGGATTATCAGGTCTTGTTTATGGAATTTTTATATTCTGTTGGTGTCTTGCCCGTAATCTTCTTGAACATGAGAGAAAAGTATCTCGGGTCATTGTAGGACAGCGTGTCGGAAATTTCGCTCATCGTCAGACGGTTTTCACGGATAAGGCGCTTTGCCTCCTTTATTTTGAGGCGGTTAAAATACGATATTACCGATTCGCCCGTTGTCTGTCTGAAGACCTGTGACACGTAGGATTTTGAATAACCTGTCATGCGGCATATCTCGTCAATATATATTTGAGAATGCACACGGCTTTTCAGATAATCGGATATCTTATCTGAGATGGTATCGGCAAAGCCATCGTTTTTTATAAATTCCACCTGCTCATCCTTTTTGCCCTCAGCACGCAGCAAGGTTATGAGAAGCATTTCAAGATTTATCCTTATCATCTGCTGACCGCCGAGATTCGGGTCGTCAAGTACCTCCAGCTTTTCACGAAACGGAAGGCGGAAGGTTCCTCTCGTCTCGTTAATGATATTCTCAATAAACGGCTTTTCACGTTTTCCGAGAAGCGTCTTGTAACCGTTAAAGAAGGACATATGCTCGGAGTTCAAGTCAAAGCAAAGAACGAAGATTGAGGGGGCGTTATCCCTGTCTGCCACAAATCGGTGTGCTCTGCCGGGAGACAAAAACATGAGTTCTCCTTCCGAAAGCCTTGTTGACTGCTCCTCCACATAATAGTCTATTGCACCCTTGTCGGCATACACCATTTCCCAGAAATTATGATTCTCGGCAGGGTACTCGTAACCTCCCGGAAGGTCGAGATATTCTATTGTTATAATATTTTTTACGGATAGAAGATTCTCTATCTTATGTTTAAAATAGTACTTCATATAAATATGATATCACGGACTGCAAAAAAAGTAAACAATATCAATAAAAATTTTTAAAAATATTTTTTGCACAAAAATACGATAATATTGAACAATAATTGATTGAAATGTTCATATTTTTGGTGTAAACTGTAATCAGTAAAAATAAAATACTTTAGGAGGTATTTATTATGGCATATTACAACGCGCAAGAAACTGCGAACAGAATTGCAAAAGTTCAGAAGCTTCTTAACGACAAGAACGTTGACATCGCTATCATCTACTTTGATGAGCTCAACGTTGCAAACGGCTGGTATCTTACCGGTTGGGTAGGACAGTTCGAGAAGGGTGCTGTTATGGTTCCCAGAGTAGGCGAACCCATGCTCCTCGGCGGTCCCGAGTCCGAGCCTTTCGCAAAGCAGGATGCTGCTATCCGTGACACCAGATGCTTCCCCGTATTCATGGTTCCCAACGAAGAGTATCCCAACGCTACCATTATCACATGGGAAGAGCTTTTCGCTGAGCTTTCCAAGACTATCGACCTTAAGAGAGTTGGTCTTGTAGGTGCAGACGAAATGCCTCACGCTCTTTACACTCAGCTTGAAGACGGCTTCAAGGGATGTGAGATTGTTGACATCACTGAAGACTACCTCAAGTTCCGTTACGTTAAGAGTGCTTGGGAAGTTGAGCAGGCTCGTGCTGCAACTCAGCTCTGCTACAAGGCATACAAGGCAATGGCTGAAAAGGTTAAGGCAGGCAACAAGGAATACGAAGTTGCTGCTGCAGGCGAAGCAGTTTGCCGTGCAAACGGTGCTAACAGCTTTGCATACCAGACAATCGTTGGTTCCGGTATCCGTTCCAACGCAGTTGTTCCCACCGCTACCAACAAGGTAATGGAAGACGGTGAAATGGTTATGCTCGGTATTGCTCCCAGAATCAACGGCTACGCAGGTACCTTCGGTCACACTGTTCCCGTTTCCGGTGAGTACACACCCGAGCAGAGAAAGTGCCTCATCGACATGATTGAGGTTATGAACGTTACCAAGAGCATGCTCCGTCCCGGCGTTTCCGGACGTGAGATCGACGCTGAAGGAAGAAAGCTCTATGAAAAGGGTGGATATCTCCCCTATCTCGTATGCCCCTTTGCTCACACTATGGGTCTTCTCGAAGCTGAGTCCCCCTTCTTCGGCCCCAACTCCGACGATATCCTCGAGCCCGGTATGATCGTTAACGTTGACGTTTCCTTCTTCGGTCATCCCACTCTCTACGGTCTCCGTGTTGAAACATGCTACGTTATCACCGAAGACGGTTGCGAAGCACTCTGCCCCGAATATGAGGAAGAGCTTCTCAACTACGTTAAATAATTTTATTTAAGGAGAAACTAAAATGAATAAAGGCCAGCTTAACTGGGTGTTCCCCGACGGTGACCTTCCCCCTCATGGCGACAACCCCGATTTCCTCGGACATGAGGCTCTCACCGTAACTAACCTCAACGATACAGACGCTCATCTCACCATCGACATCATCTTTGAAGACAAGGATCCTGTAAAGGGACTTACCTTCACTCTCGGTGCTGAAAGAGTATTCTGCTTCAGACTTGACTATCCCATCTGCGACCAGCAGTTCCAGATTCCCTTCGGTCAGTACTCCATCGTTGTTCACTCCGACGTTCCCGTTGTTGCTTGCTTCGGCAGACTCGACGTTCGTCAGACCAACATGGCTTACTACATCGTTCAGGGTTACTCCTATTAATAGCGAAAAGGCTGTGCTTTCGGGCACAGCCTTTTTTATGCAAAAATAAAAAGTCGCGATAAACGCGACTTTAAATTTTATGTAGTTTTAAACACTCATAAGGAAGGATACTGCACTTCCGAGAACAGCAAGTATAATAACAGTGAACACAAGTGCGATTATACCGAGAACAATAGCTGCAGTAGCCATACCGCCTCTAAATCCCTTGCTCTTTGCAACTCCGCCGAAAATGATAGCGAGAATGCTGAGAATGATACCTGCAAAGAAGAAAGATACGATACCGCAAACAAGACCTGCGATAGCAAGACCCTTACCGGGAGCTGCAACAGGATTCATGGGTACCATGTTGGGCATACCAAAATTGGGAGCCGCATTGGGAGTTTGGAATTCTACACCGCAAGCAGCGCACTTAGTAGAACCGTCAGCATTGGCAGCTCCACACTTAGGACAATACATCATAAATAATTCCTCCGAACATTATTTATCCGAATAAATTCAATATTCGGACATATTACAGCATAATACTACCACATCGGTTTGCATTTGTCAATAGTTTCACACATGTTTATTAACAATTTTGACATATTTTTAAAAAAATAAACCCTGCAAAATGTTAAGAAAGAAACAAAAAAATCCAAGTCCTAAGACTTGGATTTTGGCGGAGAAGGCGAGGATCGAACTCGCGCGCCGGAAACCGACCTAACAGTTTAGCAAACTGCCCCCTTAACCCCTTGGGTACTTCTCCTTTTCGAGGTCCTCGTTAGTATAGCACAAAAAAGGTTCCGTGTCAATAGCAAAATGAAACATTTTAAGAGATATTTACTACAAAAGAAAGATGCAGTTTTGAACTGCATCTTTTTCTTTCGTTAAAAATCGACCTTTACATGCACGTGACATTCGGGATGATTACGGGATATTTTTTCAGAAATATCTCGTGATACGCTTTCTGCCTTATCCCATGTATCGGCAGGCGAAAGCTTCAACGATGCGTCAACGATTATTCGTTTTCCGCAGGTACGGAAAGAGGCTCCCGTTACGCATTCAAACCCCGCAAGAATCTTGAGCACATCCGACTGAAGATTAACCTTTGATTTGTCAAGAAGATCAAGAGTGCACCTCTTCAATATGCCAAAATAGAAATACCCCACCACAAAAACAAGTATTATGCAAGATACAGGCTCAACAAACTTTGCTAATACCCAATTCGGAAAACATGTAGCAACAATATCTGTAACCGCACACAAGAGCCAGGTAACAAGGTTCTTTGTAGCCTCAATGAGTTGTGCTCGCATAACGATATTTCCCGTGTTTTTAAGACTGATTCGGCATCTGATTATAAGTATCAGATTATAGGTTATACAAACGGCTGTGGATATTTTTGAAAACACCGTCATTTCCGCAATATCCGACGGAACCATTATTCTAAACACCGATATCGCGAAAAGGATTATAAGATTCACATAGACAACAAGGACTCCTATAAGCGAAGCGAATGACTCAAGCTTTCCGTGGTAATGGGCAAGCTCGCGGCTGAGCTTCAAATAAAGTGTGCGTGATATCCATAAATAGATTCCGTGAATCACAAATCCCGAAAGTGAGAGCAAAAACTGCAAGAGGAATACAAGACTTTTTGTTGTAAAATATATATAACCCGTTGAAAGGGAAGCAAGAACGCCTGCGGACAGAAATGCAACGAGACTTATTCTGTACTGACGTTTGAGTTCGCTCGCGTCAACCATTGTTTTCTCCTTCAATTTATACGTATAAGCTTTACACTTTTTATCTGTTTTTTGCACTTTAACATTCTTTAATATTGTACCACAATAATTTCAATTTTACAAGTATTATTTTTTACCCTTATTAAGAAGGAGTTCGTTCTTTATTCGCCAAAGCTTTTCGGAAAGATCCACGTAATAGCGATGAGGATTCTCAAAACGCTTTACCTCATCCCAAAGACCGTCAACCTCTTTTTTACAATAATTCCTAATCTCTGAAACTTCAGGCAATTCGTAAACGCAAACACCGTTTTTAAATATCGGCACAAGTAATTCTCGCACGGTGTAATCCGTCACCGTCTTGCGCTTCCATACATCAATCGGGTCAAAAAGCTCAAGCGGAGCGCTCTCGTCTATCACCTCATCGTACACACACATAAGGTCGGCAATCGGATGTCCCGTCTCGTTTGAAAATATTCTGTACACCTTTTTGTAGTGAGGATTGGTTATCTTGCCTCTGTTTTCACTTATCTTTATTTTCGGAGCGATCGTGCCTTCTTCTTCCTTTGCAACAAGCTTGTATACTCCTCCGAAAACAGGTGAGCTCTTGGCGGTTATAAGCCTCTCACCCACACCGAATGAATCTACCTTTGCCCCCTGCATAAGTATATCGCGTATGATATTCTCGTCAAGCGAGTTTGAAACAACTATTTTGCAGTCATAAAGACCCGCATCGTCAAGCATTCGTCGTGCCTTATTTGTAAGATACGTGATATCTCCCGAATCAAGACGGATAGCGCAGTTTTTTATGCCAAGCTCAAGGAATACCTTTATCGCATTCGGCACACCGCTATTGAGAGTGTCATAGGTATCTACAAGAAGCGTTGCATTATTCGGATATATTTCGCAATAAGTCTTGAACGCCGTATACTCATCATCAAACATCTGAACCCATGAATGAGCCATAGTACCTGTTGCGGGGATTCCGTAATCTCTGTCGGAGACGGTACACGCGGTAGCGGAGCATCCTCCGATGTACGCGGCACGCGCTCCGAGTATCGCACCCGATGCGCCCTGCGCACGGCGGGAACCGAATTCCGCAACTGCTCTGCCACCTGATGCCCTAACCACCCTGTTTGCCTTAGTTGCAATAAGCGACTGATGGTTTATGGCAAGGAGCAAATAGGTTTCAATAAACTGCGCCTCAATAGCCTTTGCACGAACCGTCACTATCGGCTCACCGGGAAATATAGGTGTGCCCTCAGGAATCGCCCATATATCGCCTGTAAAACGGAATCCTTTAAGATACGAAAGAAAGTCGGACGAAAATATATTCTTGGAGTACAAAAAATCAATGTCTTCATCCGTAAATTCTAAGTTCTTTATATATTCTATAACCTGTTCAAGTCCCGCAGCAATAGCAAATCCGCCACCGTCGGGAATTTCTCTGAAAAACATATCAAAATAAACTACCTCATCAGACTTTCCTGATTTCAAATAGCCGTTTGCCATAGTAAGCTCATAATAATCGCATAAAAGCGTATAATTCTCGTTTGTCATATGTGTCTCCTCCCGATTATCTTTTGCTGTTATTGAACATTTTATCACATCAAGTCTCATGTGTCAACAAAGAAAAAAGGCTGTAAAACACCTATTTTACAGCCATTTGAATTTTATTTATCTGCCACAGCCTGAACCTTAAGAGTCGATTCTGTGGATGAAAGAACGCTCTCGGTAAACTCACTTCCTCCGAAAAGAATCTCCGTATGGAAAACGTCGAGATAATTATAAGAAACGGGAATCCCCTCATATTCCTCGGGCGCTTTTCCCTTTTCGTAAACGTGCACCATCGGGTCGAAATAAGAATAGGAAAGAAGCCCGTTGTCGCACCATATTCTGAACTCCCAATAGGTGGGCATCTTCCAGGAAGGTGAGGAATAGGAAACGTCCGCCAAAAGCCCCGCGCCGCCCTCAAGACGTGCCATGAAGATAGCACTGTCATGGAAGTCAGGGTATGGAGTGGCAAATGCATTCCAGGTGCGGGATGAATCAACGCTCTCTATCTTGAGTCCTGCAATATAGGATAGGATATCGACACCGTGTATTGCGATATCGTTAATAGTACCGCCGTGCTTACCTTTTTCAAAATACCATTTCGGACGGCGATCAAGATTTATCTCATGCTGCCCTGCAAAGGATACGTTCCGCACCTTACCAAGTCTTCCGCTGTCGAGAATTTCTTTTGCTCGTTGGGTGACGGGTGTATAACGAAGCTCGAACATACATCCGACCTTTAGTCCTTTTTCACTTGAAAGACGTCTTATCTCTTCAAGCTCCTTTAAATCGGTGCAAAGAGGCTTATCTGCAATAACGTGCTTGCCTGCCTTGAGTGCCTTAATAATTGCTGCACCGCGGTCTCCGTAAGCACCTCCGAAGGCAACGGCATCAATGTCACTTGCAAGCCACTCATCGTAAGATTTATCGGAGAACGTGGTATTGAGAGCGGCTTCGGCAACCTTTCTTGCCTCCTCGTTTTCCTCAACACATCCCACAACGTCAAATTTATCGGACACGACCGCCTGATTATACATAGTATTTACATGTCCGTGACGGAAGCCGTAAAAGAGGATTTTTGTCTTTTCAATAAGTGCTGCGCTGTCGGGGTCGAGGAACATTTTGGCATTCGCGTGACGGCGCATGGAGGTTGCGGGACAGGCTTCTCCGTATTCTCCGAAAAGAGTCTTTTTGACGGCGTCAGCCTTTGTGGGAGCGGGCACTGTGCAAACAAGAGTCTTTGCCGACATGAGTGCGGGTACTGTCAGGGTGAGTGCATATTTCGGTACGTCATCAAGTGTGGGGAAGCATCCGTCATGCACCTGTTGCATACGGCAAATCTCGTCAAGCTCCACCTTCTTTATCATCACTTCGTCGCGGAAATTTGCAACGGGCGGGTCGTTGAATGCGATATGTCCGTTCTCGCCAATACCCATAAGAACAACGTCAACGGGATTGTTGCGGAGCAGCTCCGTATATTTTTCACACGCAACGCTAATATCCTCCGTTGCGGGAATATAATTTACACTCTTAAACGGAGCCTTTGAGAAAACGTGATCGAAAAGGTAACGTGCAAAAGACTGCTCATTTTCGATAGAAAGTCCCACGTACTCATCCATGTGATAAGCGTTTATTCTTGTAAAATCAAGGTCGGAATTAAGGAAAGCTTCAAGCGTCTCGTTTTGTGACGGAGCGGCAGCAAATATAACGTTTGCCTCTTCCTTCTCAAGAAGCACCTTCTTAATAGCCTCCACCGCAAAAGCTGCAGCAGCCTCACCCATTGCTCGGCGTGAGTCATAAACCTCCGATACAAGTTTTTCGCTTTTTACTGTTTTTATAAGCATAAATGCTCCTTATCAAATTTTAATTTCATTTATTTTCTCAAAGGTACGGCTTTCATTTGAGCGAACCATAGCGTTGAGAAGGAATGTGGGAAGTATAAAGTCCTCATAGCTCTTCTTCATCTCTTCCCCGTGAAGAAGCGACATCAGTGCATCAAGCTCGGGACGATATGAATCACTGTTGGGAAGTCCTGTGGGGAATTCATTTATAACGCCCTCTTTTGCATACACCGTAATAGCATATGAATTTGGCACACAAGTGGTATATGTTCCCGTTACGTTGAATTTTTCATAGCGTGCAATAACGCTTGCGGTCTTAGCCTCTATAGAGCAGCTTATTTCAAGAACCTTCGTTCCGAAAACTCTCGTCATCATATCGACGAGATGCTCGGTGTAAAAATAAAAATTTCCGTAGGCATTAACGGGATCAAAGGGGGCTACCACATGGCCCGCACATATATCCGTAAGCTCACCGTTCTTTATCATATCAGCAAGCTTTACAGTGCCTTCATACTCCGCACAGATACTGCCTCCGCATAGCTTTACCCCGTTCTTTTTCGCAAGACGCGCTATTTCAAGCGCATCCTCCTCGGAACAGGTGATGGGCTTGTCAATAAACATGGGAACGCCCGATTCCATATAAGGTGCGGCGTACTTCAAGTGATTGTCACCATGGCGCGCCGTAACAATAACGGCATCAACCTTTCCGACACACTCATCGAAGGTATCCATAACAGGGACTCCGTATGATGCGTTGAGTTTTTCGGCACTTGCTCTGTCGTCACTGTAAACACCGATGACCTCAAGCTCGGGATAAAGTCCTCTTTTGTTTATAAGAGTTAAAAAACCGCCTGCATGGGAATTTTCACATCCGAGTATTACAACCTTAAACATCGTTTTTCTCCTTTAGATACTGAATTTAACGGGAAGAGGATTTTCTGCGTGACAGGTCTCTATAACGCGAATAACCTGTGCCGCCATTTCGGGCTTAATTGCAAGTTCCTTTCCGTTCATTACTGTATCGTACATCATAAGATAGAAGTTCTTTACGGCAACGTCAAAAGAGGTACCGCTGATAGCATCCTCTTCAACAATAAAGTCAAGTTTCTCTCCGCAGTAAACAGGCTCACCGTTTGCGCCTTCAAGGAAGGTCTTCTGTACAGGGCGCTCCGGATACTTGGAAAAATCGTCGATGTACTTTATCTTATAGTTTCCGTGAGTACCCGTAAAGGTACCCTTGGTTCCGTACACCTTGAACACATAGTCGGTTATAGCGTCACTTGAAATGACCTCAATGTCAACAACGGGCTTACCCGGTGCATCCAGGATTATCTTTGCAAAATCGTCACTGTCGCCGCTTGTAAGAGCTGTTGCAAGCCTTGAATAAGCAACGCGCACCTTTTCGTCCCAGCCGAGAAGGTCAAGCGCCTGACGGATGGGATGAGGGCCGGAATTGTAAATACCGCCGGCAACGCAAGCCTGAAGCGTCTGCCAGTCCCAACGTCTTCCGAAGCCGTTGTACTTGAGATTTATCTGAAGAACATCGCCGAGCTTACCGCTTTCAATTACCTCTTTAACCTTGAGGAAGGAGGGAGCGAGAAGCGACTGATGGAATGCCGCTATAACAACACCTTTCTCGCGTGCAATCTCCATGAGTTCAGCACACTCAAAATAAGTTCTTCCAAAAGGCTTTTCGGAAAGAACGTTAAAGCCGTGTAAAAGAAGATCGCGGGATACGGGATAGTGCATATGCGAATACGAAGCATTGATTACAAGGTCGATATCCTGTCTTGCGAAAAGCTCTGTGTAATCGGCGTAAACATCGCATCCAAACTCAACTGCCGCTTTTTCACGTCTC
Organism: Eubacteriales bacterium; assembly: GCA_045660745.1. Lineage (GTDB taxonomy): Bacteria > Bacillota > Clostridia > Oscillospirales > SIG627 > RGIG6353. The sequence continues at coordinate 35,188 of JAZREJ010000005.1, forward strand.
TTGGTATCCGCTTCAACAATGGCAACCACTTCGCAAAAGTCATTTGCCTCGGATTTAAAAAATTGTCCGTGAATATTTCGGCCGCTTCGGCCCTGACCGATTATGGCAACTTTCATTTTTTTCATTACTTTATCCTCCGTGTGAGAGCTTTGCTCTCTTTTGTTATTCTTAGTTTATCACAATAAGATTTTAATTTATATTGTATTTTTTACCTTTATTATTGCATTTTTTACTTTTTTGTGTTATCATAAAACAACAAGGAGTGTGATGCGTGTGTTTATAAGAGAAATAGGTAAAAGTGTACCCGAGGTATCCCACAAAAGAATAGAGGTTCCCGACCGCAGTGTCTATTTCAACCACATTCACAACAGATGTGAATTTCTGCTTTTTATAAGCGGTGAAGCCGAATACAATATTGACGGAAAGGTATACACCCCGTCTCCTTGGGATCTTATATTCATACCAAGCGGAGTTTATCACTATCTTATACCTCTCTCCCCCGTTCCGTACGAGAATTACATTATCGGAGTTGCTCCATACCTCATATCACAAGCACATTATAAAAAGATATTTACCCCGCCCTACATAATCAACATCAAAGACGACCCTGAGCTTCCGGGATTTTTTTCACGGCTTGACATTTACGACAGCACATACTCCAATGACGATTTTGCAAGGTGTACTTTTTCTCTTATAAGTGAGCTTTCAACCTACCTGTATTATAAAAAAGATACTCTGTCTTCTCCTGCCGAGAGCACGGGAGATATAATGATAAACGAAATCATCAAATACATTTCCCAAAACCTAAAAAACCCCTTGAGTGCCGACATTATTTCCCGCGGACTTCTTTTGTCTAAATCTTATATACAAAATACCTTCTCCAAAAAGATGCACATAGGGCTCAAGGAATATATAATGAAGAAAAAAATATACGCAGCCCATGCGGACATCAAGCGCGGCGTATCTCCGGTCGAGGTATGCGAGCAATATGCATTCGGAGATTATTCCTCATTTTACAGATTATACAAAAAGACATTTTCAAAGTCCCCGAGAGAATAATTTTTTGTGCATATTGGCATTGACAAAAAACTCTAAATGTAGTATAATGAGACAAAAGAAAAAATACTTTTACATGACTGACGGATAAAGGCGAGTTAACGCTTGTGGAATGTAAAAGATATAAGCCGACCGTCTGGGCAAGTCAGTGTATGTACTGATTTGCCCTTTTATATTTTTTGAGGTGACACATATGAAACACAACAATTGGAAGGGATTCGCCCCGGGTGTATGGCAGGACGAAATAAACGTCCGTGACTTTATACAGAAAAACTATACCGAATATACGGAAGACGACTCATTTTTGAGCGGTGCTACCGAGCGTACAAGCACACTCATGAAAAAGGTGCAAACTCTTTTCACTCTGGAGCGCCAGCTCGGAGGAGTGCTTGATATTGATACTGCAACAGTCTCATCACTTACAAGCTTTTCTCCCGGATACATAGACAAAGAAAACGAAATAATCGTAGGTCTTCAGACCAACCGTCCCTTAAAGCGTGCTGTCTGCCCCTTCGGAGGCATCCGTATGGCACGTCAGGCGTGTGAGGCTTACGGATACAAGCTCTCAGAAACGGTTGAGGACGAATTCCGCTACCGCACGACTCACAACGACGGTGTTTTCCGTGCGTACACAGACGAGATGCGTCAGGCAAGAAAGTGCCACGTTATCACAGGACTTCCCGATGCTTACGGCAGAGGAAGAATCATCGGCGACTACAGGCGAGTGGCTCTCTATGGCATTGACAGACTTATAGAAGAAAAGAAGAAGGATAAGGCAAGCCTTGACGCGTATCCCTTCAGCACTGCAACCATCCGTATTGATGAGGAGCTTTACAAACAGATATCCTTCCTTGGCAAGCTCAAGGAGATGGCAGCCCTTTACGGATTTGATATAAGCGAGCCCGCAAAAGACGCAAGAGAGGCAGTACAGTGGACCTATTTTGCATATCTCGGTGCTATTAAGGAGCAGAACGGTGCGGCAATGTCTCTCGGACGTGTTGCTACCTTCTTTGACATTTACTTTGAGCGCGACCTCAAGGCGGGTATCCTTACAGAAGAGGGAGCACAGGAGATACTTGACGATTTCGTCATCAAGCTTCGTATGGCGCGCCATCTGCGCACCCCCGAATACAACGAGCTCTTCGGCGGCGACCCCATGTGGATAACAGAGGCTGTCGGAGGTATGGGCGAGGACGGACGTACTCTTGTCACCAAGTCAAGCTTCCGCATACTCAATACACTCTACACTCTAAACTCATCTCCCGAGCCCAACCTTACCGTGCTTTGGTCGACGTCGCTTCCCGAGCCCTTCAAGCGCTTTTGCGCTAAGGTGTCTCGCGATACCGATTCGATACAATATGAAAATGACGACATCATGCGTCCCATCTACGGTGACGATTACGCAATCGCATGCTGTGTATCGGCAATGAAGCTCGGAAAGCAGATGCAGTTCTTCGGTGCAAGATGTAACCTTGCAAAGCTTCTTCTCATTGCCATCAACGGCGGTTATGACCACACCAGCGGTATGAAGATAGGTCCTCAGATGGAGCCTCTCACAGGTGACGTTCTTGATTTTGAAACCGTTATGTCTCGCTATGCGACTTACATGACCTGGCTTTCAAAGCTTTACGTCAATACCATGAACGTAATTCATTACATGCATGACAAATACTGCTACGAAAAGACTCAAATGGCGCTTCACGATACAGACGTTGAACGTCTCATGGCATTCGGTATTGCAGGACTTTCGGTAGTTGCCGACTCGCTCAGTGCCATAAAGTACGCAAAGGTTTCGCCCGTAAGAGACTCAAACGGCTATATCATTGAATACAACACAGAGGGTGCTTTCCCGAAATTCGGCAACGACGACGACCGTGTTGACCTTATTGCCAAGGATATCACACACCTCTTTATAACCGAGCTTCGTAAGACCCCAACCTACCGCAATGCTATACACACGCTTTCTGTACTCACCATTACTTCAAACGTAATGTATGGTAAGAACACGGGCGCAACTCCCGACGGCAGAAAGGCTTCGGAACCATTTGCTCCGGGTGCCAATCCCATGCACAACAGAGAAGAAAACGGAGCACTCGCCTCCCTCAACTCGGTTGCAAAAATCAGCTACGACGATTGCCGTGACGGAATTTCAAATACCTTCTCTATCACTCCCGAAGCTCTCGGACGTGAGGAGGACGAGAGAATCACAAACCTCGTTTCCATACTCGACGGATATTTCGCAAAGAACGCTCACCACATAAACGTAAACGTTCTGAACCGCGAAACCCTCATTGACGCTTATAACAATCCCGAAAACTATCCGAATCTCACCATCCGTGTATCGGGTTATGCCGTTAACTTCAACAAGCTTTCCCGCGAACAGCAAAGAGAAGTCATCAGCCGTACCTTCCACGAGTCCGTATGAAGGGAAGAATACATTCCTTTCAGAGTCTCGGAGCGGTTGACGGACCGGGAATACGATACGTAGTATTTCTTCAAGGGTGTCCCCTTCGGTGCTCCTGTTGTCACAATCCCGACACTTGGGATTTTTCGGGCGGAACTGAATATACAGCAGAAGAGGTTATCTCAAAAGTCGCACGCTTCAAGAGCTATTTCGGCGTCGACGGAGGAGTTACAGCCTCGGGTGGAGAGCCACTGTGTCAGGCGGAATTTGTAAAGGAGCTTTTCGTCTTTTGTCACGAAAAAGGCATAAACACCTGTCTTGACACCTCCGGATGTATACTTGACGATTCTACAAAAGCACTTCTTGACGTGACCGACCGTGTGCTTCTTGACATAAAATACACCGATGAGGAGTCATATGAAAAACACGTCGGCATGCCGTACGAGAATGCTCTCGCCTTTCTGTCCTATCTTAACGAAAAGGGCATTCCCACAACGCTCAGGCAAGTAATAATCCCCACGGTAAACGACACTCCCGAAAACATAAACCGATTTTACGCACTGCGTGACTCACATGCGTGTGTTGACACAATCGAGCTTCTTCCTTTCAGAAAAATATGCGATATGAAGTACAAAAAGCTCGGAATCCCCTTCCCTTTTGCCAATATAAGAGAGGCAACAAAAAGCGATATTGAAAAACTGAAGCCTGTGCAAATTTAATTGCACAGGCTTCATTATTATGTCTTCATTTAAAATGACGAATGCTTTCTCAAAGCTCTCGCCATTGTCATAGCCGTTTCGTTCAATAACCGCGATTTTATTCTCCAAAAAGCTCATCCGCAAAATATGCTCTTGAACAAGCGTGACGGTTGTATTCATCAACAATTACGACTCTCATGTACTTCACTTCGGGAATTATCTCGTATTCTGCCTCTGTCAGAAGTCCACCGTCCTCGGCAAAGAAGGTTTGAGCATAACGGCTGTTCGAGGAGATATAAATGTGCTTTGCGGGAGATGATTTAACACAAAGTTTCCCATCCTCAATATAAAGCTCTTTTATCTCGGGGCCTTCAGAAACGTATGTCTGCCCCTCTTCAAGCGCACGGGTGACTGTTCTGTATTCAAGGTTTTCGGCAAGTATTACGTTATACGCTCCGAATGAATCGGCAACGAAATTATGGTTGTCGTCTCCTGCCATTGGAATGACTCGCTTACCCGCACGGAGAAGGTCGTCAAAAATGTATGTGTTATACTCATTTGTTCCGCACCAGAAGGAAACGTAGTTAATCAGCTCAATTCCGTTCAAGCCTTCGTAGCTCATATATATTGGATAGTTTTCAAGTGACCAGGTGGGATGATTGTGGGTAACGAAAAATCCCTTTTCACGTCCGCGACGGATAGCCTCATTGATACATTCAGGAGTATAAGAGCGTTCGAAATCCGGCTCATCCTCATAGTGTGGCTGTGTATCGCGGTATTTGAGTCCGTTGCCTCCGATATAGGAGTGACGGTGCCAATTGGGATGACGATCATTGTCAGGCTCAAGGGCGATAAAGTTAAGGTGGCATATAGAGGTCTCCCATGAGGTTTTATTTGGGTTTTCCTCCTCAAATCCCATCTCAAAGCCATTAAGAGCAAGAAACTTATCGTTTGAAAGGTCATTGTGGCAAACAAATATATCATGATCCGTATAGGCAATAATGGAATAACCCTTTTCCATATACATATCACGAAGCTCTTCGGGAGACTTAAGACCGTCAGTAACGGTTGAATGGCAGTGCATATTCGCTTTATACTGATTGAATTTCGGGTCTAAAAGATACCTTTTCATATATCATGCTTCCTTTCTGATATTATGATTATTTTACCATTTATTCATGTTTTGTCAAGCCTTTCTATTGACAAATAAATTTACATTGGTATAATTTAATCAAGGATTTTATTTAAGGAGAGATCAACATGGAATTTATTTGGAACGGATTCAAGGCAGAAAAGTTCGAATTTGAAAGCAAAGAAGCGATTATAGTATTTCCCGACAACCGTGACGAGCAGGGCAATATCGCAATAAAGACCGAATACTGGAACGCTTTCCCCGACGTTGAAATAAACCTTGTGAAAAACGGATTCCATCTTTGCTATCTTAAAAACGATTCCCGTCTTGCACCGAAGAGTGACTGCGATGCAAAGGCGAGATTTATAAAATATCTTGCAAAAACGTATAATCTCCGTGAAAAATGCGTACCCGTCGGAATGAGCTGCGGAGGTGCGCATGCAGTACGCTTTGCGGGATTCTACCCTGAGCTTATTGCGTGTATGTTCATTGACGCACCCGTTTTGAATTTCGCCTCCTGGCCCGGACTTGACCCTGAAAAAAATGTCGGGGCTTGGACTTCGGAGTTTTTAAAGGCATACCCCGGCATGAAGCGCTACAAGCTTTTCTCATTTTCCGAGCACCCCATCAACATGGCAGACACGCTTGTTGAAAACAAGATTCCTGTTGTGCTCGTATACGGAGAAGAGGATATGACTGTAAATTGGACGGAAAACGGAAAGCTTCTTGTTGAAGCGTATGAAGGTACCGACCTTATGAAGGTAATACCTGTATGGGGCAGAGGACATCATCCGCACGGTCTTGTTATAGGCAACGGAAAGACAAACGCAGAAATATATGACCACATTATAAAGATTTGCCGAGAGGTCGAATAATGGTACATTTCGGGAATGACTGGGATGAAATACTTGCGGACGAGTTTGAAAAGCCGTATTATAAAAAGCTTCGTGCATTTTTAAAAAACGAGTATTCAACGCGCAAAATATATCCCCACATGAATGATATTTTCAACAGTCTTAAATGCTCATCGTTCGAAAAGACAAGAGTTGTAATTATCGGTCAGGACCCTTATCACGGAGAAGGTCAGGCGCACGGAATGTGCTTTTCCGTAAAGCGAGGTATTGAACCTCCTCCCTCTCTTAAGAATATTTTCAAGGAGCTTAACTCCGACACGGGTTTTATGATACCTGAACATGGCGAGCTTACACACTGGGCAAATCAAGGGGTACTTCTTTTGAACACAGTGCTGACAGTACGTGAAGGGCAAGCAAATTCCCACAAGGGCATGGGTTGGGAAGAATTTACCGACAGAGTAATTTCTGAGTTAAACCGCAAAACAACCCCGGTTGTGTTTCTTTTGTGGGGAGCCAATGCAAAAGCAAAAGCAAAAATCATTGATAATCCCTTACACCGAAAGCTTGAGACAGTGCATCCAAGCCCGCTGTCCGCTTACGGAGGATTTTTCGGGTGTCGGCATTTTTCAAAATGCAACGCTATCCTTCGTGAAGGCGGTCAAGCAGAGATAGATTGGCAAATATGACAAACCGTCGGTTGATAAATTATTTTTAAAAAACATTTGCAAAGCCTTTATGGTTGTGTGATTTTGGGATAAAATACTTGTAAGTACTTTATCGGAGAAAACAATATGATCTTTTTATCGGACAATTTTCGCAAATTCAGACTGAGCCACAAACTATCACAAAAGGATGTGGCAAATCTTCTCGGCATAAGTGACAGAGCAATATCAAAGTGGGAAAACGGGCTGTCTGTTCCCTCCTCTGAGCATCTTGTGCTTCTTGCCAAAATATTCAATATAAAAGTGCACGATTTTTTTGATACGTCGGATGAGCGAGCGCTCAGTACCAAGTATACCGCTATGGAATCCGCACGCGAGCTGTACAGAATTGGCAGAGGCCCCTCAAGTTCCCATACGATAGGCCCCGAACGTGCCGCTTTAAAGCTTCTTGAAAGATATCCCGAGGCTGATTTTTTCAAGGTAGTGCTTTACGGGTCTTTAGCAAAAACAGGCAAGGGACACGGCACGGATGAGGTCATAAGAAAGACGCTTGCACCCGTGAAATGTACTGTAGAATTCAATCTCGCCACTACTCTTATCCCACACCCAAATACAATGGACGTCACGGTGTTCAAGAACGGGGTGGAGATAGACAAAAAACGCATATTAAGTGTCGGAGGCGGTAAATATGTTTTTGACGGTGAGGAAAACACAGAGACCTTCGCGCCTTACAAAGAAACAAAATTCCACAATATTGCAAAGTACTGTACAGAAAAAAACATAAGACTTTGGCAATACGTTGAAGAAAATGAAGAAGAGGGCTTTTTTGACTACATGACGACAGTCTGGGAGACCATGAAAAAGTCTATCGCGAACGGACTTCGCGATGAAGGAATACTTCCGGGAGGACTCGACGTACACAAAAAAGCAAAATCGCTTTACAACAGTCAGCACGTTGATGAGTCCTCACAGACCAAGGAAAACAGACTTGTATGCTCCTACGCTTTTGCAATAAGCGAACAGAATGCATCGGGTGAGACTATCGTTACCGCTCCCACCTGTGGCTCGGCGGGAGTGCTTCCCTCGGTTCTTTATTACCAGCAGACGAAAAACGGTTATTCGGATACAGAGATAATCCACGCACTTGAAACAGCTTCGGTTATAGGAAATCTCATAAAGACCAATGCCACCATTTCAGGGGCTGAGGGAGGATGTCAGGCGGAGATAGGTACTGCCTGTGCTATGGCTTCAGCGGCGCTTGGCGAGCTTTTTGAATTTAACATTGACAAGATAGAATATGCAGCAGAAATCGCAATAGAGCATCATCTGGGGCTTACCTGTGACCCGATATGCGGTCTTGTGCAAATACCATGTATTGAGCGCAATGCGGTTGCCGCCATGCGTGCAATAAACGCTGTAAATCTTGCCTCCTTTCTGTGGCATACGAGAAAGATATCCTTCGACAGGGTTGTTGAGACCATGCGTGAGACAGGACGCGATATTTCCCCGTCATACAAGGAAACCGCCGAGGGCGGACTTGCAAGGCTTGAGATAAACGGTAAGCTTTGACTTATTTTCAAAAATAAAAGCTCCTACAGAAATGTAGGAGCTTTGTGCTTTATTTAGCGTTTTCCTCTGCCCACTCATTAAAGACGGAAACGTTTTCGGTCAGCTGGTCGTGATATTTTTGAAATACACCGACTACCGCGAAATCGTTCGGCTTGAGCGAGTTGAATATGGTGTTGTAGGTATCCTTGATAAGTACTCGTCTTTCCTCCTCGGACTTTTCAACGAGCATCTGTCCGCCTGCAAAAATCTTGAAGGCGATTATGGGCTTTTCAACACTCTTGAGAGTGTCAAGCATAATTCCTCTGTCAGAAGGGATTATGGGCTTGATACCGCTTTTGTTCTTTCCTGTTATAAATCCACTTTCCTCTCCAATTCTGCCGTTTCTGAGGTTATACATACACGCCATATAAAAGTCAACGTTCCAGTTGTTTTCCTCGCTGTACTCTATAAGAGTGGGATGATGAGTGCCTATACCAAGCTTTACGTCGGTACATCTTCTGAAAACGTCAATCATGTCGGTTATTTCCTTAGTTCTGCCGGTTTCAAATCTTACGTCGGTGAACGTTCCGGAAATGTACATACCGATAGGCTGTACCTCATGCATCATTCTGATGGTAACCTCTGCCGTATCGGTTGACATCATAAAGGGAGAATAAGTCTGAAAGATGAAATTCATCTTACCGCCCTCGTTACGGTAATGCTGAAGTATTCTTATTATATAAGGATCTGCAAGGGGCAGCATGGTATTTATACCAAGCTCCTCCATTTTATGCATCGCATCAAGGATTTTCACCTCGGTATGATAGTTGAGCATATCCTCTCTGGGGATAAATGCAGTTATATATGAATGTCCATTAAAGGGATTGTCTCCTATTATGAGCTTTGACACCTTGTGTCCGAAAAAGTCAACGTTATACATACAGTACTCCTTATTTACGTAAAAACCTCTTGTAACAAAGCGTGTATACAAGAGGTTTTTAAAACAGAATTTGCAAGTTCAACGTGAGTAAATTATCTCTTACCCCAGATGCACTCTTCGGCAAACTCCTCAGCGATAACGCCCTCGGGTCTGCCTGTGTTCTTAGACTCAACGAGGATTCTCTCGATGGTGTTGTAGATGTTGTAAACCTTCTTGAGAACTTCTTCCTTGTTGTAGTTGCCTGCAGCCTCACCTGCCGCATTGATTACGCCACCGCCGTTGATAATAAAGTCGGGAGCGTAGAGGATTCCGCGAGCCTTAAGAGCTTCACCGGAAGCGAGGTCAAGGATAACGTTGTTAGCCGCACCGGCGATAGCCTTACAGTTGAAGTTGGGGATAGTTGTGGGATTAACCACAGCGCCCATTGCACAGGGAGCGAGAATGTCGCACTCCTGAGAAAGGATTTTGTCAGCGGGAACGATGGTTGCACCGTACTCGTCACGAAGCTTTTCAAGAGGCTCCATGTTAGTACGATTTGATACGTAAAGAATAGCGCCTTCCTTAGCAAGGTGGTGGCAAAGGTCATATCCAACCTTACCGATACCCTGAACTGCGATCTTCACTCCGTCAAGGCTATCGGTGCCGTTAAGAACCTTATTAGTAGCCTTGATACCCTGCCATACACCGATGGAGGTAAAGGGAGAGGGGTCGCCGCTTACGTGGGGAAGTCCACAGATATATTTAGTCTTACGAGCCATGATGAGAGCGTCATCACAGTCTGTGTTAACATCCTCAGCAGTGATGTAGCATCCGCCGAGAGCATTTACAGCCTCAGCAAAAGGCTCAAACATAGCCTCGGTCTTCTGAGAAGGATCGGCAATGATAACGCCCTTTCCTCCGCCGAAGTCAAGACCTGCAGCCGCATTCTTATGAGACATACCTCTTGAAAGTCTGAGTACATCAAAAAGCGCATCATCGCTTGATGCATAAGGATAGAGACGGCATCCACCGATAGCGGGGCCTCTTACAGTGTTATGAACAGCAATAATTGCACGAAGTCCTGCCTTTTCATTATTTACGAACAATACTTTTTCATGTCCGCGATCGCACATGGTTTCCATGAGCTTCATAAAATCACCTCTGAATTAAAAATTAACATATCCATGCATGGGATTAGGTGTTTAAGCTTCAACCATACAGAAGAAATATATTGGTATTTTATCACATTGTTTTTTTAATTGCAATATTTTTTTTGCAAAAAATATGTCGATTTTTTAAATTTTTTTGTATATTTATTCTTGTTTATATCATTCTTCGGGTTGACAAATACTCTCGAACCACTTATAATTAACGTATCCGAGGTAAGCGTCGCATTTTGCGTTTTTACTTTTGGATCCGTACTTTAACATTAAAGAAAAGCAGGAGAACATATATGAAAACACTTCTTCTCGGAGATCTTTCCCCAACCGCCATTTCTGATGAACTTTTCAGAAAAATGGATATCGAGACGCTTTACAATGACACTCAGGATATGCACCGTGACTGCGACGTATGCTTTGTTAACCTTGAATGTGCTATCACCGAAAGTGAAAATGCTATAAAGAAATTCGGTCCCAACCTCAAGACAAATCCGAATACCGCAAAGGTATTAAAAGAGCTTGGAGTTACACACTGTGGACTGAGCAATAACCATATTTTCGATTTTGGTGTTGAAGGTACGCTTGACACCTTAAAACACCTTGATGAAGCAGGAATTGAGTATACGGGCTTCGGTGATAACTATGAGGATTCCCGCCGTGACCTTATAATTGAAAAGGACGGCGAAAAAATCGCCATCATCGCCGTGTGTGAGCATGAATACTCCTACGCACTTGAAGACCGAATGGGCTCGCGCCCCTTTGATGAGTTTGAGACTATCGAGGATATCAGAGAAGCTAAAAAGACTGCCGACAGGGTTATCGTTATATATCACGGAGGCAAGGAGCATTGCCGTTATCCCTCCCCGAGACTTGTACGCGCCTTCCGTGCAATGGCAAGAGCGGGCGCCGACGTTGTACTCGGACAGCACAGCCACTGCATCGGTTGTTATGAAAATTATGAAGGCTCTCACCTTCTCTACGGTCAAGGAAACTACCACTTCGTAAAGCCGTCATTCATGGTAGTTGCAGACACCTGGAATACCTCTCTTGCCGTGAAGTATGATACAAAGACTAATGAAGTAGAATTTATTCCTTTGGAAAACACAGACGAAGGCGGAATTGAACTTGCAAAAGGCGACAAGAAGAAAGAGATTCTTGACCGACTTGATGCTTGCTCCGCAAAACTTAAAAACGGCGAATGGAAAGCCGAATGGCACGCATTCTGCGAAACTGTTGCCAATATGTATGGAAACAACCTCGACAACCAGCAAAATCCCCGTTTTGAATATTCCACCATTATCGGTCACTACCTCGACTGTGAAGCACATACGGACGTGCTCCGCGAAATGTATCCGACCTACAATTCCATAAATGAAAAATAAAAAGAAAGCCTTGAGGTATCAGCCTCAAGGCTTTCTTTTTATTCGTTCGGATAAATTTTTACAAAGAGAAAAAAGCGGGAGGCTCGACGGCTTGCTTAAACATAAGCCGAGAGTCTCCCGTTTTGATTTTAACAAAGCTTGCGAGCTTATCTTGCGTAAAATTTATCTGCCGCTCTCAAGCGTAAATACAAATTCACACCATTTCCCCTCTTCGCTGTTGACCCATATCTCCTCTTCGTGACGGTCTATAACTGTCTTGCAGATATAAAGCCCGAGTCCAAGTCCCGATTTATCAAGCCCGCGGGATTTGTCGGATTTATAAAACTGGTCAAAAACAAGAGGAAGCTCATCGTGGGGAATGCCCTTGCCTTCGTTCTTCACAGAAACAAAAGTCTTTCGGTCCTTCTGTCTTATGGACACCTCAAGCAATCCTTTATCGTAAGAGAATTTTATGGCGTTGTCAACAAGATTGTAGAGAATCTGATGAATTGAGTCATGGTCGGCTATAACGCTCATACTGTCAAATTCCGTATCGAAAGATACCTCCAACGACTTTTCATCAATACGGTCGCCACAGGAAATGACAACGTGCCGCGCCATCTCACAAATATCAAACGGTGCCTTCACAAGCTTTTTATCCCCCGCCTGAAGTCTGGTTATATCAAGGAGGGAGCTGACAAGTCGGGACAGTCTCTTAACTTCCCCCGATACGATACCGAGATAATGCTTTTCCTTTTCGGGAGGTATCGCACCTGTCAGTATACCGTCAATAAATCCCGAAATAGTTGTCATAGGAGTACGAAGGTCATGAGAAACGTTGGAAATGAACGTAGTTCGGTTCTCCTCCATCTTCTCAAGGCTCATAGCCATGTTATTGAAGGCATTTGCAAGCTCGGCTATCTCGTCGTCACCCTTCACAGGTACTCTGACGTCAAACCGTCCTTGTGCAAAGCTCTTTGCCGCACGGCTCATTGCCTTTAAAGGCTTGGTCATTCTCTCGCTGATAAAATAGACGGCAAGAAGAGAGATTATAAGCACCCAAAGAATAGTCATGGATATCGTGGAGCCCAAAGAAATAAGAATTGGATTTCGGCTGTTGGAGCAGACGAATATCGCTCCGAGCATATGTCCCTCGTCCTTATTCTCGTTAATGTCTCCTATATTGTGAGGAGGCATTATATATATCGGGCGGACACAGTTGATATATTTCTCATCAAAAACACCGCCAAAGCTCGAATAGGTATATTCATCCCATTTTCCCACGTACACCGAGTCAATAATACTTTGAGGTACACTTTGCGGAACCACACCCTTAGGGTCGTCGCTCTTGACTATAACGTTGCCGAATCTGTCGGTTATGAATATTATGGCGTCACTGTTTTCCGCATTGCGGTTGAGAATGTCATGTACCTGACTACCTTCGCTTTGAAGAATGTTACCAAATCCGACGTGTCCCATACGCATGGATACGTCTATCATTGAACCTATACTTTCAGCCGTATTTTCGACAAGCTGTTTTTTGGAATTAAACGAATAGTTATCAACTATGGAAACAAGCATCAGCGTAAGGGCTGTGAAGCTTATAAAAATTATTACCATGAAGGCAACGATATATTTTCTGTTTATCCTTTTAAACACTTTACCGCCTCATTAAAAAAGCTCGAATTTATATCCGACTCCCCAAACGGTCTTAAGAGTCCACTTATCGGAAACGCCCTCAAGCTTTTCGCGAAGACGCTTAACGTGAACGTCAACGGTTCTTGAGTCGCCGAGGTAATCAAAGCCCCACACCTTATCAAGAAGCTGATCGCGAGTAAAAACTCTGTTATAGTTGGAAGCAAGGAAGTGGAGAAGCTGAAGTTCCTTCGGGGGGATCTCAATTACCTTACCGTTTATTTTAAGCTCATACTTCTGAATATTTATCTCAATATTTTCAAACCGTACAGTCTCATCCTCAACGTCACGTCCTGAGCCTGAATAACGGCGAAGCACAGCTTTAACGCGAGCAAGAACCTCTTTCATATCAAAAGGCTTTACAATGAAATCATCAGCGCCAAGCTCAAGTCCAAGCACCTTGTCGAAAACTTCTCCCTTTGCAGTAATCATTATGATAGGTTTTTGGGACATCTCGCGTATTTCACGGCAAACCTGCCATCCATCTTTTTTAGGAAGCATGATATCGAGAAGAACAAGGTCGGGCTCGTTCTGTTTAAAAGAAGCAAGTCCCGCTACTCCGTCCTGAGCGACCTCTACAGCATAGTTTTCCTTTTCAAGAAAAACTCTTAAAAGCTCGCCAATGTTGGCATCATCATCAATAACAAGTATTTTTACAGACATGATATTCTCCTTTATATTATAATTTTCGTTCATTTTCAAATTGTGAACAAAGTTTACTATGTTTATAATTATATCTGCTATTATTTACGCTTTTCTGTCGTTTTTGTTAAATTTCTGTGTATTCTGAAAGTGTCATGTGCTCTTTCTGAAGCTTAATACGAACTACATCTCCCACACGCGCTGAGCCTGTATTTTCCGCCTTGACGTACACAAAATGCTCGGTGTAGCCGTAAAGAAAACCATCGTGAATCTTTTCCACAAGCACTGAAGCATCTCTTCCCACCATGGAAAGAAGTATCTCATCGCGCACGCTCTCCGCCTCGCTTTGCATTAGTGCGGCGCGCCCGTGTTTTACCTTCTCGTCTATCTGCCCGTCAAGAAGCGGCGCCTTTGTTCCCTTTCTTTTTGAATACGGGAAAATGTGAGCGTGCAGGATTTTAGCGTCCTTTATAAAGCGTTTGCTGTCATTAAAATCCTCTTCCGTCTCACCCGGAAATCCACATATCATATCACATGAGAGTGTCGCATCGGGAAACTCTGCCCGTATATTCTCAACCGCCCTGTAAAGTCCGTCTCTGTCATATCCTCGATGCATTGCGCTAAGTACGTTTGTTGAGGCACTCTGAACAGACAGATGAAAATGAGGAAGCACCGCATGGCATGCGGCAAGTCTCTTACACCTTTCAGGGGTGAAGAATGAGGGATACATAGACCCGAGCCTTATCCTTGTGACTCTCGTTGTTTCACATATTGCTTCGATAAGTCTGCAAAGAGCATCCTCCTCTCCGAAGTCCTCGCCGTAAGACGCGGTTTCAATACCCGTGAGTATAATTTCAGTATATCCGTTTTCTTCGAGGCGATGTATCTCGGAAATTATATCCGCACGCTCTCTTGAACGAACTCTGCCTCTAACGTAAGGCACAAAACAGTAGGTGCAAAAATTATTGCATCCGTCCTCTATCTTAACGTAGGCCTTTGCATGGACGGAGCGGCTGATTGCCATCTTTTCATATCTTGCACCCGCAAGTCCCGCTACCCCTCCGTGCTCGGTCTTTGATATTATCATTTCCGCCTTTTCGGCAACCGACATTTTTCCCGTATTACCGATAACATAATCCGCAAGGGATAGCACCTCGTTTTCCGGGTCACCCTGTGAAAAGCAACCAATCACAGCAAGTGCACCGCCCGATGCATCACGAAGTCTTGCTGCGCGTCTTATCGCCTTACGGCATTTCGCATCACTTTCAGCGGTGACGGTACAGGTATTGATGACATATAAATCGCAGCCCTCACGAAGCTCGCCGGTCTCATACCCAAGCTTTTCAAACGCCTCCTTCAAGGCGTCGCTCTCGTACTGATTCACACGGCATCCGAGGGTCAAAAATCCAATTTTTTTCATGACTTTTCCTTTTTTTATTATTCATATTATATAATATCAAAAAAATATAAATTTTGCAATAGAAAAAACACGGGCAACCGCCCGTGTTTTATATGTGTTTTCAGCTAGTCAACAAAGAAAAAGGGTGCCAATGCTCCAACCGTCGAAATCCGGAATTGTAATAAACGTGCTTCCGTTTTCAAATCTCGTTTTAAGCTCGACGGACGAAACGTGAAGTGCGCGCCATTCACACTTATCATACTTTCCGTCAAGCTCTATCTCGGTGCCCTTATAGGTGCCAATCGAAGTGTTTACAAGGCTTACTGCCCTAAGACGGCCTGTGTTCTTATCCTTTCTCGGGAACACTATTATTCTGTCAGGAGTGGTAAGCTTTGCGGAAAGCTTTCCGCCTGCCCACTCTATAGCATCAACTATGGCACATCTCTTTGCAAAGCTTGTTATCTGCATAAAGAGTCCATATCCGATAACCGCCCAGCGGCCGCCCTTAGTGGTCGTAGTGTATGCTGAAGCCGTTCCAAAGCGCTCTCCCGTCTCGAAGAATTGGTACTCGCTGACCTCCTTTGCTCTATCGGAAAGCGTGAGGCGAGCGCCTGTCGGGAAGAAGAAATTAAAATGCCATACGTTGCCATCGGGAAGGACCTCATGACATCTTCCCGTGAATACGTTTTCAGAGGTTATTCCGAGTGCATCTCCAAAGCCTCGTTCGGTAAGAATGGTTGCTGATTCGCCGTCACACACAACGTTTTTCGAAAGAAGCATTTCTATTTCGCTGTCTGTGAGAGCCTTTGCATACTGCTTGTTGAGGAACAGCACGCCGTCGGTATTATGGAAATTTACGCCAAAGCCCCAACGGATAGGCTCGATACCTGCGTCAAAATCAACCTTTTCCCAATCAAAATCAACCTCTGTTTTGTAATTCCAAGGCTTCTCCGAGATATAAATCTCAGCTCCATCAGGCTTTGTCTCGCGGTTGATTTTTGAAAGGCGGGAAAGCCATTCATAGTTTTCGGTCATATCCTTTAGCTGATTTGTGAGCCAGGAAAGAGGCTCATTGCGGCGCATCATAGTAGCGTAATTTATACTTGTTGCACCCGCGGCAAAATAGAAGACGGTTTCAAACGCTATTCCGCCCATGGTTTTTCCGTAACAAACGTCGGGGATGTTTTCCACCTCCGGACGGATGTCATCGACACAATCGGGAAGATATCGCGTTTGATGAGAGGTCATTCGATATTTTTCAATAAATGTGTTGGGATCATAATCCTCATACGCCCCCGCACCCGGACGAGATTTGGGAGCAATTCCCGTACCGTCCATAAATCCTTTGAAAATTGATTTATGTCCAAGACCTTGCATATATCCGTTTGCACCGTGTTCGAGTGCAATATACGCCTCGGGTCTGTATTTATGTACAGTATTTCCGTAAAACTTCGCCGCGTCGTACATTCTGTCGCTTGTAAATTCGATCCATTTATCGCGGATTTCAAAATCATCGTTTACAAGTCTTACAAGCTCTTCGCGTGTAAAGCTTCTTCCGACTCTCTTTGAAAACTCCTCAATACATGAGTCACACCAGCATACAAATCCGTGGTTGCCCATCTTAAAGTCATCGTCGATCCAAACACCCGAAACGTCAAGCTCGGTAAGGTAAGCACCAAACTCCGCATCTATGTATTCGATAAATTCCTTTGAACGAGGACAAAAGCGTCCAAATACCTCTTTGCCGTTTATATCTACGCAAAAAGGAGCGTGCCAATCGTCACGGATAAGGCCTGTACAGTCTCGATATATCGCACTGTTATGTCCGCCCATAGTATTTGATATCTGAAGAGCAACCTTGATTCCGCGCTTCTTGAATTCTTCAACGTGGGGCTTCATACCGCAAGCAAATGCGCGGTGTTTTTCAATAGGCGGGAAGCCGTAAGACGAACACATCCACACCTCCTGGCAACAGTTGGGGTTTTCGTCAATATATTTGAGGAATTCCTCAACCCATTTAGGATCATTCATAAGATTTGCTTCAAGTCTGTGTGTGTAAAGCATTTCAATCTCTCCTTTGACTTTTTTACTATATTATCACAAATAAAGAAAAAGTCAATAGAAATTAATCACAAAAAACAGTGTCACGCCGCAAGCAAAAGTAATAGAATTTTAAAAAACAAAAAGGCAGTTGTCTGCATTTATGTCATAGTATTAAATTTTTCAGTAGGTCCAATCAGACACGTTTCCCTCTGTTATATAATAATTCATCGAGGTGCTTTTTCTGTCGGTAGTGTAGGTATCCACCAATACGAGCTTTACCTTTTTCTTTAGAGGGAGTATATTCTTTATGTACACCGAGGCTGTCTGCCCCACCTCAACTCCCGCCTTCCATTCGGCAAGGCCCGCAAGATTCGGTGCAAGCTCAATAAATATACCGTAGCTTTCAATGCTCCTGACAATTCCGGCAACCGTCTCGCCTATTTCAAACTGAGCGGCATTTTCCTCCCAAGTGCCAAGCAGCTCCTTGTGGCTGAGAGAGATTCTGCCCCTTGATACGTTGCCCTCCGACTCGCTTCTCTCATCTCGCTCCTTAACAACCGCCTTTATACGCTCGCCGAGGGAAAATCTGTCACTCGGATGTGATATCCTTGACACAGAAATTGAATCAATGGACAGAAGTGACACTATTCCCGCTCCTATGTCGCAAAAGGCTCCAAAGGGCTCAAGATGTGTTATTCTTGCGTCGATAACGTCTCCCTTTTCAAGAGTGTTGAGATATTTTTCAACGCATTCCCGCTGAGCTGTCTTTCTTGAAAGACGGGCAATGGGTTTCCCGTCCTCCCCTTTTTCAATGTCTGTAATGACAAAAGCCACAGCCTTTCCAACACGAGTTATTATAGCAATATCCCGAAGCAAGCTCCCATCCTCTGTCCACCCTGCCTCCTCGCGCGGTATATATCCGCGACAGGATATGAGGTCAACAAAAAGTGTATTATCTGCCGTGCAAAGCACCGCTCTGCCCTCAAGTATACGGCCTTCCGACATTGCCTTTTCAAGATTTGAAAGGCTTGAAAGAATGTCAAGGTTTTCGGGGGTATTTATAAGCATCCCTTCGGGAACAAATCTGTTTTTAATCATTTCTTCCTCCATGTGTTTTTACTTCATTGTATTCACGAGAAGCTCGTTTATGCGTATATTGTAATCACATACGGATGAAAGTTTTGTAAAAAAGTGGCATAAGTTCAATATTTTAAAAAATTCCAATCCAAAGGATTTAAAGTCCCCCTCGGCTCCGCCATTCACTTTCACGGAAAACGTGAAATTATAACAAATTTTACACCGAGCAAAAAACTCGGTGTATTTTTTCTTGATTTGAACACTGCTTTGTGATATAATCGTCACATAAATACGAGGATTTTGCGAGGTATTTATGAGCCGTGGATTTTTGGACGATTTAATCTTGAAATATGCGAGTTCAATAACAAGTACGTCGTTATAAGGAATTCGGATAAAGCCGTAGTTCTTTCTGACGGCGAGGTATACCATTCAAGCGGACGGGTTAAGCATTGGCTGTGAGGATGTGCAGAATTCATTTAAGTGTGAATTTGTTGAAAAAAACGATTATTTTGAAGGCGGTGCTTGGGGAATTTTAAGGCTTTTTATTGCTCAAGCTGGCTACTTGACCCACAATTAAAGAGAATAATAGGCAAAGAAACAAATTTGACCGCTTTTTGCGGATCGGTTTGTAAGATTTCCCGTAAAAAGCTCAGGAAACGAGGTTTTTGAATACGTGTTTAATTTGCACGCCGCCGTATCGCCATCAGAATTGAACACGACCACATCACTTTCCGAAGCTTTAAAGGAGCATTTCATATCAGACGGACACATTTACGGTGCGGCAAGAATCTTTTTTGATGAGGTGTAATTATGGATGAAATTATAATCCCGAAGCCATTGCAGATAGTTGTTGATGACCTCGGTTGGTTTTGCCCGAATGACGACAGAGCGAAGGGAGGACCGTCCCGTACAGCTATGAACCGACGTCACACGGCGGCGGATTACAAGGCAATAAACCAACTCGGCAAGGCTCTTGGTATGAAAATCAATTGTGCTTTCATATTGGGGGAATGGGATCCCGATAACAGATTGAGAAATATCCCAAATCTGTCAAAATGGGGTAACGAATGGGATAACGTCTCCTACGTTGCCAAAAACGAGGTGATATCGTGCGTTGACGTGATAAACGCTTCTGAGTTTATTGACGTTGCCATTCACGGACTTATGCACGGATATTATATTGAAAACACCGATAATCCCGACGTTTCGGACTATTATTATTTAAGACGCGGCGAGCTTTTTATGATACCCGAGGGCGAGGTCAGATGTCGTATTGAAACATTCCTTGATATGTTGAAATATCACGGCGTGAATAAACGTGTCAACAGCTTTGTTCCTCCGTCCTTCAGAGTGAAATGGGGAGAAATATCACGTATACTTGCCGACTACGGCGTTGAGTATATTTCGACTATTTTCGAATTCCTTGAGTGTGACGGAGAAAAGCCCGTGACCGTCGGTATTGAAAACGGAATTGTAACGGTCGACCGAAATAATAATCTTATCCCATGGGATGAAATAGCGACTGATTTTTCAAGACTTCCCTTGAGCTCGGGGGTTTTTGGCGCGCATTGGCCTAATTTCTTGCATACAGTCAGTGAACGAAATTCCGAGGTGGTAAATAGCGCCGTCGGATATTTCAAAAAATGCGGTGATCAATTCGGAACGGTGCTGTCGCGTGATATGGAGTTTTGCGCCAATCAATTGCTGTGTGTTTGTTATTCGCGAATTCAAGACGGCGTTGTCGATATATCGGGAGTACCGAAAAAAATCAGAAACTTTGTCATATCCTCGAGACGGGAAATTTCGTCCTGTGATTTCGGACGGATCAATTGCATAGGTAAATATAAAGACTTTATCAATTATGAGATATATCCCGAATCTGATATATTGAAAATTTATTATCAGTGTTAAACACAAATGCCGCAAAAAGATAAAGAATCCATTCTATATCAAAGGCAATTCGGGTATTAGGTTTGATATCAAGTCAATCCATATAATCACTTTCGCAAAGCATTATAAATCCCCCTCGGCTCCAAAAATTGCAAGGTAAATCCTTGCAATTTTTTATCCATTGCGAAAGCAATGGTATATCATCAAGGGTGGCATTCCGCCCTTGTATCTCATCACACCTTCAGGTGTGCATAAAATACTCTTTCGCAATGATGAGATACAATCCCTTACGGAATTGATGATATACAATTTCTTCGAAATTGATAAAAATCTACCATTCATTTCACACAAAACACAAAAATTCAAGAAGTATTTACCTCGTGCAGATTGTGCTCGGGGTAAATTTGTTTTGGCAAGGAATAAACAATAACAAGTGTTAATTAAGGTTATAATGAAACAAAAAAGAGGCTTAGCTGAAATAGTCAATAGTTAGTAGACACAAAAAAGAAAAAATTTAAGCTGCCGGTTCGATTCTATTTGTTCTTGTGATTGATATATGTAACGTCAGCAACTACTTTCTGCATAGGCCGGTCGGATGAAAAATCTCTATTTAAAATGTTTGGAAATCTGTTGTGTTCAGCTCCTGCGGATTCAAATTCTGGCTGCTTTTGCTTTCGCACATAGCCTTTGATACATAATCTTTGCATTGATTTAAGAACAGAAATATCGGAAACTATCCATACTCATTTAACAGCGTATCTGCAATACTTCTGTATCCTTGTGAAGGAAAATGAGCATGGATATCTGCAACATAATAGTCCAGCTCTGTCTGATGCCGTTCGTATCGGTTCATAGTACCTTTTCTCTTGAGCCACTTGTAATAGCCGGAGCGAGAAACCTCATATACATCGCAAAGTTCTTTGACAGAGTGATTCTCACTTTCTCTTTCTAGGTTTCTCTTTACCAAAGCAAGCTTTTCTTCTTTGCTGTGATTATTGTTTGTACCACCTTTTGGTCTTCCCGTTTCTTTCAACTCCTTTCTCTTTTTATCTTAACATAAAAAATGATGGTAGACACTCTTTTTTTAGTGTCTACCATCATTTTATCATTTCAGCGAAAGCCTCTCTTTTTATTACTAATGAAACTTAATAAAATTAACCTCACCGTTTTGCTTTGTCTAAGCGCATATACCGGGTGGTGACAGGTGAGAATTGATGTAACTCCAGCACTTACCATTTACAGGTTATAATGCCGTCATCACCAAGCTCAAGGTAAGTACCGTAGGGCTCACACATATCCTTGAAATACTCAAAGATTTCCGGATTTGCAGAAAATCTGGGGAGTCCGTTTTCGCTCTTGTTGCCCTTCATTGACATTTCAACAGGCATGAACTTAAGGCTCTTAAGCTTTGTTCCGTCTGTTTCCCAGGATGCAATGACAGAACGGAACATACGCTTATCCTCCATTAGTCCCACGGTAAAGTTCTTTGAACGCTTCTTGAGAAGGTCATGAACAGTATATGAGGAATCAAGTCCATGCTTTCTGAAAAAGTCCTCTGGAGCAAATTCAACGTTGTAAAGCTGAACAATAAAGTCTCCGAGAGAGTAGAAAATCGGGCAGTCCTTATAAATCTCTACCGGTCTCAAAAGATGGGGTCCGTGACCAACGACTGCGTGCGCACCTTTATCTATAAAGTGACGGCAAAGCGCTTCGTAGAACTTTGCAGGCTGTTCCTTTTCGGTGCCGTCTATCTGATGGGAATGAATTGAAATAATAATGTAGTCAGCCTGAAGCTGTGCTTCGAATATCGCCTTTTCAACACGGGCAACATCCTCGGCATTTGCCTTCATCTTATATGCCTTCTTTTCTCCAAGCTTGAAAACAAGGTCACCGAATTCCGCCTCGTCATCGGGCAAAAAGTCATAGTAGCCCTCTCGACGGACTATATTTTTGGAATTATTGATACCTACTTCATCCGCAAGCTTCTTGATATATTCAAGCTCCTCGCTCGGAAGCTCGACGTAACTTGAAACACGGATGCCGTTGATACCGGGGCGTCCCTTTACACGGGGAGACTGCTCGCCTGCCATCATCGGTGCATTAAAAGTTGTATTAACCGCAATGAGTGCAACACGTCCGTTGGGGGTCTCAAGAAATCTCGGGGCACTTGCCTCGGCAAGGTTTCTGCCAACACCCGCATGTACAAGATCTGTGGACTCAAGTGTTTCAAGAGTTGCTTCAAGTCCGTCGTAAAAATAATCAAGTGCATGGTTATTGTTAAAGGTAGTCATGTTGAAGCCGAAGGGTTCAAGGTCGTAAAGCGCTCTCGGGTCGCATCTTAGATATGTGCCTCCGCTGAACTGCGAAGCGCTTGCCTGTCCCTCATAATTGAGAGTGGTCTCAAGGTTGAAGAATCTTGCATCGCCTTCCATGATAAAGGGAGCAAGCTCCTCAAAGCCATGGTATTCCTCAAAAACTCTCTTTTGAATTATGGCATCTCCAACTGCTGTAAATTTCATTTTGCTACCTCCGTAAGAGCGGTCATAGACTTTATTGCAATTTCAAGTCCTTCTACTATAGAGTCCTTTACAAGCCATTCTTCTCTTGTATGTACTCCGGCACCGCGGCAAACACCGATACAAAGAGCGGGCACGCCGAGAGAAAGAGGAACGTTGCAGTCGGTCGAGCCCGAGCCGAGTATGACCTCTGTTCCGATAACATCCTCGATGACAGGAAGAACCTTATTTGCCAGAGCATCGAGCTTATCGCTGTCAATATCCGAGCAGGGACGTTCTCCGAGAAGAGTGACACTCACTCCTGTACCGTCAAGACGTGCTTCCTCAAATATCTTTTCGTAACTCTCTTTCATAAATGCAAGACAGTCTTTATCATCCGAGCGGTATTCACAAAGCATCTTAGCACTCTGTGCGATGGTATTGACCGAGGTGCCGCCCGAAATTCCGCCTACGTTATAGGTGGTCTTGGTGCCTTCCTTTTTGGGAACCTCTATCTTATATATTTTAGAAATGATTTCAGAAAGCTTATGAATGGCATTGGGATTGCCGAAGTTACCGAAGGAATGACCTCCGACGGTCGTTACTTCAACCTCGTATCTGTGTGAGCCTACCGCTATGTTTACTGCACTTTCGGGTTTTGCGTCGAAGGTTATGAAATTCGCAATTCTTCCTGCAAAATCCGAAAATATCTGATGAGTGCCCTTGAGGTTTCCAAGTCCCTCCTCGCAGGAATTACAAACGAACATTACACCGTCCTTGGGAACAAGGGAATTCTCAACAAAGTACTTTGCAAGATGCATAAGCACAACAACGCTTGCGGTATCATCCTTTACTCCGGGACAGAACACCTTTCCATCCTCCTCACGGTAAGGAAGAGGCTCCATATCAGGGAACACTGTGTCAGTATGAGCAGCGATCACGTTTATTTTATCACTGCCGTCGCAATTTATTGGAAATATAACGTTCTTTGCTTCATCAATATAAACGCCCTTGGCACCGATGCTTTCAAACCATGCCTTACAGTATGACGCACGCTCATCCTCGAAATGTGAGGGCGCGGGTATATGGCAAAGCTCATAAAGCGTTTTGTACATACTTTCAGTGTTTTCTGAAATAAATGCTTTAATATCCATATTTTATCTCCTTAACTGTTCTTACTTTATTTTATCACTGAATTAAAAAAATGTAAAGAGCATTTTAAAAAAAGAATACCCGTACCACATAAAAACTTCAGCCCTCGGATTTTACCGAGGGCTGAGGGTTATACGCTGCGTCCGTTAAAATCTACCCATTTTTTTGTTGAGGGGTCAATACATATAACCATACAGTTAAGATCTGTATCAAAAATCTGCTGACCGAGGGTGGGATAGTAACTCATACGCTCCCGTGTTGTGCACACCTCTTTATGACAAGCATTTTTAGTTTTGATTCCTTTTCCTGAGCCGTCATTTTCCCAAAGCTGAAAATTCTTCTCATTAAGATGACACCATGCAGGCTGAGCGGTAAAGGTTATATTTCCGCGCCACATTCCGGGAGTTGTCTCTCGCATAAGGTCACCGAGAGCCTTTCCGGGAGTCTGCTCAGCAAGGCGCTCAATATTAAAGTTTATCATTGTAACCTCTTGCTCGCCATATAGCCTTACTCCCTTTCCATCTCCGTCACCGCATTCGTGAAATAAAGGAAGATGCACGTTTCTCTCATCAAGGCAGTTGATCAGGGTTATGGGATGGTTTGCTCCGCAATTAAGAGGGTAATTACCGAAGGTAAGTCCGTAATAATTCATTATGGCGCCGCAGTTTATCATAACAACGTGCTCACCGCCTATCTGTATTCCCTCGTAAAAGCCTGTTGCCATGACGTTTGTATAATTACTGTAGGAATTGTTGCTTCCGTCGGTCATTGTAAGTCCGATACAGCCCTGCGCCGCTATCGGAGGAGGATTTCCGAAGCCTGCGTCCATATCAAAGAATGCGCAGAATCGCACGTTTTTAAGCTCAGGGCGATCACAGCGACGAAGGTCTATACATCTTATTGGCTTACGGTTATGCGACAGCGTAATATACAAGTTTTCAATTCTCAAAGCCGAGCCGTTTGAAAGTCCAACATCAGTCCACGTCGTTCTTATAACGTCAACGCTCTGATCGCCGATTTCTTCCAGTGCGGCGGCGCTTACGTAAAAGCGGACTCCGTCGCCTGCTCTGCCGTAAGAATAATTCTGACCCATAATCGTTATTTCGCGTCTGCAATTCGGGAAGCATAAAGCGGCTTTGGGACCTCCGTCCGAAAAGTCATAAAAGCCGTCTATTACATAGGTACCATTAAAAAAATAAAGATTCTTAGCCTCGGCAACACATCTGTCTATTGCCTCTTGTATCAGCTTTTCATCATTTTTTCCGTTACACACAATATCAGCTGATTTTTTTATTTCTTCATTGGAATCAAATGGCGCAAACGTTATAAATCCTTCCATGATATCCCCTTTCGATTATTCAAGATTCGTTTTATTATATCACAAGGAATTTGCTTTTTTGTGCGCAATACAATTTGATTTGTGCGTATTTTAAGCGCAAAAAATCATAACCACCCGAACGGGTGGTTATGATTATATAATATCAACTACTATATGCTCATCGAACTTGGTGGAAGCCGCTTTCATCACTGTGCGGATAGCCTTCGCTATTCTTCCGCCCTTTCCGATAACTCTGCCCATATCGTCGGGATGTACAGACAGCTCAAGATGTACCACAGAGCCGTCACGTCTCTCAACAACACGGACGTCGTCAGGATTTTCTACTATCGCGCGTGCGATATCAATAAGTGTCTGTGTCATAGTTTCTCCTTCCTTTAGGAGAACGGAGTATTAGTCAATAACTCCGCTCTTCTTCAGGATGCTCTTTGCGGTATCGGTGGGCTGTGCACCCTTAGCGATCCACTCTTTTGCCTTATCTGCATCGATCTTGATGTCAGCGGGCTCGGTCATGGGGTTGTAGTAACCGATTTCCTCGATAAATCTTCCGTCTCTGGGATATCTGGAATCTGCAACAACAACACGGTAGAAGGGAGCCTTCTTTGCACCCATTCTTCTGAGTCTGATTTTTACTGCCATTATATTCACCTCCATAATTTATTTATATTGCGTGCGTTTCCGCTATCAATATACTTGTTTAAAATCCGAAGAAGCCTTTTCCGAATTTACCAAACTTCTTCTTTCCGCCGCCTGTGAATTGCTTCATCATCGACTTGACCTGCTCATACTGCTTGAGAAGTCGGTTTATCTCCTCAACGCTGCAGCCCGATCCCTGTGATATTCTTCTCTTTCTTGAAAAGTTCAAAACGTCAGGGTTCTCACGCTCATATGGGGTCATCGACAAAATTATTGCCTCCTGACGTGCAAGAAGCTTTTCATCAACCTTTGCATCCTTGAGCTGTCCTTTATTCATTCCCGGTATCATTCCGAGAAGTGAATCAAGACTTCCCATATTTTTAAGCTGTGCAAACTGTGCAAGATAATCGGTCAGTGTAAATTTTTGCTCGCGAAGTCTTTTTTCAAGCTCAGCCGCCTTCTTTTCGTCAAAGCTCTCCTGAGCCTTTTCAATAAGAGATAGCACGTCACCCATTCCGAGGATTCTGGATGCCATTCGCTCGGGGTGGAATGGCTCAAGATTCTCAAGCTTTTCACCTGTACCTATATATTTTATCGGCTTGCCCGTTACGTACTTTACTGAAAGCGCCGCACCGCCTCGGGTGTCACCGTCAAGCTTTGTTAAAATAACACCTGTGATATCAAGAAGATTGTTAAAGCTCTCAGAAACGTTTACCGCATCCTGACCGAGCATGGCATCCACAACGAGAAGTATCTCGGTGGGATTTGTCTCCTTCTTGATGTTTGAAAGCTCAGCCATGAGCTCCTCGTCAACGTGAAGTCGTCCCGCAGTATCAAGGAATACGATATCGTGACCGTGCTTTTCAGCATACTTTACAGCCTCGCGGGCAATCTTTACGGCATCATTGCAACCGTCAATGGTAAATACCTCTGTATCCACCGCCTCACCTACCACCTGCAACTGCTTTATAGCAGCGGGACGGTAAATATCACAAGCGGCAAGAAGCGAGCGTTTTCCTTGCTTCTTCATATAAAGAGCAAGCTTACCCGTATGGGTAGTCTTACCTGCACCCTGCAGACCGCACATCATAACAACTGTGGGAGCCTTGGGGGCAAGCTCGAGTTTTTCGTGCTTGTTACCCATGATGGTGCAAAGCTCTTCATTTACTATCTTTACAACGTGCTGTTCGGGCATAAGGCTTTCAAGCACCTCGGCACCAACAGCTCGCTCAGAGACCTTCTTAACAAACTCCTTAACAACCTTGAAGTTAACGTCTGCTTCAAGAAGCGCAAGCTTTATCTCACGCATTCCCTCTTTTACATCAGACTCGGTGAGCTTACCCTTGTTTCGGAAATTTTTAAAAACGCTTGATAATTTTTCGCTGAGATTTGAAAACACGGTTACTCTCCTTTCAGTCCTGATATATCACGCAAAGCCGATGCCTCTTCCGGGAAAAGCTTTTCTATCTTTTCGGCAATCTTAAGAATACGGTGGGCATTCTCTTCACGTTCCCTTTCCTTTTCAAAGAGACCGAGAACACTCTCGTACTCGCGAAGCTCATCCCCTGTGCGGGCAATCAGCTCCCTTGCACCCTGCCTTGTCTTTCCCGTATGCTCGGATATTTCCGCAAGCGATAGGTCTTCAAAATAATACATTTCAAACGCTTCACGCTTCTTCTCGGAGAAAAGAGGTGCATACAAATCATACAGCAGTGTAACCTTCAGATCCTTTTCCTTCATTCTTTCCTCCGATAAGTGTAAACATTTTTTCTTTACACCTTGCATATTTTACACGAAAGTTCCTCGTTTGTCAAGTCTTTTTTTACTTTTTTGTGTCCCAATCGTGATGTTTTTTCAAATCTTCCCATATTGCTATGTAGCTTTCATGACGTGATGCGGGAATTTCTCCCGAGCTTACACGTTCAAGTATGGCGCACCCCTCCTCCTTGGTGTGGGTGCACTTGGTATATCGGCACTGTCCGACAAGAGGTGCAAACTCAGGGAAGGCATAAACAAGCTCCTCTTTTTTCATAAATCTGAAGCGCTCAAAGTCAAGAAGCGAAAATCCCGGTGTGTCAACGAGATACCCTTTCTTGCCGTCTCCTACAGGATAGAGCACGGTCGAGCGCGTTGTGTGACGTCCTCTCCTTGTTTTCTCACTCACACGTCCTGTTTCAAGGCGTGGCATGGAAGGATATATCGCGTTTATTATGGTGCTTTTTCCTACTCCCGAGGGGCCTGTAAATACACAGGTATTATTCTCTGCGTATTCTGACAGCTCCTCTCTTATCTCATCGGGAGAGCATCCCGCACTGAGTACGTGTACTCGATATCCGCAGCTTCGGTACACCGAAACGAGCTTTTGAGCTTCCTCATCGCTTACAAGGTCGCGTTTATTAAACACGATATGTGCACGAATAGAATTATGCTCGGCAATGGCACAAAGCTTATCTATAGAGTAAAGATTCGGGAGCGGATCACGGAATGCGAAAACGATAAACAGTATATCAACGTTAGAAACTCCGGGGCGTATCAGGTGATTGCGTCTTTCAAGCACCCTATCAACCACTCCCGAAAATTCTTCCTTTAAATCCGGGATTATTTCCGCAAAATCTCCCGCAACGGGTACTATTCCCTCCTGCCTGAACGAGCCTCTGGCAGGACACAGATATATTCCGTTTTCCGTCTCAACACTGTAGATACCCGCCGAGCAGGTTAAAATTCGTCCTTGCATATTACCTCTTTAAAAAGCCACCCTGCTGGGGGGTGGCTTTAAAATTAAATTTGTTTTTCTTTACTCGCATCAGTTTTCAAAGAAGTCTTCGGGTAGTGATGATACGCCACCCTCTTCCTCTAACTCTGATTCATCCGGAACAACGTTCTGCGCCGGTTTGTTGCCGTCACTATAGAATACCTTTATAGGCTTGGTGCTGTCAAGAAGAATTGTTGCACCCGGCTCTAAGGTCTGGTCAAAAATAGTTCCCTCGGGAAGGCTTTCCCAAGTCTTGATGAATTCCACCTTGATTCCGTAGGACATAATATCACGCATAAGCTGATTGGCTTCGTGAAGATCCTTGCCTATAAGATCCGGCATTAACAGATATAATGGCTTTGTATCGCTTTCGGTAAGACTTCCGTCGGATACGAAAAGCGTAATTTTTTCGCAAAATTCAGGAGAAACCACTGTGTGAGGCTCGATACTCTGCCATACAACGGTTCCGATGGCAAACGAATCGGGAACCTCCCAGAATTCTACGTTAAACTCCTCAAGTGTTACGATAGCCTCGCCCTTAGTCTTTCCGACAAGATCCGGCATGGACAACACGTTTTTAAGTTTCTTACCCGAGCTCACATAAATAGTAATCGTATCATCAACGCTCGCTACCTGTCCGCCCTCCGGCTCAGTTCTTATAACGTATCCCTCAAGCACTGTATCGTGAGGCTCGGTTATCTCTACTATATTCTTTGTAGCGTAGCCCTTATTTCTGAGGTCGGAACGAACCTTTGTTATATACTGCACCGAATAATCCGAGAGTGCAAAGCTTCCTTCCTCGGGGTTGACATAGAGGATAAGCTTAAGCTTTCCGTTGGTGCTTACTACCTTTCTCTCCTGTCCGCCCTCCGGGTTAGTGTTATATATCTCGCCGAAGCCGAAATCCGCGTTACGCTTTTCAGCCCATTTTACTTCAATCTCGTAGCCTTCCTTCTCAAGACGCTGAACAAGTGCATCGCCGTATTCCTCTCCGACAAGCTCAGGAATGGTCTTGGTAACGACCTTTTTCGACGCATCACTTTGATTCTTGAATATTCCCGCAAGAATGATACCGCCCACTACAAACAGTGTTACGAAAAAAGCACATGCAATACCGAGTATTATGGGGAACATGGTAACTCGAGTTTTACCTGTACCAACTTCTTCACCATGAGACTTTTCGTTTTTTTCCTTTTCGTTCTTCGGGGAAAGACCGAAAAGACGGCCAAAAAATCCGTTTTTAAGACTTTTTTTGCGCACAGCCGGCTTAGCGTTATTGCTGCTTTGAGAAGAAGCCTTAACCTCCTCAAAAACTACCATCGGATTTTCCTTGAGAATTCTGACCGCACGGAGCATCGAGTGTGCCGATTTGAATCTATCCTCGGGATTCTTTTGCATAGCCTTGAGTATTATCTGCTCAATACCGCGCGGAAGCTCAGGACATACCGAGCACGGAGGCTCGGGGTCCTCATTTATCTGCTTCATTGCAACACTCACGGGAGTGTCCGCATTAAAGGGAAGCTTACCGGTTGCCATCTCGTAAAGCATAACACCTACGGAATAAATATCCGTAAAGGTTCCCGTTTCCTTACCGCTTGCTTGTTCAGGGCTAACGTAATAAACAGTTCCGAGTGCTTTATCGGTCATAGATATAGTATCACCGCTCGGTGTCTTTGCAATACCGAAATCAGTAACTTTTATAAATCCGTTATCAAGAACCATGATATTGTGTGGCTTGATGTCACGGTGAATTACCTTTTTGGAATGTGCGTGCTCAAGCGCAAGAAGAATCTGCTCGGTAAAGCCGAGTGCTTCCTCAATAGAAAGCTTCTTTCCCCTCTTGTCCATGTAGCCCTTGAGAGTATCTCCCGCAACATGCTCCATGACGATATACTTAAGCTCCTTTTCAAAGGAGACGTCGTATATTTTCACAATATTCTCATGAGAGAGCATAGAAATAGCCTTTGATTCATTCAAAAAACGCTTAACAGCCTGACCGTCGGTGTCATTTGCTTCATTGAGCACCTTGATAGCAACATTACGGTCGGTTATCATATCGTGTGCTTTAAACACGATGGACATTCCGCCCTCTCCGATTGCTGACAGCACCTTGTAGCGCTTGTCTATAACCTGTCCTATGAGGGAATCAAATTTTCCGTTTAAACTCATTTCCCATCCTCCCGTGTAATCTCGGTGTCTATCAAAACAGCCGTGATATTATCAGCGCCTCCGCTCGCATTTGCCCATTCGACAAGTGCTTCGGTCTTCTCCGAAAGCGAGCGTTGCGAATTGATAATCTTCAAAAATTTTTCTTCTTCAAAATAATTTGAAAGACCGTCCGAGCAGATAAGATAAAATCCGCCCTCAAGGTCCATATGTATTATATCACACTCAACACTCTTTTCAATACCTACCGCCCTGAGAATTATATTGCGGTTAGGATGCGAGCGTGCCTCCTCGGGGGTTATCTTACCCGCGTCGAGAAGAGCCTGTACAAACGAATGGTCAACGGTAAGCTGACTTATACCGCCATCACCTATGTGATACAGACGGCTGTCACCTACGTTAAATGCCCAGATGATATTATCAAGTATGACACATCCGACGATGGTCGTACCCATACCCGACAGACTGTCATCGGAAGACGAGCGTGCAAATACCTCGTTGTTGGTATTTCCGCAAGCAACGTCTATTGCCCTGTCAACATCCAGCATAAGCTGTACACGGTCACAGTTACGGGATGCGATGCGTACTATCTCACCTTGGAGATTATC
Organism: Eubacteriales bacterium; assembly: GCA_045660745.1. Classification (GTDB taxonomy): domain Bacteria; phylum Bacillota; class Clostridia; order Oscillospirales; family SIG627; genus RGIG6353. The sequence goes on from JAZREJ010000005.1 coordinate 66,873, forward strand.
CATGATACGTCTGCACGCAAGACTGCTGGCTACCTCGCCCGCACGCGCTCCGCCCATACCGTCGGCAACCACCGCAATAAGTATATTATCATTTTGCCACACACTGAAATTGTCTTCGTTTAATTCTCGCTTCTGTCCGACGTCGCTGATTCCGAATACCTGCACAAGCATCCCTCCTTATCTGAATATTTCAGTTTTCTTTTTCCTTCATTTTATTGTTACGAAGCTGACCGCAAGCGGCATCTATATCCGCTCCCAGTCTTCTGCGCACCGTCGCATTTATTTTACTATTATTTAACGCATTTGTAAAGAGAATTAAGTTGTTTTTTGTCGTTTTTTTATAATTTTTCTCTTTTATTGGGTTGACGGGTATCAAATTTACATGGCAAAGCAGTCCTTTGAGCCTTCCAGCAAGCTCACGAGCATCTTCAACCGAGTCGTTCACCCCGTCGACAAGAGCATATTCAAAGGATATTCTGCGTCCCGTTACCTTTTGATAATCACGGCAAGCCTCAATAAGCTCCTCTATCGGATAGCGACGGTTTACGGGCATCATACTGTTCCGAATCTCATTATTGGGAGCGTGAATTGATATTGACAAGGTGATTGGAAGATCCTCTTTTGCAAGTCTTCTTATCTCAGGAACAAGACCGCAGGTAGAAAGCGAAATATGTCTGTAGCCTATGTTAAGCCCGTTTTTGGAATTTACAAGGTGCAAAAATCTGACAACGTTATCATAATTGTCAAGCGGCTCTCCGATACCCATAAGCACGATATTGTCAACCCTGAAGCCTTCCTCGTCACGGTGGTCGCGACTTATTGCCTCTATCTGACCGAGTATTTCACCCGCAGACAGACTTCTGACAAATCCGTTCTTGGTAGATGCACAAAACGCACACCCCTGTCGGCATCCCACCTGAGTAGAAACGCATACGGAATTTCCGTGCTCGTATCTCATAAGAACACTTTCTATTATTGAGTCGTCATAAAGCGAAAAAAGATATTTTTCGGTTCCATCAAGCTTCGACTTGAATTTTTCAAGCACCTTGACTTCTCTTATCTCAAAGTGCTCTGAGAGAACAGGAACAAGACTCTTCGGAATATCCGACATATCTTCAAAATCGGTTTTTAAATTCACAAAAAGCTGTCGGTATATCTGCTTTGCACGGAACACGGGAATGCCAAGCTCTTGTATCTTCTCGCTCAATTCTTCCTCGTATAGACTTTTTATGTCTGTTTTTTCACTCATTTTACACCTTCACGATAACATCTGCAAAAAATCCGTCTTCAACATCCCCGCACGGGAAATATGTCACAGGAAACGATTTATCCCTTACAAATTCGGGATGCTTTTCAAGAAATGCATTCACAACGTCTTCATTCTCGGCAGAGTTCAGCGTACAAGTGGAATAAAGAAGTCTGCCGCCTTTTTTTAACAACCTTGACGAATTTTCAAGGATATCCCTCTGTATTTCGGGAAGCCTTTTTATGTCCTCAGGCTTTTTATTTTTAATATCCGGCTTCTTGGAGATAACTCCAAGTCCCGAACATGGCACGTCGCATATAACATAGTCGGCAGTTCCTTCTTTATCGGCAAAGACTTCTCTTGCGTCATGCACCGACACGAAAACGGTAGTGATACCAAGCCTTTCGCATCCTTTTTCTATAAGCGAAAGCTTGCTTTCATGAAGGTCTGATGAATATATTATGCCGCTGTTTTCGAGTGCCAGCGCCGCCGCAAAGCTCTTGCCTCCGGGACACGCGCACACGTCAAAAACACAGGAATGAGGCTTTATTTCAAGCGCTCTTACCGCAAGTGCTGAGGCTGTTCCCTGCACGAAAAACAGCCCTTCATCAAACCCGCAAAGCTCCTCTGCCGAGCCTGAATCAACTATCACAAGCTCGGGGTGTAACGGATGCACACGCACATCATGTTCTTTTTCGCGCATGAGCTTCATAAAGGCATCAACACTCGTTTTGAGGGTATTGACATGGAGCACCAAAGGCGTTTTCCTCTGAAATCCATCAAGTATCTCAATGCACTTCTTTCTACCGTAGGAAGCATCCCAAAGAGAAACAATCCATTCGGGTATGGAATACTTAATATGAAGAGGCGACTTTTCCGCCTTTTCAAGAAGTGCACTCTTTTCCCGTGCTACGCTTCTCAAAACCGCATTTACAAGCCCTGAGGCAGAACGGCAGCGGGAGCGTTTTATTATCTCTACCGACTCATGGCACACTGCATGATCAGGGAGCTTATCAAAATAGAGTATCTGAACTACCCCAAGTCTGAGACAGGCGCGCACCTCGGCATCAAGCTTTTCAACACAAGTATTCAGAAATCCTGCCAAAAGGTAATCAAGAAGCATCTGTTTTTCTGTTACCGAATACACAAGCGCAGTATAAAGTCCCTTTTCGCTCTGAGACAGTTCATTCTTCTTTAAGGTGGAATTTATCTCGAGATTTACAAACTTTGCATCCTTTTCAGCTCTGACAAGGCTGAGAAGTGCAAGCTCTCTTGCGTCCTTAACTCTTTTATCCACTAATTTCTCCTCGAATTGTTGACAACGGCAATAAGTCTTAAAAGGTTGGCAAGTGCCACAGCAAGTGCCGCAACATAGGTCATAGCCGCCGCTGAAAGAACCTTTCTTGCAGCCTTCACCTCGTCTGAGGCAAGACCTGCGCCGTTTTCAAGATACTGAACAGCTCTGCGTGACGCGTTAAACTCTACAGGAAGCGTTATAAGCTGAAAAAGAGCAGAAAGAGAAAAGAGAATAAGTCCAATCTCAGCAAGCCCTGTTATCTCGGCAAAAAGTCCGAGGAGAACCAATGGGAGCGCAAGATTTGAGCCTATCTTACACACGGGGATTATCGCCATGCGAAGCTTTATCGGGAAATATCCTACCTCGTGCTGAATGGCGTGTCCCGCTTCGTGTGCGGCAACTCCGATTGCCGACACTGAATTCGAGGAAAATACCGAATCCGAAAGGCGTATAACACGCGCCTTGGGATCAAAGTGGTCAGTGAGATTACCTTCTATTCTTTCTATCCTGACGTCGTATATTCCTGCCGAGCGAAGCACCGCTGCGGCACATGAAGCACCTGTCAAGCCTCTTGAGTTTAGCATTACGGAATACTTCTTAAACGTGGAGTTCACTCTTGCCGAGGCTATCATTGCCCATATGGCGGCAATGACGGTCAGTATCCACATTCCGTTGTCTTCTAAATAATAATACCACATATTGCCTCTCCTTATTCAAGTATATCACCGACGGATACACCTCTGCCGTTTGCAAAGTCGGCACCGCTAAGCATTTTGCCTCCCTGTACCTGTAGCTTTTCAAGGAAAACGCTTCCCTCTCCACAGGCAACCTGTATACGCTTTTTCGCAACGACTACTTCTCCGGGAGCCGCATCAACGCCCTCTTCAACAGATACTTTGTATATCTTGAGAAGCTTTTCGTTAGATCTTATTCTTGTATAAGCACCGGGTTCAAGAGACAGCCCGTGAATCTTTCTTGCTATCTCAGAAGCCGTGCGCGTCCAATCAATCTTCATATCCTCGTCGGTTATCTTCTGAGCATGAGTTGCCAGAGCGTCATCCTGCTTCTCGCCGACAAGTGTTCCGCTTTCAAGCATTCCAAGAGCCTTTATCATAAGTTCTGCACCGAGAACGGCAAGCCTGTCAAAAAGCTCGGTCGCCGTAGTTGTATCGTCTATCGGAACCTCACCCTTCAAATACATATCACCTGTGTCTATTCCGTCCTCCATGTTCATGATGGTGATTCCCGTGACCGTCTTACCGTCCATTATAGCACGGTTGACGGGTGCGGCACCTCGGTATTCGGGAAGAAGTGAGCCATGGATATTAATACACTTGTAACGCGGATAATCAAGCACATAACCGGGAAGCTTCTTTCCATATGCGGCAACAACAATTACATCAGGTGACTCAATGTCAAGAATCTTGCGAAAATTCTCTTCTTTAAGGTTTTCGGGCTTGTAGACGGTAAGTCCGAGAGACTCTGCCATAACAGCCGTCTCACAGGGTACAAGCTTATATGAACGACCCTTGGGAGTGTCGGGCTTTGTCACCACACAAAAAGTATTTCCGCTTGTATTCTTTACCATTATTTCAAGCACACGGGAAGCAAAGCTCGGTGTGCCCATATACATTATTCTCATTCGAATTCATCCTCGCTTGCATATCTTACAATGTTGTCTTCAAGCACTATGGCATCCATGTGCTCTATCTCATGACAGAAAGCCTGTGCACGAAGTCCTGTAACGTCGCGGTATATTACCTCGTTTCCGAATCTGTCAAAAGCCTTGACGCTGACCTTCTCGGGACGCTTTTTTACCACCCATTTTCCGGGATAGGAAAGACAACCCTCATACACCTCACGCTCACCTGAGGTCTCTATTATCTCAGGGTTGATTATCTCATAAACGCCCTTTCCGTCATCTCCGTCAACAAGAGCCACACGTCTGAGTATTCCCACCTGAACGCCCGCAAGTCCCGCACCTTGTGCCTTTTCAAGTGTCTCGTGCATATCATCAAGAAGGGTGTGAAGCTTCCCGTCAAATTTATCAACAGGTCTTGATTTTTTTTGAAGTATGGAATCGGGTTCCTTTACAATATTAAGTATAGCCATAATTATCCTTTCATACACCCGAGGGGTTCGGGTCAAAAATACAGCGTATGTTATCCTTTGGTGTAAACGATAAAAGTATTTCACGGAACAGTGCGCGTACTCTGGCACTGTCACGGTATTTAACAACAAGCTTTCTTCTGTACTTATTTTTTATCTTATATGGGAAAGCCTCAAAGGGCCCATAAGCAATTATCTTGACGTCAAGATATTCACCCGCAAGCCTTTTGGAAAACTCCGAGCTCAACTTTTCACTTGCTTTTTCAAGGTCGCGTTCCGACTCGCTTGTCATAAAGAACATTCCGACACTGCAGAACGGCGGGAACATCAGGGCACGTCTGAGCGCTATCTCACCTTTATAAAAGCCGTCGTAATCCTGAGTTGTGCAAAGGTTGATAATCTCAGAGGATGAGTCAGCGGTCTGTATAAGTGCGCATCCTTTTTTCTTTCCTCTGCCCGCACGCCCTACAACCTGAGTGAGAAGTGCAAATGTATTCTCGAACGAGCGATAATCCGACACCTGAAGCGAAAGATCCGCCATTACCACTCCCACAAGCGTTACGTCGGGAAAGTTATGCCCCTTTGTAACCATCTGTGTGCCGATGAGTATATCTGCTTCGTGAGAAGCAAAGCTTGAGATTATTTCATCATGCGAATGCTTTTTGCCTGTAGTATCGGCATCCATTCGCAAAACCCTCGCATTAGGGAAACGACGCTTCAATTCTTCTTCAAGCTTTTCTGTACCGTAGCCTCGGTACTGCATATGATGAGACGAGCATTCGGGGCAAACGGTTGGTGGTGAGCTTTTATATCCGCACCAATGACAGGCGAGCTTGTATTCGCCGTCCACCAGATGAAGTGTCATGGGAACACTGCAATTCGGACAGGAAACACCCGACTTACAGTCGCGGCAGACAAGAAGTTTTCGAAGTCCGCGACGGTTTAAGAAAAGTATCGCCTGTTCATTTTTAGATAGCGTTTCCGCTATCTTCTTTTCAAGCACGTCTCCTATCATCATATCCGGGACAAGCCCGTCGGTAACGATATCGTAAAGAAGTATTTCAGGAAGCGTGGCACCGCCGTAGCGTTTATCAAGCCTCACGAGTGTGTATTTTCCGTTCTCAGCACGCCAGAAGCTTTCAACGTCGGGAGTTGCCGATGCGAGAAGCATGAGCGCCCCGCTTTTCGCACAGCGGAAGCGTGCGATATCCCGCGCGTGGTATCGTGGGGATGTATCCGACTTATAGCTGTCATCCTGCTCCTCATCTATCACTATCAAGCCGAGATTCGACACAGGAGCAAATACCGCAGAGCGTGTACCGAGCACTACCGTCTTCTTACCCGCTTCAAGCTCCTCCCAAGCATCCTGTCTTTGACCTTCACTCATTCCTGAATGTATGACGGCAACCTTATCTCCGTAACGCGAAAACAAAGCCGAAGCATTTTGCAGAGTCAATGCAATCTCGGGGACGAGGAGTATTACTCCTTTTCCATCTTCAAGAGCGCGGTCGATAAGTGAAAGGATGACAGAGGATTTTCCGCTTCCCGTCACGCCGTACAAAAGCGCGGCAGACGGCTCGGAGGACAAAAGCATGGGCAGAAGCGTGCTGTACGCATTTTCTTGCTCCTCGGATAAAACGATATTCTTTTTTTCAAGCTTCAAATCCGACAACTCATATGACGGACGCATAACGCGTCTTTGATGAAGTGTGACTATTCCCTTCTTTTCAAGAAAACGAAACGCATCATAAGAAAGTGAATAAAGGTCCGACAAATGCTTTAAGGATATTTCCTCATCTTCTCCCGCGAGGTGAGCAATAAGTTTTTCATATTCCGTCTTTTTTCTGCATCCTTTAAGAAGCTCGGGAATCCTTGCCGACTCGTATCCGTCGGCAATTTTCACTGCCGTCTCGGTTTTTTCATTAACACTGCAAACAGCGCGGGTGCGCTTGACTACAACCCCGCGACGTATGAATCCATCAATTGCTTCCTTTGAAAAACAGTCAAGAGTACTCTCGTCCGACTCTTCGAAAGCTGTGCTTAGCTCTCCCGATGCGGTATAAAAATTCTCGCCCTTTAAATAGTATTCCTCTGTTTTGAAATTTAAACCGGAAGGAAGCATTACTCTTGCGCATTCACCGAAAGGAGCAAAAAATCTGTCGCACATAAAGTGCGCAAGCTCCACATGATGAGCGGACAGCCTGTACGGAGACGGCAAAAAAAACGCAATGCTTTTAAGCGTATCATCTCGCTCCTGCTCGCTGACACCGACCACAACTCCGTATTGCCATCTATCAGCCTTGCCAAATGGGACGGCTCCAATCATTCCTATTTCGCAATGAATATCCGAATTATATGACCAAGGGCAGTCAAAGGTGTAAAGAGCATTTATAAGCCTAAGCTCTACTCTCCACATAACACCACCCCTTTTTTTAAAACTGTTAAAATATTATTTTATGACTGTAACGTCGATTCCACCGCGCCTCATTCTTGTGCGGTCAACGTTTCTTCCCGCAACCTCAAAGGTATAGAGCTTTTCCCCTGACAGATCCAAAATGTCAAGATATACTATAGTACCGCCCTTTATCTCTGTTTCGGTTGTAATAGAGCTGAGTCCTGTTTCGGCATCGAAGGTCTCGTACTCAACGTACACCTTTTCTCCGTCAACGCAAACGATATCCTCAGCCGAAAGACGTGCATAGGTGTAACCGTAGCGAGTTTCCTTCCAAATTGATGGCTCAACCTCGACCTCGTACATCACGGTCTCATCATCGGTGCTTTCCACACGGAGTCTGAAATCGAACGGATAAAGACCGTCAGGGCGAGTGTAAATCTCGTCACGGTGACGCACGGTAAGCTGAAGGTTTGAGAAGGACTCAATCCAGTACACGTTCTTTATTTGAACACTACCGTCATCCGATGTCCAAGAAACCGGCTGAAAGAGATAAACAGCAATATCCGAGTCAAGATTTTCAAACTGCTTTGCGCGATCAGCGTCAAGATAAACATCATCAGCCATATCCGCATCACACGCAGTAAAAAGCCTTACCGAAAATATTATATAGATTGCAGCAGATATAGAAATAGCAATATATTTTAATACTCTGCGAACAGTGAATTTTTTTGTTTCTGTCTCCATTTTTGTTTTCTCCCTTGAAATGATCCTTGATAGATTATTTTATCATATTTATGTGAACTTTTCAACTTTTTATTAAAAGAAAAACAAAAAAGGATGCAAAAAAGCATCCTTTTTACTATTTAAAAATATTCAGGGGATACAAACCATCCGCCGTCTTCACCATTATCAACGTAATAAAGCGTCAAATCAAATGAAGATGAGTAGAGTATCTCGGCATTCTCGGGAACCTCTCCGAAATAATACTCGGGAGTTCCGACCTCATTGACAGCCTTTTCTCCGTAATTAAAGAGTATATAGGTATAATAACCCTTTACCGCTTCCTTTACAAGAGAAGTGTCAACGCCGTATTGTGCAAGCTCTGCCTTAAGAGCGTCGAATGCCGCTCCTTCGATCTTCTCGTCCTGCTGAAGCTTGTAACCGACTTCAAAATCCTCGCCGTAGAGAGCTACCGTAATTTCGATATTGCTTTCAAGAGTTTTGATAACATCCGCAACAAAGGTATCGTAATCAACTCCGTTCTCTTTGGCAACGGCATTTACAACTTTATTCTCAAAGGCGTAGATATAGCTGTCATAACCGTCGTTTCCGAAAGCAGAAAGATAACAAAGCTCTGCCTCAACACGCGGCTGTTCAAAAAGCTTAGACTCGTCTACGATCTCGGTAATCTCTTCGTTTTCTTTCTTGGACTCATTCTTCTCTTTTTTAACATCCGCAATAAGAATAGCGGCAAGAACAAGTGCAAGTATCACAATTATCCATGATGCTTTTTTCATAAAATCTCCTATTTTCAAAAAAAGCCGCAACCTAAAGGTCACGGCTTAATTTACAAGAATGATTAAAGTGCTGCCTTTGCCTTCTCAACGAGTGCTGCAAATCCTGCCTTGTCGCTGATAGCGATCTCGGAGAGCATCTTACGATTGAGGTCAATGCCTGCCTTCTTAAGACCGTTCATGAAGGTTGAATAGTTCATACCGTTAACCTTGCACTGAGCGGAGATACGGGTAATCCAAAGAGAACGGAAATCTCTCTTCTTCTGCTTACGGCCTGCGAATGCATAGTTGCCACTCTTCATTACCTGCTGCTTAGCCATCTTAAAGTGACGAGACTTCGCACCCCAGTAGCCCTTTGCAAGCTTTAATACTTTATTTCTTCTTTTGCGCGTCATCATAGCGCCTTTAACTCTTGCCATTTTAAATACCTCCTAAAAATTACCTTATGCCTTACGCGTAAGGAAGAATAGTCTTAATGTTACGTGCAGTGGACTCGCTCATGTAAGATGCCTTACGAAGTCCTCTCTTACGCTTTGTGTTCTTGATACCGAGGTTGTGTCTACGGCCCATGTGGTTCATCTTAACCTTGCCGCTCTTGGTAAGAGTAAATCTCTTAGCACTTGCCTTATGGCTCTTAATTTTTCCCATTTTGTATATCTCCTTTTATTTTATTTTGCGTTTTCTTTCTTGGGGGAAAGGACCAGCGTCATGAAACGTCCGTCAAGTGACGGTGCCTTTTCCGAAGCGCCGATATCTGCAAGCTCCGCCTTTATGTTATCCATGAGAGCATAGCCTCTGTCGGTATGGTTCATCTCACGTCCCGAGAAAACAATGGTAATCTTGACCTTATTGCCCTCTCCGAGAAACTTCTTTGCATGGTTAAGCTTGGTATTGAAATCGTGGGTGTCTATTCTACAGGAGAATTTTATCTCCTTAAGCTCTATGACAGTCCTCTTCTTCTTGGATTCTTTTTCCTTTTTGACCTTCTCAAACTGATACTTGCCAAAATCCATGATTCTGCACACAGGCGGCTCTGCGTTAGGAGAAATCTCCACAAGGTCAAGCCCTGCGTCATATGCCGCGTTAAGTGCATCGGCACGGCTCATTATTCCGAGCTGAGCTCCGTCTGCTCCGATAACTCGCATCTCAGGTGTGCGAATTGCTTCGTTGATAAGTTGTTCCTTTGCGCTGATAGTGAAACACCTCCAAAAAAATGTGCGGAGAGAAAAACTCTCCGCACGCATAACAAGGGTATACCCCTCAAAATTCGTCTATTGACCGTATCGCGCTCGTCGGCGGACAGGTGAGAACGGAGCGTTCTTCTTCTTTTTCCGTCGGTTATTATAGCATATACGGCTTTATTTGTCAAGTATTTTTTATAATTTTTTATTATATGGGAACTGATCCGCTGTCATATCCACAACGTACTTTTCGCTCTTTCTGAAGGTATGACGGCTTCCGTTGGTCTGATGCACTACTATAACGTCGGCATACACGGCATCCACCTCGGGAAGAAGCAGAGTGTTGTTGTCAATAAACCTCGTCTTTTCCTTATCACCGTTTATATACACCCGTGAAAACGGTGTAAAGTATTCTCCGCTGACAAGAACCCCTTTTTCGGTATTCTCAACATTATATATACGAGGAGGGTAATTGCCCATCTCAAGGCTTGTGGTGGCAGGCGCGGGCAAACGCTTATAGCATTCCCGAGGGCCGTAAAGCATATCGTACTGAAGCATCTCAAGATACTGCTCGCACACTTCTTCCCCATCAAAGGTTTGATGTAACTTTGTTATTATGCCGTTATTGATACCAAGGCTTTCAAAAATGCTCGCTCCCAGCTCGTAAGTATACAAATCTTCTGTCGGAAGAGGCTTTTCAACATCGAAGTTTGTCCAGATAACGTACTCGGTCTTATATTCGTCCTCGTGAACGAATTCCTCCTTTTCAAGCCCGATATATGGCATATGGTCGCCGTATATTACAAGCAATGTCTTTTCATCGCGTGCCTCAAGTGATTCTATAAGCTCCTTAACAAAGAGATCTACCTCATAGAGCTGTGAGACGTAATACTCAAGCGAATTTTCATCCACCTCGGTATCTCGTGTTTTGAGAGTCGCATCTATCGGAGCGCTCCAACCCTCCGGCGGAGTATCAGGATAAGATCCGTGAGTCTGAACGCCTATTGTATAGATAAAGTCGCTCTCCTCGGTGGTATCAAGAGTCTGTCCGATGACCTCTGTGAGTACACTGTCGCACGCCCACTCCATCGGATTATACTCAACGTTCTGCATAAGCTCAAGGCTTATAAACCTGTCAAATCCAAGATTCGAGAAAACGTGAGCTCTGTCATAAAACAGTCCGTTGTGGTTGTGTATGGCGTGAGCTTTATATCCAAGCTCCTTAAGGTTATAAGCCATGCTTTCGCAGGGGGTATCCTGAAGAATAGTCTTATAAGGGTACTCGCCGGGTCCGAAAAAGTCAAGTGACATTCCCGACAGTATCTCAAACTCAACGTTTGCCGTACCCGCACCGATATAAGGTACTGTCAAATACGCGCTCGGATAATTCTTTTTAAGCTCATTGAAATTAGGAGTCGGGTCCTTTGAAAATTCCGCAATGCCGATAAGCGACGGATCTATAAAGCTTTCAAGCTGAAGAAATATGATATTCGGAGTTTCATCCGGAACACTATTCTCATATGCCCCTATATCATCAAGAATTTTGTCAACCATCGCCTCCGAATATTCGTCGGGGCGTGATATACCGAGATCTATCGCGCTGATAGAAAAGCAATAAACAAATCCGTTCTCGCGGTAAGCATCGGGAAGATTATCAAAACGCTTTGACAGGACCTCCGCCTTTACCAAGACAGGGGTAAGCAATACAAGTGAAAGAATGGTTGCCGGGAAGGATATAAAAAACCTCTTAAATGCTCTCGCGTCCTGTCGACATTTTTTGTAAAGCTTTACAAGTGCCGTGACAATAGCCACAACTGCCAAAACAACAAGCACTACCACATACCACTTTACGTAAAGCCCGAACACTCCGAACACTGTATGAATACGAATAAACTCACAGGCTGCAATAGGCGTTGAACGATAGGTCAAAACAACACCGTTTGCAATTCCGAGAGCTGTTATCGGAAGAGTTATGAGGAATAAGGCAAACATGCGACGTTTAAACAGTAAAGAGAACACCGCCATAGAAAAAATAATTACGGAATTATACAAAAAGATCAAGCCAAAGCTATCGAAAATATGCAAGAAGCCCTTGATCAAAGAGTGTCTTGATGCACATTCTATGATAAAATTCATACACAGTGACCATATTGCGCAAAAAACAAGAGGACTTTTACTCTGAAATTCATTCATCCGTGATAACGTGTTTTTTATATAATTAAAAATCTTCTCTAAGACTTTCATCTTTCCGCTCCGCACATTAAAATTGCCGAATCATTGTCTTCGGCACGATTAATTATACAACACATGGTGATAATTTGTCAAGAAAAGAAGAGTAATTAGAATATTTTTAACAGTTTATCCAATATAAAGGATCTGAATTCGGTTATATTTCCTCTTAAGCTTTTTACAAAAAGAGTTCTTCCTCGGCCGATGGTGTCTGAGCATCTTTTTGTAATATCAGAAAACAGTGTTCCCCAAAAATTATGTCCCTCGGCTTTCCCGACTCTGACTACGAGACTCTCGTGCTTCCCGTCGGAATATAGCTCGTCGCACAACTCCACTTTAAAATCGCGCTCTCCGAGTGTCGTGCGACACACGTCCTCTATTCCCGACATATTGCTGTCTATCCATTTTCTCGCTCCGTCCAATGAGTCAAACGTTGCCCCATCAAAAAGCTTGTCCAGTGCTAAGACTACCTTCATTTTTTCTCTTTGATCGCGTGCGCTGTCGGAATTTGCAATTACCCTAAGACGGATACTGCCACCCCCACTGCCCGAAAACAGCAAAAAATATAGTACGAACGCAACGCTTAATATAAGTATTATTCTTTTCATTCTGTCACCTCGAAAAGATTATCGCCCAAAATACCGCTTATATTCAAAAAGGGAACCCTTAGGTCCCCTTTTTAAGCTTATTTTAATCCTGTAACGTTATCAAAGCCCTCTTCGGCACGGTCAAAGCCACGTCTGATCCCACGCTCTGCACGTCTTGTACCGTCCTTTACCATGTCTCCTACTCTGTTTCTTTCATTTCCGTTATAATAGTCATACACACCGTCACGCGCCTCGTAGTTTCGACAGGAAAAGAGTGTCGCGCAAAGAACGAGTGCCGTTAAAAAAACATATATTTTTTTCATATCATTCTCCAAAAATAAATAAGGTATGGGACAAGTCCCATACCTTATTTTTTGCAAGAACAATAAAATTATTCTTCGTCAAACATCTTAGCCTGTCTTACGAGGTCATCATACTTCTGACGTGCCTTAACCGCAGCCTCCTCAAAGAGCTCTTTTGCTCTGTCGGGGAATGCACGGGTAAGTGAAGAGTAACGTACTTCAGAGTTGATAAACTCGATGTAGTCAGCAGTGGGTTCCTTGCAGTCAATGGTAAGAGGATTCTTGCCTTCTGCACGGAGAGCAGGATTAAAGCGGAAGTTCTGCCAGTAACCTGCCTGAACTGCCTTCTTCATTTCTGCCTGACAGTTGCCCATACCGCCCTTGATTCTATGGAGCTCACAGGGTGAGTAACCGATAATGATGGAGGGTCCGGGATATGCTTCAGCCTCAGTGATAGCCTTGATGGTCTGGTTCATATCAGCGCCCATTGCGATCTGAGCAACGTAAACGTAGCCGTAGCTCATAGCAATCTGAGCAAGGTTCTTCTTGGAGATAGCCTTACCTGCTGCTGCGAACTGAGCAACCTGACCGATGCTGGAAGCCTTGGAAGCCTGTCCACCGGTGTTGGAGTAAACTTCGGTATCAAATACCATGATGTTTACGTCTTCGCCGGAAGCGAGAACGTGGTCAAGACCGCCAAATCCGATATCGTATGCCCATCCGTCTCCACCGAAGATCCATACGGACTTCTTGGAGAGGTATTCCTTCTCTGCGAGAATCTTGGGAGCAACGGGGCATCCTGCCTTAGCTGCTGCTTCGAGTTCAACAATAAGAGCCTTAGTAGCTTCTTCGTTTGCCTTGCCGTTGTTTGCAGTCTCAAAGTACTTAGCAGCTGCTGCCTTAAACTCTGCGGAAGCCTTGTCGGAATCAGCCATTTCCTGAACCATACCCATGAGCTTCTCACGGATAGCCTTCTGACCGAGGTGCATACCGAGACCGTGCTCAGCGTTATCCTCGAAGAGGGAGTTAGCCCAAGCGGGTCCGCGCTTGGAATCACGGTTTACGGTGTAAGGAGTTGCGGGAGCGGAGCCACCCCAAATGGATGAACAGCCGGTCGCATTGGAGATATACATTCTCTCACCAAAGAGCTGAGTGATGAGACGAGCGTAGGTTGTTTCAGCACATCCTGCACAAGAACCGGAGAACTCGAGGAGGGGCTGGTTGAACTGGCTACCCTTGATGCTGGACTCGTTGAGACCGAGATCCTTCTTAGTAGCGTTCTTAACTGTGTATTCCCAAACGTCTGCCTGAGCAGCTTCTTCTGCCTGGGGAACCATAACGAGTGCTTTTTCCTTGGAAGGACAGATGTTAGCACAAGCAGCACATCCCATACAGTCGAGGGGAGAAATAGAAATTGTGAACTGGAATTCCTCACAGCCCTTGCCCTTCATCTGCACTGCCTTGAGTGCACCGGGAGCAGCCTCAACCTCTGCCTTGGAAAGTGCGTAAGGACGGAGAGTTGCGTGAGGACATACATATGAACACTGGTTACACTGGATACAGTTTTCGGGAATCCACTTGGGAACACGAACTGCAACACCGCGCTTTTCGTAAGCTGCGGAGCCCTGAGGGAATGTACCGTCAACGTAATCTGTGAATGCAGATACGGGGAGGCTGTCACCCTTCATAGCGCCAACAGGATTTACAACCTTGTTAACGAATGCAACGAGCTCGGGACGATCGCCTTCAGCAGCTGCTGCGGGAGCGTCAACACCGGCAGTCTTCCATGCATCGGGAACCTTAACTTCAACAAGAGCACCTGCGCCTGCATCAATAGCAGCGTAGTTCTTGTCAACGATCTCCTGTCCCTTCTTGCTGTAGGACTTGTATGCCATCTTCTTCATGTAGTCGATAGCTTCCTCAGCGGGAAGAATCTTTGCAAGAGCAAAGAATGCAGACTGAAGAACTGTATTCTTAACCTTACCGTCACCAATCTGCTTGATAGCGATATCGGTAGCATTGATTATATAGAACTTAACGTTGTTGTTAGCGATGTAGGACTTAACGCTTGCGGGAAGGTTTGCGTCAAGCTCTGCCTCGCTCCAGTTACAGTCGAGAAGGAAGGTACCGCCGGGAACGATGTCGGATACCATGTCGTACTTCTTGAGGTAGGACTGGTTGTGGCAAGCAACGAAGTTAGCCTTGTTGATATAATAAGGAGACTTGATGGGCTTATCACCGAAACGAAGGTGAGAAATGGTAATACCACCGGTCTTCTTAGAGTCATACTGGAAGTATGCCTGAATGTATTTGTCGGTGTGGTCACCGATAATCTTGATGGAGTTCTTGTTAGCACCAACGGTACCGTCACCGCCGAGTCCCCAGAACTTGCAGCTGATAGTACCTTCAGCAGAAGTGTCGGGAGCGGGCTTTTCTTCGAGAGAAAGACCGGTAACGTCGTCAACGATTCCGATAGTGAAGTTGTTCTTGGGAGCGTCAGCATTGAGGTTTTCAAATACTGCGAATACGCTTGCGGGAGGAGTATCCTTAGAACCGAGACCGTAACGTCCGCCAACTACCTTGATGTCGGTCTTGCCGTTTGTAGCAAGAGCAGTAACAACGTCGAGGTAAAGGGGCTCACCGAGAGAGCCGGGTTCCTTGGTTCTGTCAAGAACAGCAAGCTTCTTACAGGTTGCGGGGATAGCAGCGATAAGCTTATCAGCGCGGAAGGGTCTGTAAAGGCGAACCTTGATAAGACCAACCTTTTCGCCGTTAGCGTTCATGTAGTCAACAACTTCCTCAGCAACGTCACAGATAGAGCCCATAGCAATCATTACGCGGTCTGCATCGGGTGCGCCGTAGTAGTTGAAGAGCTGGTAGTTTGTACCAATCTTCTTGTTGACCTTGTCCATATATTCTTCAACAATCTCAGGAAGTGCATCATAGTAGCTGTTGCAAGCTTCTCTGTGCTGGAAGAAGATATCGCCGTTCTCAGCGCTTCCGCGGAGTACGGGATGCTCGGGGTTGATAGCTCTCTTGCGGAAAGCATCAACAGCATCCATATCTACCATTTCCTTGAGGTCTTCGGTATCCCAAGCTTCAATCTTCTGAATCTCGTGAGATGTACGGAAACCGTCGAAGAAGTTGAGGAAGGGAACTCTTCCCTTGATGGATGCAAGGTGAGCAACTGCACCGAGGTCCATAACCTCCTGAGGGTTGGACTCAGCAAGCATTGCATAACCTGTCTGACGGCAAGCATATACGTCGGAATGGTCTCCGAAAATGTTGAGTGCATGAGTTGCAACACAACGAGCGGAAACGTGAATAACACCGGGGAGAAGCTCACCGGCAATCTTATACATGTTGGGTATCATAAGGAGAAGACCCTGAGATGCAGTATAAGTAGTAGTGAGAGCACCTGCAGCGAGTGAACCGTGTACTGCACCTGCAGCACCTGCCTCGGACTGCATTTCGATCATCTTAACTCTCTGACCGAATATGTTTCTTGCGGGTTCGCCAAAGATGTTCTTGTCAGCGGCGGACCATGCGTCTGTCACCTCTGCCATGGGGCTGGAAGGGGTGATGGGGTAAATAGCTGCAACTTCTGTAAACGCATAAGATACGTGAGCCGCGGCTGTATTACCGTCCATGGAAATTTTTCTTCTTGCCATGTTTTTTCCTCCTGACTGCCGTGGTTTTACACGACATTGTTTTTTATTTAACACATACGATATTATCATATCACTTTTTTTCGAAAAAGTAAATACAGTTTTTATACCTTTTTTGGATTTTTTTGCAAAATTCACGAATTTTTCTGTATTTTTTCAAAAAGGAAAACTTTTTGTGTTGTATATTACTGATTTTTATGATAAAATATAGTGTCGAAGGGAGGGAAAAAGGTGTCGGACACACTTGCGGTTTTCCTGATAATTTTTTTAAGTGTTAATTTTTCGGTCATTTTGACTTTTGGCATCTACAAATATTATAATTACAGAAAAAGCATAAAAAAGCAGGACAGAGTAAACCACTTCGGAGACAGTGCCGAGAAAAAGGTAGAGGGTTATATAAAGAAATATCTCAAAGGGACAAGGATTTTGAAAGACCTTTACCTCAAGACCGAAACGGGACTCACCGAGATAGATATGCTCCTTCTCTGTGACAGAGGTATTTTTATTGTAGAGATAAAAAGCCACAACGGTTACATAATCACCCGTGGCAAGCATTGGACGCAGCGTTGGGGCGACAAGGTAGTACGCTTTCATAATCCCACCTATCAGAATAAAGTGCACAGAACAGCGCTTGAAAATATTTTAAAAAAGCGTCAGAGTCTGGCGTCGCTTCCGATATATGCAGTGACTGTATTCACCTCCTCAAAGGTTTCCTTCAGTGAAAATGTAAAGGACGTTATTAAGCTTCCCATTTTGACGAAATATATTAAAAACAAGCCCTTTGACAGACGGATGACAAACCAGAACATGACAAACGTAGAAAAACTTATACATGACAATATCGAGACATCGGCACGCCGTCAAAGACAGCACAAAAAACGCATTTGGGAAAATAACAATAAAAAAAGAGCCTACAGAGTCAACCGCTATTCGGTAAAATAATCAAGGCGCCCCGAGGGGGACTTAAAAAATCCGCTTGCGAAAAACGCAAGCGGATTTAAATTTATTTCTTAGCTTTTTTTATTTTAACAAAAGTTACGACTGCAAAGGCAACGCATACAAGTGCAACCGCTGAGCAAATAATTATTACTTCTGTATCACCGTTGGCACTTGAAGAACCATCAGAATACTCATAAGGAATCCCTTCAGCTCGTGCACAGGTCTCGGCACTGCTTCCCTTTCCGCAATACACCGTAAGCTTGTCGCAACCCCAAAAGGCTCCGTAGCCTATTTCCGAAACGCTGTCGGGAACGGTTACTTTCTCAAGATTTTTGTGGTCCGAAAAGGCATATCGTCCGATAGACTTAACACCTGACTTGATAACAACCTCTACAACCTCGGCGGAATATTCTCTCCAAGGGCATGACTCCTTCTCGGAAACTGTCATTGCGCCGTTACCGAATACTGTCAGAACTCCATCTCTGTCAAGAGAATAATAAACTCCGTCCCCACATTCCCCTTCAGTGACATAATGAGCATTCTCACTGCTTGACACCTCTTCGTTAGGCTCTATAGCAGTTGCAGCCTCCTCGGCAGAAGAAACAAGTGACGCACACAAGGTGAGAACAAGTACAAATATAATAAACAGCGTCTTTTTAATATTTCTCATTTTTTACTCCTTGATGATATGTATAATGAAGATATTATAGACGATTTTCAAAGAAAAGTCAATAGATTACAAGGCACTCGCCAAAAGCGAGTGCCTTAAGCCTCTTTTTGTGTATGTGACGCAAAAAATGTTTTTGATAGCTTTTTATATGAATTCGAACAAGCGATTGTCCGCAAACCGATTTTCAGAATTTGCTCATTTCATAAACAAATCATCTGTAAAATATGCGTTTGTATAAGCAAATTTTCCGGTTGAATCGCTTATAGTAACTCTGACGTATATATCCTCCGACGAAACTTTAAACTCAGCCGTGTTTAAAGACTCCCCGTCACGAGCTTCAACCTTTTTGGCGTGTCTGATACCTGTATTAAATCTGATGCTCTTTACATCCGAGCAATCAACGTGCAAAACGTTGTCCTCGAACCACAAATTATAAATTTCGGGACCTTGCGATGCGTAAAAGTTTCCGTTCACAAGAGCGTCTGTGATAGCTTTATATTCAAGCTTATCCGCTTTAATCATTGTAAAGCCGCCAAAGCAGGCTTCCTTACTATGCGTATCATCTGTGGCTGTACAATATATTCGTTTTCCGTTTGCTAACATATTGTCATAATCTTTTTCATTGTATTCAAAATATCCCAATACCTCACACTCGGAATTATAAACCTCCATTGCGTGCATAAAGTTATATTTGTTATAGTCGTTGCATCCCTCTCTCGACCACGTAGGATGGTTGTATGTGACAAAAAAACCGTTGTCACGAGCCTTTTTCATTATGTCATTAATACATTCCGCGGTATACACTCTTTCATAATCAGGCTCGTTTTTGTCATATACAACCTGCTCTACGTATTTTAGAGCATTTTGGGGCAAATATTTTGATTTGTGAAAGCAAACTTGTTTTATATTATCAGGCTCCAAAGCAATCAAGCATATATGGCAAGACCTTGAACCGACCTTTTTGGGGTAATGCTCGTTAATTTCCATTTCATAAGAATTCAGCGGCAAAAAATCTTCGTCAGCAAGCTCGGGATGAGGTATTAAAACGTCATGGTCTGTGTATGCCAATACAGAATATCCGCGGGATTTGTAAGCGTTTTTCAACTCCTGAGGTGACATTGAGCCATCCGATACGGTTGAATGGCAATGCAAATTGGCTTTGTAAAAATTCCCTTTTTCGGGCAATAAATACTTTTTCATAAAATCCTCTCTTGATATGTTTCTTGTTTATTCAAAAAATTCTTTGATTTTGGCAAGTGTTTTTCTGACTAAAAGATCTCCACCCTCGTGCCCTGTAATGCCGCTTGAAACGTATGCTGAGTAATGTCCGCCTTTTTCCGCTTTTTCGGTAGGCAGATATCCGTCAGCACCGCAAGCAAGCTGAATCAAGAAGGTCTGCGATGCCATACTTCTTGCTCTTATTTGGTCTCCGTATACGAGGAAAAGCTCGAAAGGATTCGTAGCAATGGCAATATCCGCGAATCTTGCAACGTGGATTTCCGCAGGATAGGTGTCGAACGTTTCCTGCTTTTCATATCTGCTGATTGTTCCCGCATAAACGTGCATTGCCGCATTGTCAGCAATGGTTATTTTGTTTGCTTTGTTTTTGAATTCTTCAATTCTTTTCTTGGCTTGTTCATATTCCTTCGGAGTTACTCGGCGCACAGGTACGTCAAGCATTATTTTTTCGTGAGTCAGAATTGCACAAGCTTTGAGATCTTCTTTTGATATTTCGTCATATACGTCGATAACTTCTCTTGAAATTCTTCTGCCGATTTTCCAGGTACCCTTAACGTCGTACATGGAAGGGCCTGCCTTTCTGCTGAGCTTTCTTTGTTCGACATTTGGGTCATCAATTGGAGTTTCGGGGTCAACCCAACGAATCAAATCTCTTGGACACTGGTCGCCCGCAGGTCCGCAAAGTGCCAATACGTAAAGGTGTTCGCCAAACCTTTCTCTAAGGTATATTTTAACCTTACCCCAAAAATCGGATGAAATAAAGCTTCTTTGTTCGAGTACTTGAGAAGGACAGGAGAGGTTGATTACAATACCTGTAAGCTCCTTGTTTTCATCGAATACATAAAGCAGCTCCATACCCGTATCGCATCCGTATTCAAGCTCTGTAAAAGTTGCCGAATTTGTATCCCCCCACATTTTTGCACTTCCGTCGCTGAAGCACACCCTTCGTTGCAGTCCTACCGCAGCCCTGCCGAATTCATTTGTATAATATGCCGATTTTCTGTTTTCCCATGCTTGTTTTATAACGTTGGGGATTGTATTTATGAGATACTCAAGTGCTTCGTCGCCCTGTAATGCGTTATACTTTTGTGCAAGAGACTCTTCTTTCTTTTTTGCAGCATCTCCGAGTAATTTTTCCAGCATTTCAAGAGGAATACTGAGCTCATGCAGTCTTTTGCTTGTATAGTTAATTGAGGTGTGAGAATGAGTAGCATGAAGAATAACGTTGTCAGGGTTAAGACCTTCAACACCTTTCAGCTTTTCCCTGATGCCTTTAATAAGATTACTGCCTATACCCTCAAGGTCACAAGAACAAATAACAAGATGCTCACCGTCTGACTCTATTGCCATAGCAGTTGCAGTAATTTCTGTTTCAACGTATTCTGAAACTCTCTCATAAAACTGCCCACAAAGTGATACCTTTCTATCGGGGGTTATGCTAATCTCAGCCCAACCAATTTTTAACTTGCTCATAATCCATTACTCCTTATTTTAAATTCACCATTCTGCAACAGAGCCGTCAGTATGATGCCAAACAGGGTTTTTCCAGTTGTGAGGAGTTTTGTTTTCTTCAATTACAAGATCTTTGTTAACGTTAACGCCGAGTCCCGCAAGCTTTGGCAGATTCACAAAGCCGTCTGTGAATACAAAATCCTCTTTGTTATTTACGTAGTCAAGAACCGTTTTTCCAACGTTATAGTGAATGCCTATACTTTGCTCCTGAATAATCGCATTATAGCTTGTAGCATCTACGTTCAAGCACGCTGCAAGTGCTATTGGACCAAGCGGACAATGAGGTGCAAGTGCAACGTCATAGCTTTCTGCCATTGCGGCAATCTTTTTTACTTCAGTCAGCCCACCGGCGTGCGATAAATCAGGTTGTATAATATCTACGCCGCCCGAAGTAAACAGTCTTTTAAAATCATATTTTGTAAAAAGTCTTTCGCCTGTTGCTATGGGAATATTGCAACAAGCCGCAATTTCACGAAACACCTCCATGCTTTCACAAAGAACAGGCTCTTCAATAAACATAGGGTCAAATTCTTCAAGCTTTTTAGCCAAAATTTTCGCCATCGGTTTATGTACTCTGCCGTGGAAATCTATTGCTATACCAAAATATTTTCCGCATGCCTCTCTGATAGCCGCAACGCGCTCTAATACTGCGTCAATTTTATCATAGGAATCTATCATCTGCAGCTCTTCGGTAGCATTCATCTTTATAGCCTTAAAGCCCTCATTCTGCTTTTGCTTTGCCGCATCTCCTACATCCGAGGGTCTGTCTCCGCCAATCCAGGAATAAACCTTCATTTTGTCGCGACATCTTCCGCCCATAAGCTCATAAACAGGAGCATTAAAAACTTTACCCTTGATATCCCAAAGTGCCTGATCAATACCCGAAATCGCACTCATTAAAACACCGCCGCCACGGTAAAATCCGGCACGGTACATTGTCTCCCACAGACCTTCGATTTGTGACGGGTCAGCGTTAATCAGATAATCCTTCATTTCTTGAACACAAGCAAGAACTGCTGCCGCATGACCTTCCAGCACCGCTTCTCCCCATCCCACGTAACCGTCATCGGTTACAATCTCTACAAAGCCCCACCTTGGTCTTACAAAATATGTATTTACCTCTTTTATTCTCATAACACTTCTCCTTTATACCTTGTTGAAAAAATAGTAAAAACCCTTTTCTTTTTTTAATATCAATGATATAATAACACTAATCTATGATACTTACTTTCCGTTTTTAAAGAAATCTATCTCATTTTTTGTCATAAAGAGGGGTTTTATGCAAGCACATTTTGATATTGAAAGAGAACGAAGCCGAGAGCTTATAAAGGAAATTGCAAATGACAATATAGATGGAAGCAGTCCGTTTAATTTCCATTCGCAAATGGAATTGTATTTTGTTGAAGAAGGCGAAATCAGAGCCTTTATAAATGACCACCAAAAGATTCTCAAAAAAGGCGAAATGGCTATTACAATGAGCTATGACGCACATTTGTTCCGTTCCGTCAAGGACTCAAAGTCAAGTATATTATTTATACCTATAGAGATATGTAATGAGTTTTCGGAATTTACAAACGGCAAGCATATAAACAATCCGTTTATTTGCGACGTAAATACTGTAAAAAAAATCAAAGCTTATGTAAATGAAATAAAAAACGGATGTAATGACATGAAATTACGGGGATGTCTTTATGTTATTCTCGGAATTATATTAGATAACGTCTTTCTTATGGGAACAGACAGTTCTTTTGATACCGAGCTTTCATCCAAGCTTTTGATTTATCTGAACCAGAATTTTCGCGAAAAAATAACGCTGGATACCTTGTCCGATAAATTTGGTTACTCCAAAAGCTATCTGTCACGTTTTTTCAAAAATAATTTTGGAATAGGTTTTAACAACTATGTCAATATTTTAAGATTACGACATTATCTCTTGCTTATGCACGAAAAAAAGCATACAAACACTTACTGTGCATTTGAAAGCGGCTTTGATTCAATGGGCACGTTCTACCGAGTTTTCAAGCAAGAGTTTAATTGTTCTCCGGGTGAATATTTTTCAAATATCCTCTAAATATTGGTCCTTTCTCAAGAGAGAACGATAAAGGACGTTGAACGTCTGTCCGATAATATGAAGCTCGGTATTATATTCAGCTCACGGTCTATTTTCGAATAACTGTTTCTGTCATCACCACATATCCTGATACGATGTGCAGATTGGATCTGAATTTTCAATATTTTTCCAAATCTATCGGGTTTTCATTTGAATTGGTGTATAAAGTTTTCGTGGTTTTTAAAGGTTTTCCTCGACTGTATTATAACAACAAAACGGCTGTTTCCGCTATGGATTCAGCCGTTTTGTGTTTTTAAATAATCTCTTTCTTTATGCGCTTTCGCCCATTACAACAACGATATCCATTTCCTCTCCGTCTCGCCATACTCTGATGGTAACCTCATCGCCCGGAGCACTTGCATTAAGTGATGCGATAAGATCATCGGCTGTGGTTATATCCTTGCCGTTGTAGGCAATAATGATATCTCCTCCCTTGATACCGTACTTCTGTGCCGCTCCTCCGGGAGTTGCGAGAACGACTATTACACCGCGTGGAACCTGATAATATTCCGCATCGCGCTCGGTAAGTGCGTTGTAAGTAATACCGAGTGCCGCTTTGCCTTTAACGTAACTTGATTCGCCTCTGTTTGTGACGATTCCTTCCTCGCAAAGCTGATTTACGATATCCATAACACCATTTATGGGAAGCGAAAAGCCTATTCCCTCATATCCCGATGACAGCTTCAGAGTATTGATTCCTATCACCTCTCCCCTATCATTGAGAAGTGGTCCGCCGGAATTTCCGGGATTGATAGGTGCATCTATCTGAATAACGTACATCGTCTTTACAAATCTTCCGTAGTCATCGGTCATCGTAAGTGCTCTCTTTGCCTTTGAGACCATACCGCTTGTAGCAGTACCCGAAAGCTCGATTCCCGAAGGGCATCCGATAGCAATAACCGAATCTCCCGCAATTACCTTGTCAGAGTCTCCGATAACAACGGCTCGAAGAGTTTCCGCAGGCTCTATCTTAAGCACAGCAAGGTCTGAAAGCTCGTCAGTTCCGATGAGCTTCGCCTCATACTCGTTACCGTTTTCAAGTATTACCTTTATTGCGGATGCGTCTTCAACAACGTGAAAATTCGTTACTATATAACCGCTTTCGGTCAAAACAAATCCCGAGCCTACGCCTTCATACACAGAGGTGTGACCGAAATAGCTGTACCCCTGTACCTGCGTCTTGATTCCAACAACGCTGGGGCTGGCAAATTCGATAAGCTCCTGACGTGTGAGCACTTCACCTGTGTATTCTGCGGAAATAACTGCATCTTCTCTTGCTTCTGCCTTTTTGACTTCTTCCTCTATTGAAGAGAAAACATCCTTATCCGTAGAAGAGTTCTCAGCTGTTACATCACCGCCGACATCATTCTCGGTGTTTTGAGCGCTGTCATTGGCACGGCTTATGTGTTCAAGTCTTTTTGTTGTTACGTAATAAGTTACAAACACCGTTGCGGTTATCAAAAACAGTGCAGTCATAACTATCGCAAGAATCTTAACGCCGTTACCTTTTTTACAAGCCTTCTCGTAATTTTTCTTTTGAGAAAATCCACCGTAGGTGTGAGACGGACTCTGCGAGGACGTGGGCACAACAGGCGTTTGAGAAGGGATTACAGGCGGAACGTATATAGGTATCACACGCTCGTGCTGTATGGGAGCTGAAGCATTACCGTAATTTACCCCTGTGTTTGCATCACTTTCGGATTTCCCTGACACGCTTTCTGCAATTGGCTGTTTTTCGGATGCAGTATTTGATACGTCGGGTTTTAAGCTTTCATTCGCGTCATCGCGTACTCCTTCCGAAGAAGTATCGCGATTTATTTCATCAATATTTTTGTCATTGTAATTATCTGTCATAACTGAGTCCTCCTTTTGTACTGGTTACATAATAACACCTAAATTTTAATAAACAGTTATGAAATTTTAAGAATTTATAGACATTTTAAAGAATATTACGTTAAACCGACCGTTTTTTTGATTTTTTACCTTTTATTACCAAAAAGCAGAGCTGTTCAAAAGGCTCATTTAAAATCTGTTTCAAAAATAATTTATCACTTAAAATTGAATATCCAAAAGCCGTACAGATTTTTTGAAGTGAACCCAAAAGTTTAGACAAAATTAAATATTAAATCATTTGCGAATGAGCTCGGTACTGAACCGGGCTCATTCCTTTTAATTTGAGAGAGATTCTCTCGTTGTTGTAGTACATTTCGACCTTCAGCTGCCAAAGAAGTTTTCCATTATTCCGTTGTCCATACAGTTTCCTTTTCGGGACATACTTTGCGTAATATTGTGTTTGGCAAGAAGTCTTTGGTTCTCGGCGATGAGATCTTCTTCTACCTTTCGGTCAAGCTTAGGCGGACGACCTTTGTTAGAACCGCTTGCTTTGCAAGCTCTGCCTCGTCTTTCTTTCATCAGACCTTCGGCTCCTTCTTCTAAAAATATGCGTACCCACCTTTGTACTTGTTTTTGATAATTGTGTTCTTGACCTCTGGTTATATCCCAATACTTTCGCACTGTTTCGTTATATCCAAGTTGGTGTTCTCGCATATCCATTATAACACCTATTTTGAATTCTGACGAGTACTTTTTTCTGCTTTTTTGACATAAAAATATGCACCTCCAAAAGTGTCTGACTTTTGGGGTGCATATCATTTCTGTACGGCTTTTTTCAAAGTATTATTATCTGTCCGCAATTGTCGCAGGATTTTGTTTCCGCAAGCGCTATTCGTACTGCCTTCATGGAATCCTCTGGAGGATTTATTACATTCTGTTCTCCTGTTTTTATGAGGTGTGCAAGGTATTTTACCTCTTTATAATACGGATTCTCTGTGCTGTATGAGGGAGTTATATTTTCTCCCGCACGGTTGACGACGTTAAATCCCATCTGATCGTATGTGATAGTGCCGTTGACGAAATTACAACGGAATGTTATCCAAAATTCGGAATCGGGAAGAAGCCAATCATCCTGAGAATTTATCGCCTTACAATCATCATATATATAATTGGTGGTAACAGCATCATAACCGCTTCCGCTGTAAAAGGTACGTCCAACAGAGCACACAGCCTTAGGCATTCCGAACAGCCACTGAACCATATCTATATCGTGTACGTGCTGATCAAAAAGTGCGCCACCGCCTTTTTCACGCTGTAATATCCATCCGTTAAACGAGTGCATTGGGGTAGAGCCGCCTCTGAAGAAATATCCCGATAGCACATTTCCGAGCTTGTTGGTTGCAACGTACTCCTTAAGAACCTCATAAACACCCTCAAAACGCTCACACTGCCCTACCATAAGATATTTATTGTTTCTGTTCGCAATATCTATCATGCGCTGGCATTCCTCAAGATTGAGAGCCATAGGCTTTTCGCAAAGAACGTTTATTCCCGCATTGAGGCATTTACAAGTGACATCGCAATGCATGAAGGTAGGAAGCGCAACAACGACGAAATCGAGTTCTTCTGCAGCGAGCATCCGGTCAACCTCGTAATAGCAATTAAACATTGAAAAGTCATATTCGCGCACACCTATTCCCTTTATATTGTGCACCGATTCGTAGTTCTTGAATTTATTCGGGTCTGTGTCACAAACAGCAACAAGCCTGATGTCTGAGCCTTCTTCGATAAATCTGAGAAAATTATCAAGATGTCCTCTGCCCATTGCACCAAGACCTATAAGACCTGCCTTTATCATACCAAAACCTCCCACTTTATCATCCTATTAATATCATATCCCAACGTTTAAAAAAGTCAATATTTTTTTGAAAAAATAGCAATTTTGTTACAATCGTTTCAAAATTGTATTAAACTTAATCGGTTACTTTCGGAAGAAGCGATATTGCATCTTAATCTGTTTTTATTGTGTTTATATAGTCATTTTTGCATGGAATATGTTTAGTCCATGTTACTTTAGAACAGTATATAGTCCTAAATGCCAATGTGCCTATTTGATGCTTCTTTAGTTACAATCACATATTTAAGCACAAAAAGGAATTGCGATTTGCAATTCCTTTTTAGATTGAAAGTTTTTCGGAATCCAAGGCTTTTTTGCAAAAAAGGTTTTGGTAGGTACAGGGCAGCGCCCTGTTGTAATCATGCAAAAGCCGTGCATCGGAGGATGCACGCCTTTTTTCATTACTTATTGCCTTCGATAAATCTCTGAAGGATGGTTGCCATTTCAGCTCTTGTTGCGGTGTTTGCGGGATTGAGGGTGGTCTCGGTCTTACCCTTGATAAATCCGTTTCCAACCACATACTTCATTGCTGTCACTGCATAATCTGAAATGCTGCTTGCATCAACGAATGCGCTGATATCGGTCTTTTCACCTGCAGATACGTCATAACCCTTGTAATTTGCATATCTGTACATGATGGTTGCAAACTGCTCACGGGTGATATTTGCATCGGGTGCAAATTCTGTATCCGATACGCCGTTCACGATTCCGTTTGCCTTCGCCCATGCTACTGCCTTTGCGTAGTATGCGTCTGCCTCAACGTCTGCGAATGCCGCATTTCCGTCAACCTTGGGCTCGCCCTCGTTACGGTAAAGTACTGTTACAAGCATTGCTCGTGTTACGTTGCCATTCGGGTTGAATTCCGTCTCGGATACGCCGTTCATGAGCTTGTTTACTGCTACGTACTCTACGCTTGAGAAGAACCAGTCGCTGTTTGCAACGTCTGTGTATACGTTTGTCCAGGGGGTTATTACCTTTTCCCACTTAGCATAGAGTGTGATGCTTCTTGTTACCATGGTCTTGAAG
>JAZREJ010000006.1:0-21194 GCA_045660745.1 Eubacteriales bacterium
CTTCTTCTTCACGAGAATGGCACAGTTACAATCTGCCACAGCAGAACTAAAAATCTTAAAGAGGTTTGCAGGCGTGCAGACATTCTCGTTGCAGCAGTTGGCAAGGCAAAATTCATCACTGCAGATATGGTTAAGGATGGAGCAATAGTAATCGACGTTGGAATGAACCGCGATGAAAACGGCAAGCTTTGCGGAGACGTTGATTTCGAGGGAGTTGAAAAGAAAGCATCCTATATTACGCCTGTTCCCGGAGGCGTCGGACCAATGACAATAACAGAGCTTTTGAAAAATACCTATACAGCTTATACAAGACATATGGGAAATTGATAGTCATCTGTCAATTTCATAAGCGATAATTTTCAAAATTGTTTAAAAACAAATTAGGACGTTATATCGTCCTAACACAATACTTTTAAATATTGAAGGAAACTGATGTTTCCAATATAAATTTTAAATTTATCTTAGATTGGGAGAACTTTTTTGGAACACATTATACACATACTGGGACATACTGTATGGCATGTTTTTCTTGAGACCTTGAAAATACTCCCCTTCCTTTTCGTGATGTACCTATTCCTTGAATGGATGGAGCACAGAGCGGGAGAGAAGAGCGAGAAGATGGTTTCAAGAACAGGACGAGCGGGGCCTTTATTCGGAGGACTGCTCGGACTTCTGCCGCAGTGTGGATTTTCAACAGCCGCCGCAGGTCTCTATTCGGGCGGAATAATAACTGTCGGAACCCTTCTTGCGGTTTTCCTTGCCACCTCCGACGAAATGATAGCGGTAATGTTTTCGGGCGGCATAAAAGTGTCTTTGATACTCACCGTCCTTGCATACAAGCTGATAGTGGCGATTATCGCAGGCTTTGCTGTTGATTGCTTCTGGAAGAAAAAAGACAAGAAAAACGAGTTTGAAAATCATTGTCACGAGGAAGGCTGTCACTGCGATGACCACGGAATTTTCCTGTCGGCACTTTTTCACAGTGTCAAAATATTTGTTTTTATCCTCGTCGTAAGCATTGCCATACACACGTCTGTTGAGCTTCTCGGTGAGGAGAGACTCGCAAGACTGTTTTCGGACGTACCCGTTGTTTCAAATCTTCTTGCGGCTATTATCGGACTTATTCCCAACTGTGCCGCATCGGTTGTTATAACCGAGCTTTACGTTTCAGGAGTCATTTCGCTCGGCGCAATGCTCAGCGGACTTCTCGTCGGGGCAGGCGCGGGACTTTTGGTATTGCTACGTGTCAACACAAGCACAAGAGAAAATCTGCGCTTTACCGCACTTCTCTTTGCCACGGGAACGCTTGGCGGTATCATTGCCGACTTTATCGGATTGGAGGGACTGTTCGTATGAAGAATCCCGTTTTGAAAATAGCCGCCGTTCATGACCTTTCGGGTTACGGCAGATGCTCGTTTTCAGTAATACTTCCAACCCTTTCGGCAATGGGACATCAGGTCTGCCCGCTTCCTACGGCAAGCCTTTCCACCCACACGGGCGGTTACACGGGCTTTGTTTTCCGTGACCTCACATCCGACATGGAGGGCTGGTGGAAGCACTGGCAGGAGGAAAAAATAGAGTTTGACGCATTTTACTCGGGCTTTCTTGGAAATGCAGATCAGATAGGTGTTGTTGAAAAAATGATAGAGTCTCTTGACGGAAAAGCTCTTGTATTCGTCGATCCCGTAATGGGAGACGACGGAGTTCTCTATTCCACCTATACCGATGAGATGCGGTGTGAGATGAAGCGCCTTGTAAAAATGGCGGACGTTATCACGCCAAACCTCACAGAAGCGGCTTTTCTTCTTGACCGCGAGCCTAAAAGCTTTTATACGATAGAAGAGATTGAGGAAATGACCTACGCGCTCTCAAGGATGTCAAAGGGGGACGTTGTTGTAACAGGAGTTGTAACACAGGATGGCGTGGGGGCTGCATACATTGAAAAGGGAGGAAAAAGCGTTTCCTTCTACATACATAAAAAGCATGAAAAGAGCTATCCCGGTACGGGAGACATTTTTGCATCCGTGCTTCTCGGAAGACTTTTGAAGGGTGACGTGCTTGAAAATGCCGTAAAGTCTGCCTGTGACTTTATTTACAGTGTCGTTGGCTATTCGGCTCAGTTTGATTATCCCACCCGCGAGGGAGTGCTTCTTGAGGCGCGTCTTTCGGAGCTTATATAAGGAGGATATTATGAGCGAGCTTAAAAAAACACCTCTTCCCGAATTTGACCCTTTTAAAAAAATAGGAGGAGACTTTGCACTGCTTGGTGCTGCTTCGGGGGATAAGTACAATGCCATGACGGTGAGCTGGGGTGAGTGTGGTGTGCTCTGGAACAAGAACGTGTTTACAGCATTCGTGCGTCCTCAGAGATATACTCATACACTGTCTGAAAATACCGAATATCTTACCCTTTCGTTTTTTGACGAAAGCTTTAAAAAAACTCTTGTTTATTTCGGACGCACGAGCGGACGAGACGAGGATAAATTTGAAAAAAGCGGACTTTCGGCAAGAGTCGAAGACGGAGCCCTTATTATTCCTGAGGCAAGTCTTGTGCTTGTCGGCAGAATAATCTATAAAACAAAGATTGACAAGGACTCATTTGTTGATAAGAGCCTTTTGTCAAACTATGAAAACGACGATTATCATACGGTGTACACCTGTGAAATAATTGACTGTTATCAAAAATAAGGAGAATTGCCATGAGAATCACACTTGCGAAAATAGGAAAAGACAAAACAGTGAACTTTGCCGTTGAGGAGCTTTACAAGTATCTTAAAAGGATAGATTTTGACTCAATCGTTGAGATTTGTTCCTTTGAGAAATATAACCCCGATATCGAAAACGTTATTTGGGTGGGCATGGATGAAAGCTTCAGCGCGGAAATGCCCGAAGTTAAGGATACAACGCTTGACGACGCAATCCTTATTGACATATCCGATATGTCGGGTAAGATTTCGGGTAACAATCCGAGAGCTGTGCTTATTGCGGTCTACCGCTTCTTGAAGGAGCTTGGCTGTGCATGGGTGAGAAATTCCTCCGACGGCGAGATAATTCCTTCCTATACCCTGACTCCTGTTTCTACCTACATATGCGAGGCGGCAAGCTACCGCCACAGAGCAATTTGTATCGAGGGAGCACTTACCTGTGAGCACGTTATAGATACCCTTGACTGGATTCCCAAGGCGGGTATGAACGGCTATTACGTTCAGTTCTTTTTGCCTGTTGTATTTTTTAAGCGCTGGTATGAGCACTCCACCAACCGTTTCCTCCCGGAAGAGCCGTTTGATGTCGAAAGGATTCAGGGCTTTATAAACAGAATTGAGGAGGAGATAGAAAAGAGAGGTCTTCTTTATCACGCAATCGGACACGGCTGGACAAGTGAGCCTCTCGGATTTGACTCTAAGGGTTGGAATAAGGCGAAGAGCGAGGATATTCC
Organism: Eubacteriales bacterium; assembly: GCA_045660745.1. GTDB lineage: Bacteria > Bacillota > Clostridia > Oscillospirales > SIG627 > RGIG6353. The sequence continues at coordinate 3,437 of JAZREJ010000006.1, forward strand.
CGAAGACAAGAGAATATACCTTGCCGAAATTAACGGAGAGCGTAAATTCCTTCAGGATATGCCGATGGCGACAAACCTTTGCTACTCCAATCCCGAGGCAAGACGCATTATGACCGATGCTGTTGTAAATTACTGTCTTGATCATCCGAATGTGAATTTTCTTCACTTCTGGCTTGCCGATTACCCCAACAGCTTCTGCGAGTGTGAAAATTGCCGTGATACACTTCCTTCCGACCATTACGTTATGATGCTCAATGAAATTGACGAGCGTCTCACAGCGGCAGGGAACAACACAAAAATAGTATTCCTTATCTATTATGATCTTCTTTGGATTCCCGAGAAGGAAAAGATAAACAACCCCGACCGCTTCACCCTTATGTTTGCGCCTATTACACGTAAGTATTCCCAGAGCTTCAAGACGGAGGACTTCTCATCCGAGGAGGTTGCGCCCTTTGTGAGAAATAAGCTCATTATTCCCGCAAACGTTAAAGAAAACGTTGCACATCTCAAGCGTTGGCTTAAATATACAGGTGTTGAGGATGGCTTTGATTTTGACTACCATCTTATGTGGGACCATCAGCGTGACCTTGGCTATTATAACGTTGCCAAAACTCTCTTTGACGATATGCAGAGCCTTGACAAGATAGGACTTAACGGTATGGTTTCCTGTCAGCTCACCCGTGCCGCATTCCCCACAGGTCTTCCCATGCAGATGATGGCGGATGCTTTGTGGGATAAGGAATGCGACTTTGAGGAAAAGAGCGATGAGTATTTCTTCTCGGCTTTCGGTAATGACGGACTTTGTGTAAAGGAACACATGAAGAAGCTTTCCGAGCTTATTGATTTCGAGTACTTAAGATTCTACAATCGGGGCTGGAATGAGGAGGAGCAGGCGAAGAAATTCCGTCTCGCACTTGCGGCAGTGAGTGATTTTGAGAGCGTAATCAAGGCAAACCTTGACGCCACTGACGGAAATCTGCGCGCTTCTTGGAAGTACCTTGAGCTACACGCACAGTATTTGAAGCTTTTCATCCCCGCACTTATAAGACGTGCTGAGGGGGCTGATAATGCGGAGCTTGACACACTTGCACTTAAGGTTGCCGACTTCATTGCTCTCAATGATTCAAAATTCCACCGCACACTGGATACCTTCTACTATTATCATATGTCCATTTGTGCTATCAAGAAATTATAATATCCGCCTTGAACAGGAGAAGAAAAAATGAGAATCACACTTGCGAAAATCGGTAACGATAAGACGGTGAATTTTGCAGTCGAGGAGCTTTACAAGTACCTCAAAATGATAGATGCCGAGTCAATCGTTGAGATTTGTTCCTTTGAGAAATATAACCCCGATATCGACAACATTATCTGGGTAGGCATGGATGAAAGCTTTGGTGCGGAAATGCCCGAGGTTAAGGATACGTCTCTTGATGACGCAATCCTTATTGACATATCCGATATGTCGGGTAAGATTTCGGGTAACAATCCGAGAGCTGTGCTTATTGCGGTCTACCGCTTCTTGAAGGAGCTTGGCTGTGCGTGGGTTAGAAATTCCTCTGACGGAGAAATTATCCCCTCATATACCCTGACACCTGTTTCCACCTACATATGCGAGGCGGCAAGCTACCGCCACAGAGCGATTTGTATCGAAGGCTCAATCACCGCCGAGCACGTTATAGATACCCTTGATTGGATTCCTAAGGCGGGAATGAACGGCTATTACGTTCAGTTCTTTTTGCCTGTTGTTTTCTTCCAGCGTTGGTATGACCGCTCCACTAACCGTTTTCTTCCTCCCGAGCCTTACACAAGAGATAGAATCCAAGGCTTTATCAATCGCATTGAGGAGGAGATAGAAAAGAGAGGTCTTCTTTATCACGCAATAGGTCACGGCTGGACAAGTGAGCCTCTCGGCTTTGAGTCATCAAGCTGGGATAAGTGTGATGACAGTGTGATTCCCGATGACAAGAGACGTTTCCTTGCCGAGATTGACGGCAAGCGCGCCTTTAAAAACAATATGCCTATGGGTACGAATCTTTGCTACTCAAATCCCGAGTCGAGAAAAATCGTAACCGATGCGGTTGTTGATTACTGCCTTGAGCATCCGAATATTACTTATCTTCATTTTTGGCTTGCGGATTGCTCGAACAGCTTCTGCGAGTGTGAAAATTGCCGTGATACCATGCCCTCAGACCATTATATTATGATGCTCAACGAGGTTGACGAGCGACTTACCGCAGCTGGCAATAATACCAAGATAGTATTCCTTGCTTACGGAGATCTCCTGTGGTCGCCTGAGAAGGAAAAGCTGAATAATCCCGACCGATTCACTCTTATGTTCGCGCCTATTACACGCAAGTATTCCCAGAGCTTTAAGACGGAGGACTTCTCATCTGATGAGGTTGCACCCTACGTGAGAAATAAGCTTACGATTCCAAAGGACGTTTCGGAAAACGTGGCACATCTCAAGCGTTGGCAGAAACGCTCAGGTGCAAATGATGGCTTTGACTTCGACTACCATCTTATGTGGGATCATCAAAGAGACATGGGATATTACAATATCGCCAAAACCCTCTTTGACGATATGCAGAGCCTTGAAAGAATCGGACTTAACGGTATGGTTTCCTGTCAGCTCACCCGTGCCGCATTCCCCACGGGACTTCCCATGCAGATGATGGCAGACGCACTTTGGGATAAGAAGTGCGACTTTGAGGAAAAGAGCGACGAATATTTCTTCTCGGCATTCGGAGAGGACGGACTCGCGGTTAAGGAATACCTTAAGAGAATTTCTTTGCTTATTGATTTCGAGTACGTTAAGGAATTTGATAAGGAATGGGACGAAGCGAAGCAGATTGATAATTTTCTGCTTGCACAAAGCGTGGTACATGAATTTTCAAGCGTTATAAAGAAAAATCTTGATAATACCAAGGGCAACCTTTACAAGTCCTGGGAATATCTTGAAAGCCATTCGGAATTTTTGAAGCTATTTATTCCGGCACTTATAAGACGTGGAGCGGGGGCAAAGCCCGAGGAGCTTGAAAGGCGCACCTTGGAAATTACCGACTTTATCGCACAAAACGACTCGAAGCTTCACCGTGTGCTCGATACGTTTTACTATCACCATATGGTAATTCCCGCAATTAAAAAAGGATATTAAAAGCCAACGGGCATCCCACAACGGGATGCCCGATTTGTTTATTTTGGATTTTTACATTTCAAGCTTTTTGTCGGTGCGGCGTGTGATTATGATGCCGACTATCGCAACGATTGCCTGATAGATTCCGAAGGTCATCCATACCGCAACGTCATTTTTCCAAACGTAGGGAAGAATGAGAGTAACGGCAACAGGAACTATAAAGGAGCGCAAAACGTTTGTAAATATTGCTTCCTTTGAGCGTTTGGTTGAATAAAGGTATGCGGAAATAATGGAGTTTATGGATTCCGCGACAAAGCCCCAAGCAAAAAACGGGAGGAATTTTACGGCAAGCTGCGTTGTGGCGGTATCAGCACCGAAGAGGGCGCATATTTCGTTTGAGACAAACGGAAGTATGAGAACTATGAGTGTGCTTCCGACAAGATTAACGGTAACACCTGAGCGGAAAAAGAATCTTAAATCTGCGCGACGCTTTGCGCCGAATGACTGACCGAAAAGTGGCTGTAGTCCCTGCGCTGAGCCCACGAAGATGGCAACTGTAAAGCATGCAACGTAGGCAAGTAGTGAAAATGCGTTAACTCCGACGGGACCCGAGAGGTCAAGAAGCACGTAATTCATGCAGATGGTCGAAATGGGAACAGAGAACTGTGCTATACACTCGGGAAGACCTCGGAGAAATATTTTTGAAATAAGAGAGGTGTCGATTCCGAAACGCTTTATGCGAAGCTTTCCTTTTTTTAGAAGGAAGTGGGAAAGCACTATAAGGAAGGTTATTGTTTGTGAAATACCTGTTGCGAGAGCAGCTCCTTTCATTCCCATATCATAATGAAAGATGAGAAGCCAGTCACCGAAGATATTGACGATTGTACCGATGATGGTAGCGGCTGATACAAGAATCGGAGCGCCGTCATTGCGGCAGTAATTTTGCATTGCCATGGAAAGCCCCGAGGGGATGAGAAACAGCGAATAATAGAAGGTGTATTCTATACAAAGGTCATAGAAGTCGGGAGTGTTGCCTCCGAGTAGTGTAATTAGCGGGGAGGTAAAGATACATCCGATGATTGTGAGGAGTAATGAAAAGACTCCGACAAGAGTCAGTGAATGGAGAAAGGCATGATTTGCGCCCTTTATGTCACCTCTGCCCATTCGCACCGCAACGACGCTTACGCCTCCAATGCTTGCAAGCAGAAAGAGCGCATTGGCAATCATTATAAACGGGAAGAGAATGTTTATGGCACCGAGTCCGTCGTCACCCACTCCACGTCCTATAAATATTCCGTCAATAACCGTGAATAGAAAATAGCACGCTGAGCTGAGGATTGATGGCAGCACGTATTTTACAAGTGTTGAAAATTTCGAATTGTTCATGTGAGTTCTCCGTTTTGAAAATGCGATGGTATTTTAGCATAAAACATTTTTATTGTCAAGGCAAAAAAGAGCGGCACTTCTTTTTGAAGCGCCGCTTTCAAGCTTTATTCGTCTTTTTTCTTTTTCTTCTTGATTACAAGATTCGGAACGTTCTTCTGAACGAGCTTGTAAAGTGCGATAAGTGCGATAGCGTTGGGGAGTACCATGAGGTAGTTGAAGAAGTCTGTAAGCTCCCAAACGAGATCGTTCTGAAGCATAGAGCCGAGGAAGATGAATCCAACGGATACTACAGCGTAAGCGAGAAGCGCCCACTTCTTGTTCTTGGAGAGCCACTGAACGTTGAGCTTTCCGAAGAAGTTCCAAGAAATGATGGTTGAGAAAGCGAAGAAGAGGAGGCATATAGCAACGAATATTGCACCGAAGTTACCGAGGAAATCGGGAAGTCCGTCAGTCATTGCAGCTTGCATTGCAGTGGACTTTGAAACTGCGGCATCGTAGTTGAGAAGCGAACTTCCGGAGGTTTCGTGAACGTAATCCGCACCGCTGATACCTGAAAGACGTCCGCCATCGGTGTAGAGGGTGGAAATAACAACGAGAGCTGTCATGGTGAGAACTACGAAGGTGTCAATGAACACACCAACCATAGCAACAACACCCTGATCGTGAGGCTTTTCAACGTTAGCCTGAGCGTGTGCGTGGGGAGTTGAACCCATACCCGCTTCATTGGAGAAGAGACCACGCTTAGCACCCTGGCTGATAGCAGTCTTGAGTGCGTAACCGAAGCCACCGCCAATCAGCGCGGAGGGAGCGAATGCGTACTTGAAGATAAGACCGAATGTCTCGGGAATCTTTGTAATATTGATGCAGAGGACAGCAAGACCTCCGACGAGGAAGAGACAAGCCATGATGGGAACTATCTTTTCGGTAACGGATGCGATTCTCTGAATACCGCCGATGAAGATAACTGCACAGATAACGGCAACAATGGCACCGATTATCCAACCGGGGATGCCGAATGCATTGTTCATGGACTCAGCGATGGAGTTGGACTGAACCATTGAACCCATAAATCCGAGCGCAAGAATGGATGCGATAGAGAAGAAGATAGCAAGGAAGGAACCGAACTTTCCGGTGAATGCTTTCTTTATGTAATAAACAGGGCCACCGCGTACTTCGCCGTCTTCGCCCTTGATACGTGTCTCCTGAGCGAGAACTGCTTCGGCGTAGATAGTAGCCATTCCGAGGAATGCGATTATCCACATCCAGAAGATAGCACCGGGACCACCGATAAGTATAGCGCCCGAAGCACCTACGATGTTACCTGTACCGACCTGAGCCGCAATAGCGGTTGCAAGAGCCTGGAAGGAAGAAAGACCGGACTCGTTCTTTCCGCCGCGGAACTTAAATCCGCTGAAAACCTTCTTCAGACCTTCACCAAAACAGCGAACCTGAACGAAATTCGTCTTGAAGGAATAGAAGAGACCTACACCAACGAGAAGAATGATGAGGATATAGTCGGAAAGATATGCGTTAAGCTTTGCGACTATGTTGAGAATTTTTGCTTCCATATGAAACCTCCTAAGAAAATGAAGCCGCTCTGCGGCACCCGAAAAAAGAGATAGGTGTTTTCCTGTCACCCGTAAACAAGCGTCGCGGGTTTTCGGGGTATCTTGCCGAAGGTACTCGCCTCCGACAGTATCATAAATTACAAAGTATTTTAACATTCTTTTTGCACTTTGTCAACAGGTTTTAACGAAAATTGTAGAAACGCACAAATACCCGTGATATGACTTGTGCTTTTTTTCGAAAGTATAAGTATCTTTATTTTAAAACAATTTGGTTTTTGGCAAAAAAAGGTTTTGATCGTTGCTTTTTAACAGTATATTCGCCATCGTTTTGATAATATTCATTCCCTATAGACAGCATTAAAACTTTTTCAAAAAAAGATAAAAAAGCACTTGACAATTCACAAACTTTAGTATATACTATCATCTGTTAAGAATATTGCGGAATTGTGTAAAGGTAGCACGACAGACTCTGACTCTGTTTGTCTGGGTTCGAATCCTAGTTCCGCAGCCAAACGAAATACCACCCAAAGGGTGGTATTTTTCGTTTGATATGAATAGGATTCGAACCCTAAGAGGGCTTTTGCCGCAAAGAAAACAGTCCAGGGGACTGTTTTTAGGCAAAAGGGGTGAGACCTTTAGGTTGAGCCGTGCAGATTGCGAAGCAATATGCGTCGAAACTAGTTCCGCAGCCAACTGTTCTGACCTTAATAGATGCAGGTCGGATAAACCCAGATTCCTTAAGGAGTCTGGGCTTTTTTTATCCAAAAAATAAGGTTGAAATTAAATAGATGCCAATGGGTGTTTTCGAGGGTTGTCACGGATTCGAACCCCTGCACAACGAAAATTAGGGCAGATTTTGAGACGAAAAATTCTCAGAATCTGCCCTTTTGAAAATATGATATAGAAATTTTTTCGAAAAGGCATTGACGGCGTAACAATGTTATGCTATAATATCATCGTAACAATGTTACGAAGGAGGTGGAGGTCAATGGAACAGGAGCTTATTTCGAAAAAGGAGCTACTTGAACTATATGATATCTCTTACGGTGCGCTATACCGTTGGAAACGAAAGGGCTTGATACCAGAAGACTGGTTTATAAAAAAATCCACGGTTACAGGACAGGAAACCTTTTTTCCGCGAAAGTTGATATGCGAACGTATGGAGCTTATCAAAAAGCAAAAAGACGACGTCTCTCTTGAAGAACTTTCAAAGCTTTTTTCAAAGGAGTCAAAAAAGACTGCGTCTATTATTATCGATACTGTTTTTGGGCAAAAAACTTTTTATTTAAGCGAAATAAAAACTGTTATCATAGATAGTGGAGACGGAACAAAAATAGACATAACAAATGATATTTTGGGAGGAAACAAATGAATACTAATATTGATATGCGTATATCGGGAAGTGGAAATATCCCCTCGGGAGAATACAATAAGGTATCTGTTAGCGGAAGCGGACATCTTGTAGGAAAAGTGCGTTGCGTATCCTTTTCCTCATCAGGTTCAAGCAAAGGCGAGGATATAGAATGTATAGAAAATTTTAAGGTATCGGGAAGTTCTCACTTTTCGGGGAATATTGAAGCTGCAGATGTAAAAGTCTCGGGTTCGTTACATTGCGAGGGTGAACTCATAGCCAAAGATAGTTTTTCAACATCAGGCAGTACAAAATGTGGCAAGAGTATAAAATGTGAGCTACTGACCGTTTCGGGTTCATTAAAGGTAGAGGGCGATATAGAATCGGAATCTGTTAAAATAGGTGGTACTGTAAATTGTGCAGGACTTCTTAATGCCGAAAACATTGAAATAAAATTCGATAGAGGAATGAATATCGGAAGTATTGGCGGAAGTAAAATAGTTATAGTTTCGGAAAAAACAATTAAGGTTTCTCAAAGGCTTCCACTTTTTTCTTTTCTTGCTAAAACCGCAACCAAGGGTGTTAACGTTAATTCTTCGATAGAAGGTGATGAAGTAGCATTGGAATACGTCACATGTCCAAGAGTAACCGGAAGAGTTATTGCTATCGGGCAAGGTTGCAACATTGATCTTGTACAGTATAGTGAAGATATTGAAATATCTCCTGACGCAAAAGTTGGAAAAAGTGAAAAAATTTGACCATAGAGACATTTATGATATAACATTAGCAAACAAAATACAATGCATCTATTAAGGTCAGAACACACAAAAAATCCTGCACGAGAGTGCGGGATTTTTACTTTTTACCTCTTCACTCTTACCTAATTTGGCAGGATTTTTTGGGAGGTGATAGGTAAAAGGTAAGAAGTAATAAGTGTGGTAGCTTTTCGCTTTGGCGAAAATCATTTTTTTGTAAAGGTTGAAAAGTAAAAGGTTTTATAGTATAATTATCCTAACAAATAATTTTCAAACACTTTTCTTGTATTCCCGTTCCTTTCGGTATAATATGTTTATAACCCGAATGGAGAACGAAAATGCCAAATCTAAAACCATACTATCAAGTAAAATTAACTCTGCTCGTTGCAAGCTGTCTTTTCTCGAAAATCCCGCGAAAAACGAGGACGAGCAATACGCTTATGATATTATCAGAAAGGCGTATGAGATCAACGAGAAAAAGATAGAAATGCTTGATTTTGATAAGAACAAAAAGCTGTTAGTGGATTATTATAGGTGGCTTGATAGTAGGCGAAAATGATAATGAAAGGAAAAATAATTATGACAAAACAAGAAGTATTACAAGGCGCACTCTCATTAAACGGTGATGATAAAAAATACACCATTACGGTAGAAGATGATAAAATTATAATCGAAACAAAATACTATGGTACACTTAAACGAAAAGCAACGTTTCGCTTTATTGCGCGTTTAAGAGACGACAATACTTATACCGAAACTTCTTTTGACAGTGACGGATATAGTATGCAATATGGAAGTTTTACAAAAAATAAGAAATCTGTTTCGTTTACATTTGGTGGTAAGAATGAGAATGTGGAAGTTGAAAAAGACTCATTTGATTCTGAAGCTTGCAAGGAGGTTTTAAGAGAATATCTTGCAAGTTGTGGATATCAAAAGCAAGGATTTTTCAAGCGATTATTTGGAAAAAAGTAACGTCATCTAAAACGGTCACCAAACACAAACGAAATACCACCCAAAGGGTGGTATTTTTCGTTTGATATGAATAGGATTCAAACCCGAGAGGGCTTTTTGAAAATTATATGTTTTTTGTCGATCCGCGGAGAGCAAGAGATGGGTGGAATACCTTTTTGTAGGGCCATTCAAGCTCACCCGATATCATTTGAAGGATAGCCTTTGCGGCATTTCGTCCCAGCTTTTCCTTAGGATGAATGACACTTGTGAGAGTAGGGGAAAGGGTGGAGGCAACGACCGTATCATCAACGCTTATCACTGACACGTCATCGGGGATCCTGATGTCAATAGAGGAGAGGATATCGTAGCACCTTTTTGCAACCGAGTCATTGAAGCAAAAGATACCGCTGATGCTTTCAGCTTTAATAAGAGACACAAGACTTTCACGGAAATCCTCGGTATATTCGAGAACATGGGGTGCTGTGTCAAGCGAGTCGATAAAGCCGCGAAGCCTTTCTTTTGAATCGGTACGGGGAGGGAAGCTTACTGCACAAAGGTTTTTATGCCCGAGGCTCATAAAATAATCAGCCGCTATTTTTCCTGCCTGAAGATCGTCCATCACAACGTAGCTTTCGGGCAGATTTTTATAAAAGGTATCTATCATAACGTAAGGAACGGAGCTTGCCGTAAGCTTGGAAAGCGCCGTTATAATGCTTTCTGGAGCGTTTTCTGATGTGTTTGAGGGCTGAAAGATTATTCCGTCAGTTTTATCAAGAAGAGCATTTTCAATAAGCCCCGCTATTACATCGGGGTCATTTTTTGTGTCCGACATGACGATGCTGATATTCTCCGGCTCCAGAACCTCACATATCGAACGCAGGTAGTAGGGGATAAAATCAACCTCAGCAAGATTTAAAAATATATCGACACGATGCTTTTTAAAGTTGAGATCTGCACGGCAGAAGGTCCCCTTGCCGTGTCTTTTTTCAAGGAGTCCCTCGTTAACAAGAATTCCCAGTGCCTCACGCACCGTAAGTCTTGCAACCCCGTATTGCCTTATCATTTCATTTTCGCTGGGGAGCATATCCCCGACCTTTATCTGCCCTGTTCTTATTTGTTCGCGGACGGTATCTGCAAGCTGAACGTATAAGGGGAGAGGACTGTTTCTTTTTATCATTGTACACCACACATTTTATTTTCTTTTGACCATTATACAACAAACCTTCCGAAAAATCAATAACGTATTGACAAGCATCTTTTTGTGTGGTATAATCCAACTTGTACAGATGAGTTGAAAAGGAGGATAATATGGAGAATTTTTTGACCTTTGACGTGGGTACCACCGCTATGAAATGCATTCTGTTCGATGAAGAATTCCATGAGCTTTTTTTCGCACGCCGTGAATATGATATAAACACTCCAACAGAAAGTATTGCCGAGCTTGATCCCGATGTCTATTTCAGCACCTTTCTTGACTGTATAAAAGAGATGCGGGAATCGGGAGCGGATACCGAAAGCATATCCTCAATAACCTTTACCACTCAAGGCGAGACCTTTATACCTGTTGACAAAAACGGGAATGCGCTCACACCGGCGATCGTCTGGCTTGACGCGAGAGCAAGTAATGAGGCGGAGCTTATAAGACGCACACTTGGTGATGAGCAAATATACAAAAACACAGGGCTTTGCCCAATCGACGGTGCACTTCCCGCCGCTAAGGTGCTTTGGCTCATGAAAAACCGAAAGGATGTTTATGAAAAAATACATAAGCTTCTTTTGGTGGAAGATTTCCTTATATATAAGCTTACAGGCAGATTCGTTTCCGAAAAATCGCTTCAGTCATCCACCGGGTGGTACGATATCAACCGCGACGGGCTTTATTCCGATATGACCGAGCTGTGCGGAATAAGGGAGGAGATGCTTCCCGAAATACTGCCCTGTGCAACCGTTGTCGGAAAGCCTTGCGCTGAATTCGGCTTCGGGGAAAGAACTGTTGTTACAATGGGCGCCATGGATCAGATATCCTCAGCGGTGGGTGTGGGAAATATTCGAGAGGGAATATTTAGTGAAACAACAGGTACGGCACTTGTTGCGGGAATAACCGTGAAATCTCCGATATACGATATGGAAACTCCCATCACGGTATATAAGCATTACGACGAAAAATATATATACATGCCATATTACCCTACGGCAGGAATGGCACTAAAATGGTTCAGAGACACGCTCATGCCTTATGCTGAGAGCGAGGGTGAAAAGCTCGGCATGTCAGATTACGGATACATAGACAGTATTGCGGAAAAGTCTCCTCCCGGCTGTCACGGAGTAATTATGCTTCCGAGCCTTGCACACTCGGGTGGCTTTATGGGAATTACCCTGTCTACGGGAATTTCGGATATGGCAAGGAGTGTACTTGAAGCTGTGGCGTATACACTGCGCGGGATAATTGAGCTTGCAGAAAAGCGCGGTATTGCGATAAGTGACGTTTATTCTTTGGGCGGAGGCTCGAAAAGTCTTTTGTGGGGACAGATAAAGGCTGATATTTGCCGTAAAAATTTTATCCCTGTTGATTTTTCGGAAACAACGGCATTGGGGGCGGCAATGCTTGCCTCGGCGGCGCTTGGTATTTACTCAAGTGTTGAGGATGCCGCGGCACACCGCAAAATATCAGGAAACGTTATCTCGGCGCAAAGAGAAAACTTTGAAGTATATGAGGAAAATTACAAAAAATATACAAGATATACGTTGGAGGTTTGAAAAATGAAAAACATGAAGAAAGCAAATGTCGTCATGCTCAGCGTAGGAGAGCAACAGTATCCCCAGGATTACCTTGCAGGCGTTATTGAAGAGCTTGAGGGAGAGGTTTGTAAAATGGATTGTAATATTGTCGGATGTTACACCGTGATGAATTCTACGGATGCTGTTGACGTTGCAGACAAGCTCGCAGGAAAGAGCGTTGACTTATTTATCGTCGATTTTGTGTCCTGGCATATTACAACAAACGTTATGCATATTTTAAAGAATTACCGCGACGTGCCACTTCTCATATGGGCGATAGGCGGCTTTACCGATAAGACGGGCAAGCTCCACGCACCTGCGGCGGGCGCGGGCATTACCGGATTTATTCCGATAGTTAAGGAAATGGGGTATAAGTATAAGATAATTGCCGAAAAGCCCGACAGCCCCCACGCATATGACGAGGTAGCAAGCTTTATTCATTCGGTAAGCTGCGCTCTCACAGTCAAGTCCGCTCGCATCGGTCTTATCGGATATGCTGATATGGGACTTTACACCTGCGCTTATGACAAAACCGCACTTTTTAACAAGATAGGTATTGATATTGAGAATTACGATGGATACAGAATAGCCGGACTCATGGACACTTTCCCCGAAGAGAGAGTGAAAGAGACTATGGAATGGATAAGAAGTACCGCCAAGGCTCAGAACAATATTCCCGATAAGGCACTTGAAAGAGTAACCCGTCTTTATCTTGCAATGAAGGATCAGTCGGACGGACGAAATCTTGACGCTATATCCGTTAAGTGCGTTGACGGAATCACAAAGCTCGGATTTAATCCATGTCTTGCACAGTCACTTCTTGCCGATAAGGATGTGTCTGTCATCTGCGAGTGCGACGCATACGGTCTTGTGACAAGCATACTCCTTTCAACGGTTTCGGGACAGACCTCTGCTTTCGTTGAGCATTACGAGGTGTTTGACAGAGAGGTTCTTGTGGGAGTGTGCGGATTTATACCGCGCGACTTTATCGACGGTGACTTTGAAATAAAGAGCGCGAATCTCGGTGAGTATAACACAGGTATCAGCAACGTTTCCCGTCTCAAGTGCGGTGAGATAACCTACGGACGCTTTTATTCGGACAAGGGACAGTTCAAATTGTTCCTTCAGCACGGCAGAACCAAGCCACTCGGTAAGTGGACAGAGCTTGGTTGGGAAGAGCCGACCCCCGATTTTCCGGCAGCACTTCTCGAACCGGAAATGCCCATCATCGAGTATCTTGATAAGGTACCGGGACAGCATATAATAATGACCTTCGGAGACTATACGGACAAGCTTCGTGAAGTTTGTTATCTTCTTGATATTGAAGTTGTGGAGTGAGAAAAATGAGAGAATTTAAGAAATTTGAAAGAGGTGCCGAGAAAGCACCGCGCACAGGCGAGGGAATGCTGAAGCTTGCGTTTTTTGACGTTGACCTCAAAAATTCAAAGCTTTTAAAGAGCATCGACGATTTTGACGATAAGATTTTTGAGGAAAACTTTATCGTAAAGTCGGGCGAATGGAAGACGGAGGACGGATGGGTAGTCGGAAAGAACCCCAAAATGTGTCCGGGGATGATAATCTCGAAGGAGGACTTTTTCGGGAACGTAATGCTCGAGCTTACGGTACAGATGGTACCTCCCGCAACTCACGACGTAAACGTTATGATAAACGGTGAATGGGACGAGAAAAAGGACGAGCGGGGACTTGCGTACGTTGCGGGTATGGAGGCGTTTTGGCACGGAAACGTGGGCTTTGAAAAATCCCCCGAATACAAGCTTACCGCCGCAACCCCTCTTTTCAACTTTGACCCCGAAAAGGAATATAACTTCAAGATGGGTAACGTTGATGGAAAGGTTTTCGTTCTTGTTGACGATAAGCTCTGCCTTGAAATTTCCGACCCCGACCCCATTGATTCCTCCAAATACGGAAAAATCGGATTTGAAGCATATTCAAGCTGGTGGAAATTCAAGAACGTGCGAGTGTACGGCTTGAAATACGAAAGGATAGAAGAATATTACAACCCGGAGTTTTAAGGAGTAAACTATGTCAGTAAAAATTTGTATTATAGGTGCGGGAAGCTGTTCGTTTTCTGTAAACCTTGTAAAAGACCTGTGCCTGAATAAGAATTTCAAGGACGCAACTGTTGTGCTTGTAGATATAAACGAGGACAGGCTCAATGCCATTTACGGACTTTGCATAAGATACCGTGAGGAGCTTGGCGCATCCTTGAATATCGAAAAGAGCATGGACAGAAGAAGCTCTATGCGCGGTGCGGATTTCGTTATGAACGTTGCACTTGACGGAGGGCATGAACGCTTCAAGCAGGGAATCGACACCGCTTACAAGAACGGCTACCGCTTCGGAGGAAGCCTTCACATCGTCCATGACGAAGGCTTTTACATCAACTTCCATCAGCTTTGCTTGATGGAGGAGATTTTAAAGGACACGTTGGAAATTTGCCCCAAGGCATATTACGTGCTGGTGGCAAACCCCGTTCAAGCGGGAGTTACCTATCTTCAGAGAAAGTACAGGGATGCCAAGGTCATTGGTATGTGTCACGGCTTCAACGGAGCGTATAAGGTGGTGCGTGCAATGGGACTTGATAAGGAGGAGGTTACTTTCGAGATTGCAGGAGTCAACCACTTTATCTGGATGACCGAGTTCAAGTACCGAGGTGAGGATGCATATCCGCTTCTTGATAAGTGGATAGAGGAGCACAGCGGACTTCTTGTGGACAATGAGGAGGAGCTTAAAAAATTCGGACTCGCCGGGGATGAAGTTAACCGCAAGGCTGTTGACATTTATCACCGCTTCGGACTTTTCCCGATAGGCGATACCCCCAGCTCGGGCGGAGGCGCTTGGGGGTGGGAATATCATACCGACGACGAGTGTGAGAAGTATTACCAGTGTAAGCCCTACGAGTGGTACGGAATAATGTTCAAGGGCAATGCGGGCTTTACAAAGGAGCTTGAACATATTGTTGCAGACAAATCCGTAAAAGTCAGCGACGTATTTCCTCCTCACGTTTCTCCCGAGCCTATGATTCCTCTTCTTGAGGGACTTGCGTTTGACACTCATACAAGAGTTGTGGTAAACGTGTTGAACGATGGCGGATATATGAAGGGACTTCCCACCGATTATGAGGTGGAGATTGCGGCAAATATAGACAAAGACGGAGTACACCCTATATGCAATGAAGGACTCCCGAAGCCCATTATGGCGCATCTTTTGAGGGATAGAGTAGCACCCGTTGAGATAGAGCTTGCGGCTTTTGAAAATCACAGCCGAGAGCTGCTTGTTGACCTCGTTATGACCGACCCCTGGACGAAAAACCGCGCTCAGGCGGAGAAGCTGGTACAGGATATACTCGACCTTCCCATAAATTCCCGTATGAAAGAGTATTACAGGTGATAAAATGTTTAAAAATATAAAACGTTCATTAAGGGATCTGCTTGGCGCGGAATACATGAATGCCGTGAAAAGCGTTGCGGTAAGAGTTAACGGAATGGATGAAGCGGAAGCGGATGCGCTTATTAATGAAGAGGTGGAATTTATTCCCGACTCCTACGTTTCCCGTATGCATGAGCTTGCGAGAATGACGGGCGAGAGGGTCGTTGAGCCTTTTGCAAACAACACGCTCGGAGCACCCACCGAGGCTTACCGCAAGGCGGCGCATCTTTCATCTTCTCCCATAGGCGGTATAGGCTGTACCCGTATCGGGGAGGACGGAAGAGCATATCTTATTGCCAAGAGCGAGCATTATCATGCCTCTCTCGGACATAATTTTCCCGGCTATAAGCTTATTACAAATGCAAGACGCCTCGGAATACTCAACGCCACTCATAACAACACCCGCGGGTATATCACAAGACTTGCTGAGGAGAGGATAATTGCTGCGGCAAACGGAGTGGAGGGCAGAGCGCTTGATGACGTTCTTTCCTCAAGAGAGCCTCATGTGCTCAACCGAATCATCAACCTTGAGACGGGTAGCCTTGCGGTTGAGGCGGGAATAAAGATGATGCTTTCCAGATTTTATCGTCTTGATTCCACCTACACTACCCCCGAATTCGACGGAAAAACTCCTGTTTTTCTTGTTATGGAGGACAACAAGGAGGGGCTTTGCGCGAATTATCACGGAACGACTGTAATTGCCCAAACCTTCAGGGGAATGTGGCCGGAGCTTTATGAAAAGGCGCTTCAAAATCACCTTTACAAGGTGGTGAGCGTCAAGAAGAACGATATTCTCGACTTTGAAGAAAAGATACGCCGTTACAACAGCGGAAACTACAAGACGGCAGGCTTTTTACACGAAATAATTCTCATGAATTACAGCGGTATAAGGCTCACCCCCGAGTATCTGCAAAAAGCGTATGAGCTCTGTCGTGAAACTCACACCTTCACCCTTTGTGACGAGATACAGTCATGCATGTGGTACGATGGAATGTTCCTTTTCCGCAAGTACGGTCTCCGTCCCGATTTTGCCGTTATAGGAAAGGGCTTCCCGGGGGGAGAATATCCCGCAAGTAAGATACTCACAACCTATGAAGCGGATATACTCAACCAGTTCGGAGCACTTGTTACCAACGGACAGGAGGAGCTTGCAAGCCTTGCTTATCTTATTACCATGGAGTTTTCCCGTGAAAACGGAGAGGCTATAACGAAAATGGGTGAGTATATTGAGAAAGGCATCGAAGCACTTGCAAAGGAATTCCCAACACTTGTTGATAAGGCAGAGGGGCTTGGACACCTTGCGGCTATACATTTTGAAAAGGTAGAGGACGCATCCCGCTTTACAAAGCTTATAAACGAAAAGTGCGTTGATATCAGCGCACAGCTTTACAAGGCTGACTGTCCTCCCGGCGCACTTATAAAGCCGCCGCTCATTGCGGATGAAACGGTTGTTGATGTAATGCTTTCAAAGGTGAGAGAATGCCTTGATGCGCTTGTATAAAAATTTGGACTGTGGGCTTGATTGAGCACACAGTTCTTTTTTTGCGAAATGCACAAAAAAAGAGGTCGAAATACGTGCTTTTATATATTGCACCTACTCGCATTTTATGATAAAATTTCGGTGATAATCATAATGGTCGGAGTGAATACTATGAACAGAAAAATTAAATTCGGAATATTCGGACTATACAGGGGCTCCCATTTCTTCGATGTTGTACGCGCAAACAACGTTGATATAGTTGCACTTTGCGACAGAGACGAAACAAAGCTTCAAAAGGCAGGTGAGAAGCTTGGAGGAAGTGCGGCACTTTACCGTGACTTTGATGAGTTTATAGACCATCCCGGGCTTGAAGCAATATTCTTGTGCAACACCTTTGATAACCATGCGCGCTTTGCAATACGCGCTCTTGAAAAAAACATACACGTTATCAGTGAGTGTACTTCAAACTCCACTATGGCAGACGGCGTAGCACTGGTGCGTGCGGCAGAGAAGAGCTCAGCGGTCTATATGCTTGCCGAGAATTATCCTTATATGAAATTCAATCTTGAGCTTAAACGTATCGCGGACGGCGGAAGCATCGGAAAGATAATTTACGCCGAGGGCGAATATAATCATCCAATCGGACGCGATGAGCTCAGCTTTGTAAAAAAACTGCGCCCTTACGAAAAGCATTGGCGTAATTTTATCCCGAGAACCTATTATATAACCCATTCGCTCGGTCCGCTCATGCATATTACGGGTGCAACTCCGGTACGTGTTACGGCGATGCCTGTTTTTGCACCTCAGCCTGCAGACCTACTTATGGGGCTTGACGTTGGAGACAGAGCGGCAATCATTACTTGCCTTAACGATGACGATTCGGTGTTCCGTGTTACGGGATGT
>JAZREJ010000007.1:0-17897 GCA_045660745.1 Eubacteriales bacterium
TGCTCGTTTACTTGTTTCTGGTTTGTATTTCTTTTAGGAATTTTCGAGACCTTTTACTTGCACGAGTTTTACCTCACACACTTTGTACATTTGTCTCGTTGTTTAATTTTCAATGTCCATTTCACTGTCCTCGTTGACAGCTTGTCTATCATAACACACTTGGGATTATTTGTCAACCCCTTTTTTAAAAAATCTTTTAATTTTTTTTGTGTGTACTCCCCCGCTTCGGTGAAGCGAGGGTATTCTATCACTTTTTTTGTAACTTGTCAATAGTTTTACGAAAGTTTTTTCGTTATTTTAAATAAAAAAACTTTTTTCTATCATACTATTCTCGGAGGTACGCCATGTTTATAACTCTTATACGTTTATTCATTATATATTTCCTCACTGTTTTTTCTTTCAGACTCATGGGAAAAAGACAGGTAGGAGAGCTTCAACTGTCCGAGCTTGTCTGTGCTATCTTCATTTCGGAGCTTGCTACCTCTCCCGTCGGGGACAAATCCATACCGCTTCTTTACGGAATACTGCCAATACTCTTTCTTGTATCATCCGAGGTCATAATATCTTTTCTATCAACAAAATCCTGTAAGGTCAAACGCGCCTTTGACTCAACACCCGATTTTTTGATAAACAAAGGTATAATAAATCAAACAGCTCTCTCTAAATCACGAATGACGGTAGAAGAGCTTATGTCGGAGCTGCGTCAACAAGGCTTGGGGGGGCCAAAGGATGCAGAATACGCAATCCTTGAGCCTAACGGGAAAATAAGTGTTATTCAAAAAAATGCAGGAGGGCTGGACAGAGCGTTAATAATTGACGGTCAGATAAACACAAACGCAATGAAGCTTTTAAAAAAGAACAAAGAGTGGTTAAATAAAACAGTCAAAAGCTGTGGCTACAATAACATATCGGAGGTATTCTTGCTGACACTCAGCGACAGCGGTGACGTGTATAGCATAAAAAAAGAAAAATGAAATCCGTTATTACTTCAATAATAATACTTGCGATTATTTTCTTCGGAGCCTTGTATGTGTCGAAAAATCAAAGAAATACGCTTACCCCTGTATGGCGTACCGTTGACGGACTTCTGGCTAACAAAGAAGGATCTTCACCCGCTCAACTGAAGCTCCGTATAGATTCATTAAAAAGCAAACGCTTTGTGATAGAACTCGGTTTACCGGGTGACGATTTTGATAAAGTGTATTACCTTTTAAAAAGCGCACTGCAGCTATCAGCGGCAGATGACAAAACTCTTTATTATGAAAAACTCGAGGAATGCAAAATATATCTTGAGTCACTCATCGAGTATTCAAAAGTAAACCTTGCAAGTATACTGTAAAAAAGAAGTATCCCACACGACGTTCCGTGTGGGATAAGAATCTCTTAACTTATGCAAGAGCGTTAAGCTTCTTTGTGAACTGGCTCTTCTTACGAGCAGCGGCGTTCTTGTGGATATGACCCTTGGCAACAGCCATGTCAATCTTCTTAACCGCAGCCTTGTAAGTCTGTGCAGCGGTTTCCTTATCGCCTTCAGCAACAGCCTTTTCATACTTCTTAATAGCAGTTTTCATGGAAGAAACGAACATCTGGTTCTGAAGAGTCTTCTTTTCAGTTACCAATACACGCTTCTTTGCTGACTTGATATTAGGCATTATTACACCTCCTTAATTTACAAGAAACACACAAGTTTCTTGCGTTCTAACCTATTCAATTATGTATCATACCACGAAACTTTAAAAATATCAAGTCCTATTTCAAAGTTTTTTTAATTTTTTACCAAATTCCGAGAATTTCGACTTGTGTACTGTAGTATCTTTTATATAGAAAAGGAATATATCATGTATCAACCGAGAACAGATCTTGCACTTGAAGCTCACGAAATGGCCACAAAAAGCAACTCACATTTGGACGGCATTATATATAAGGAAGAAAACATCCTTGGTTTCAATATGACGAGAGTTGAAATAACAAACAAAGATGCATCCGATAAAACGGGAAAGCCGTGCGGGAAATATCTGACGTTACACATAGGCACACCTTGGAATGAAACCTCAGATACTTTGATAAATTCAACAAAAGCCCTTTCCATTCTCATCGAAGAGCTTATTTGCGGTAATCTCGCGGAATCGTCGCCTGTGCTTATAGCGGGGCTTGGGAACATCACAATAACCGCAGACGCAATAGGCCCGAAGGCACTTGAACACGTAATAGTCACCCGTCACATCAAGACTGCCTCACCATCCCTTTTTTCCGAGCTCGGGCTTTTTGATATTGCCGCGCTTTCCCCCGGTGTGCTCAGTCAAACCGGGGTTGAGACCACCGAGATAATAAAAAGCCTTGTTGACAAGATATCCCCTTCGCTTGTCATTGCAATAGATTCTCTCGCCTCCAAAAATCTTGAACGTCTTGTAACAACAGTTCAGCTTTCGGACAGCGGAATATCCCCCGGATCGGGAATGGGTAATCGCAGAACCTCACTAAACCAAACGACTCTCGGGGTACCTGTGATATCAATAGGAGTACCAACCGTTGTGGACGTCGGTGCATTGGCGTTCGGAATTCTTGAAAAGCACTGCAAAAACGCAAAAATCTCCAAAGATATAATAGAAAGCTTTGAAAAGAGTAAGCAGTCAAATGAACTCGAGTGCTTTGTGACACCAAAAGATACAGACCTTATAATCTCCTGCCTTGCGAAGGTTATAGGATACGGAATAAATCTTGCCTTCCACAAGAATCTGGATTACGAAGAAATGGTTTCTATCGCAAACTGAACGGAGCAATTATGAAAAAACAAATATCTCAATTTATATGCTTTTATTTAACGGTACCGCTTTTTGTATTAGCGGTACTGACCTTCGGCGGAATTTTTTTCGGCAAAGCCGATGCCGCCTACATAAGCGAGGCCCCGCCGCGTAACGAAGAACTGTCGATATTTGAAAAGGAGCTGTTTCCGTCGAATACGATAGACGAGCTTTTATACCTGCCTGACAATATGCACCCGATAATATCAAAATCCATACGCTCGGAATATAATATTTTAAACGATACACCGTACACGGTGGAGGAATCAGAGCTATCGTCCTTCGCACCGAGCTTTGCGCTCGATGGTTCCCCAACGGTATTGGTGATACATACACACGGAACGGAATGTTACTTTGAGAAAGACGATGCGATGAACGTATATTATACCTCTAACGGAACAACGGTCACGGCATACTATAACGAAGACACTGTAAAGACAAGAACGGAAGACACAGAAAAAAACGTCGTAAAAGTCGGCGAAGTGTTTTGCGAAGAGCTGGAAAAGAGAGGCATAAAAACTATCCACTGCAAGGAAATGTTCGACAAGGATGACTACAACAGTGCTTATTCCCTTTCGGGCGAGGCTATAAAAAAATATCTTGAGCAGTACCCTGAAATACAGCTTGTGATAGATATACATCGAGATTCTCTCGTGTCCGAGGATCTGGTTAAAATCAAAACGGTAGCGGAAAACACCGATATGGGATGTGCGCAGGTTATGATAGTAGCGGGGAGCGATGCAGGAGGAGCGTCGTATAAAAATTGGGAGCGTAACCTTTCGCTTGACCTTATAATAAAAAAAGTGATGGACAGCAAATATCCATCACTTTCACGTCCTATATTTTTAAGAGGAGCAAGATACAATCAACACCTGTCTTACGCTTCCTTCTTGCTTGAAATAGGAACCTGTGCAAACACACTCGAAGAAGCAACCAAAGCGGCAAAGCTTAGTGCGGAGTGTATAGCGGAAGCAATCAAGCTTTGTCATTAAAAAAGAAATCTATATCCCCTGTCATGAATCCAACAATACCGTCTATTATCTTTGCTGCATTTTCCTCGAAATTGAGGCTGATTTTCTCAAGATACGCCTTGTTTTCAGAATAGATACTTGAATCAACGATAACGCGTGATCCGCTTCTGAGTGAGCATCTTATTCTCCAGCCGTCATCTTCTTCCGTTATCTCGTTGACGTACAGACTTCCGTCTTTTTTAAACGAAAAGAATCTCATAATGGAACGGTACGCACTGTCTCTTACAGTTGCAATGAGGCTTCTCTCCATAGTATCTATTATCATCATTCCCTTTTCGGAAATATCATATATTCCTTTTCCTTTTTCAACGCATTCCTCTAATGATGCATTTTCCACGAGGTATGCAAATTCATCAGAAAAATCGAAGTAATTAACAGCGCCTTCCCAGTTGACCACCTCAGACAGAAGATCGAAGGTTACAGTCTGATCAAGATTTTTCAAAAGTCTGAAAATATACAGGATATATATTCTGATCTCCGTCTTATCAACTATCAAAGATTTATAGGGCATAAGGTCCCCTCCTTTCAGTCTTTGCTCTTATTGTAACACATTTTTTCGTTTATTGCAATATCAACAAAAAAATTCGACAAAATATCTTATTTTTTACAAAAGTGTTAAATAAACTTAAATTTTTTAACAAATAACTATTGACATCCTACAAAAATATGTTATACTGTCAATAATCTATAATAGTTTGGAGTATATTTGGATGCCGTTGTATTCCGCATATTCTACCGAGGAGCTTGTAAGAGAGATACGCCTCGGGGACAAAAAGGCGTTTTTTGAGTTGTCAAAAAGATTTGACGGTATCATAAATCGTATTTCAGGCGTTGCAGACATTGACAGTGCCGAAAAAGAAGATCTTTATCAAGAGGGGTTGCTTGGTTTGTACCGAGCAAGTATCACCTTTGATGAATCAAAAAATGCTTCTTTTCAAACCTATGCTACGCTCTGCATAAAACATAGTATATATTCTTCTTTAAGAGTTTATTTCAGCAAAAAAAACAATCCCGTGCGCACCGGATCCCCTATCGACGATGCAACGGCAGTACAGTGTCCTGATTCATGCACAGACCCTGAAAAACTCTTACTTGAGAAAGAAAATCTTCGATTGATAAAAGAATCAATAGATACGCTTCTTTCCGAGTATGAGAGAAATATCTTAAAGCTATTTCTCAAAGGGCTATCCTACGAAGTTATCGCAAACGCGCTTTCGACTTCTCCGAAATCTGTTGACAACGCCATACAGCGTATCAGAGGCAAGCTGAAAAAGTTCATTAAGTGTAATTAACACTTAGAATAATAAATTATATCAGCCAATATGTCCGTGTAGCTTAATTAAAGCGCGGTTTTCGATATGACGGTGCAAATCCGTCCGCGGGCTCAAGCCGATGAGGCGCATAAATTTATTTTAACCGGAGAGGTAAAAAAATGTACGAAGACAAGACATTGGTTTGCAAAGTTTGCAACCAGGAATTCACTTTCACCGCTGGTGAACAGGAATTCTACGCAGAAAGAGGTTTGACCAACGAACCCAAGACCTGTAAGGCTTGCCGTGATGCAAGAAAAGCTAACGGAAGAACTAACAGAGAATTATTCACAGCAGTTTGCGCTAATTGCGGCGGAGAAGCTAAGCTTCCTTTTGAACCCAGCAACGATCGCCCTGTATATTGCAGCAAGTGTTATGCTGAAATGAAGGAACAGCAGTAATATAGATTCTTTCAGTGAGTAATACGTTTTAGGTGTGACGATCCCGTCACACCTTTAATTTTTCCTTATTTTGTAAATTTATGTAAATTTAAATAAAAATCTGTACAAATTTCGCTTTTTGTGTTATACTGTAAAACAGAGGTATTAATATGAACAAAAAACAGACTTTTAATTCAAAAAAAGATAATTTTGTCGCTGATTCCGAGTATACGGAAAATGCAGAAAACATCATCTGCGGCAGAAACGCCGTCCTCGAACTTTTACGTTCGGGAAGAAGTGTTGACAAGATATTCATAAAAAAAGATATTGAGGGTGCTCTCATCGTAATTCAGGGCGAAGCCCGTACAAGAGGAGTTCCCATCATAGAAGTAAAGCACGAAAAGCTTGATGCTCTCGCAAACGGTATCATGCACCAGGGCGTTATTGCTCTCGCGGCTGCAAAGACCTACGTCGAAGTATCCGACATATTAAAGATTGCCGAAGAAAAGGGTGAGAAGCCATTTATTGTCATTGCAGACGGAATAAACGACCCGCATAATCTCGGTGCTCTTATAAGATGTGCCGACGGCGCAGGCGTTCACGGAGTAATACTTCCGAAGCGTCACAGCGCTCCCCTCTCCCCTGTTGTTTCAAGAACTTCGGCGGGGGCTGTCGAGCACATGGCAATAGCAAAGGTCTCAAATCTCAATAACACAATCCGAGATCTCAAGGAACAGGGAATATGGGTAGTAGGATGCGAGGCGGACGGTCAGAATTACGACTCTATAGACTTTGACATGCCGATCGCGGTAGTTCTCGGAAGCGAGGGAGACGGAATTTCCGACCTTGTAAAAAAGAATTGCGACTTTATCGCATCAATTCCCATGATGGGTAACGTAAATTCGCTCAACGTATCTTGTGCTGCAGCAGTCATACTGTTTGAGGCAGCACGTTCAAGAAGAAAATAACATCTGAAAGGAAACGGGTATGGCTGAATACAAATTCAAAAACGGCAAACTCCCGAAAGCTTTATTAAAAGCAAATAACAAAAAAATATCGGAGGAACCGATTTCTTCAAGCATGGAAGAGAATAATGCTCCGGAATCATCCGAACAAGCTGCATTTTTCAGCGGCAATGACGCAACTAAGGTTTTAACAACAGTTGCCATCGAAGAAGATACGGCAGAAATGCCTGTCATTTCCGACACACAAGAACAGGCAGCCTTCTTCACGGGGGAAGATTCCACAAAGGTTATGAGTGCACCTGTAGCGCTTGAGGATGACGATGAGGAACCATTCAATCCCTTTGACGATGAGGACACAGGCGAAACCTCCAAAAGTAAGCTTCGCAATTTCCTCGGAGTCAGTAAAAAATCAAAGACAGCTTCAGACGACATCCTTGACGAGGTAGATGAGATATACTCGTCCGCTACGGTCAAGGACGTAGCAGAAACAATGAAATCCGATTCGCGCGTAACACTGTCTGAAATATTCGGCGAGAAGAAAAAGAAAAAAGCGAAAGTCGAAGAGTCAGACGGCGACAACGATGAATATGAGATAGAATCCGCTCCCATAGAAGACGTATATGAGCAGGGAGACGAAGATGATGACTCCAAGGACTACGAGGACGAATATACCGCTACAAAGAAAAAGAAAAAAGATGAAATGAGAGAATATCTTTCTCCCGACGAGAAGGAAGAGTTCTACGAAAATTACAGAAAGAAATCAAGAAAAGCGCTTTTTTCTGTTCTTACAACGCTTATCTTCACTCTTCTTCTTTTCTTCTTGGAATCTCCGTCTTTCAACCGTCCCGAGATACTGACTCCCGGAAAGTATGGAATCCTTTATCTGCTTGCAGACCTTCAGCTCCTTTTCCTTACGGGCGTATGTATACTTGACCGACTCGTTAAGGGGGCAAAGGCTTTATTCAAGTGGGCACCCACAAAAAACAGCGTTTCATTTTTACTTTTCACGGTATCCTTTATACAGATATTACTCCACCTTACAATCGACAGAGAGAACGAAAACATTCTTCTCTTTTCATCAATCGCGGCACTCGGTGCGTTTATAAATGCAGTTGTGCATTTCCTTGACGTAAGACGTGAAGGCATAGCATTCCGCATGGCGGCTTCATCTACTCCAAAATACATAGCAGAAGCCCTTTCCGAGGATTCGGACGAGCATGAGATCTTTGAAAAATACCTCCCCGAAGACCCCGTTATGTTCTCTCTTTCCAAAACGGAATTTGTTTCAAACTTTGTGGCCAAATCCAAAGCCGCTTCCGCTTTTGACGAAGTGTACCGCATCATACTTCCTCTTGTACTTTTCACATCGGTATTGTTCGCGGTAATTGCAAATATCATGGTGGGAACCCCCACTTTCGGCAAAGCACTTGACAACTTTACACTTGCGTTTGCAATATCGACTCCAATAGCCTCATTCTTCACCGTATCTCTTCCTTTCTTCAAGGGAACTTTAAAAATGGCAAAAAGAGGCTGTGCGGTAATAGGAGAGTCTTCACTTTACGAATGCTCCACCGCATCTGTCGTTTCCTTTAAGGACACCGATGTTTTTCACGAAAAAGGCATTAAGGTAACATCAGTCAAAACCTACGGAGAAACGCGTATTGACACTGCGATATTCACTGCCGCGCGTGTATTCAATATTGCGGGAGGTCCGCTTAAGGATGTCTTCAACCGTTCTATCATTGATCCCGGATCATCAGGTGCAGCCGAGACCGATACGGTTCTTCAGGTATCTCCTTCATCTATTCTTTCAATAATAGACGGACAAAAAGTAATACTCGGCACAAGCATTGCAATGCAATCCATAGGACTCGAATGCCCGTTTGACCCTGTTGACGATATGTTTGAAACTGCATCAGGAAGAATCATGTATATGGCAGTGGAAGGCGCGCTTGCCGCAAAGTTCTACGTCAAATATTCCATTGGCAAGAATTTCAAGGCAATTCTCGACACCTTCTACGACATTGGCATTTGCATGTCAATAAAGAGCTCTGACCCGAATCTCGACACAGAATTTTTAACAAGACTTCTAAAGGATGAAAACTATCCTATCGTTGTTATAAAGCTTGACACCTCGGATACGGCAACTCTTGAGACCGAAACCGAAAAGGCTCCCACCGGAATCCTTTCTAACACATCGGTACCAAATCTTCTCCGCTCATTTATCTGGTGCGACAAGTGCAGACGTATAATCACATTAAACAATCTGGCAAAATACATAGGAATCGTTATTTCGGTAATAATCCTTACAATATGTCTTTTGAATTCCGATTCACACGAAAAAATCACTCCAATGATCGTTTGTCTTTACCAGTTTATCTGGGCACTTCCCATTTTGGGAACATCAATTTTCCAATAAAGTAAAAAAAGTAGCCTTCGGCAAGGTATACTTTTATGTTACAAGCAATTTCCTATGTAAAAAAGGTCACAGCCTCTCGGCTGTGATCTTTTCATTTGTCATCTTCTATTTCAATCCACGGTTCTTTAACTCGGCGATACTTACGTCCGCATCCTTCATACCTGCAAAACGGTTTAAAATCGCACCATTTACAGCTATCGAGGGTACTTGACATAAGAGGCTCAGCGCCTATCTCGCCTCGCTTCAGCTTAAGTGCAAGATTTATAAACGTTTTATCGGTATACCGTTTAAGAGCACCGAACTGTTCAAGGGTTGCAAGAGATGCTGTCGAGGAAAACGTACCGTTTTTGTTCTTTTTTATCGGAAGAATACGCCCCTCAAGCCCATGCTCCATGGCGGTAAGTATCTTTTCATCGAGCAAGAAGAGTCCTGAGCGCTTCATTTCGCTGTCGCGTGTCTCTTTCTCGTTTTCAGCCATATCAACAGACTGCAAAGTTACCGATGGACGCGAGGCCGGCATATACATTATTCCCGCGGGAGTTGAACCTTCCCTCTCCCCCTTTTGCCATATTGCAAAAAGATATACAAGGAGCTGAAGATTTATTCCGTTTATTACATCGTTTAAATCGAATTTCTTGCCACCTATTTTAGTCTTGTAATCGACTACACGCAGATATTTCTTGCCGTCATCTCCGTTATAGATATCAACTCTGTCAACGCATCCGTAGAACACAAGCTTATCCCCGTTCGGAAGCTCCACGGTGTATGGCGATATTTCTCCGTCATCATTCATTGTCTGCTCAAACAGGTAGGGCTCGAAATCGGAATTTTCAAACTCCTCTCTCATATTCTCGATAACGTACACAACAAAAGAGGTAAGTCTTGTTATAAGATACTTAAAGCGTCTTGACGTTACGGATATTTCGGGAGCGGATACCTTTAAATATTCCGAGGCGGATTCTTTTGCCATCTGCTCGACTGCACATCTGTCAAAATCCGCAAAGCTCTTTCCCTCACTTGCTATCCTTGACAATACCTCCTCGAGCACCTTGTGTACAAGGCTTCCCATCTCCGCAGCTCTGAACTCAGCCTTTTTGTGCGCACGAAGCTCAAGCAAATAATTAGAATAATACGAAAACGGACATCTTGAAAAGGTATCAAGTCTTGCCTGTGTCATACTGATTTTGTTGGAAAAGACCTTCTCGGGAGCACTAAAGGTAAGCTCCTGCGAGTCAAAATCAAAAGACGATGCAAGTCGCTCTATTTCGTCTGCCGCTTCCGCTGAAACAGCTCTTATCTCTTCCAAAACATCCCTGAAATTTTCCTTTTCGAGATTTTTCAAAGCCCATTCGATAAGCTCCGTTTTGCAAACAGGCAAAGCTGTTGAGGCGTCATAGATAGTTTCGGTAACGGGAACGTGTGACATTATCATTGGTGCAAAAAGCGAAACTCTGTCCTCGGAGGATGCGCAGGATGATGTGTGATAAACAAGCCTCAAGCTGTCGGACGGCATTGAAATGGCAAGAAGCAGATGAAACACTTCGTTCTGCAAAAGTCTTTCCTCGGAGTCGTTTTTAAAGAAATCACTGTAAGACTCAAGCACCTGTCTTTCGTTTTCCGTGAATACACCGACAGGTGTCTCGATTGCAGGGAACGCCCCTTCATTAAAGCCAAGCGCAAACAAGTGCTTTACATTCTCGTTTCTGACAAAGCCTATATCTCCGACCTCTACCTCATCAAGGCTTGACGGTATCCTTCCGAAGTCGGAATCTTTAAATACGATATGCATATATTTTACGAAGCGTTCAAGCCCCGCACTTCTTTCGCCAATAGCCGCGGATACTCTGTCAAGTGCTTCAAGAGTAAGGTTCCATACATCTGCTTCGTCCCTTGACCTTGATATATCAGATGCCTCAAGAAGTTTGTCAGCACGGTCAATGAGCTTGTTTTTTACACCGAGCTCCTCGATAAAGCTCCAAAGAGCCGACACCTTATCGGATACCTTTTCCTTTTTCAGTCTTTCGGAAAGTGACATAAGAGGCGCGAAAATTTTTCGTCTTGCGCTGTTTATTCTTGCAAGCAGCTCCCTTTCTTCGTTTGACACAGTCTCAACGTATCCCCTCGGATTCATGACCCAATCGCCGTCACTGTACCACAAAGACTTGTTTATGTTCCATGTTGTGATATAATTTGAAAGCACAAAAGAGTCATCGCTTGAGATAGGCAACAGCGGATTTTCAAGATATCTTTTAACATAAGGCAAATAGAATCCCGATGAAACAACGTCAAGCGCCTGAAATATGAGAGCCACAAGAGGCTTTGACATCAGGGTGGTGCGAGTGGTCGAAAGATATCTTATCCCGTATTTTTCAAACACGTCCTCAAGCATTGAGCCGTATTCCGATATACTGCCGGCACAAACGGAGATATCACGGAACTTGACACCGCTTTTTACAAGCTTTACTATTTCACGCGCAACACAAACACACTCATCAAACGGGGTTTTACAGGATGTGAGAATAATACTGTCATCATCAAATTCCTCGTGAAAGTTATCGGATAAGGACGGGGTTATCATATTATCCGAAAGATAGGAAAGCTTCTTTGAGATCTTTCTTTTTCTTTCATTAAGAAATACAATATCAAGCTCCGCCGAAAGCTTCTCGCATATCGTTTCGAGGTGACGTTTTGCCTCGGCGGGCTTAGGGAATATGTTCTCGTTATCCTTTTCAACGAGTGGAAGAGTGACAAAAACACCTCTTGAATCTCTTATCATTCTTTCAAGAATTCGGTATTCGGGATAGGTGAAATCATAAAACCCGTCCACAAAGACATAGGTGTTATCAAAAAAATCGTATTCGTCAAGAGTATCGGCAAGACGGGTCATATCGTCGAGCACGTCGACGTTTTCGTTTTTGATACCTCCGTCGTACAATGCGTACAGAGAGGCAAGCTCGGAAAGCTTACGGCAAAGGCGTTCCGAGCCGTCCTTTTCGGCAACGTCACGTGAGAGCTTTTCAAGAGCATCGGGACTTACTCCGCCGAGGCGCATTGTATCAAGCTCTCGTCTTACCGAAGATATAAAATTCTCGTCGTCAGCGCTGTTTGAAAAAAGTTCAAGCGATTCGCCTGCATCCTCAAGCACACAAGCAACCAAAAGATCCTTTCCTCCACTGTCAACATACCTATAGGTTATTCCGCCCGCTTCACGAAACACTCTGTTTGCAAGGCGTGAGAAATTCAGTATTTCAAGTCGCTCGTTAAGTCGGTTACCAAAGTGAGTAAGGATAGCTCTTTCGGCTTTTACACTTTCCTGTTCGGGTACAACGTAATATATATGTGATTCAGATTCGCTATTAAGTATTTCTCTTATCCTATCGTAAAGCGTATACGTCTTTCCAAAACCGGCAGGTGCACAAATAAGAGTCAACAAAAGCCTTCGCCTCCTTCGATTACACTTGAATTAATAAATAAACTGTGATATAATAAATACATTAATAATATTTTAGCATAAATTTTCTTAAAGTGCAATAATAATAGGTGATAAAATGACACTTCACGATTATTTAAAGATTTCAGAGGAAAGATGCCGCGAGTACTTCACGACTGCCGATTTAAAAATGATCAAGCCTGAGGAATTGAGACGCGGCACAGTTGAATATTTTAACCGTGGCGGAAAAAGACTGCGTCCCGCGATACTCATGCTATGCGCGGGGGCACTCGGTGGTAAGGAAGCGGAAATTGCCTGCATTCCCGCAGCGTGCGCCGTGGAGCTTTTCCACACCTTTACACTCGTTCATGATGACATTATAGATAATGACCCGACAAGGCGCGGAGGAAAAAGCGTACACGTTCTGGTTTCCGATATGTTTACAAACGCTTCAAAGGAAAAAAGAGATGAATACGGCAGAGACGTTGCAATTCTATCGGGAGATATGCTACACGCACTTTCGGTTAAATTCTGTCTTGACACAGCAGATTCAAACAAATTTTCCCCGTCCACAGTTATTGCCGTTACAAAAGTGCTTGAGACAGAGTGTCTTGCGGGCGTCCTTGAAGGAGAAGCTCTTGATACGCGAGAAGGTCTTATAAAGGACTCTTCCAAGCCTTTTGACACAGGCTCGTTCGAGGATACCCTAAACATAATGTACAAAAAGACGGGATATCTTTTTGCTTTTGCAGCCGAGGCAGGAGCAATGCTCGGATTGGACACCTCAGACAGAACAGTGAAGGAGGTTGTCGCCTTGAAGGAATTTGCTCTTCTTTGCGGGGTCGCCTTCCAGATACAGGATGACATACTCGGTATAACTGCCGATGAAAAAACTCTCGGTAAGCCTATCGGCTCGGACATCAGGGAGGGCAAGCGTACAATACTTCTGCAAAAAGCCTACTCACTTGCAAGCGCCGGTGAGTGCGCCGAGATTGAAAAAGTCGTTGGTAACAAGTCAGCATCCGAAGATGACATTCTTAAGATTAGAAATATATTTATAAATACAGGCGCAGTTGATGAGGCAAGAATGCTTGCAAAAAGCTACATAGAGAAAGCGCTGTGTTTGCTTGATAGCGTTCCAAGCTCGCATTACTGCAACATCTTGAAGGAGTGGGCATATTTCATGTCCGAAAGGAATCTGTAACGATGAAAAAGATACGTTTTTATTTAATACTTTTGCTTCTCCTTTTTATTCTTTCGGTTGGTGCCACCGCACTTTACGAAGACGGAGAGGGCATTTATTCTGATACCGTTTATATGGAAAATCTTGAAACAGGGCGGATTATATTCGATATCGGTTCTGAAGAAAAGGTTTATCCAGCATCTCTTACAAAAATACTCACCTGTATTTTGGCAATAGAGAAATGCGAAGATAAAGCTGAAGTCTTTGAAATCCCCCGCGGAATATTCGATGATATATATGCCGAGGGCGGTGCTCATATATCTTTAAAATACGGAGAGACAGTCGGTGTATACGACCTCATTTACGCAACAATGATACGTTCTGCCTGCGATTCGGCAACAGCGCTTGCCTATTACGTATCGGGAAGCGTTGAGGCTTTTGCTGATGCCATGAACGCCAAGGCAAAAGAAATAGGTGCCGAAAACACCCATTTTGTAAATGCTCACGGGCTCCACGACGATAACCATTATACGACCGCACGAGATATTGCAATTATTACAAAATATGCCTTGCAAAACGAGGACTTTTGTGATATCATATCTCATTGGAATCACACCATTCCCGCAACAGATATGGCTGATGAGCGGTATTTTGAAACAACAATTGAGATCGAAAACCCCGAAAAAAGCACCTACTATCCCAAGGTTACGGGCGTAAAGTCCGGCTTCACGGATCAGGCGGGCAGATGCCTTGTCACCCTGACGCGTGACGGAGATGAAAGCTACCTTCTTGTAACGCTCGGTGCTAACCGCAATAATTCTTATCAGGCAAACATGGCTTTTACCGATGCCGTGAATCTCCACGAATACGCACACGCAAGGTACTCGATCCACAAAATAATTAATAAAGATACAACAGAGATCAGTATCCCCGTAAAGGAAGGCACAAAAGAAAGCATAACACTTTCCCCAAATTCAGATAAAACATATCTGTGCGCAGTCGATGAAGACCTAACTTTAGAATATTCCGTTCCCGAAAGCATCACAGAAGAGGTGCACCGAGGAGATGAGATAGGTCACGTGACAGTAACTGTCGGAGACTTTTCTTTAACAGAGCCCCTTTTTGCAAAAGATGGTGTGAAAATCGCGAAGGATTCCGCAGTCATTGTTACCGACAACACCTTTGTAAGCATACTTAACGTATCAACCATTGTAATATATGCTGTATCAGCCTTTGTGCTTATAGCGTTTTTGGTAATCTTTTTCAAGAAGAAACAATCTCCAAAAAAATAATACGTGCCGATTTCGGCACATATTTCCACCCTTAGCTCATCCGGATAGAGTGTCAGATTCCGATTCTGAAGGTGACAGGTTCGAGTCCTGTAGGGTGGGCCAAACAAAAAACTCCCTAAAAGGGGAGTTTTTTTGTTTGGAATATATCCGAAAGGACTCGAAGGGTCGGTGTTGAATGACTGCCGGGGGCAGTCAGATCCGACCACCGCTTCGCCCGCAGGCGAGCGAGTCCTGTAGGGTGGGCCAATAAAAAGCAAGTCGAAAGACTTGCTTTTTCTATCCAAGTCGCAGACTTGGTATATCATCACCGTGCGAAGCTCGGTGTATATCATCAAAGGCGGTAAAACCGCCTTTGTATCTCATCACGCATTAGCGTGTATTTAACTTTTGCTTGATAATATACAAAGCATACGACTTGATTAGCTTTTCTCAGAATTCGCATAAAATTTTACAATATAATATTTACTTTTGGGAAATATATTACTATAATAACTACAAGTCTTAGTACTTGGAGGAATAAATGATAGTAATGTTTTTATTATTACTTTTACTCGCATTCGGTGGTGTGACCTGGTATATCTCAAAACGTGTCACCGTATGCGTCAAACACTTTTTTCCTAAAGTGGGCTATTATGCAGTCTTAGCATTTTTTGCTTCATTTACCGTCATTATGTTGCTTGGTGTTGCAAGACTGTCAATTCCTTTACTCGGGGATATATTTGAAGTAATTTCGGCTTATTGGATGGGAATTCTTATATATCTTTTCATATTTTTTGTCCTATCAGACCTTGTCTTTCTTGTGTGCAAGCTTTCAAAGGCATCCTTTTATAAGAAAGGATTTTTCAGACCTATATCTGTTTTGTGTGCTGCAGTGCTTACTGTCATAACAGTTATTTACGGATGTATTAACGCAAGAAATATAAGAGTCACCGAATATGAAATAACGCTTGAAGGAAAGACTGATATTTCCGACATGAACATTGTCATGCTGAGTGACTTACACATAGGAGCAGTCGGAATGGAAGATCGACTCCCGAAAATCGTTGATAAGATTAATTCTCTTGAGCCTGACCTCGTTTTGATATCGGGAGATATATTCGACACAGATTTCAGTTCCGTATCAAATCCGGAAAAAGTTATTTCCGATTTTCAAAAAATAAATTCCACCTTCGGCACCTTCGCGTGTCTTGGGAATCACGACGGCGGTAATACTCTTGACATTATGCTTGACACTTTAGAGAAAAGCAATATCAATGTGCTCAAAGAGGAATACACAGTAATTGACGAAAGGCTCATTCTTATCGGACGACTTGACAGACATTCGATTGGTGGATACAACGGGCTTTCAAGAGGCGAGCTTTCCGACCTTCTGCCGACACTCGACGGGTCGCTTCCCGTAATCGCTTTAGACCACAATCCGTCCGCCTATGATTCTTACTCGGATAGCGTTGACCTCATTCTTTCGGGGCACACACATCATGGCCAGCTCTTCCCTGCCGCAATTTTAACTAATATGATGTTCCCCTGTGACTACGGTCATTATCAGAAGGACTCGGAATCCCCGCACCTTATAGTCTCCTCGGGAATAGGATATTGGGGAATGCCCATGAGAGTGGGAACAAAGAGTGAGATAGTTTGCGTTAAAATTACTCAGGGTAAAAATTGAAGATAACAATTCTCGCGAAAAATACCGAGACAAACGGTTATTTTGAATCAGAAAATTTCCGTCTGTTTATATCAAGACCAATTATTAAAAAACACTTTTCAACACGGTACAGATTAATTGAAGCAAAAAGGTTCATAAACAGACGCTACGCTATACTAAAAATATTCCTTATTTGGCAAATAAAGCTAACCGTTTATTCATCAATCTGATATGACTAAAATGCACCCTCAAAAGCATAAAGCTTGAGGGTGCATCATTATTAACCCATTTGTTTTTTAAAAATCGATTACAGCCACAACAAGATAGAGTTTTTACTCATCATCCAATATCGCTTGCCTCTGTATCTACCAACCACTTCCCGCCTTGTTTGAATATAACAATCTCTTTTTCTTTTGTTTCCACTTCAACTTCTACATCATCCAACGCTTTTTCAAGTTGCTTTATTATTTCAGGCGCAATTATTTTGTAAAGATCTTTTTCGGAGGTTGTTTCTGTTATTTCTCCTGCGTTATACTTGTCTAAAACAAGTTGCTCCAAAAACTCCTCGTCAACTGATTCCGCAATAATATCCCCGAAATCATAATCAGAAAAATCCGGAGCTGTCAGATCGAGCACAAAAACATACTCGTTGTCATTTTCTTCCACTTCTTTTACTTCATACGATACGAGTTTCATTATTCTTTCTAAGAAATCTTCAAACAATTCTACAAAATCATCTTCATAATCAGATAATTCAGCAGGAATAGTTTCTTTAATCCCACTGCTAATTGCGGTGATGTCTAAAAAGTCATTGGCTACCGTTTCATCATCAACATAGTCCTTCATCGCTTCCGCATCAAGATTACGGAATGCTTTCATGAATCCTTTTAGAGTTTCTTCTGCCTCTTCTTTACCACTTGAAGAACACGCAATCAGCAAAAACGTCAATAGAAATACCATCAATATGGATAATACTTTTTTCATTTGTAAAACTCTCCTTTAATTTATACTGTAAATTTTAAAAGCATCGCTTTTGGTAGTATTTTATCCTACTTTATACTATTTGTCAATACTTTGTAGGAAATTGGTATATAATTATTTCTGAGGTGATTATCTTGAAGCCATTGAAAGAAAAAATCAGTATAACTATTGACAGTGATATTTTGGAAAAACTACGTATTCTCGCAGAAAATGACGATCGCTCTTTATCACAATATATAAATATTATTTTAAAAACTCATATAGTTAAAGAAAGCTCCGATTCAAATCGCTAATTTTAATAAACAAAAAAGCACTTTGAATGATATGCACCCCAAAAGTTAGACACTTTTGGAGGTGCATATTTTTTATGGCAAAGAAAGGAACAAAACAGAAAAAATACTCGACAGAATTCAAAATAGGTGTTATAGTAGATATGCGAGAGAACCACCTAAGTTATGGA
>JAZREJ010000008.1:0-2863 GCA_045660745.1 Eubacteriales bacterium
TGTCGAGAACGCCTGTGAATGAGACTTCCTCAACGGTCTGTTCCATGTTGTGGAAAAGGAGCGCCTTGCCTGTTTCGGGGTCGTATTCAACGTACTCGCCGCCCTTCATCTCACAGTTGAATGTGATGGTGGAGTCACCTATCTTGATTGTGGGATTCTTGATGGGGGAGTGGGTGTGCGGATAGGTGATAAGATTCGTGAATTCTGCCTTATTTGCCGACGGTCCCACAAGACGCAGTGCTGTTTCTTTGAGTGTTGTAAAAAGGGGACAGTAGCGGAAAGTGGCAGATGCTGAACTTTTTGTCGCAATTTCGTTAAATGCGTACTTTTCAAGATCGTAATCGCCGTTATCCATGTCGAGAAGAACGAAATCGCGCCATCCTTCGAAATTGAGGTCAATGAAGTGGTCTATTCGTCCTGCCTTTTCTCCAAGTACACCGCCCGAAATTGAGATTAGCGCTGCATCACCGTCACGCCCCGTGCCCTTGATGCGTACGGATTTTGCCTCGCGCATATTAATGTCGGCAATTTCTGTGGGTACTACAAGCTTATTATCTGTTATATCTTTACCCGAAAGCTTTGCAAGAACTACAGGCTCCTCAAAGAGAGTCGAGTGACGGGACTCAATTCGAATGAATGGCATCTGACGCTTGTGTGGGTTTTTGCCACGGAGGGTGTGAGAAGGTTCACTTGTTACGTTTCCGAGATTTGCTTTTTCGTACCATATTTGCTGAACGGCAAATGCCTCACCTTTTTTAACTACACGCCATTCGTTGTCATCCTTGAGGCGTTCAAGAATCTCGGGCTTGAAGTAGTGGCTCTTGCGCAGATTTGTATAGTGTTCGGTGTAATATTTCAGATTGTCATAATAGAATGGGTTTTTCCTTATCTCCTCAACAGGGAGCGGATGGTAGACCATGGTCATGTCGTAGGCGAGCGCGTATTTTCCGAGATAGTCCATGTCATCATGGAAAAGTGTCTTGTAGTTGGTGTTCTTGATTTCACCCCAATAATGCTCGTCGGTGAAGAAGTTGAACCAGCCGATAGTTGTAGTCATATTCTTTTTGAGTTTTTCGAGGTTTGACATGGCGTGATTCCTGATGTGCTTCTTTATGGAGAAGTGTGCATAGTCCCACGCACCTTCTCTGCCTCTGAAGTTCCATTCGGAGGGGCATCCCGAGGATGTCTCAATAAGAGGTGTACGCTCGCATTGAGAGAGAACTCTTTGTATGAACATCTGGTGATAGTACCACGTGTCGCGTCTGTCGGAAAGGTGGCGTCCCACACCGTCAATCGCATCGAAATAGAGCATGTCGAATCCGCCCTCGTTATAGGCTTTCGCTGTGAGGTCGGCTATGTGATAGAAAAGCTCGTTTCCAAGCTCGGGCGTGAACATCATGAAGGTACCGTCGAGGTGTTTGATAACAGCCATTTTTTCGTGATGGGCAGCATGCGTTCCGCAAGTACCTCTTTCACACTCAATAAATCCGTCTTCGGATACTGCTGTTACTTTGATAATCTCTTCGTCGATAAGGACGTAGGTAGTATTTATGTGATGGAAAGCGCGCCTAAGGTCAAAGGATGAGGCATCCTCTGTGGTTGGAATAAAAACAGAGTCTGCATCAATGGAATCCGAGAGTGTGTAGGTTTCCTTGACACGGAGCTGCTTCTGCCAATATGGGTTAGACAGAAGCTTGTGAGAAGCGGGAGAGAGATAGTAGGCATAGGTGTGCATGGCTGAGATGAGACCCGCATCGTGTATCTTCTTACCGATAGTCTCGCGAAATTCTGCCGCTGTACCGTTTTCGGTATGAGCGAAGGTAAAATCTCCCTGCACGAAAGTGGAGTTGACAGATTGATGATAGTCGTATTGGTCAACCCCGAATTCTTGGCAGAGCGCAAGGCTGTCATCAATGGTTTTGGGATCTGTATTTACAATTATGGCATAGTCACCGTAATTCTGTTTCCATTCTTTTGCCCAAGGGCCTCCGGATCTTGAAACAAGACCTACCTTGGGGTCAATGGTGCTCATGAGGGATTTGAGCTGTTCCATAGCATTTTCACATTTTGAGAAGGTGAAACCAAGCTTCGCCCCCTTGACGCCTTCAGGGAAATGAGTATAGGCGTTGGCATATACCGAAGGAGCGGGGTCGCGGTAGCCCGCATCAACGGGCTTTGTCCAGGCGGTCATTCCGATGCCCAGTAAAACGTATCCGCAGTTTTCGGTAAGGGTTGTTTTTACGTTGGCAAAGGACACACCTCTGACACTCGTATCAAGCACACTTGCTATTTCAACAGTGAAAAAGTCATCAAAGCATTCAATAACAGTGTAAAGCTTCATACCGTTTTCAAACGTGAATTTTACTTTTCCGTCAGAATACTGCGCAGATGTAGGATTAATTTTGCTTTCGTCCTGAGCTTCAAGATATACAAAGCTGCAAGGATTTACTATTTCTTCGTTTGTATAAAGGTTTATAACACTTGTGACAGCGCCCGTATTTTTGTCTATCGTTATTGAGACGTGCCGATTTTCAAAAATGAGTCCTGTTATAGTTTCTTTAAAAGCCATTGTAAAATTCTCCTTTCTTTTATATCTGTAATTATAAAGCTTTTTTCAGGCTTTGTCTATGTGTTTTTTATTATATTTCATGTGAAAAAGAAAAATAAAGACGGACTTCCGTGAGGAGGTCCGTCTTAAAGCTTTTGAGGTTATCAGTTCATGAGCTCTTCGCCGATAAAGCCAAGGCAAACCTTAGCACGCAGAGGTGCAGCGGTTTGGGCTTCTGCCGAGTATTCGGCTTCAAAGTCTCCTTCGGGAATGTCGAGAACGCCTGTGAATGAGACTTCCTCAACGGTCTGTTCC
>JAZREJ010000009.1:0-52886 GCA_045660745.1 Eubacteriales bacterium
TGGAAGAAACGGTAGTAGCCGTTAGGAGCAAGGCGGAGCATAAGCTCGCCGAATGTAACTATTTTAGCCATTTGAACGTGCCTCCTTTATAAGGTCAACTGATTTTTTGCAAAGATCTGTGATTTCGTCCCACTTTTCGCCCTTAATGAGGTCAGCCTTGTCCATGTAAGAGCCGCCGCAAGCGCAGATTGTGGGGCAGGAGATGTACTCCTTGAGGTTGGAAAGAGAAATACCGCCTGTGGGCATTATCTTGAACATGGGGAATGGAGCCGCCATTGCCTTTATCTTCTTGAGTCCGCCTGATTCCTCTGCGGGGAAGAACTTGAGTGTCTTAAGACCAAGCTTGAAGGCTGTGTGGTAGTCTGTGGGAGTTGTACATCCGGGGAAAATGGGAATGTTCTTTTCCTGACAGTAAACAACGATTTCGGGGTCAAGACCAGGGGTGACGATGAAGGAAGCACCCGCTTCAATTGCTTCATCAACCTGAGCAGTGGTCATAACTGTACCCGCACCGACGAGCATATCGGGACGGGTCTCGCTCATAATCTTAATTGCAAGTCCCGCACCTGCCGCACGGAAGGTAACCTCTGCAATCGGGATACCGCCCGCACAAAGAGCCTTTGCAAGAGGAGCTGCGTGTTCTGTGGGATTGTCAAGCTTGATAACGGGCACAACACCCACCTCTGTAACTATTTTGGAAACGTCTTTCATTTATAATACTCCTTTCTTATACACCTGAATATGCGGAGAATCCGCCGTCAATGGGAAGAACAACACCTGTAATAAATCCTGCTGCTTCTTCATTGAGAAGGAAGAGAAGGCCTCCCTCAAGCTCGTTTGCTTCTCCAAAGCGTCCCATGGGGGTAGCCGCAAGAATCTTGCCTGTACGTGCTGTGGGGGTGCCATCGTCATTCCAGAGAAGCTTTGCATTCTGCTTTGTGGAGAAGAAGCCGGGAGCTATCGCGTTTACACGGATTCCAACCTTGGAAAAGTGAACTGCAAGCCATTGAGTAAAGTTTGAAATTGCCGCCTTAGCGCCCGAGTAAGCGGGTATTTTGGTTAACGGGGTATATGCGTTCATAGAGGAAATGTTAAGGATACTGCATCCTTTTTTACCAACCATTTGTTTAGCAAATACCTGTGTGGGAATAAGAGTTCCGAGAAAATTGAGATTGAATACGAATCCCACTCCATCGGCATCAAGGTCGAAGAAGCTCTTTGTTTCAGCGTCGATATCTCCTATCTCGAAATACTCCTTATCGGTTGTTGCACGGGGGTTGTTTCCGCCTGCGCCGTTGATGAGAATGTCACATTCGCCAAGCTTTGCCACAACTTCTTTTGCCGTCTCTTCACAAACCGCACGGTCAAGAACGTTACAGGAAAAAGCCTCGGCAATGCCTCCCTCGTCTCTTATTTCCTTTGCAAAAGTCTCGGCGGCATCAAGGTTGAGATCAAGAAGTGCAACCTTTGCACCCGCTCTTGCTAGTACCTTTGAAAAGTTGCTGCAGAGTACTCCTGCCGCACCTGTAACAACCGCTACCTTACCTGTAAGGTCGGTGTTTAATACGTTTTTTAACATTTATTTGTTCTCCTTTGCTTTTTCGAGGGCTTCAAAAAGTCCGTTGATATAACTTGCTCCGAGCGCTCTGTCAAAGAGACCGTATCCGGGCTTGCCCGTCTCTCCCCAGATCATCCTTCCGTGGTCGGGACGAACGTATCCGTCAAAATCCGCATCAACGAGCACCTTGGTTATTGCGTACATATCAAGACTTCCGCAGGACGAAAGATGAGCACGCTCTTCAAATGAGCCTCCGTCTATTATCTTGACGTTTCTCATGTGCATGAACGCGATTCTGTCAAGCTGTGCATATTTCTTTGTCATAGCAACGATGTCGTTTGAAGAAACACAACCGAGACTTCCTGTACAAAGGCAAAGGCTGTTCGCGGGAGAATCAACTATTTTAAGCATTCTGTCGATATTTTCTTCACAGGTTATTATTCTTGGAATGCCAAAAATCGAGTATGGCGGGTCATCGGGGTGAATAGCCATTCGGATGCCGGCTTCCTCTGCGACCGGAATTATCTTCTTGAGGAATTTTTCAAGATTTCTCCAAAGTCCGTCCTCTCCAAGTTCTTTGTAAGCTCTTATAAGGTCACGAACTTCCTCTTGGGTATAGCTTGCGTCCCAACCGGGAAGATGAATGTCATCTGTCAGCGGGTTGAGATTTGCCATCTGTTCTGCGTAAAGAACAAGGCTTGTTGAACCGTCTTTTGCTTTTTTGTCGAGCTGTGTACGTGTCCAGTCAAAAACAGGCATGAAGTTATATGTGATACACTTGACGCCCACTTCTCCGCAACGGCGTATGTTCTCGCAGTAAACGTCAATGTATTCGTCGCACTTTCCTTGACCGAGCTTGATGTCCTCATGAACGGGAACCGACTCAACAATGTCGAAAATAAGCCCGCAGTTTTCACAGGATTTCTTTATTTTTTCAAGACTTTCTCTCGGCCATACTTTACCGGGAGCAACGTCATATACTGCTGATACAACCGAGCGCATGCCGGGAATCTGTGAAATGTACTCAAGACTTATGGGGTCACTGTCACCGTAATGTCTGAATGATAATTTCATTTGATTTTACCCTCCAATGCAAAATATCGTTTAGCGTTGTTAAAGGAAATGTCAGCGGCAATCTTGCCGAGTGTTTCAACGTCACAGGGAAGCTCACCTTCATATGCCCACGTGCCGATTACGTTGCAGAGTATACGTCTGAAATATTCGTGTCTTGTATAGCTCAAGAAGCTTCTTGAGTCTGTGAGCATTCCTACAAAGTTTCCGAGAAGCGAAAGGTTTGCAAGGCTTGTTATCTGATCTATCATACCCTGTTTGTTATCGTTGAACCACCATGCACTGCCGTGCTGAATCTTGCCTTGTGCTTCGGGACCCTGGAAGGCACCTATAAGAGTTCCGATAAATGCGTTGTCAGCGGGATCAAGGCTATAAATTATAGTCTTGGGAAGCGCGCCCTTTACGTTAAGTGCGTTGAGGAAGGGGGCGAGCTGAGCAGAAGGAGCATCGGGGTTGATGATGTCGTAACCGGTGTCGGGTCCGAGACGCTCAAACATTGTTGCATTCGGATTACGGAGTGCTTTATAGTGTATCTGGAACACCCAACCGAGGTCTGCATACTGTTCTGCACAGAAAAGAACAAGATTTGTCTTGTAACCTTCAACTTCTGCCAAAGTGAGAGGTTCTCCTCTGAGCGCCTTCAGGTATACGGCATTTGCCTCTGCGTCACTCATATTGTTCCATACGGCACAGTCAAGACCATGGTCACTTGCCGAGCAGTTGAGAGTGTTGAAAAACTCCATTCTTTCGCGAAGCGCTTTCTTAACAAGAGCAAGTGAATCAAGCTTGTATCCTACAACGTCTGAAAGCTTTTCAATGTACTCTGCAAATCCAGTTTTGTCAATGTTTACTGCCTTGTCGGGGCGGTAGGAGGGAGCAACGAGCGTTTCAAACTTTTCATCCTGAAGCTTTTTGTGCCACTCAAGCGTGTCGGCTGGATCGTCGGTCGTTCCGATGAATGCAACGTTGCTCATCTTGATGATGTCTCGAACCTTCATCTTTCCGCTTGTAAATACCTTTTCGGTTAAGTCCCAAACTTCTTTTGCGGTCTTTTCCGAGAGTACTCCGTCGTATCCAAAGTATGTCTTGAGCTCAAGGTGACACCAGTGGTACATGGGATTGCCTATTGCTTTTTCAAGAGATTTTGCAAAAGCCACGAATTTTTCGTAGTCCCCGGCATCTCCCGTTATATACTTTTCATCAATGCCGTTGGAGCGCATGATACGCCATTTGTAATGGTCGCCTCCAAGCCAAGCCTCGGTAATGTTCTTGAACTCGCGGTTCTTGTAGATTTCCTCGGCGCTTACGTGGCAGTGATAGTCGATTATTGGCATATCTTTAGCCCACTCATGGAAAAGTTTCTGAGAAATTTCATTTTTTAAAAGAAAATTGTCGGTTAAAAAATTCATTAAAACAAACTCCTTACATATTATTACATAGTTATACAAGTATATTATATCACATTTTTTTACAATGTTTATAGCAATAATTGTTTGACATATTGTGAAAGTTGTTGTACAATGTATTAGGAAACTACAAATGCTTTTGTTTTGTTTGAAGAAAGGACTCGGATGATGAAAAATAACGTACAGCGCTTTGATCCAAGACAGGTAATGCACAGTGACACTATAGAAGTGTTTCATTACAACGGGCTGTTGCCGGTTGACGTTGACGTTCATCATCACGATTTTTATGAGGTTTATCTCTTCTTGAAAGGGAGTGCTGAATATTGGATAGAAGGACGACGGGTATCTCTTGCTCCGGGTGACTTTATTCTCATAAATCCGACCGAGCTTCACCGTTCGGTTATGCTTCCGGAGGCGACCGACTACGAGCGTATCGTTTTGTGGATAGATAAAGACTACCTTTCCTCTTTGTCGACATCGGATACCGACCTTTCCGCATGTTTCGATACGTCTCAACCGTCTCACAAAAACCGTTTGCGTCCAAGCGGAGCGACTCTGTCTCCGCTTGCAGTAAAGCTCGGTGAGCTTGTTGATGAATATTGTTCAAACGGTTGGGGGAAGAATGCTTGTCTCAATGCAATATTTATTCAGTTTATGGTCGAACTCAACAGACTTTCGGAACAGTCTGTATCGAAGAGCTCAAAAGAGCATGAAGAGAGTTTTTCCGCTAAGGTGCTTCGGTACATAAACGAAAATTACAGCGAAGACTTGTCTCTTGATATTCTTGCCGAAAGATTTTTTGTAAGCAAATATCATCTCTCTCACTCATTCAGACGAGAGGTAGGCGTATCTGTGTATAGATACATAATGTTGAAAAGATTGCTTGCCGCAAAAGAAATGCTGCTTTCGGGTATGGGGGCAGGGGAGGTTGCCTATGCTTGCGGATTCAGTGATTATGCAGGCTTTTGGCGAGCTTTTAAGGCTGAGTACGGGATAAGTCCGAAGGACTTTGCTGTCGGGGTATAATCAGTTGACAAAGATTGTGTTTTATGATAGAATTAAGGCGCTGTAAAACTAACCTTTCGGAGGCCTTTTATGTTAGATAAAATTACCATTACAGTTGAACAGATGTCTATCTTGTTT
Organism: Eubacteriales bacterium; assembly: GCA_045660745.1. GTDB lineage: Bacteria > Bacillota > Clostridia > Oscillospirales > SIG627 > RGIG6353. The sequence goes on from JAZREJ010000009.1 coordinate 5,179, forward strand.
ATTTTCATAATACTCGGTTACGTATTACAAAAGCTTAAAGTTGTTCCCGAAAACTCGGCAACCGTTTTGTCAAAGCTTGAGATGAATATTATTCTTCCCGCGTTTACCTTCATGACCTTCTCGCAAAACTTCACCAAAGAAGTGGTCGGAGACAAAGTGAAGATTGTTTTGTGGGCTACCGTTTTGCTTGTAATATCGGGAGTTGTTTGTTTTTATTGCGCAAAGCTCTTTTCAAAGGATAAATCCACAAGGGCAGTTTACACCTATGCGTTCACGATTCCCAATACAGGATATATGGGCTATCCGCTCATCGGCGGCGTATTCGGTGCGGCAATGCTCTTTGACTACATGGTTTTGGTAATTCCGTATCAAATATACATTTACACCATTGCAATATACATGCTTAACCCAAAGCACGAGCTTAGTATAAAGAGTATATTCAACCCCTCGTTTGTCGGAATGCTTCTCGGTGCTGTATGGGGAATTTTTGAATTGCCGTTGCCCGACGTTGCGGTGAGCGTTTTGGATAGCGCTTCGGGATGCCTTGCACCTCTTGCAATGCTTTTGACAGGCTTTGTGCTTTCAAGACGCCCCATAATGAACCTTATTAAAAATCCGAAAATGTACTTAGCTTCTCTTTTGAGACTCATTGTTTTCCCTGTCGTTTTCACCGCAATTCTTTGGCTTTTAGGTGTGGACAATCACATTCTTATGCTCGGAGCACTCATGCTTTCACTTCCCATGGGACTCAACAACATCGTTTTCCCCGAGGCATTCGGAGGAGATAGCTATACAGGTGCGCAGTCTTGCTTTGTATGTAACGTACTCGCATTTTTCACCGTACCTGTAATGTACGCTCTTATAGAGAAGCTTTTCGGATAACGAATACAATTTAACAGGAGGATATATTATGGCTATACCCACACCACTTGAACGTGTCGCAAATTTTGAAAAAATGGGACTTGGAATGTTTGTCCACTGGGGACTTTATTCTCAACTCGGAATGGGCGAATGGACCTATCTTATCCACAAAAGGGAGATGAGCGATTACAAAAAGCTCGCCGACACATTTACCGCCGAGGATTTTAACGCCGAGGAGCTTGTGCTTACGGCTAAAAATGCGGGCTGTAAATATATTACTATCACAACCCGTCATCACGAGGGCTTCTCGCTCTACGATACAAAGGGCTTGTCGGACTTTGACGCTCCGCACAGTGCAGCAAAGCGCGACCTTATACGCGAGTTTGTTGATGCGTGCAACAAGCACGGAATCGCCCCCTTCTTTTATCACACCACTCTTGATTGGTATAACACCGACTTTAATGACGATTTTGACTCTTATCTTGAATATCTTCGCCGAAGCGTCGAGGTGCTTTGTACAAGCTACGGTAAGATAGGTGGCTTTTGGTTTGACGGAAACTGGAGCAAGCCCGCAGGCACCGATTGGAAGGAGGGCGAGCTTTACGCAACCATTCGTAAACATCAGCCCGACGCTATTATCGTTAACAACACAGGACTCAGTCAAAGAGGTGCTGTGGGTAACTCCGAGATAGACTCTGTAACCTTTGAGCAGGGAAGACCCACTCCGATGGACCGAGAGGGAATGAAAAAATACCTTGCCTCCGAGATGTGTCACACCCTGAACGACCACTGGGGTATCGGCAACAGCGATTTTAATTATCAGTCTCCCATGTCGATTATCGAGCATTTGTGCGCCTGTCGTAAGGTTGGAGCGAATTATCTCTTGAATATAGGTCCTACCGCACAGGGCGGAATTGAGCCTATCCAGAAGGAGCTTTTGCGTATACTCGGAAAGTGGGTATCAATTTATTCGGATGCAATATACAATACAAAGCCCTATGCCGCCACAACTCAAGGTGCTAAGAATTTCATGTTGACTGACGGCGAATATCTCTACGTGTTTGTTCATGATCTTGGAAAGAAGGGTAATCCCAACGTTACGCTTAACGGAAGATATTGCGGAAATATAGTGTTTAATAACGTTTTTGATACCGTTGAGAGAATCGAGTGGATGGATAACGGAGAAAATCTTGATTTTGTTCAGCATAACGGCGCATTGACCTTTGACGCAACAGGCTTCCCCTACGGTATGTCCACCTGCGTAAGAGTTGCAAAAGCCAAAATAAAGGCATAATAAAGTAAATCCCGACAGAATTAATTGAACAAGTCCGGTAAAAACGGACAATAGTAAAAAGCCCCTCCTATGGTATAATAGAAATATCATAGGAGGGACTTTTTATGCCAAGAACCTACAGACACGTACAGCGATATAAAGAGGAAATGCTAAAATTAAAAGAACAGGGATTAGGTGAATACATTCGTTTCTTTAACAACGAACGAATCCAAACAAAAACAAAACTGACTCCGCTTGAAAAACGAAGTCAGTATGTCGCTAAAGTTTTAATATTACCTACCATAGAGGGACTTTTTTGTGCTGTCCGTAAAATTGGGACACAACAATATTATTCGGTCGGAATTTTTATTAACTGTTTATGGCGTATCCTTCGCTGATGAGTATCTTCTGTACCTGTTTGATATCAAGGTCTCTGAGGGAAGCGCCCGTTTTCTTTGCAACCGCAACTGCAGTGCCCGCCGCCTGACCTATCTCCGAGCAGAAGGGCATAACGCGGAAGGATGCCTGTGCCTCGTGCGTTGACGATATACAACGTCCCGCGACAAGCATATTGGAGATTTCCTTCGGGATAAGGCATCTGTAGGGGATTTCATACCACTCGCCGTCCATGAAGTAGTACTGGTAGGTGCCGCTTCCGTCGGGGGAGTGAATGTCAATACTGTAGTTTGCAACGGCGATGGCATCGTCGAATCGAGCACGCTTCATAAGGTCGTCAACCGTTAAGGTGTATTCACCCTCAATCTTTCGGCTCTCGCGGATGCCTATCTGTATTGCAGTAGTGAGTATTCTTGCGTTTTCAAAGCCGTCAAAATTGTTCTTCAAAAATGCAAGAAGCTCGAATACCTGCTCGCGCGCCTCGATTTCAGCCTCGGTCACGTCAAACGGGTCGGTGGGATTCTTTTTTACAATTCTCGTTGTGTTGAAGTGAAGAACTCCGTCGTTGTAATTATAGAAGGTTAAAATATTTTCGCGCGGATTCTTGATAAGCCCCTTTGCCTGATGCTCTCGGTAAAGCTCGTTTATTTTCTTTTCGTTCTTCTGGTACTTTTCTCTGTCAACCCCCGCCATTCTGAAGCAAAGCGTCATCGGCTGACACAAGGAGTCCTTTTCTCTTCCCACCTTGTAAGCGCATCCAGACAGCATGGAAAGCTCAGCGTCTCCCGTTGCATCGATGAAGGTGTCCGCTTCAAGCTCGATTACCTTTGATTTGCCGAGCATCTTTATACTCTTTATACGCCCGTCTTCAACGTTTGCCTCGGTAACAGTGGTGTTGAAAAGAAGTGATATTCCGTATTTTTTTGCCATGCGATTGAGAACAAGCTTGAGTATCTCCTCGTCAAAGTATAAAAGCTTGTTAAAGCCTGTTTTGTTTTCCGGGTCGGTCAGCTTGTTCATCTCGTCAAATATCTCAAGGAAGATGCTTCCGCATAAGAACTTCTTTTCAAGAGTTACAGGCATCTGGGACCAATACGGCATAAATGGGAGCACGAGCTGACTTACAGCCGCGCCTCCCAGACAGTTGTATTTTTCAATAAGCAAAACATCGAGTCCGCCCTTTGCCGCCGCAATAGCCGATGCGACCCCTGCAAAGCCTCCGCCGACAACGATCAAATCATATTTGTTTTTCATATAAAAGCTCCTTGTTTTTTTGTATTCTACATTGAATAAATAAAAAATACTATAAATAATGTCAGAGGTTACTTGAACAAAAGAAAGATATATGCTATAATTTTCAAAAATAACGTTCATTTGTTGAGGTGCATCGTGGAAATAGCAGATCTTGCAACGTTTATAAGCTGTCTTGAATACGGCACAAAAATTCATATAAGCGTTGTTTTCTTAAACGATTTCGGAAATTTTAAAACGGTATTGCCGTTTGAAAGGGTAGTTCATTCAAAGCCGTATTGCACCTACGTAAAGTCAAAGCATAACGGATATAAAAGATGCTTCGCTTGTCGCAATCTTGCGATTGCCCGTGCAATAAGAGAGGCTAAGGGATTTGGCGGTCTTTGTATAAATAAGCTTTACGAGTACGTCCACCCCGTTGTAATCAACGGTGAGACCGTGGCTGTCGTTTTTATCGGAAATATATACGCCCGACCGACCGACGGCTTTGACGATACTCTTGAAATGAATTTTGATGAAAGCATGTGTGAACGCTTTGCTTATCTTATCGACTCTCACATAAAGCTTCTTGACCGAGAATATTCGAAAATCAAAAAGGGCTTCGACCCGCTGATTACCAACGTTATGAATTATATCGAGGACAGCCTCGGAGGTGATATCAGCGTATCTCACATAGCGGGAGTTTTCGGATACAGCAAAAAGTACGTCGGACAGCTTTTTAAAAGCGGGGTTGGGATGAGCATTAAGGAATACGTCAACTTCAAGCGCCTCGAAAGAGCACAAGTGCTTCTTTTGACCACTGACACCTCGGTAACCGACGTCTCACTTTCTATCGGATATAATAACGTCACCTACTTTAATAGGTGCTTTAAGGCGCAATTCGGAGTCTCTCCGAGTGAATACAGAAAAAAGACGGCTGAGTATGACGCATGTTCTTAAGGACAGTTTTTGAAATTTAATAAAATACGTTACCTACCGACATGAAAAAGGATAGAGAAAGCAAATGCAATCTCTGTCCTTTTTTCTTGACAAGCACTGCATTTGTAGACACAAATGCTTCTATGTAGACTAATTCACAATTTTATGATATAATTTTATAAACCAATGCACCCAAATTCAAAAATGCCACACTATATGGATGAAAGGAGGCGAGAAAATGCAAGAAACGAACGAAATGCGTAATCGGCTTATCAATGAATTTGCCGAAAACTATATGGAGAAGCTGTTTTATTTCTGTTTGAAAAAGACGGGAAGCCATATCGAAGCTGAAGATCTGACGCAAGATATAGCGCTTCAAATTATCACAGCTTTGAACAAAGGCACTATACCAATAAGCTTTTCGGCGTGGGTATGGCAGATTGCGCGAAATCGTTATTCAGTATGGGCGAATGAAAAGCATAATCGAAACGAGTCGGTAACCGGTTCTGATATCGACGATTATGAAATCGAGGACGAAAGCGAAAATATCCTTGATGAAATGATACATACAGAGCAAATGGCTCTGCTCCGACGAGAGTTGGCGTTCATTAAGAGTGATTATCGCAACATCATAGTTGCCTACTACATCGAAAATAAAAATGTTCGTGAAATTGCAGAATCGCTCTCGTTTTCCACGAACACGGTGAAGTCTCGGCTTCTCCGTGCAAGACAAATTTTGAAAGAAGGTATGGATATGGCAAGAGAATTTGGAAAACGCAGTTATAATCCCGAAAATGTTGCTTTTGCTGCAAGCGGTTCACAGCCCAGCGGACTGCCTTGGAAAGCTGTAAACAGAAAAATTCCAAACAACATTTTGCTACAAGCGAGCAATAACCCATCAACGATTGAAGAGTTATCTATGGAACTTGGTGTAGCACTCCCTTACATGGAGGAAGAAGTTAATATCCTTCATCACGCAACACTTCTCCAAAAGCAAGGTCATAAATATATAACTAATTTCTTTATATTGGATAAAGATTGTCGAATAGAAGTCTATCATGCTCTCCGAAAGACCGCAAGAGAAAGAAGTCATCTTATCCGAGAGTTTATGGACGACAGAATGACCGAAATTCGTGTCCTGGGAATTGCAGGCGACCACATTGATGATAATACAATTCGTTGGTGGTTGGTTCCCGATCTCATTGATTATTTAATTGAAAATTCGGTAAAGGCACAAAACATTTACGAACCGCCCAAACGTGCGAACGGAGAATCTTGGGGATTTGTTGGTTATGAATTAACTGATCTTCCCGAAGATACTGTTATGGGACACAATGGATGCGGCAATGAACAAAATATGTTTTGGACTTATAAATACAGTGACTATTCTTTGTGGAATCAATGTGGCGAACCTGAGTACGAGGAAATGGAGCTTATGTGTAATTGCATAAGGGAAAACAGAAAAGTATCTTCATTTACCGATATTGAAAAAAGAGTATGGGATGGTATTAACGGTAGGTATGCACATATTTCTGACGATGGATATATGATTCCCGATATTCTCATTATCAGAATTGAAAAACTTAGACAGATTCATCAACTCTTCCGTGAACACAAAAACTATGAGTTGCTTATTAAGAATTTTGCTAATCTGTATGAAAAGGTTGAGGAGATATTCAAAAAATATAGCCATCAAGTATTGTATGACAACATAGGATATAACATCAGAATGGAATTGTATGCTACGAGAATGATGACAATTCACGATTTGGTTGATGAAAATGTTTTGAAACTACCAGAAGATACGAGCAAATCTTCACTTGGTATGCACATTATTTTGAAATAACAAACACACCGCCGAGAGTAACCGTTTGGTCACTCTCGGCGGTATATTGTTTATTTCGCACAACCACCTATGGTGGTGAGTAAGTGCGCACTTGCAGGCAAACAATAAGCCGCACTTTACACAAGGGAGCCTCTGTCGGTAACCGCTATCTCGCTGCTATCCTATAGAGTTAAAACTGTCCTTTGGAACCCGACGCATAGTCAGCCGTCTTTTTTAATATAGCTTTGTGAATTTGAAGCTGTCGTCTATCCCAAGCTTTAAAAGAGCCTTTCGTCTTTGCTTCTCTATGTCGGTATCCATTCTGTCAAATAGGTTATTTCCCTCGCAGTCTATATCGACAATGAACGGACCAAGCTTATCAAGCTTGAAAAACCATGACGCCTCAATGCTGCCAAGCTCATCAAAAAGATGCACGTCCTCTATTTCTATTGAATCTATCCAAAGATTCGGGCTTACAGATCTCGGAGATACGTGCACACATCCGCACTCCTTCATCATCTTTGCGGTCTCTTCTCCCATGGTAGTCTTTCCGACTATCATACGAAGTCCCCACTGCTTAACGCTCTTAGCGCCCCATTTTTCAAAGCGTATGCTTGAAGTGGGCATAAACGATACAAGCTTCCATTTACCGTCTTCTTTGATAACTATAGGGCCGTTGTGAATCAGTATATTTCTCTCATCTGTTTTAAAGGGGAGTGTGTTGTTTTCGTCGAATATGTATTTTTGAAGCCTTGAGCGACAGGTGAATGCATTTCCGCTGATGTACACCATGTCACCGAGCTTCAGCTTTTTTACGTCCTCGTAAGAAAGAGGCGCTTCCAAATAATGCTCTGCCATGCTTTCTCCTTATCTGTCTCCAAACCACATGGGACTTATCATTTTTTCAACGTCGCCGTTTGCAGTTATGCGTGTTGATGCACGGCGGGCAACCATACAGTTTGTGCTGGTTGCAACCGCAATTCCCGCAATATGTGTGTAAGCATACTCAACGTTTACCGCAAGCACTGAGGTGTCGCCACCTGCACCCAGAATTCCTACTCCGAGACTGTTTAGCGCCTCATAAAGTTCCTCCTCTATTTTGCGGAAGGTCTCGTCTGGATGGTGAGAGCCGACCGTCCTCAGACAAGCTGCCTTCTTTGCAAGGTTTGCCGCAACGTTTGCCGTGCCTCCGATACCAATTCCGAGCACAGACGGAGGACAGACCGCGCCCGCACGTGCGGAAGCGATAAACGAGTCGATTACAAATTTTTCAATTCCCTTGATTCCGTCGGCAAACGCAACAATTCTGTGACGTGTACCGCCGAAGCACTCACTTCCGCCACCCTTTGCGGCGTAGGATATCTCGATTCCGTCACCCTCGACGAATTGATAGGTGAAGTCGGGAATGTTCATTCCGATGTTGTTTCCGGGGTCAAATCCCGTCAGAGGGTGCTTCATTGTTGCTCTGAGGTATCCCTTCTCGGTTGCAAGCGCCACCGCACGGCGAGCCGCATTTTCAAGCTCCACAAAGCCTCCCTCAAGCTCGCATTTGTTTCCGACCTTGAAGTAAAATATAGGCCATCCCGTGTCAACGCAAAGAGGATTCTCTCTCACCTTTGACATTTTCATGCTTTCAAGGGTTGATATAAGACCTTTTTTGGCATCAGGCTTTGTCTCTCTTGCAATAGCATCCTCAAAAGCTTTTTCAACGTCGGGCGAGATTTCCGTCGCACCTCTTTTTACCGTGTCGAAAAGGACGCTTTCGTATAAATCCGTTTTTATCATTTGAACTCTCCTGTTCTGTGCATATTGTCAAGCACGAACTGTACACAAGTATCACTTCCAAACGTAAGTGCATTTTCGTCTATTAAAAAGTCATTGTTGTGGGGAAGTGTAGTGCATCCGAGAGCCTCATTTCGCGTACCGAGACGGAAGAACACGCCTCGATTTTTTGTAAGATACTGCGAGAAATCCTCAGATGACATTTTTTCTCTCATGGGAACGATTTTTTCCTCTCCCACAACCTTTGCGGCAGATCTTAAAACAAGCTCCGAAATTTCGGGGTCGTTATAAACCACAAGCGCTTTAAGCTCGCTGTCGATTTTGACCCTTGCCCCAACGCTGTTTGCCTCCGCCTCAGCAATGCTCTTGATACGACTTATAATATACTCGTCAAGCTTTTCGTCAAAGGTACGTATTGTGCCGAGCATATATGCGTGGTCGGCGATTATATTCTGTGACGTGCCTCCCTCAAGCTTACCGATTGAGCAAACGTATTTCGCAAATGGGTCTATCTCGCGCGACAGCATAAACTGGATATTGTTGTAGGTGCGTACCGCACATGCGAGGGCGTCAATTCCCGAATGCGGAAGGGTTGCGTGAGCCGTCTTTCCGAAAAAGTCAATGCGCAGATTTCGGCTTGATGCCATCGAAGCGCCACTGCATACTCCGATGCACCCTGACTCAAGCCAGTTTTCAACATGCAGACCGATAATGATGTCTACGTCGTCCATAACTCCCGCACTTACAAGCGCTTCTGCGCCGCTGTTCATACCTTCTTCGCTCGGCTGGAATATGAGCTTTACACGGCAGTCGATTTTATCCTTAATGCCTTGAAGAGCTTTTGCCGTGCCTAGCAGCATCGCCGTGTGGGCATCGTGACCGCAAGCGTGCATTTTGCCCTCTTCCTCGGAGGAGAAGGGGAGATTTGTTTTCTCGGTTATGAGAAGGGCATCCATATCAGCTCTGATGCCGATTGTAAAATGATCTTTTTCTGGGTTAACGGTTGCGACAACGCTTCCCTTGCAAAGAGACTCTGTGTGCTCTATTCCGAGTGCGTCAAGCTCGCGTGTTACTACCGCAACAGTTCTGTCAAGGTCAAATCCTACCTCAGGGTGTCTGTGTATCTCATGGCGTAGGGATAATATATATTCTTTATCTGCGTACATTTTTTAATCTCCTATCTCAATGCTTGCAAGCGGCATATGCTGCTGACATCCGTAAACGTCATCGTCAAAAATACTTCCGCTGATATGCTTTCTCGGAAAGGTTATCTTGATGGAGTTTACTATTTCATAATCTATTATAGAAATTTTTTCAACATCAGCGTCATAGGCTTCGGCTATCATTTCGGGAGTCAGATTTTTTAATACCCTTTCTCTTTTTTTACTGTCGTCAAACATAAGGTCAAAGGTTATATAAAGAGGCCCTGCATTTTTGCTTCGAAGTATTTTGGTCATATCGATAAGCTTCATTTTCCTACCTCCTCAATATGTATAACCGCCGTTTCGTCAAGTGAGTCAACCTCGGCAAGATGGAAAACGCTGAATTCGTAAACCTCTCCTGCATGAAGGTCGGAGGGGGAGAAGGGGAAAGCGAGATTTCCCGCACTTGACTTTCTGCCCTCGTAGTCACAGTGAAGTGTTCGCGAGCGAGCGAGTGCGCATACAGTGTCTGCTATTTCCTCTGTTTTTCCAACCGCGTCGATTGCTATTCCGAGATTTGACTCCTCGCCTCCGTATTTGCGGAAGCTTAACGTGTAGTCAGATGCATCAAGTCCCGAATTCTCCGAAACAAAGCGCTTTACGGTATCCTCGATTAAGGAGAAGTGCTTTATTGTAAGCGGGTCGTTTATGCCCGCAATCGCAACCGTGCGATATCCGACTCTCTTAACTCCTTCAAGCTTGAGTGTCTTCTTTTCGGCCTCGGTAAAGATAGCACCCGTAACCGAAACACGTCTGTTGTTTACTTGTGTAAATACTGCATCTTTGAGGTCGATTACTCCGTCGGGCTCGTATATAAGATATGGATTTGTCTGCTCATACATCGTGTGCGCCGCCGCGCGGCTTGCAACACATCTTCTGTTTTCTCCCGCAGGCTCAAGTTCAAAGCGGTCAGGGTACATATATCCTTGCATAACGTCCGCTGCAGCAACAGGCTCACAGCACATCGCACCGCACTCCATTATCTTTGCCATGTGGAAGGCGAGAGCCGTGTCATATCCTTCGTGAATACAAGGGGCGGCATATATTGCTGTGTCACACGCTCTGCCGGCGACAATAACGTCAACACTCTCTTTGAGAAGACGAAGTATCGGTGCAACACCAATTTGACTTACTATTTTTTCGGAATTGTTTATTGCTTCTTCTGTAAGTGGGAAGGAGTCGCACATAGGTGTTATCTTTCCGCCCTTTAGCTTTTCAAGAACATATTCCTTCTCAACGTCGGAATATACAACGCCCATTTTGAAATTGAGTCCTTGCTCATTGGCTATTTCCTTTATTATTTCAACAAGCCAATCTGTGTGCTCTCTTGATCCGGCACCACCCGCTGTGCCTATTATTAAAGGCGCTTTGTGAGAAAGAGCCTTCGGGAGTGCAAGCGCTAAGTCACGCTTAACGGATACTCTGTCCGTAAAAGACTTCCCGCTTCCAAGATAGTAGGGACCGGGGTCTGTTGAGCCGGCATCTACTCCGACGTAGTCAACTTTTTCTGAAAACGCTCTTTCAAGTGCTTCTTCGCTGTAGCCGTAACCGAGAAGTCCGCACAGTGCAACTATTTTCATATATTACTCCTTTATAAGATCGTCAACAAAAATAAATTCATATCCGTATTTGAATAAAACCTCACACGCTAAAAATAACTTTTCCTTGTAGTCTTTCTGGTACGCATAATATTCGGGATAAAAGTATTGCTCATGTGTGCACCATCCGATAAATTCTCGGTCGGTGTATCCTTCCATTTCCTGAGAAATTCCTTCAAGTGTGCTTGCGTTGTGAAGGACGGTGGTTAAAAACGTTTTTATGCATATTCCCGTTTTTTCATCCTTGTAGTATTCAAGCGTTGTAAGGGTAGACTCAAGCTTGTCGTCGGTGAGATGATTGTAGGAGCAAACCGAATTGAGTATCGAGAGATCACGTGTCTTTCGTATAAACGTGCCTGTCTCGGGCTTTTTGTTTTGTAGAAGCCTTCCCGCGTGACCGTAGGGAAGGGATGAGGGGTCACCATTGTATTCGGTCTTGACTCCTGTTGTGGCACAGGTCATTCTGACACCGCAATCGTAAAGGGCACGGCATCCGTCAAAGCTCATGGGTCTCCAGTGAGGATTTACTGTTTTACACCAGTTCTTTTCGGAAGCAAAGCGCAAAACCTCACGCTTTATGTCTGTGTAATCTCTGTAAACGTCCTCATATTCAGCGTTTACGTAAGGATAATCGGGGAATTCTTGCTTTGCGTGAAAGCTTAACTTTATCCAGTCCGAGTTTTCTTCCCATTCGCTTTTGTATGAATCCGTCATATCGGCGAGGGTAAATTCCTCCCCTCCGTAATAAAAGTCCGTGCGGTAGAACAAGTTAAGCTGTACGCGAAGCCCGAATTTCTCGTGCGCTTCTTTCAGCATTGCCATAAACGGGTTGTGAAAAAGCGATTTTGAAGAAAGCTTTGTGAGGTCTCTCATAAGCCATATAACGTCATCAATATAAAAATATGTTTTTTTATCCATCATAAACACCTCCGTTTTTTAGATTTTAACATAAAATGCTTGAAAATACATTGCGTTTTGTATAAATGATATTGCATTTTGTTTAAGCGTGTATTAGAATATGAGTAAGAGGTGAAAAGATGGACGTTAAAAAATTTGCTCTCTCATATTACAAAAACGCACTTGACGATTTTCATATACAAAGGCTTGAAAGACCGACCGAAGCAAAAAAGCTTCACAGCCACGAATACTATCAGATTTATTACGTCGAAAAGGGTGTTGTCTCCCACTATGTCGAAAACACCTGTACCGCTATGGTCACAGGTGATGTGTTCATAATTCCGCCTAACGTCATGCATCGTATAGAAGTGGGAAACAATACAGCGTTTTATTCCATATCATTCTTACTTGATAGTATAACGGATGCTTTTTTAAAGAGCTTTTTGACTACTCTTGACATAAGACCCAAGGTATCTTTAACATCAGAAACAGCGCTTTGTGTTGAAGGTGCGATAAAACAGATTTGGTGTGAATTTAATGAAAGAAAGATAGGATGCCGAGAGATCATTAAGGCTGAGCTCAGTGTTATTCTTGCACATATTGCACGTATATTTTTTGAGATATCTGCGTTTGTGCCAAGAGATGAGGATTCGCGTCAGTTTATTTTACACTGCATTGAGTACATAGACAATAATTTTCAAGAGAACATTACCCTTGATTCCATGGTTAAGCTTTCTGCAATGTCAAAAAGTGCTTTCTGCAAAAGCTTTTACGATGTGACGGGTTATTCCTTTAACCGTTATCTTAATCTTTGCAGAATAAGAAAAGCCGCATCTTATATCAAGCAGGGATATAAGATAACGGCTATATACGGTCTTTGCGGTTATAATGATTTTTCAACCTTTTACAGGAATTTTAAGAGCGTGATGGGAACGTCACCTGAACTTTATAAGAGAACGTTTAAGCCTTAAAGAAGGGAGACTAATCTGTCGATATCTTCTTTAGCTGTTGCTGAGTAAACGATAAAGCGTACCGTTTTTTCGTGAACGTCCCAATAGTGCAGATCAAACTCGGAAGAAAGCCTTGAAAGTGCCTTGTCATCAAGCTTCAAAAATACTGCGTTTGTGTCAACCGGATAAACGGGAACGATGCCTCGGTCAAGAAGCTTCTTTTCAAAAAACTTCGCAAGAGCATTATTCCTCTTTGCATTTTCTATCCATATCCCTTTTTCTAAAAGGCATTCAAGCTGTACTGACAGAAACGTAGATTTATCGAAATGCTGGAAGGACTGCTTTTGTAAGTAATCAAGGTGATGCGAAAATTCCTCGCGTCGGAAAACCACCACCTCTCCGAACATTGCACCGGCCTTTGTTCCGCCAATGGAAAAAGCATCAACGTCGGCATATTCGATAATATCCTCGATATCGCAGGACAGTGCCGCAAGTGCGTTTCCGAGTCTTGCACCGTCAATATAAACGTACATTCCTTCCGTGTGTGCAAGCTCGCATATAGCTTTTATTTCATCTCTTGTGTACAAAACGCCAAGCTCGGTGGGAGTAGTCAAAACTATAACTTTGGGAAGATACTTGAATCTTCGCACTTTTATAAGCTCTTTTTTGATAAGAGTCGGGGTTAACTTCCCGTCGGGTGTGTCTATTGCGAAAATCTTGTTTCCGAGGGTGAATTCGGTAGCTCCCGATTCGTTTGTGTTTATATGCGTATCGGAGGCAGAAATAACACTTGAATAACGATCGAGCATTCCTTTGAGCGCAAGCATATTGGCGCCCGTTCCGTTTATCGCGAAGATGGTATATACGGGTGTCTTAAAATGACTCTGAATGATCTCTTTGACACGCTTTGTATGTGCGTCGCCTTCGACACATCCTGTTATCTCTTCATTATTTGCCTGTACAAGTGCCTCCATTATGCGTGTGTCAACGTTTGACCATATTTCACTCTTGAATGCTTTTGATGTCATTTGCTTTTTCTCCTTTTTGTATGATCACTTTATTATACCACAATAACTGCGGTTTGTAAACAAAAAAGGGCTGATTCCGAACCGACCTCCCAATCGTAAGATTTTTGGTCTAACTTTTGGTAGGCGGTTCATCATTCATCAGCCATTTTTGTTTTAGTCATCTATTTCCCTATTGTTTTTTATTATTTCCCCGGTAGAAGCATCGATCTCATATTCATATTCGTATTTTTCGTGTTCAAATCCAATCTCGAAAACACATTTTTCGTTTTCAAAATCAGATTCAATCTCACAGAATATATTTCCTTCAACACCTGCGTGAGAAAGTGCTATTTCTATTGCTTTTTCTGCGGTCAAGACTGTATCTAGCTCAATAATATCTCCTTTAGGGATCCTATCAAGAACACCGTTTTTTACGTCTTTGTTTTTAGCAACTATACTACCGTTCTGAGCATTAACGTAGAATCCATATTCAATACCGTTGTGCATAAAGTAGATCTTATATACGATAGTCCCCATCTCAAGTTCAAGCTCAATGGAAGGATTAAACACCACCGGTACATTCATATCTTCTTTTACAATATCAAGAGCACGTTCTTTCCCGATATATTTTTTGTCACTTGCAGTACCTACGACGGAAACATTTTCAACGTGAAGTCCCGACGCTTCTGTTAAAAGATTAAGATCATTTATTGAAAGCGATGCGAGCTCGTCCTTTGAGTATGCCGTGGTATTGCTTGCTACTCGGTTTACGTATTCTGCCTTTGCTTCGCTGATTCCACTTGACTCTGCAAGCGCACGAGCCTCTTCTGTATGATGAATATTCTGACTTAACACAGAACCGTTAAAGCTGTTTCCCGTAAGTGTTTTTGAAATATTTTCTGCAAGCTCTATCCTCAGAGCGTCGCTTCCGTCAACGCTTAAAAGGATAGAGTTTGAAAACTCATTTAGATACCCATCGCGAAGCATTGCACCTATAATAGCGTTGAGTGCTACGTTGACATCCGTACCACTGAGATTCATTCCGTCAAGTATCCTCGCTCCTTCATCGTTAAAGGCTTTTGCCTTGACTACCCGTTCGTTTTTGTTTAGCCCAAGCTCAATGCTTGGGTTGACGTCGATGCTTACAATACTTGTGATACTTTCTCGTGATTGGCTTGGTTTGAAGAAAAACACTGCACCTATTATTACTGCAAATATTGCGGCAAAAGCGAATATACTTGATATTACTCTTTTCTTTTTCATGTTTTTTTGTCTCCTTTCCGACTCGCATTTTTCAAGTATGCATTCCAAAACGTCGGGGCAGGACGTGTCGTACGCTTTTTTTATTCTTTGTTTCATATCTTTTGACATGTTTTATCCTCCCCGCATTAGTGACTTGAGCTTTTTTATAGCTCTGTTATATTTTGAAAGAACTGTGTTGAGCGGAAGAGACAGCATTTCGGAAATCTCCTTATGACGGTATCCCGAAACTGCATGCAATATTACTATCTCCTGCTCCTCATCAGTTAACTCATTCATTATTTCTCTTATTATGAGTCTGTCCTCATCTGACATACCGTTGTCGTGAAAGTATTCTTCAAGAGAATCAAGATCTGTGTCGGATATCCTTGATTTCTTTCTCTCATTCGAAATACACAGATTTTTTGCTATTGTGAATAACCATGCCATCGGCTTGCCCTCCGACTTGTAGGTGTGAGCGTTCTTGTATACACAGAGATATACTTCTTGGAGAAGATCCTCTGCGTCATGCAGATTTTTTACCCTTGAAAGAATAAGTCCCCATATCGCGCTTTTGGTGGACTCATAAAGCTCTTCAAGTGCATTCATATCATCCTTTTTTCCTATTCTGTAAAGCAACAGATCGGTTTTTTCGGACGGCAAAAGAGAGTTATGTATTTGAAATAACAGCACTGTTTTTTACCCCTTTCAACAATATAACGCTTAAGGAGCGGTTTTTATTGCATTGATTTTCAAAAAATAATAAGCTCTTTCACTTTTGCGAAAGAGCTTGATTTTTTTGCTTATTTTTTAAGCTGCTTCATTTCATAGCCGGGACCCTTATCATTTTCAATTGCATCAAGCATTTCGTCCGCATCGCTGTAAAGTGCGTAGAGAACGCGACATTCTTCGTTAATGAATTTTGTTTCGATTGAATGCTCCATCATTTCCTGAAGCTTGTCATAGTAACCGTCGATATCGAAAAGAGCTATAGGCTTGACGTGGCGTCCGAGCTGTTTTGCAGTGAGAATTTCATAAAATTCTTCAAATGTGCCGATTCCGCCGGGCACCGTTACGAATGCATCTGCAAGCTCCTCCATTTTTTCTTTTCTGTCACGCATATCGCGTGTGTATATTACTTCGTCGCAGTCGGGGAATACTATTTCAATGTCCTGTTCAAGAAAGAACGTGGGAATAACTCCGGTGACGCGTCCGCCTTTTTCATGTACACCGCGCGCTGCAGCTCCCATAAGACCCGAGCCTCCGGCGCCGAACACGAGATTGTGTCCTCTTTCTGCTATCTTACGTCCGAGTTCCTCAACAGCTTTAACATATTTTTCGTCAATTTTGGTGCTTGCTGCACCGTAAACGCAAATGTTCATAGTCAACCTCCTGATATATCTGAATTTATTATATTCGTGTTTTTTTATATTGACAATATTGTAACATAAGAGTATAGATGTGTCAATCTTTTCGTCTTTTGAGGTGTTGATTTTTTAACACACTCAACGACGAGTCTTGGCTTTTACAAATTCCGTGCACCTTTCGGATATTCTTTCCGTGTTACACGCAAGATTTTTTCACGGGTTACTCCCGAAGCTTTTTTCTTATTGTATCACAAACGGTGATTATTATCAACAAACAGCTTTGAAAATTTGAATCTGTGCCTTACTTAGCATGATTAAATTTTATCAAGTGCCGAAGTAAGAACCTTGAAGAAAACGCCGACGGAATCAACGTCAAGCTTTTCTTCGATTGTGTGTATTGCGCTCATAATCGGACCAACGGAAATGCAATCAAGTCCTTGAATCTTAGACGTGAATATTCCGCATTCAAGTCCTGCGTGAGTTGCATATATTTTCGGCTTGTATCCGAGTAACTCTTCAAAACTTTCACACCATATTTTCTGTAATGAGGACTTCTCAACAAACTCCCACGCGGGATATGCTCCTCCAAGCGTTATTTCGGCAGGGAGAATTGAAGCGTGAATACGTATTTTTTCAATAAGCCAATCAAGAGACGTTTCCTTGCAAGACCTGAAAAGAAAAAGGAAGCTCATTTCGTTTTCGTGACATTTTATGCTTCCGAGGTTTCCGGAACTTTCCACAAGACCTTCGATTTCGGAACTCATCGAAAACACACCTTGCGGTGCGGTTGCAAGGAATGTTACTATTCTGTCGGATGTGTCATTGTCAATAACCGAAGCTTCGCACTTATCGTCGAGCTTTACAGAGAAGAAAAAGTCAGGTTCGCAAGCCTCAATTTCCTTCTTAATAACAGATATATATTCCGAAAGGCTCTTTTCCGTGTTATTGTTTTGGACAAGTATTTTTGCTGCGGCGCTTCGTACAATGGCGTTACCTTTGTCTCCTCCTGTAAGGCTTATGATATTAAAAGCGTTATTCTGTCTCAGATGCCCGAGTATGCGTCCGAGCAGAATATCCGCATTCAGTCTATTTTTATTTATAGCTCCTCCCGAATGCCCGCCTTGAAGGCCGTCAAGGGTAATAGTTACAGGATATCCTATGGCGTTAGTTCTGCAAAGTGGTACTTTTATGAGGACATCTCGTCCTCCCGCACACGAAACTGTGACCGTTTTAAAACTTCCCGAATCAATGTTTATCATTCTTTTTGCGGAAAGAACACTTGTATCAAGCGCAAGTGCTCCGTACATTCCTATTTCTTCATCTGTGGTGAACACTGCCTCTATAGGCGGATGTGATATATCTGATGATTCCAATATTGCCAGTGTTATTGCTACACCTATTCCGTCATCCGCCCCCAGGGTCGTACAGTTTGCCTTCATGAAGCCGTCCTCATAATAAAAGTCAATACCATCATGTAGAAAATCGTGATTTGACTCTTCGGTTTTTTGGCATACCATATCTAAGTGACCTTGAAGTATTATGGGACTTTCTTTTTCTCGTCCCTTTGAGCCATCTTTAAAAATAATGACGTTACAGCACTCGTCCTTTATATATCTCAGTGAGTGATTTTTAGCAAAATTTACACACCACTCGGATATTCTCTCCATGTCTCCCGAGCCGTGTGGAATGGAGCATATCTCTTCAAAAATCTCAAATACTCTTTTGGTGTTTGTTGTGTTGTATGTCATTGTTTTTTCTCCTGAAGCAAAAGTTTAAAACAGTGTATCATAAAATAGCATTTTTATCAATAAATACTTGAAAAAAACTAAAAGTTATGTTATGCTTTCAACTGTACAGCTTTATTTGAAAGATTGAAAATGCCGTCTTGATAAAGGCGGTCTCTTTTATTCGAGGAGGACTCATGAATATAACCCCTGTTGCCTATATAAAAACAGACTTCCCCGATAAATTCGGAGTGCCGCGGCAAAGCGGCAGAGTTGACAGTCTTGTGGCGGAAGTCAGATTTATCCCTGAGTTCAGCGTTCCCGAGGCCTTTCGCGGTATTGAAGAGTTTTCTCATCTTTGGTTGATCTTTGATTTCTCCCTTGCTCACCGTGATGGCTTTTCACCAACCGTCAGACCTCCAAGGCTCGGAGGCAATACAAGAATAGGTGTGTTTGCAAGCCGTTCTCCGTTCAGACCGAATTCCATAGGACTTTCTTCGGTAAAGCTTGATGAGCTTGAGTTTCGTGACGGTATTGCAATTCTCAAGGTGAGAGGTGCAGATCTTGTTGACGGTACCCCTATATATGATGTCAAGCCCTATATTCCGTATTCGGATTCACACGCCGATGCCTGTGGTTCTTATGCCGATATTCATGCAGAAGATTCTCTTGATGTCGACTTCCCGAATGAGCTTTTTGAGCTTGTTCCGTGTGACAAGAGAGAAGCGCTTGTCGCAGTTCTTCGCGAAGACCCGCGCCCCTCGTACAAGGCGGAAGGAGAGAGGGTTTATACTATGTCTTTTTCGGGACTTGACGTAAGCTTCAAAGTGAATTTGTCAAAGCTTACGGTTGTAGGCATAGAAACTTTAAAAAATTAATATATGTATTATAATTTGTTAATAATTATGTGGTAAAATATTATTTCTAAAAAATTATAGGAGTAGAATAATGCTATCAATACAGAACGTGTATAAAAAATACACAACGGGTACTCTGGTACAAACAGCGCTTGACGGAGTGTCTCTCAATTTGAGAGATAACGAGTTTGTTGCCATTCTCGGACCGAGCGGTTCGGGAAAAACAACTCTTTTGAACGTTATAGGCGGACTTGACAGATATGATTCGGGAGACCTTGTTATAAACGGCATTTCAACAAAAAAATACCGTGACCGTGATTGGGATTCCTACCGAAACCATGCCATCGGATTTGTCTTTCAAAGTTATAATCTCATTCCTCATCAGACAGTACTTGCCAACGTCGAGCTTGCGCTCACGATATCCGGCATCTCAAAGGCAGAACGCCGACGCCGTGCGACAGAAGCTCTTAAAGAGGTGGGGCTCGGTGACCAGCTTCATAAAAAGCCGGCTCAGATGTCCGGAGGACAGATGCAGAGAGTTGCGATTGCCCGTGCACTTGTCAACGATCCCGAGATACTTCTTGCGGATGAGCCGACGGGTGCGCTTGATACCGACACGGGACTTCAGGTAATGGAGCTGTTAAAGAAGGTTGCGGAAAAACGTCTTGTCGTTATGGTTACTCATAACCCTGAGCTTGCCGAGACTTACGCCAACCGTATCGTCAAGCTTAAAGACGGTAAGATAATCGGAGATACTAACCCTTATGAGATAAAGGATGAGGTACCGGCAAAGCACAAGAATCTCGGAAAGGCGTCAATGTCCTTCTGGACTGCTCTTACTCTTAGCTTTAATAATCTCAGAACCAAAAAGGGAAGAACATTCCTGACCGCGTTTGCGGGATCTATCGGTATAATAGGAATAGCTCTTATTCTTTCTCTTTCAACGGGTGTTAATACTTATATTGACAATATTCAAAGAGATACAATGTCCTCCTACCCGATTCAGATAGACGCTCAGACAGTTGACCTGTCGAGTATGATGCAATCAAGCGGAATGGATGCGATGTCGTCGGACTTTGAGCATGATAATGATGCTGTTTATTCAAACCCATCGGCTCTTAATATGGTTTCGGGACTTATGTCAAGCTTTACCGAAAACAACCTCACGGAGTTTAAGAAGTATCTTGAAAGCGACGAAAGCGGAATCGAGAAATATCTTGGCAAAGATGGGATAGTATATTCATATTCTACTAAGTTTTCCGTTTGGACTCAGGATATAAAAGGGCAGTATATTAATACAGACGGAACCACTCTTAACCCCAATAAAAACGCAATGTCCTCTATGATGCCCGAGCAAACCATGGCTATGATGCCGAAAAATTCAAATTTCCAGCAGCTTATTCCGGGGAAAAACGAAAATGAACTTGTAAGTTCTACCATTATTGATCTTTACGAAGTAGTTGAAGGATCATGGCCTAACGCGTATAATGAGGTTGTTCTTGTTCTTAACCGTAGGAACGAGGTGGAGGCAAATATACTGTATAACCTCGGATTTTGGGATGGTGACGAATACAAGGATATAATTGCTAAGCTTAATGCCGGTGAGAAATTTGATATACCTGTTGAAAAGCTGGAGTATTCGCAGGTTCTTGGCAAGGAGTTTATGATAGTTCCCACTTGCGACACTTACGAGGATAACGGTAACGGAACCTTTTCAAAGATAGAGGAAAATCCGCAGTCGTATGAATTCGGAAAATTGCTTGAGAACTCGGAACGTCTTAAGATAGTAGGTATTGTCCGCCCCAAAGAGGACACAAAGGTTATGCTTATAACCTCTCCTGTTGCTTATACTTCAAAGCTCAGCGACCATCTCATAGAGTATACCAATAACAGCCCTGTAATAAAAGCTCAGACAACAAATGAAACGATAAACGTTTTGAGCGGAATCGGATTTTCTCCGTCGGACGATGCATCAAAAGTACAGGATGCCAAGCTTTGGCTTGCAAATGCGGGAGTTTCAGAAAAGGCTAAAATATTCTCATCACTTATCAGCATGTTTGCTTCATCCGATCCGGCATCTGCCGAAATGTATGCACAAATGGGCGAGATTGAGCGTGCAGCGGCACTTGATATGCAATTGGCAAATGCTCCTGATACCACTTATATCTTTATTTACGATACTTATATTTCATCGGGTACTCTTGAAGAAAATCTTTCAAACTTCGGATATGTATCGTACGACGCTCCATCTTCGATCAGCATATATGCAAATGACTTCGAGGATAAGGATAAGATTGCAGAATGTATTAATAAATACAACGAGACCGCATCGGAAGAAAACAAGATAACCTACACTGATTATGTAGGCATTCTTATGTCTTCTGTAACAACAATAATCGACGTTATTTCTTACGTTCTTATTGCTTTTGTTTCGGTATCTCTTGTGGTATCGTCTATTATGATAGGAATTATCACTTATATCTCGGTTCTTGAACGTACAAAGGAGATAGGAATACTCCGTGCGATTGGTGCTTCGAAGAGAAACGTTTCTCAAGTATTTAATGCCGAGACCTTTATCGTAGGACTTGCATCCGGTGTTATAGGAATCACAGTTACAATCCTGTTTATCATTCCTATAAATGCTATTATCCATTCACTTTCGGGAATTAACGATATTAATGCTATCCTTCCTTGGAAGGGCGCCTTGTTCCTCGTAATTCTTTCAATGATACTCACGGTAATAAGCGGTCTTATTCCCGCAAAGAAAGCGGCAAAGAAGGACCCCGTTGCAGCACTCAGAAGCGAATAAAAAATATCGGTCGGATTTTTCCGACCGATTTTTTTGTAAAGTAAAATTTAAGTGTTACTAAATACTGAAAAAAGGGTTATTTTCTGTCAATTTTTATATAGCCGATAAGCTTAATTGCGAGGATTACGAGGAGTGTTACACCGAAAACTCCGCCGTAGCCTATTCCTATTATGGGAAGTGTGTCCTTGAATACTTCAATATTACTCATGCTTTTATCCTCCGATTATAAGAAGTAGGAGAGTATAAGACCGCCTGCGATTACCGATGCGATCTGTCCTGAAACGTTGATGCCTATAGCGTGCATAAGAAGGAAGTTCTGAGGATCTTCCTTGAGACCCATTTTGTGAATTACACGTGCTGACATTGGGAAAGCTGAAATGCCCGCTGCGCCTATCATGGGGTTTATCTTGTTCTTTGCAAAGAGGTTGTAAAGCTTTGCGAAAAGCACACCGCCTACGGTATCAAAGATGAATGCAACAAGACCGAGTCCCATGATAAGAAGTGTATCTTTTGTAAGGAACTGATCTGCCTGCATCTTTGAGGCAATGGTGATACCGAGAAGAAGCGTGATGAGATTTGCAAGAACCTTTTGTGCTGTGTCAGAGAGTGAGTCAAGTACGCCGCACTCACGGAGAAGGTTACCGAACATCAAAAATCCGATGAGCGCTACCGATTCGGGGGCAACGATACCTGCAATAATTGTAATTATGATGGGGAAAAGAATACGTGTTGTCTTGGAAACGTTCTTTTGTACGTAGGGCATGCGGATGAGACGTTCCTTCTTTGAAGTGATAAGACGGATAACCGGGGGCTGAATGATAGGAACAAGCGCCATATACGAGTAAGCGGCAACGCAAATAGCACCGAATATATGAGCCTTTTCACCGAGAAGCGTTCCGGCAACGAAGATAGAGGTAGGACCGTCGGCTGCTCCTATAATGGAAATTGATGCCGCCTCCTTGAGTTCAAATCCCATTAGCGCTGCAGCACCCATTGTAAAGAAGATACCGAATTGAGCTGCCGCACCGAATATCATGAGCTTGGGGTTTGAAAGAAGTGGACCGAAGTCGATCATAGCACCGATACCGATAAAAAGAAGAAGCGGGAAAAGCTCGGTGTCTATTCCGACACTCGATAGGATAGACAGAACTCCGTTTTCACCTATAGCGCCGCTTCCGGGAATGTTTACAAGTATCGCGCCGAATCCCATGGGAAGAAGCAGTGTGGGTTCCATTTCTTTTTTGATTGCAAGATAAATGAGTATACCGCCGATTATCCACATTATCATGTTCATAAAGAGCGGCTCGACCTGTTCCCAGGTCAGCGACTTGAGCGAATTGATGATGTCATTCATGTTTTCACCTTTCTTTATTCTTAGCTTAGGCAAAAGAAAAGACTTTTGCCCCTTAAATGAGGCAAAAGTCTTGCTGTCAAAATTGAGAATGTATCCGATGACAAAAGCCATGTGATGACGAATACATTCAACAGTAAACCTGTCCGCTACTCCCTTTTGCGAATATATAATAACAGATAATGGTTAAATTGTCAATCATTTAATTTCTTAAAGTGTATCCAAATTTTATTTTTGAAAAGTAATGTGCTTTATTGATTTTTTTAAATCGTTATGCTATATTGTATGTAAAGAAACATAAAGGTGATAAAAATGAAAGAAAAAGTATTATTTAAAAAGCTTGACTCGAAAGCAATTTGCCCAACCTACGGCTCACCGTCATCTGCGGGCGCCGATCTTTATGCACTTTCCGATAATGATATCATTATAAAAAAAGGAGAGACTGTGCTTGTGCACACGGGTATTGCAATGCAGATTCCCGAAGGATTTGTGGGGCTTGTATTCGCGAGAAGCGGACTTGCAACAAAGAGAGGTCTTGCTCCCGCAAATAAGGTTGGAGTTATAGATTCTGATTACAGGGGCGAAATAATGGTGCCGATATACAACCAATCGGATAAAGATGCCGTGATAGAATCCGGAGAACGAATTGCACAAATATCGTTGATACCGTACCTTACTGCTGAATTTTGCGAGACGGTTGAGCTTGACTGTACCGAGAGGGGAGAGAGCGGCTTTGGTTCTACAGGCAGAAAGTAAATTTCCGAGATCGAATCTCCACACCCATACCGTTTATTCAGACGGAGCGGGAACTGTTGAAGAAAATATACTTGCGGCAATAGACAAGGGCTTTGTGTCGATTGGTATTTCCGATCACAGCTATACGGATTTTGATTTGACTTATTGTATGAAGCAAGAGCTTGAGGATGCATACGTTAGCGAAATCTTTTTTTTGAAAGAAAAATATAAGGACAGAATAGATGTGTATTGCGGACTTGAGCTTGACGGATACAGTAAAATAAACAAAGCCCTTTACGATTATACTATAGGAAGCTGTCACTACATCAAGACCTGCGACGGATATTTTAGTGTCGACCATAGCAGAGAAGACAACTACCTGCTTCTTGAAAGGTATTTCGACCATGACAAAGCTCGCTTTGCAAGGGCTTATTTTGATACCGTGTCAGAGTGTATTACCAGACAAAGTCCTGATATAATAGGACACTTTGACCTTGTTTCAAAGTACGGAGTAATGGATGAGGATAGCCCGATTTATTTAAGCCTTGCACGCAACACTCTCGCCACCGCTCTTGAAATCACTCCATTTATTGAGATAAATACAGGAGCTATTGCAAGAGGTGTAAGAAGCATTCCTTATCCTGCCCCTTATCTTTGGAGGGATGTTAAGGAGCTTGGAGGAAGGTTTGTTCTTTCCTCTGACAGTCACAAATGCCAAAATCTTGATTTTGGATTTGATGATTCTGCGCAATTGCTTCGTGAACACGGATTTGACAAAATATATCTCATGAAGGACGGATGTCTTTCCGAGTGTTATATTTGAGAAAAAACTAAAAGAAAAGCTTGACCGAGAGATCAAGCTTTTTATCGTATTTTTACCTTCATTGGTTTTTTACATTTCGGACATACCGCATCGTGCTCACCCTTCTTTTTAGGAAAACGCAACGTCGCCTTGCACGCGGGACATTTTCGGTATACGTGCTCTTTGTCTGTCAGGCGTTTTTTTTGAACGGAGAAAAAATTTTTTATCTTATGCTTTAAGGAAAGATAGAAATTGTTTTCACGCCGTCTTGCAATTATATTTTTAGAGAAAAATCTGAAAAATATAAATACCAGAGTGAATAATGTGAAGAATGACAGTATGAGAGAGTGAATGAAAATCTCCAAAACAAGAAGTATAAGATATATAACAATACACGCCTTATAAAGGTCGTCTTGCCCGTATCGCCCTTGCATAAACTGTGCAAGCTTATAACGCAATCTGCTCATGATGTAACCTCGTTTTTGTTTTCTCTTTTAAAAGTATACACCTTTTTTGAATTTTATGCAAGTGATAGGTGATATTGTTTACAAAAAGATTTCAATTATGTAAAAAGTGTACCGAACGTTGTCGGTACACTTAAATATTATTTTATAATCTTCTTCATGGCGTTGGCAATTTCCGAAAGGAAGTCCTCGGGAGTCTTGCTTCCGTCATTGAAAAGTTCTGCCGAAACGGGTCCGTCATAGCCTGCCGACTTAAGTGCAGGTATAAGACTTTCAAAGTCAGCGTCACCCTCAAAAAGAGCGCACCAAACACCACCGAGATGATATGTGGAAGACTTTTTGAAATCTTTGATATGAACCTTTTTGATGTATTTGCCTATTATCTCAATCCACCATTCGGGACGGCCGAATTCAAGCATATTTCCTGCGTCAAAGTAGATTCCAACGTAAGGATTATTAATAGCATCAAGTACGTACTTGGCATCATTGGGGGAAAGGAAGAACTGGTTCCATACGTTTTCGATGCCTATGTTGATACCTTTTTCCTTTATTTCATCTTCCATATCGCGGAAAATTTTGATAGTGTTTTCAAAGCTTTTTTTGTAACCTGCAACGGGGTCAAGGCTTGTTACAACAAGAATTGTGTCAGCGCCTATTCCACGAGCCACCTCAATCTGCTTTCTCATAACCTTCACGGCTTCTGCACTCTTTGCGGGGTCAGAGGATCCGAATGCGGGTGTTGACCAATATGCACCGGTTGATACACTCTCAACGGCAACACCGTATTTTTTGATAAGCTCACGCACCTGAGAATAAAGCTTTTCGTCAGATTCGTATGTAAATGAATGCTCACCACCACCGAGGTCTACGTTAAGCTCAATACACTCAAAACCAAGTTTGCTTGCAGTTTCGAACACTTTTTCGAAATTCCATGTATCCGGGAATGCCCATGCGTTAATAGATCTTTTCATTGCTTTTCTCCTTTATGTTATATCTACCAATATGATACTACAAAAAGTTTCGTTTGTCTATAGTTATTTTGCCATAGCAGCGATTTTTCTCATGCTAAGATAAAGACTCTTAATATAGTCTTCATGTGAAATGTCGGGGTTTGAGTTTGCCACTTCAGCCGTTATAACGTCATCGTATCCTGCCTCGCGAAGAAGCTTCATACACTTTTCAAAATCAACGTCGCCGTCAAAAAGGTGACAGAAGGTTCCTCCGCTGTTGTATCCGTCATTTCTCTTGAAATCCTTTATGTGTACCTTCTTTATATAGTTTCCAAGAGAGGTTATCCAATATTCAGGTTCTGAAAAAGCTACCATATTACCTATGTCAAAGTAAAGACCGACGAGAGGATTGTCGATTTTGTCAAGTATGTATTTAACGTCAAGCGGAGACATGAAAAAGCGGTTCCATACGTTTTCAAGACCGATGTTGATACCTGCTTCCTTGATCTCTTCCTCCATATCACGGAATACTTTAATCGTAAGCTCAATGCTCTGTGTATAGCCTGTATCTTTGTCAAGATTTGTTACAACAAGTATTGAATCTGCTCCAATCGCGCGTGCGGCTTCAATCTGCTTTCTCAGTATTCTTATTGCGTCAGCACTTTTGGACGGATCGCTTGAACCAAATGCTCCAACGCTCCAATATGCACCGGAAGCAACGCTTCTTACTTCAACTCCGAATTCCTTTATAAGAGATCTGATCTCGGCGTAATTCTCTTCTGTGGACTCTAAGTTCAATACTTTGCTTGAGTCTCCTGTAAGTGCTAACCAAAGCTCGATCGCGTCATAACCGAGTTCTGCGGCTTTTGCAAACTGCTCTCTGAAGGTCCCGCTTTTTACAAGTCCGTGACCACCTGTTGCTATTTTCATCTTTTTTCTCCTTGAATGATGGATTTTTTGTTTGTTGACTGTTATAAAAGTTTTCGATACAAAAAGCTAAAAAAACATTGACCTTTTGCTCTTTTAGTGTATAATAACAGATGTGATATGTCAATGTCGGATTATACTGTTTTGATGGACAAATCAACTGTAGGAGATAAAATGGAAACGGTATTGTATTACAGAAACTCAGACAAAGCAAGCGGGGCTGCAAATATAGCGGATTCTAAAAACTTTCTTGTTCCGAACTGTGCAGGATATATAACCTGGGATAAAAAGAACAGCGCGATAATCCCAACGCATCGCCACGACTATTATCTTTTGTACGTTGATCGTGGCTCAATGAAGCTTTTGTCGGATAACGGGGAAGGACAGGAACTTCATCCCGGACAGTTTGTTTGCTTTTTTGCAGAGAACATATATCAGTATCAGACTCTTGACAATGGTGTATGCTATTATTTTATTCATTTCTCGGGGCATAGCGTTCTCGAGATTTTAGAACAGCTCGGAATAAAAAATTCCCGCGTTTATACAGCGGGAATAATTGAAAAAATTGTTAATGTCTGGTGTAGTCTTATTGCTGAGTTTTCTCATCAGGATAACTTGTTTTTGCTCAGATGTTCTTCGAAGTTAATTCAAATACTCACCTTACTGTCAGAAAGCTCTAACGCTTGCGGTGATTCTCTGTTTACTAAAAGACTTGGAGCGAGTATTGATTATATTCATGGCAATTTCAACAAAGAAATAAGTATTCCTGAGCTTGCGCGTCTTGAGCATCTGTCAGTGAGCCGATATTACACTCTTTTTAAAGAGAATATGGGGTGCTCTCCTTCTGAGTATGTGATAGTTTTGCGTATGAACCGAGCCTGTACCATGATGCTTCAGAATAACGTGAGCGTTAAGGAGATAGCGTCACTTGTCGGTTATCATGACGCATTTTATTTCAGCAGGCTTTTTAAAAAGTATATGGGTATATCTCCGGCAGAGTATAAAAAGCAGAATAAATAGCTTATTTCCCGTTGTCGAAAACCGTTTTCATGTTTCCGAGATATCCGTCAAACGCATATTGTTCAACACGTCCGATGCCGTCTTCGTAAACAACGGTTGTTATTGACACGTTTGAAGCAATCGGAGTGGACGCTATAAGTGTATCGTCATTTCCGTTGTAGTAAGATGGCAAGAGTCTTATACATCCTCCGTGGGTTGCGATAAGCACAGTTTTACCTTTATTTTCAGCGGCAATTCTGTCGAGCGCTTTGCCTGAACGTGCTCTGACTTGATAAGTGTTCTCACCGTTAGGCGGAGTGTAGTTGTACTCGGTGCGCCATTTTTGATATTCTTCTCTTACTGAATCTATAGGAAGCCCCTCCCAATCTCCGAGGCTGGTCTCTTTGAGTCCGTCGTCACTGATGATTTCGAGAGGCTTATTTTTTATTATTGTCGCCGCTGTATCGTATGCACGGGACAGCGGGCTTGAATACACACTGTCAAAGCTGTACTTTTCAAGATATTTTGCTGCAAGCTCCGCTTGCTCAAACCCGAGTGATGTGAGAGGAGAGTCTGACTGGCCTCCAAAGGTTTTTTCAAGATTGGATTTACTCTGACCATGTCTTACTATTATTAAAGTTGTCATTAAAATTCTCCTAAAAATGTGATATAATCCATTTTATTACCAAATATTTTATTTGTCAAGTGGATATGAGGATAAAAACATTGAATAAAGTCTTGACAATTTGTGTCGAAAGAGTTAAAATAAACAATGTGAATGTCGCAAGATAATATTGCGAAAATGAAAATGCCAAATTGGCACAGGAGGAAAAAATGAAAAAGTTTTTAGCACTTCTTCTTGCAACAGTAATGTTGCTCACCTGCGGTGTTCTTTTTGCAGCTTGCTCTGATGCTGAGCCCGAAGCTGAAGATGACGCAGCAAACACCCCCGTGGAAGACGAGTCCGATAAGCAGCCCGATGCTGACGAGACTCCGGTTGAAGAAACAACAGCATTTACAAAGACAAAGAAATTTGGTGTAATCCTTATCGGTGACGAAAACGAAGGTTACACATACGCTCACATCGACGGCATCAAGACTGCTGCTAAGGCACTTGGCGTTGCTGATGAGAACATTCTTTGGAAGTACACCGTTCCCGAGGATCAGACCTGCTACGATGCAGCTATCGACCTTATTGCAAACGGTTGTACCACCATCTTCTCCAACAGCTACGGTCATCAGACATTTATGCAGACCGCTGCAAAGGAAAACCCCAAGGTTCAGTTCGTTGCTATGACCGGTGATACTGCGAGAGCTTCCGGACTCGGCAACTTCTCCAACGCATTTACCAAGGTATATGAATCCCGTTACGTATCCGGTGTTGTTGCAGGTCTTAAGCTTCAGGAGCTTGCCGCTAACAACCAGATCCCCGCTGAAAGCATTGATGCTAACGGCAACTATAAGATTGGTTACGTTGGTGCATTCCCCTACGCAGAGGTTGTTTCCGGTTACACCGCATTCTTCCTTGGCGTACAGTCCATCGTTCCCAACGTTGTAATGAAGGTTACCTACACCAACTCTTGGTTCGATATAACTGCTGAAGGTACAACTGCTGAAGCTCTTATGGCTGACGGTTGCATTATCATTTGTCAGCACGCTGACTCTACCGGTGCTCCTCAGGCAGTTCAGGCAGCTTACGACAACGGCAAGACAGTATTCTCCGTTGGTTACAACATTTCCATGCTCGAGGTTGCTCCCGACGTTGCTCTTACTTCTGCTTCCAACAACTGGAGCCGTTACTATGAGTACGCAATGGGCGCTGCTATGAAGGGCGACAAGATTGATACCAACTGGTCACAGGGCTATGCTAACGATGCAGTTCGTATCACCGATCTCGGTCCCAACGTTGCAGCAGGCACCGCAGAAAAGGTTGCTGATGTAATCGCTGCTATCAAGGATGGCACCCTCAACGTATTCGATACCTCCAAGTTCACCGTAGGCGGTAAGGTTGTTGAATCTGCATTCGCTACCGACTCCGATGGCGACTGGACTCCCGATTCTGATGAGGCTGTATTCGACGGTTACTATCACGAGTCTTATTTCCAGAGCGCACCTTCCTTCCAGCTCAGAATAGACGGAATCACAGAAACCAACTAATCCGAACAGGATTTTGAGACAAAGGGAAGCAAAAACTTGCTTCCCTTTGCCCATTTTTATACATAGGAAATTGCATCGCAATTTGCACGTAACACAAAAGTCTACCTTGAAAATTGTGAGCGCAGGCGAACTTTATTATTAGTTGCCGGAGGAGACTTTTTTGGCTTGGCAGAGTTTTGCACAATAAGTGTTTCGGGCGGACATCGCTTGATAATACACTCTTATCTTGGAGGATCATATGCAGGAATCGGCTTGCACTTTAAAGAACGTAAAAAAGGTTTTTGGAAGCGTTGTAGCTAACAACAACGTAAATCTTGATATACGTCGCGGTGAGATACTTTCGCTTCTCGGCGAAAACGGAAGCGGTAAGACTACTCTTATGAATATCTTGTCGGGTATTTATTTCCCCGATGAAGGAGAAATATATGTTAACGGGAAGCTTGTAACCATTCGCTCCCCGAAGGATGCCTTTGATCTCGGCATCGGTATGATACATCAGCATTTTAAACTGGTAGATGTTTTCACGGCGGCTGAAAACGTGGTATTGGGTCTTGAGGAGAAAACTCGCTTTAATCTCAAAAATGTTGCCGCAAAAATTGAGGAAATCTGTGAAAAATACGGATTTCAGATAGACCCTAATAAGAAAGTATATAACATGTCTGTTTCTGAAAAACAGACACTTGAGATAATAAAGGTACTGTATCGCGGTGCGGATATTCTCATACTTGATGAGCCTACAGCAGTACTTACCCCACAGGAATCCGAAACTCTATTTTCGGTTATCCGCAATATGAAAAAGCACGGCAAGGCTATCGTAATTATTACTCACAAGCTTCACGAGGTGCTGTCTGTTTCCGACAGAGTTGCCATTTTGCGTAAAGGCGAATATATAGGAACTGTCAATACTGCTGATGCGACCGAGCTTTCACTTACAGAAATGATGGTTGGCGCAAAGGTTGAGCTTAATATTGAAAGACCTGATCCGGTGAATCCGCAGAAGAGACTGTCAGTTTCTTCCCTTAATTGTAAGAACGCAGAAGGAGTACCGGTGCTTAAAGATATCAATTTTGATGTTTACGGCGGAGAAATACTCGGTATTGCAGGTATTTCGGGTTGCGGACAGAAAGAACTTCTTGAAGCAATAGCAGGACTTCAGGTGTGCGAGGAAGGCTCCAGTATCGAGTATGTGCCCACTGACGGTACGGATGAAGTTTCTCTAATCGGTCTTTCTCCTAAAAAGATAAGACAGCTTGGTGTTGCGCTTTCTTTTGTACCGGAGGACAGACTTGGTATGGGACTTGTAGGCTCCATGGGTATGACCGAGAATATGATGCTTAAGGAGTATAATCATGGTCACTTTATATTCACGAGCACTAAAGAGCCTCATGATCTTGCCGAAAAGATACGCGAAGAGCTCGGCGTTGTAACACCGGGTCTTTCAACTCCTGTAAGACGTCTTTCCGGCGGTAATGTTCAAAAAGTTCTTGTTGGTCGTGAGATTGCAGCGGCACCGTCGGTGCTTATGACTGCTTACGCTGTAAGAGGTCTTGATATCAATACTTCTTATACCATATATCATTTGCTCAATGAACAGAAAAAGAAGGGAGTTGCCGTTATATACGTCGGTGAGGATCTTGACGTTCTCCTCGCTCTTTGTGACAGAATACTTGTACTTGCTCAAGGCGAGATAACAGGTATTGTTAACGGCAGAGAAGCTACCAAGGAAGAGGTAGGACTTCTTATGACAGGAAAGAAGGAGGCGAAACAATGAGTACACCAAACCGCGAACCGCTTGTGCGTCTTGTCAAGCGTCCGTCTATTGAATTGTGGAAGTCTATATTGATTCGCGCTGTAGCGATTCTCCTTTCACTTATTGTCAGTGCTGTATTGATAAACTTGATCACAGGACTTAATCCTATTAAGGTATACACCTCTATGTTCGAGGGAGTTTTCGGTAATGATATCCGTACATGGAACTCTATTCGCGACATGATGCTTCTTTTGTGTATAGCAATAGGACTTGCTCCTGCATTTAAAATGAAGTTCTGGAATATTGGAGCCGAAGGTCAAATACTTGTAGGCGGTATTGCTTCTGCCGCGTGTATGATATATCTCGGCGACAAGCTTTCAACACCCGTGCTTCTTATTATAATGGCGGTTATCAGCTGTCTTGCGGGTGCTGTTTGGGGATTTATTCCCGCAATATTCAAGGCAAAATGGAACACAAACGAGACACTCTTCACTCTCATGATGAACTACGTTGCGATTCAGATAACCTCCTTCATGATAGATATATGGGATAAAAAAGGCTCCCATTCCGTCGGTGTTATTAATGCAGAAACGAGAAGTGGCTGGTTCCCGAAGATCGGTGGAGAGCAGTATCTTTTAAACGTTATTATTGTTCTTGTCCTGACTGTCTTAATGTTTGTTTATCTTAAAAAGACCAAACAAGGATATGAGATAGCCGTTGTCGGTGAGTCAGAAAACACCGCACGATATGCAGGTATAAGCGTTAAAAAAGTAATTATACGAACAATGCTCATATCGGGCGCTATATGTGGTCTTGCAGGATTTATAGAGGTTGGAGGCGTTTCACATACAATCTCGGTAAATACTGCGGGTGGAAGAGGATTTACCGCTATTATCGTTGCGTGGCTTGCTAAGTTCAACACATTTACAATGATACTTATATCCGCACTTCTTATATTCCTTGACAGAGGAGCAGCGCAGATTGCATCTGACTTTAACCTCAATGAATATGCATCCGAAATGGTTACAGGTATTATTCTGTTCTTCATTCTCGGAAGTGAATTCTTTATAAACTATAAGCTCATATTCAGACATTTTCATAAGGAGGGCAAGGTATGACACTCGCATCATTTATTGCATGGTTTACCGGTGCTTTTGTTTTCGGCATTGTAATAATGCTCGGATGTGTCGGCGAGACCCTCACTGAAAAATCCGGAAACCTCAACCTTGGTGTTCCGGGAATTATGTATCTTGGCGGTATTTCTTCGCTTGCCGCTGTGTTCATGGCACAGCTTAAGGTAAGAAATATGATAGCTGCTTCCGCCGCCATTTTTGTCGAGGCCGGAAATCGTGCTCAGGAATGGGTTCCCGATTCGGGTTGGCTCGACTTTTTGACCCAGCGCGTAACCTCTGCCATCACTGTTAAAGGTGCCGAGGCATCGTACAGAGTCTTTTATGATTTTAACGGTTGGGTTGGCGTTGTGATTGCTATTCTTGCCGCAATTGCCGGAGCAATGCTCGGTGGTCTTATCTATAGCTTTATTACAGTAACTCTTCGTGCAAATCAGAATGTTACAGGTCTTGCTCTTACCATCTTCGGCTCGGGCGTTGCTAACTTCTTTGGTGGCTCACTCAATAAGCTCGCAGGTGGTGTAGGTCAGATATCAGTTAAGACGACAAGTGACGCATTCAGAACCTCTATTCCGGGTATTTCGACCGCATTCGGAAAGGTTTCGGAGCTTTTGTTTAATTACGGATTTTTCGCTTATATAGGAATCGTCATTGCAATTTTGGCGCATCTGTATCTTTCAAAAACACGCCACGGACTTAACCTCAGAGCAGTCGGTGAGAATCCCGCAACCGCGGATGCGGCAGGTATTAACGTTACGAAATACAAATATCTTGCAACCTGTATAGGTGCAGGTATTTCGGGTCTCGGAGGTCTCTATTTTGTAATGGATTACATCAAAGGAACCTGGGCAAACGACGGCAGTATCGAGGCACTCGGTTGGCTTGCAGTAGCTCTTGTTATATTCACTAAGTGGAAGCCTATTAATGCTATTTGGGGCGCGTTCATTTTCGGTATGTGTTATTGGCTGTTCCTCTATATGCCTCAGAGTGTGTCAGTATTTCTTGCCGACCTATTTGGTGTACAGAAGATATCACACCTTCAGAGTCTTTATAAGATGGTGCCTTATCTTGTTACTATTGTTGTGCTTATTATCACAAGTCTTCGCAAGAGCCGTGAGAATCAGCCTCCTCAGAGTCTTGGACTTTCTTACTTCCGTGAGGATAGATAAAGTTAAAACAGCGTCGAAAGACGCTGTTTTTCTATTGCTAAATTTAGAATTATATGATAAAATGTTCTAAAGGAGTTGGATTTATGAAATATTTCTACGGAATTAATAAAACAAATGATGTTAATAATACTAAAATCGACGGCAAAGAATTTTCCACGCGCTCTGTTTCTGATTCTTATATCAAGGAAAGAGACGGCATAATCGAAGCAATTTCAGATAAGATAGGGCTTAAATCTCTTACAATATCAAAGACTAAGAGCTTTATTTTTTCTCTTTCTCTGCTTGTGAGTATATGCGGAATTATTGCTGTTATAAGAGCTTTTGCCGGTAATGATGATGCATTTGTATCCTCAAAAGACCTTCTCGGAAAACAAGTGTGGTTACCCATAGTGACGCTTCTTTCCCTCGGATATTTTTTCTTCTTTCTTGTAAAGCTTGTACAATCTGTTAAAAGCGTGAATTATGACAGTGCTTATGATGAGTTTAAACGCTTGAATGAGTTAAACGACAAAGTTATGCGCGATATGAAAGTGCCTGAAGACTCTCTTTCGATTGACATTTTTTCAGCAGATTATAAGGATGGGGGCTTTATAAAGAATCCCGACGGATGTGATTTCGCAAATTATTCTATAAGGCTTTATACAGAAGGTGAGAGTTTGTGTATATTCGACGGAGAGAATATATTTGAGTTCAAGTTTTCCGAACTTGTTAAGATTCATACGGTGAACGAAAAGGTAATTCTTTTTAAATGGAACAAGGAAACTCCGTTTGAAAGTGAAGAATGGAGCGAATATAAAGTTTCGGATGAGAAGAATGCCTGTATTTCCATCCCGACCTATCATATTCTCGAGGTGTCACGAAACGGCGCATCTTGGGGAATATACTTCGGGAATTATGACCTTGAACAGATTGAAAAACTAACAAATCTAAAAGCGTAAAAAACACATTTAACGAGTGCTTGCATGAAACTGATGAAAAATTTAGCATATGCGTTTACTGATTGTTTTAATTAATGGAATATCCGCCAAAAAGCGGCTCTGCCGGAGGTCTCCCTTTGCACAAGGGAGACTTTTTATTTGTTTGGAATCAAGCACTTACTCACAATTAATTTTTCTGTGCAAAAATCAAGAGTCTAATCATAAAATGCGATATTGATATAATGCCTTTATTACTGTTATAATATATGCGTAAGCTTACGAAAAACAAAAAAGGAGATTACTTATATATGAACTCAATTGTGTTTTCCGAAAATATGAAAAAATTCAGATTGGCAAAAAAGTACACACAGGAAGACGTTGCCGAAAAGCTTTGCGTAACTGCTCAAAGTGTGTCACGATGGGAGTGCGGTACCACTTTGCCCGACGTACTGTTGCTTCCTGAGATTGCCAAGCTTTACGGTGTTATGGTAGATGACCTATTTAAAAAGCATTCTGTTGCTTATGATAATTATGCGCAAAGATTATCTTCGCTCTATGAAATAAGCAGAGACCCCGAGGACTTTTTGAGATGTCGTCTTGAATATCAAAAGCTGATGAAATCAGGGGAATTATCGATGCATGACAAATGGGAATATGGTTGGCTCCATATGGCGATGATGAATGATTGTAAAAAAGAGGCGCTCAAATGGTTTGATGAAGTTTTAGCCGATAAAACAGATAAAAACTCTTTACCGTACAGAAGAGCCGCTTCAATGAAACAGGATATGCTCTTTTCTATGGGCAAAGGCGAAGAAATTCTGGCAGAACGTCAGCGTGAGATGGACGAAGCAGGCGGGGAGCTTGACGAGCGAGAGTGGTACTTATTGATTGAAGCATATGAGTATGCTCATCAATACGAAAAGGCACTGAATGTTTGTACAGAAGCACTGCAAAAACACCCTGATAATTGGGAATTGTGTTCGATAATGGGTCACATCTACTATTCTATGGAAAAATATGAAGAGGCACTCGCATGGTACGAAAAGGCAGGAGAAATAGGAACATACTTTTGCGATGAAAAATATGACATCGCTTTGTGCTATCGCAAGCTCGGAAGATTCAAGGAAGCATATCAGGTCTATTTGGAAATTGCGGAAATTCACCGAAAAAACGGATATGATGTAGAGGCTGAACAGGCTTTAGGATATGCAAAGGAAATTGAAGATAAAATATAATCATAAATTTGTCGTAATATGTGCTTGAATTTGCGTTCGCAAATCCACCACTATGTCTTAATCAAGAATTACAAAATTTATGGTAAAGGTAGTTTAAAAGCACTTATGGAAAGCTCCTATAAGTGCTTTTTTATAGGAAATTGAGTGCTTAACTGCAATTTTGCATATTACAAAAAGTGTACCCGTACCCCCAAAAATATGGGAGGTACGGGAGTTGAAGTGATAATATAGTTATAATTTTTTATTACTCGAGCGCTTCAGCTTCCTCTTTGGTTTTGTGAATTGTACCAAACGGGTGCGTAGGAGGAGCGTATACAGAATATAGTTTGAGAGGTGTCGTTCCGATGTTTGTAATCTTGTGCCAGAATCCCGCTGGAATAATTATAGCATAGTCACTGTCAACAAAGCGTTTGTAATTCAGAGTGTTTTTGTCTTGTCCCATTTCTGCAAGTCCCTTACCCGATTCTATTTTTATAAATTGGTCAAGGGCGCCATGCTGTTCAAGCGCAATGCTTTCCTTAGGCGGGATGGTCATGAGCGTTACTTGCATGTAGGTGCCGGTCCATAAAGCTGTTCTGAAATTTTTGTTTACATTTGTGTATCTGTCTATGTTGACTATGAGAGGCGATGAGCCGTAATCCATTATAAACGGCTCTTTGAAAGAGTGATGTATCATATAACAAACCTCCGTAATGTTCCTTCATTTCAGTATATGTTACATCACGTATCATGTCACAAAAAACGAGAGCCGAGTCATAGACTCGGCCCAATTTTTTAAAGCTTGTTAATTTCGTCGATAAGGATATTTTTGAGTACCTGCGGGTCACAGTTGCCGCGAAGCTCCTTCATACACTTGCCGTATATGGACATGAGTGCCTTTTCCTTACCTCCCTTATAGTCTGCAACTGCCTTGGGGTCAGCCTCAATTGCCGCCTTAACGGTCTTCTCGATAAGTCCTGTATCGTTGGATACGATGAACTCATGAGCTTTTGCATATTCTTCGGGAACAATAGTTGTATCTTCAAACATTTCGGCAAGTATCTTCTTGGCGTTAGCACGTCCAACCTTACCACCTGTAACGAGAAGTATAAGCTCTCCGAGAGCCTTTGCGTTTATGGAGAGCATATCGTAGGTCATCTGCTTGGCGTTAAGAATGCTCATAACTTCGGATATCATCCAGTTCGCCGCATCCTTTGCACTCTTGCATATGTCGTAAGCCCCCTCAAAGCATTCGCAAAGCGCAATGCTCTTTGTAAGCTGCTCAGCATCGTATTCACTGAGTCCAAGCTCTTCAACGTAACGAGCTTTTTTAACCTCGGGAAATTCGGGAAGGGAAGCCTTGACTGAATCAAACCATTCGTCATCAATTACAACAGGCATTACGTTGGGGTCGGGGAAGTAACGGTAATCGCCTGCGGTTTCCTTGGATCTCATGGCGTAGCTCTTACCTTTGATATCGTCCCAGCGTCTTGTCTCCTGAACGAGCACTTCTGTGCCGTTTTCAATGGCATCTATATGACGTGCTGTCTCGTATTCTATTGCGCGCTTGATAGCCTCGATGGAGTTCATGTTCTTCATCTCGGTACGAACGCCGTACTTTTCGCTTCCTTCGGGACGAACGGACAAGTTAACGTCACAACGCATTGTTCCGTGTGCCATTTCGCACTCAGCAACCTTTGCAAAGCGGAGAAGATTCTTAAGTCTGTCAAGATATACTTCAACTTCTTCCGCACTTGAAAGGTCTGGCTGGCTTACGATTTCGATGAGTGGAACACTTGTACGGTTGAAGTCAACATGAGTGGTATCCTCTCGAATATCGTGCACGAGCTTACCCGCATCCTCTTCCATGTGAATTTGCTTGATTCTTACGTTCTTTTTACCCTTGGATGTCTCGATCTCAACAAGACCGTTTACTGCAACGGGTGCAAACCACTGTGTGGTTTGATAAGCCGCGGGAAGGTCGGGGTAGTAGTAGCTCTTTTTATCAAAGGTTGTTACTCTGTTGATATCACAAGCAAGCATAAGACCTGCCTTCATACCAAAGTCAACAACTCTCTTGTTTACAACAGGGAGCATACCCGGCATGCCGCAGCAGGCAGGGCAAACGTGCTCGTTGGGGTCAGCACCGTATGAATGTGCCGAGCAGGAGCAGAAGATCTTTGAGTTGGTCGCAAGTTCAACGTGAACCTCAAGACCGATGACTGTTTCGTATTTCATAGTCTGTCCTCCTCCTTATAATACTTTTGCGGCATCGAGAAGCGCATATTCCGAGAATGCTTTTCCGATGAGTTGAACGCCACCTGCAACAACTGCGGGAAGACCTGTTATTGATGCGGGAGCGGTGTAGAAGTTTTCTTCAAAAGCGACCTGATTGTCACTTTCTGCAAATTCCTTTGTATATGCCATTTTTGAAGTTGCGGGAAGAATAACTGCATCGAAGCTTTCGAATATCTTTGCAAATTCCTCAACAATTACTCGTCTTGTACGAAGAGCCTTGTCATATACCTTCATGTAATTGTCTGTTGAAAGTGTCTCCGAGCCAAAGAGAATAGCGGTCTTGAGAAGCTCTCCAAAAGCCTCTGTACGGCTGTTGGTGTAAAGCTCGTCGATGCCCGAGAAGTTTTCAGCGCGGTATCCGTATTTTACACCATCATAACGGGAAACGTTATTGCAGAGCTCGGCACTCATAAGAACGTTCCAAGCGATTTTTGAAAGACTTATGATTGAGTCATCAATTTCAACTACCTCAATGCCACTCTTCTTGAATGCTTCAACTGCGGCATCAAGTTTTGCACGGGTGTCGGCATCAATTCCCTCAGTCATTGATTTAAGAAGCGCGATTCTTTCTACCTTCTTTGCGTTTTCGCTCACAGCAATAACGGAAGTGGGAAGGCTGGTGCCGTCTTTATCGTCGTGACCCGAAATTGCTTTAAGTGCTTCCGCTGCACAGCAAGGGCACTTTGAAATAATGCTTACAGTCTCACCTGAGCAAGCAACGGGAACAGTACCGTAACGGGACACTGTACCGTAGGTGGGCTTTACCGAGACGAGTTCGCTCTGAGCTGCAGCACGTCTTACATAGCCGTTTACGTCAAGCGCAAGTCCGATTGCATCGTTTTCGCAAATTGCTTTTGCAAGGGGATTTATCAGCTTTCCATCCTCGTATACAGCCCCCTTGTAGGATGTCTCTCCGAGGAGGTCAATCGCAAATTCACCGACCTGACATTTACCCTCGAGTGTGTAATCTGCAGAAATCATGCGTGTAAGTGCTTCTGCTTCAAAAAGACTGACGTAACCGTCGAGCATCTTAGAGCCCGCAGTGGTCGGAATATCTATTGTAAGGATCATATCGTCTGTAAAAAGTTTTTTCATGATATCCCTCCTTATTCTACAACACGGGGTACACACCAATATCCCTCGTCGGTCTCGGGCGCTCCGCTCTGGAGCGCCTCGCGGGTGAAGGGCTGGGATACCACGTCTTCTCGTACTACCGTCATAATGGGCATAACGTGTACCATTCTTTCGGTATTTGTCGTGTCTATTGCATTAAGCTTTTCAAGCTCCGATTCTCTCTTTTTGAAGAAAGCAAGAACATCCTCTTTCTGGGTTTCTGTTAGGCGGAGCTGGTTGAGCAGTTCTAGTCGTCTGAGTATCTCTCTATCCATAATGTTCACTCCTTTTTTAGTGTGAAGATTAGTCTCTAACCTTTATGTGTACCTCACGGAGCTGCTGTTCGGTTACTTCACCGGGAGCGCCCATCATTACGTCCTGAGCATTTCCGTTGAGCGGGAATGCAATGACGTCACGGATGGTTTCTTCTCCTGCGATGAGCATTATCATTCTGTCAACGCCGGGAGCCATACCAGCGTGAGGAGGAGCACCAAATGCGAATGCAGTATAAAGCGCACCAAATTTAGCCTTGAGGGTTTCTTCACCATATCCTGCGATTTCAAATGCTTTTCTCATGATTTCGGGGTTGTGGTTACGTACAGCGCCCGACGAAAGCTCAACAGCGTTACATACGATGTCATACTGGTAAGCAAATATTTCAAGCGGATCTTTGTTTAGAAGCGCATCCATACCACCCTGTGGCATTGAGAAGGGGTTGTGAGTAAAGTCTATCTTACCTGTTTCTTCGTTAAGCTCATACATGGGCAAGTCAACGATGAAGCAGAATTCGAAGCTGTCATCCTTGATAAGACCGAGCTCGTTTGCAATCCATGTTCTCATTTCGCCTGAAAGACGGTTGATAACGGAAGCGGAGTCACTGATAAAGAAGAGGGATTCTCCTTCCTTGATTCCAACAAGTTCTGTGAGCTCTGCTTTTTGTTCTTCGGTAAGGAACTTTGCAATGGGGCCCTTGTATTCGCCGTCTTCAAGTGTGATATATCCGATACCGAACTTCATGCCGATGCTTCTGGAATAAGCGTCAATTGCCTTTTCAAAAGCCTTCTTTCCATCACCGTCACCATCCTTTTTAACAAGGTAGTTTGCAACGATACCGCGAACGAGCTTGTTCTTGAAGGGAACTGTTCTGCCATTGATTGTAAGGAATTCGTTCTTAGCAAAGAAGACTGTAAGGTCGTGTATGATGAGGGGGTTACGAAGGTCGGGCTTGTCAGAGCCGTATTTGAGCATTGCATCAGCAAACGTGATGCGGCGGAAGGGAGGCTTTGAAACCTTCTTGTCCGAGAACTTTGTAAAAGTGTTGTATACAACTGTTTCGGCAACTGCAAATACATCCTCCTGTGTTGCAAATGACATTTCGAAGTCGAGCTGATAGAATTCTCCGGGAGAACGGTCCTGACGTGCATCCTCGTCTCTGAAGCAGGGAGCAATCTGGAAGTAACGGTCAAAGCCGGATGTCATCAGAAGCTGCTTAAATTGCTGGGGAGCTTGAGGGAGAGCATAGAACTTGCCCTTGTGCTTGCGGCTGGGAACGAGATAGTCACGAGCACCTTCGGGAGAGGAAGCGGTGAGTATAGGAGTCTGTATTTCGAGGAACCCAAGCTCCTCCATCTGTGAGCGGAGATAGCTGAGTATTTTTGAACGAAGTACGATATTATCATGAATCTTGCGGTTTCTGAGGTCGAGATATCTATACTTGAGTCTTACGTCCTCACGAGTCTGAGTGGAAGCGTCGATTTCAAATGGGAGACCGAGCTGACAGGGACCGAGAACTTCGATCTTGTCACACTTGACTTCAATGTGACCTGTTGCAAGCTTGGGATTAACGGTTTCTTCGTCTCTCTTTGTTACTTCACCTTCGATGAGAACTACAGTTTCCTTAGTAATTCCGGAAAGCAT
The DNA here is from genome assembly GCA_045660745.1 of Eubacteriales bacterium. Classification (GTDB taxonomy): domain Bacteria; phylum Bacillota; class Clostridia; order Oscillospirales; family SIG627; genus RGIG6353. Next base: position 47,028 of record JAZREJ010000009.1, read on the forward strand.
CTTGTCGTCGGAAAATACTACTTGAGTTGTTCCGTAGTGGTCGCGAAGGTCAACAAAAAGTACCCCTCCGTGGTCACGGATGGTCTCTACCCAACCTGTGAGGGTAACTCTCTGACCGATGTGTGCTGTGCCGAGTTCATTACAGTTATGTGTTCTTAACATATTCTGTACCTCCGATATATAATTTAATTCTTTAACTTATTAAATGGCCAAAAAATAAACCTTTCGCCCCCAATATGGGACGAAAGGTTCTCTTCCGCGATACCACCCAAATTGACGGCAACAGCCGCCCTCTTAATTGCATCCTTACGGGATGAACGTGCGGTTCTAATCACGCTTTCGCGCTTTCTTCCGCAAGCTCGGGAGTGTTCTTCTCACAGGACCGATACTGTCTTCCCACCGTCGACAGCTCTCTTTTATGCGGGCTCCTGCAATACTCTCTCCGTCATAGCAAAAAATATTACATGGTATTCTAACATTTTTTTGCTTTATTGTCAAGAGTTTTTTTGTTTCTTTGCAGACTATGAACAAAAAAGTCGAGCGCCTCGTTCTTAAGTCCGAGTGCGCACCCAACATTTAACCTCGAGTAAACGGTTTCAAGAGTGAGATTGTCGGGAATCGCTTTAATTCCGTTTCTTAGAAGCGCACCCGTTGTCTCATAGTCATATGCCTTTTCATCGCAACCGTAAAGGTATATCGGTATACTGTGCTTATCACATCTCTTTTTGAGAGACAAAAGCGAGAAGCGGCAATTACTTGACATGGATGGAGCAGTGCTCGAATGATATGTCATGTGCAAGACAGCCTTGACTCCTCTCAGTGAAAAATGGGAATAGTCGATTCCCGTGTATGGTTTTATCACAAGTACGCTTGATAAAAGCTTCGGAAATACTTCAACTGCATATTCACAGAGAGATTTCTTAAATCTCGTGTATACGTTGAAGTCACACTTGGTCATTGTGTCACTGAAAAAGTCACTTGTACTGTTTTCGCACTGACGCAGCTTGTCCCCTTCGTGTAGATATACGATTCCGTCGCTGTTCTTGTATACAGCATATACGTTTGGCGCAATACCGCCTGCAATAAGCTCTGTAGCCGTCCTGAAATTGTCGCGACCGTTTGCATTCTCCATGTATATCGGAAGTGCACTTGAAACAAGTATTACAGGTATAGGCGTCCCGGATAACGCAATCGATAACAGTGAAGAGGTGTAGGCAAGCGTGTCTGTCCCATGAAGGACTATAACCCCATCATATTTTGTAAGGTCCTCTTTTTTGAAAGCCCCTATAAGCGTGTTGGCGTTCGAAAGCGTCATATTCTCACTTAATACGTTTAAAACTTTCTTCGTCTTGAATTTTACCTTGCCTGCGTATACACAATCACTTCTATTGAAAATGTCAACGATAAGAGTTTCCGCTTTTTTTACGTCCGCACTGCGCTCACCCGTCTCATCTGCAAATGAGCATATCGTACCGCCTGTGAGGATTAAAAGTATGTTTAATTTATCCTTCATAATATCACAACCGTTGTAGACTTAAACGCTTTTGGCATTTCGTCTTTTATCAATGAACGTCTGCAAAATAATCTCTGCGGAAATAGTATCAACAAGTGCCTTTTTCTTGCTTCTCTTAACGCCGTTTTCTATCATTATATTATGCGCCGAAACGGTAGTGCGTCGCTCGTCCATTGTTTCAACGGGGAGGGGGGTTCTTTCTCTGAGCATTTCACAAAAGATATCTGTTTTTTCAGCTCTTTCACCCCGTGTGCCGTCCATATTGAGAGGCATTCCTACAACTATCATTTCTGCCCCTTCTTCTTCTGCAATTCTCACAGCAATATCTGCCGCTTCTGTCATTCCTTTGATTTTTTCTGTATGAAGACCGCTTGCGAGTATTTCGCTTTTGTCGCATATCGCAAAGCCAACTCTTGCATCTCCAAAATCTATTCCGAGAATTTTAATACTAACACCTCATTTATTTGATAATTTTAGTTGCAATATTTCCTCCGTTAGCAACTATAGAGCAAACACTTTCGCTCTTTGGCATTGAAGTAATATCAGAGCTAAGGTCCTCCTCGGATACATTTGTTTGCCAAAGAATAAATTCCGAGTTAGATATCTTTTCCAGCGCAAGAAGTGCGCCATCGGGAATTTCCGTGCGGAGTCTCAAGAAGGTCTCACGAAGCTTTGTGAGATTAAATACTGAAGCTTCTGCCTTCCAAACCTCGTTTTCGCGGTATGTGTAAGTGAAAATGAAATCCATTATTCCATCATTGTCGAAATCGCATATGTCGATATCAACAACGCCGTCGCCATCGGTAGAACGTCCTACAGAGTATATCTTTTCTTCGAATATTATGAATGTACGTCCTTCACACTTATAAACCGTAGCACCTGTCTTCTCGAATGTCTCATCAGAGGTAAGCTCTTTGAAGATGGGCTCTTCCGAAATGGCAACCTTGTTTTTCTTGCACCATTCACCATACAGCTCCACGAATTTTTCAGATGTTACTCTTTGTGCAACCTTTACCTTGTCCTCAGGCTTATCCGGATGAACATATTCAAACATGTCTCGAAAAACTGAAAGATTACATTTTTCACGTTCCTTAAGACTCTTTTTTGAATCCGCAACAGAAACCGGGTATCTGACGAAGACTACCGTATCTCCGGGAAGCTTATTGAATCCCGGAAGGTAGAATATTTCAAGATCACGAAGAAGTACAGAATATTCGTCATGTGCAAAATCGGGAACCGTGTCAAGTATTTTATTAAGTGGCATGAGTATATTTTGCTCAAGTGCCATCTTGTAATACTTCTCGTCGGCAAGGTATATCATAGAGTCACCGCCAACAAGCTCAGCAACGAATCTTTCGCCTGCTACCTTGTCAATTTCGTGGCTTGTGTAGGTGGTCTGGTCGAAATTCTGAGCTTTCTTTGGGTCAAGGACTGTCAATTCAATGTAGTCAATTGTTTTCTTTCCGTCACCGTTGTAGTCCTCTTTCATAAAAACGCCGACAGATTCCTGTAAAATGTTGCCGCTTGTAAAGCTTATACTTGACGTACCCATATAACAGAAATTTGCGTCGGGAGAGTCTTTTGTGAATATCTGAACTATCGCAACGATTATAAAAATTGCAAAAAGGCAGAATGCAAGAAAGGTATACTTTGAGTGATACCAGAAATTTTGTAGTTTTTGTTTGAACGTCATCTTTTCCATGGCTACCTCTAAAATGTTGATATAATATTTTACCACATAATTTTGAATAAATCTATATAATTTATAAATTTTTCTTTTTTGTTACAATGTAATCAAATAATCAAATTTTATTAAAAAAACTGTTGAAAAAATTTTTTTATTATGTTAAACTTAACAAGTAATATGGTGCATAAAAAATAAATCAAGCGCCGTAGGAGGAAATATGAAAATAGGTGTAAGCTCTTATTCTTTTGCTCAATACATAAGAGACGGAAGAATGGATTATTTTTCAGCTATTGAAAAAGCAAAGGAGATGGGATTTGACGGAATCGATTTTTCGGGACTTCCCGCGGATATTACAGAACAGTCTGCAAGACTTGAGTTTGCTGCAAAGCTCCGTGAGCACGCAGAAAAGACAGAAATTGAAATTTCCGCATACCTTACAGGTGGAAACTTCAATCAGCCCGATGCTGAAGCACTCAAAAAAGAGGTCGACCGTGTAAAGAGTGAGGTAGACATTGCTAAGACTCTCCGCGTTTCTCTTATGCGTCACGATATAATGTGGGCTATGCCGAAAAATATCCCGTTTAATGCATTTGTTGATACGGTGGCTCCCGCAATACGCGAGGTTACCGACTATGCTGAAGGCTTTGGCATTAAGACCATGTTTGAAAATCACGGAAGAGTCGTTCAGGATCCCGACAGAGTCCAAAAGGTTATTGAAGCGGTCGGAAGTCGCAATTTCGGTCTGCTTATAGACATTGGAAACTTCATGTGCGCAGATCTCGATAATGTTGCGTGTGTAGGACGTCTTGCAAGTCTTGCATTCCACGGACATCTTAAGGATTTCAGAACTTACGAATACGGAACAAACTACTCTACAAAGAGTACCTTCAGGACACGCTGCCAAAACTACCTTAAGGGTTGTGCAGTAGGTGACGGTGACGCAAGAAGCGCACAGTGTATGTCCATCCTCAAGGATCAGGGATATGACGGATATTTGACACTTGAGTATGAAGGCCCCGAAGATTGTATTGAGGGAATTAAAAAAGGTTTAGATTTTTATAGAAAGTGGGAGGCACAAAATGTATAATTTTCCTATTGGTGTATTACTTCAGTCATTTAAGCTTGAAACTCATGAGGCGGTAAAAAAAGCTGCAAGCATCGGAGCAAAAGGACTTCAGATGCATGCAACCTTTGGACCTTGCGGATTTACTGAGCTTGTCGGAAGCGCAAGACGTGAGCTTCTTAATTTTGTAAAGGACAACGGACTTTGCTTCTCCGCTCTTTGTGGCGACTTCGGCAAGGGCTTCTGGCGTCCCGAGATGAATCCCAAGCTTATTGAGGATTCCAAGAGAATCATGGATATGGCACGTGAGATGGAAACAGACGTTGTTACAACTCATATTGGTGTTGTACCCGATGATCCTTCAAACGACAGATACAAGATCATGCAGGAGGCTTGTTACGAGCTTGCTCAGTATGCAGATAACATGGGCGGACACTTTGCTATCGAAACCGGTCCCGAGACCGCTGAGGTACTCGTAGGATTCCTCGATTCTCTCGGCTCCACAGGTGTTGCCGTAAACCTTGACCCCGCAAACCTTATGATGGTTAAGAGAGATGACCCCGTTAAGGCTGTACATACTCTTAAGAAGTATATCGTTCATACTCACGCTAAGGACGGTATCAACCTCAACCCCAACTGTAAGGCTGAGGAGATATACGGAATTACCATTAGACATGACGATTGGGACGGAAAGCCCGACTTCAAGGAGGTTCCCCTCGGAACAGGTCAGGTTGATTTCCCCGCATACCTCAAGGCTCTTGATGAGATTGGCTATAAGGGATTCCTCACCATTGAGCGTGAGTGCGGTGCAGATCCCGCAGCAGATATCGTTATGGCTGCTGACTTCCTCCGCGACACCATTGCTAAAAACTGATTTGATAAAGGCTGTGCCATAGGCACAGCCTTTCTTGTTGTACAAAGAAAACCACGCGATAGTCGCGTGGTTCAAAAAAGGTTAACCTATGAAAGAAGAATCCTCCTAATGTGGTATAATGAAAAAGACCTGCCAGTCAAAAACAAAAACCACATTAGGAGGATAAATCTATGAATAAAGAAAACATAGACACAAATAGTTTAGCACATAGAAAATGGAATTGGAAGTACCACATAGTAGTTGCGCCAAAATACAGAAGAAAAGTATTTTACGAAGAAAAAAGAGTAGAAATACGAGAAATATTAAGACAATTATGTCAATGGAAAGGTGTAGATATAATAGAAGGTGAAGTGTGCGTAGATCATATACACCTGTTAGTAAGCATCCCGCCCAAAATGAGCATTTCAGGATTTATGGGATATTTAAAAGGGAAAAGTGCATTGTTGATATTCCAAAGATGGGGAAATATGAAATTTGCATACAGAAATCGCGAATTTTGGTGTAAGGGATATTACGTAGATACTGCGGGTAAGAATACAAAATCAATCCAAGAATATATAGCCAATCAACTAAAGCAAGATAAAGAGACTGATCAATTAGCTCTATTTGACCCGCAGGACCCATTTATGGGTAGTAAGTAACAGTTGCGTGGCTGGCAGGCCAATCTAAAACGCACTTGTGCGTAGCCAGTAGCGTTTAGGGCTATGCCCGAAAATGAAATA
>JAZREJ010000010.1:0-10940 GCA_045660745.1 Eubacteriales bacterium
GTTCGGGTTTCCATGTTGTGTACTTGCGGATTTGCTTTCCGTCCACATCTCTTCCAAGAGAAGCAATAAAGCGGAAGGATACAGGACGGTTTTTCTTCGTGGTTTCGCGGATGGTTGCCATAAAATACCCCTTTCTGGCACTGGCTGCAAGGGAGAATATGGAAACCGAAAACCAAGTTGTGCGTCAAATGTGCGTCAAAAATGCGCTATTTGCCATTTTCACACGCTGAACTCACTTGTTTTTGAATACGAAAAAACCCTTGAAATCGTAGTGATTTCAAGGGTTTTCACACTTGGTACGGCGTAAGGGATTCGAACCCCTGACCTTTTGGTTCGTAGCCAAACACTCTATCCAGCTGAGCTAACGCCGCATTTATTTAGCCTATTAAGTATATTACAAAAACCTTAAAATGTCAACCCTTTTTTGAAAAGTTTTTTCTTTTTTATGCTATTTTTTAAACAAAACGGGGCACAACAGTGTTGTGCCCCCTTTTTTATATATCACTTACATATTCTCCGAAACATACACAAATGCTCGGCTGTTTATTATTCTGCAGGTCTCCTCAACACTCTTCTGTCCTGCAAAAAATGCGGCGCTCTCCTCGATTACAATATTTATAACCTCATGCTCACGGGGAGCGCGACGACGGGAAACGCTCTTTATAAATTCTGCACTCTCACGTGCCTTTTCATCATCAAATTCAAGGGTTACAACAGGTTTTTCAGGCAAAATAATATCTTCTCCTGTAGATGCGTCATCACCGTCTATGTCTGTATCAACGTCAACTGACACATCCTCATCCGATTCTACGTCCACGGGGATCATCACTTCATTCTCCTCCGCATACATAGGCTTCACTATAACCTCATCGGTTATTATTCCGCCCTGATTCTTGCTATCCTCGACTGCCTTTTTAAAGCTCTCGTCAAGCTTTGCCTCAAGCGACGAGAAGGAGTAATCCTCGTGTTCGTAGATAACCTTCTTCAAAAATGCAAATGCCTGTTCTTTAAAATGACAATTCTTTGAGATGCCCCACTCACTCTGAGGCTCAATAACCGAGCCCGAGCCACTCGACGTAGGATAGCCTATCATTGTGACCTCTGCCTCAAACGGGTTATTCTCGCACATAAAGTCCCAAGGAGATGAGAAATATCGGTCAACAAGCAGTATTCCGTTCTCGCGGTAAAGCGACTGCTCGACCTCCCAATCATAATCCTCATAATACGTATCCCAATCTATCGTTTCGGGATAAGGCGCACAGAACTTTAAAAGCTCCTGAAATTCCGCACTGTCAAATCTCGTTGTTCCGTCGGAATAATCAATATAATCATAAAGCGTTACAGACAGGATATTTCTTAAAAGCTGCTCACGCTCCATCTGAGTAAATGCCACAGCGCCCGGATATTTTGCAAGAGTCTCGTTAAGCTCACGCCAGGTCCAAGAATTTCTGTCACCAACAACAGCGGTCTTGCCCATAAGGGTAGAAACAGAGAAGTTCGAAATAAGCGAATAAAGCTTACCATCTACCTCACCCGCTTCAAGTATTCCGGAAAGGAATTCATCGCGGGAGATCTCTGTGTCCGAATCTATCAACGGATAAAGGTCACTCAGCATTCCCTTTGCGGCATATTTCTTATAATCAAGTCCGCTAAGGTCTATAATATCGGGAATATTTCCCTTTATTAACTCGTTTTCAAGCTTCTCAATACCAACGTCGCGGTCTGCCTCGTAATCATACTCGCCGTAGGTCTTGACACGTACTCGATATTCCTCGTTTGATCGGTTAAAATCAAGCACGCTCTCAACCATGGTATAATCAAGATAGAGGCAAGCAAGATCAATAACGTACTTTTCAATAACCTCGTCGCAAGGTGTAAGCTTCATTAACACGGGATTTTCCCAGTCGCTCTGATCAACGTTGTAAAAATCATCACCGATCTTGGTAAGTCCCCAGACGTAATTTGGGTTTATATCCGAGTTGAACCAGTCAATAACTACCCCTTTTTCCTTGAGAGTAACGGGGTCATATTCGATAAGCCCATTATTATCTACCATATAAAGCCTGCCATCCTCGGTTGTCAAGGGGCTCATTCCCCCTTTGTTCACACCAAAGCTTCCAAGCTCCTCAAACTTATCTGTCGTCGCATCGTACACACCAAGACAGGTATTCCAGTTCTCATCAAAATACGATACTGCAAGCTTACCGTTACCCCAACTCGAAACAGTTGAAATATTCTCTACCATATTACATGTGCGAAGTATCTTTCCGTCAGGCGAAACAACGTACGCATTCAAGTCGGAAAGCACAAGATAGTTTCCGTCATCAAGCAAGGATACCTCAGAAACATAGATGTAAATACCATCCTCTGTGTCAAGCTCAAGCTTAACAGCTGACAGCACGTTACCCACAGAATCAACTTTCTGCACTTCCCAGCTCTGCTCGAAAATATAGTTTTCGGGATCAGACCAGTTTTCGTAAGATGAGTTCATCAGGAGAAGAAATCCTCCCTGTCCATCGGGACGTATGAGCTGAGGACGGTTGTTTTCAGACTCTTGAGCCTCGTCATCCCACTTGTAAAGCTCTTCAAAGGACATTATTTCCTTCCATTGCGAAAAAGAAGTATCGTTCACGAATATCTTCACGCCTGACTCATAGTACTCATAACCCTGTTCATCTTTCATCTTCTTCTCAACGTTTGCGAAAAGAAAGATATTATCCCCACTCTGTATCATACTTGATCCGCGCACATCCTTGGGTAAAGGATATTCCGTTGTGAGATACACATGTTCAAGGACTTCTTTTTCAGGGGCTTTGTTCTTTTTAGATGACGAACATGAAAAAAGAAGCGGAAGCAGCATAAGAGTCGCAAGGGTCAATGCAATTATTTTTTTCATTTTTTTCTCCTTATATACAAATATGAAAGTGATATAACAAATGCTGTACAAGACACACAAAAGGCAAGAAGCATGACAGAAAGGCTGTCAAGTCTTCCGCGTGCGGTATTTTCAAACCACGGATATGACACAGGTTCTATAACAAAGGAGCGAGTGAAAAAGTCCGAAAGGTTTCCAAAAAGCTTTTTAAAGCTGTATCTGTTTGTAAAGTCAACAACAGCGGCATCCCCTGCCACTCCCGAAACAACGTCCAAGCCGTAGCTTCCAACGGGACTTGGGAGTACTATCTCATAGACTGAATAAAGACTCCCCGGATACATGTCGTCGGGCATTATAACAATCGGATAGTCTCCAAACTGTCGTCTCCACGAATCAGAGTCCTCCGTCTTGAAGACGCCCGCAACGTATCGAATTTCAGAGTTTATCTCAAGCGGCATACCGACCGAATCGTAGCTTCCGAAAAGCTCATAGGAGCATCGCTCGTCGATAAGAACTCTGTCCGAAAAATTATCGTCCTCGTAAAAGAGGGTACCCGATAAAAGATTCACGGGATGGAGCTTGAAAAAATCTTCGTTCACTGAAAGGGTCTTCACACGAAAGCTCTTTATTTCCTCATACCTCGACACGCTCGCCTCACCGTAAGAAACGTAAGAATCATACCAAAGGCGTCCTTCCGCCGAGTGAGAATCCGATATAAGCCTTGAATCAATTCCCACCCTGTAGGAATTGATAACGTCAAACGTCACGGGTTCGTGAGGATATACTGCGATTCTCGCGTAATCCTTTCCGTAAGCATCAGCTGTAAGATCGGTATAAGCCGCACGCTTTGAAAAGAATATTCCGCCCGTCACAAGGCACAAAACAAACAGACAAAGCGTTACAATATAACGTTTTTTCATATTAATCCGCCAGCCTTACGTAGTCGCCGTCCGATATCGGCTTAGTGGTGGAGGTTATAACAAACTCGTAAAAGTTCGGATAATCAGCACTTGATACAGCACAGTTTACGTCATCGCTTGCAAGTATTTCAACAGGGACACGAGTCGCAACGTATCGGTTGCCGAGCGGAGTTGATTTTGTTTTTGTAATATACACAAATTTACCCTTTGAGTCCTCGTGAACCGCGCTCTTTGGAATCACTGCACTGTATGACGTATTTTTTTCTCCCGCAATGAGCGTAAGTGCCTGTCCCGACACAACGTCACCCGAAAGCTCAAACGTGAGAAGCCTTGTCTTTCCGCCCTGCTCAGTCTTGATAGAATTGAGGGTTGCCGTAATATTGCTTCCCCAATATCCTCCCGAAACGGTAGCGCTGTCCCCTATCTTGACCTTTGCGGCATCCGAGTTGGGAACAGAGAAGGAAAGAGTATATCCGCTGTCTTGCGACTCAATAGCAACTACCTGACTGCCATCGTAAAGAGTATCTCCAACACGGCAAGAAAATGAGGAAACCCGTCCGGAATACTTAGCCTTAAATTCCACCGCTCCCTCTCCATGGGATTTTCCGAGCTCTTTTATCTTCTCTTTTATTTCTTCTATCTTTTCTCTCTGCTTGCCGAGCTCATACTGTTCAAGAGTTTCAGCCCTGCCGTCCGACTCCTTCTGCTTTTCAAGATTGTATTCCATTCGAGCAAGAGCTTTTTCGGAGGACTTTATCTCAGCATCAAGAGCCGCAACACCGTCAGCATCCTCTTTTTTAAGTGAGATTTCAGCAAATTTTTTCTCAAGTGCCTTTTTCTCAGCGTTAAGGCTCTTTCGTGTATCGGCAAGGTCTCCCGACACCTTTTCTATTGCATCATCAAGAGCTTTGCTTGCCTTATCGTAAGCAAGTTTACAGAGCTCGTACTCCTCTTCGGCACTGTCAACTGCCGCCTTGTACTTGCCATATGCACTGTTTTCGGTGCTGATATCCGATATCTCATCCGACAAGCGTCTCATATCATAAAGCATGTCGTCAATACCGACCTCAATGCCCTTTATCTCCGATTTTGCATTCTTTATGGCAACGGCGTTATCAGAACACTCTTTTTCCGCGTCATTGTATGCTTTATAAAGCGCTTTAAGTCCCGTCCACGCGCTCTTCTGTGCGTCATCTGAGGGCTCTGTTTCGGCATCAAAATCCCCCCACGCACTATTGTACTCCGCAAGAGAAGTATTGTATGACGCCTTTGCACTGTCCCTTACGCCCTCAAGCGCCAGAACATCAGCGTACTCCGCCTTCGCGTCAGAGAGCTTATCATAAAGCTTGGATAGTGAACGGGAATATCCGTCATACTGCGAATTGAGAGAGGAAAGGTCGGTATAGGAATACTCGGAAAGCTTATCCTTGTTATTGTTAAGAGTAGTTTCGGCATAGTCAAGAACTCCCGCCACACGCTCAAGCTCACTTCTCGCCTTGACGATTTCGGGATCATTCGAGTTTTCGGATATCTCACTTATCTGTTCTTCAAGAGCTTCAAGCTTTTCTTCAAGCTCGGCAATGCTCTTTTCAAGCGCCTCGTATTCTCCGTATACCGAATCAAGATAATCGTCGGTATACAAAAGGCGCTTCTCCTTCAGCTCTTCAAGCGCATCTCTTGCATCGGCAAGCTCCATTTCCTCAAGGATATAATCAGGAGAGGTATTCGTAATAAGCGCTCTTTCATACGCCTCCTCCAGTGATTTAAGCTGTTCACCAAGCGCTTCAAGCTCCGTCTGATTATTATACTCATCATTTGATTCAAGGGTCATAAGCACCTGTCCCTCGACCACGTCATCGCCTTCCCTGATAAAGACCTCAATGACTCTTTGATTTCCCTTTACCGCCTGTTCAAATACGGAATTTGCCTGCACGACACCCGAACCGCGCACACCCGTGCGGATGCTTCCGTACTCTGCATATTTACCGTTTATCTCAGGTAGTGAATAATTCATTATCGTATTTGAAAAGAAGGTGAGAATAAGCATCACTATAAGAAATACGATAGCTATATTCTTTATTATATCTTTTCGTGTTTTTGTTGATCTTGTCATGACTTGTCCTTTCTATCCTTTCACGCTTCCCGAATATGCGATACCCTCCACAAGATTTTCCTCTCCGTGTAAAAAGAGCAAAACGGGTGGTATCATATAGACTACCGATGCCGCAAACGCTATTCCAACTTCCCCTGTATTAATCGAGTAAAGGAACACCGAAAGTGGCTGTTTTTCAGGGTCGTCAAGAAGAATGAGCACCTGCTCGACCATATTCCAGTTATCAATAAACGTGAGTATTGCCACCGAATAAAGTGCCGACGAGCACATCGGAAGGCATATTTTATAAAATATCTTAAAATCCCCCGCACCGTCAAGACGTGCCGACTCTATGACCGCTGACGGAATACGTCGCATACTTTTTGTAAGTATAAAGACCGAGAGTGGGGTGAATATTCCCGGAAGGAGTATCGACCAGCGCGAACCAAGTATACCGAGGCTGTCGGACACGAGGTAATTCGGAACAAGCGTCACCTGATACGGCATAAGCATAAGTATTATGTATGAGAAAAATATTACGTTTTTTACTCTTGAACGTGAAATGTAAAAGCCATATGCCGCAAAGGATGCTATTATCAACTGTCCAAGCATAATGGGAAGTGTCAGAAGCACCGAATTCCAGAATTTCAAGAGATACTCAGGGCTTCTGAAAAGCACCGTTACGTACTGCTTGAAGCTTACCATATCGGGGATATATTTGAGGTTCACCTTCTCGGACATATAAGAACCTCCGCCCCCCACGTCTCCGAGCACCGCTCCGTAGTTTGACGTAAGCTCACTTTCGGACATAAAAGAGTTTGTAACGGTGAGCAGAGTAGGCATGAGAAAGACGAATGCGAAGGCAAGAAGCCATACAAAGAGAAGCGCAAGACGGATGCGGCGGATAAATTTTCGTGTTTTTTTCATTCCTCCACATCCTTTCCGAATCTGTCCTCAAGTATAAATATTACAAGTATCACCACAAGCAGCACAGCCGACATGACGATTGCCGCCGCAGACAGCTTCTGATAGTCAAGGGACTTGAAGGTGTTATTCATAAAGTGCTGAAGGAAATATATGGAGCCGTAAGGATATCCTCCCGTTAAAAGGTACACCTCACGGAATATCTTAAACGAATTAATGAGCGAAAGGAGGGTCACGAAAAAGAGTGATGGGGATATGTAGCGGAGCTTTACCGTGAAAAAGCGTCTGATCGCTCCCGCACCGTCAACCTCAGCCGCCTCAAGCTGTGCTCTCGGCACGTTGGAGAGTGCCGCCATGAAAAGTACCATATTGTAACCGAGATTTTTCCACAAAAAGAGAAGGAGCACCACTACCATGTTGTAGTCACTCTTCATCCAGTCGATAGCCTCCACCCCAAAATGCGCAAGTATATCGTTAAAGGTTCCGTTCTGCGAGAATATTACCTGCCATATCAGTATGACGGATGCAGTAGGTACAACAAGCGGACTTAAAAAGAATGTACGAAGCTTGCTTTTTGCGGGTATCTTTGTCTCTAAAACAAGCGCGAGCATAAGGGAAAGGAGCACCGCAAGAACTACTGCAAAGCCCGAAAAGGTTAGAGTGTTTTTCGCCGCCAGCATGAATGCCTTATTGTCAAACAACGCCTTGTAATTGTCAAGCCCCACGAACTCTTCGTTTATTGGATTATCTATTAAAGAATAGTATACAACTCTTATAAAGGGCAAAACAAAGAACACTAAAACACCCGCTATACTCGGGAATAAAAACGCCCATGATGCAAGTTTTTTTCTGATTTTTTTCAAGTCTTTACCCCCTTTTTGTCCTTTTTTATATGAGACGGTCTCTTTCGGATTTTGTTCCATGTTTATTATATATTTATATAATTATTTTTTCAATATATTTGCACTATTTCATACAAATAATATACATTTTAAAACTTAAAAAATGTCACTGTCCTTTAGAACCGTGACATTTTTTGCTATCTGTGGGAATTTACTTTATCTTCTCACCGTCAAAACCGACAGTCGCGGTAAAGCGTGCGGGAAGCGAGGATGAAGCAACAAGCACAATTGCGCCCACGCCACCGTCAAGCGTGGGAACGGTGCCTGAAACGGGAACACTTTCAAAGTTACCGCCTCGGTCAAACTTAAGCGCTGTACCGTCGGGATAAAGCTCAAAATACTCACCCGTCTTAATAGGTGCGCCAAGTGTGAAGCTCTCACCGTTAGCGGAAAGTGTGACGCTCTCGGTCTCGAACTCTGCATGAGGAACCGCTGAAACGTCCCCGATAGAGACTCCTTCAACGTCGCCCGAGGTGTATACCTCAAGCCTGTTTGCGTGATCGTAATTTACGGTGGAGCGATAGTAGGAATAAGCTCCGAAATCCGACGGAATCGGTGCTGATGCCTCGGGGAAAAGTCCGTTATCCACCTCGGCAAGAATAATGTCGCGCCAGCCCTCGAAATCAGTAAATACCGTGTAATCCGCAACGCCCTTGCCGTTATTAAAGGATGAGCCTATGCGGAAAATGACCGCTGAGCGCTTGCCGTTGCCCTTAACTCTGACACGGAGGGCAAGGCGTGGCATCATATCGGTATAATCGAAATTGTAGGTGCCGCACGCCACGGGAGAATTTTCATCGAAAGACACGAGCACCACCCCGTCATTCCCTGCCGATGTGTGCTGTGCTTCAAGGCGTATAAAGGGCTTTTGAGCCGAGAACGGATTTTCATAAAGCACCCTGCCGTCATCGGAGGCGTTGTATATCTTGGACTTTTTGTAATGCTTTTCAACAAAATACTTTTCTCCGTCCTTTTCGACAAGCCTCTTCTCAAAGGGGCTTTCGGCAAGCCGCGGGCGAAGGGCTGTGAGTACTTCGTCCTCCATTGCCTCGAAATAACGGCGGTAATTCTTAATATTTTTCTCAAACGCGGGATAGGCATTGCAGGTTGCCTCCGACAGGCTTATGAATACCATACTGCTTCCGTGAGAGAAGCCTTGAGTTCCCACAAAATCAATGTCGTCCTCAAATTGATAACGCATTGCATAATTTGGAGGAAGCTTATCCGCCATTACGGGATAGGCAAGATACCAGCCGAGAGTTGTTGTATAGTGGCGCTTCTCCCATTCAGCGTTTGCCGCACAGTGCATTTTAACAAACTCCTTAAAGCCTCTGTAAGGAGTGTCCCAAGCACCCATTCTGCCGCGTGTCGCCCAAAGAGAAGGGTACATTGTGGAATACTCAATGATTGGAGGTGTATTGCAATTCTTCACTATCTCCGATACAAATCTGCCCGCCCAGTACCATTCCTCATCCTTGGGGCAATGATGTCCGATGCCGTCGAGTGCGTCAAGATATATCATTTCAAATCCACCCTCGTTGTATGCCTTTGCGGTGTCGCGTGCAATCTTGAAGAAAAGCTCGCTTCCGGGGATGGGGGTAAACATACAAAACCGTCCGAAGAAGTGGCGTATCTTAGCCCCGCGCTTGTGCGTGGTATGGGGAGTGCCCGCAATACCTCTGCCGTTTATCTTGAAGCCTCCGTTCTCGGGCTTGACTATAACGATCTCATCCTCTATGAGAACGTAAGGAAGGCTGTCCGAGAAGAATGTGTGATTAGTATCAAAGCAAGACGTGTCCTCAACAGTCTTGATGAACGCCTGATCGGGGATGAAATCCTCATCAAGGGTATATTCATCGTCAAGATAACACAGCTGCTCATGCCATTTGGAATCGGAAAGTATCGGCGCGCAACCCGGATCAACGTAATAAGCATAGGTGTGAAGCCCCGAAAGAATACCCGCCTCGCTTAGCGGTTTCGCAAACTCGTTTTTGAAGCGCTCGGCACTGCCACCGTATTTGTGGAAGTAAAAATCTCCCTGCCGGAAGGAGTTGGGTCCCTGATGGAAGTCTATCTGAGTAACGCCCGACTTAGTGTAAAATTCTATATAATTTTGAAGCTTTTCAGGAGAAGTATCGGAATTTATAACATAGTTTCCGTGATTTTTATGGTACTCACGGGAGTAAGGACCCGCGATTGGAGATATCGCGCGGTCACTTGGGGAAAGGGTTTTATGTATCTTCTTTAAAACGTCGCATATCTCATCTTTTTTGCAAAGAACAATCGCAAGTCTTCCGCCCTTTGTACCGAAGCGTGTCATGGCAAATCCGTAGCTTTTGCCGTTGTCGGCGTCGGGGTACATTCTCTCGTTTACGTTTTCTGTAAGCGCATAGGAGAAAAGTACGCGCTTTCTGTCAAGAGACTCAAAGCCCGTAATATTCAAAAGCCCGAACTCCACACCGTAAATACTCTCGGGAAGCGCCGTGAGAAGCGCAAGCTCAAGCCATTCTCCGCGGTCGGTGACTGATATTTCAACCTGAATCATATCAAAGACAAATGTTAAAATTTTATTTTCATAGGTTACAGAGGTCGGCGCAAGCTTCTCTTCAAACGAAGTCATAAGATATGCAAACGGCATATTATCAACCGCAATAACCTTGCCGCAACGGACACAGTTAAGCGACTCTACACGTCCCTTTTGGTCCATCTCTATTTCAAAAATATTTGTTTTTATTACTATTTTATCCATATTTCTTCTCCTTATATTTCTTATCTTGATGTTACCACAAGGCAAGTCATTTGTCAACGGATTTTGAAAACATAAAAGTATCCGTTATGGATACGGTGACATAGAAGAAAGTTGAAATTTAAAAATTCACATAGGAAGCCTTCTGCCCTCTTCAATAAGCACAATTACGTGTTAGGATGATATAACGTCCTAATCTGTTTTTTATTTAGGACGATATAACGTCCTAATCATTTCTTATTTAGGACGATATAACGTCCTAATCTGTTTTTTATTTAGGACGATATAACGTCCTAATCTGTTTTTTATTTAGGACGATATAACGTCCTAATCATTTTTTATTTAGGACGATATAACGTCCTAATCATTTTTATTTAGGACGATATAACGTCCTAATCTGTTTTTTATTTAGGACGATATAACGTCCTAATCTGTTTTTTATTTAGGACGATATAACGTCCTAATCTGTTTTTTATTTAGG
>JAZREJ010000011.1:0-1871 GCA_045660745.1 Eubacteriales bacterium
CCACAGATAAGAATCGGGCTTGCCCGAAATGAAAAAGACTTGCGCAAAATGCCGCCTCTCATAAGGAAGTTTATCTGACATGCGGTAGGGGCGAACTGTGTTCGCCCCTACGGATACGCAAAAATTGATATACAGAAAGCAAAGATTAACCCCGACAGATTTTCTAATGTGCCCCCTGTCAAGTAGACAGCCTAAAAAACAAAAGAATTTACAAATTGGATAAGATTCTTTCATCTCCCCCTGCTGCGCAGCAGGGGGAGATTTTCGTCACGCTGCGGTGGCGAAGTAATATTCACATGGTGTCATGCAGTTCAGACGCTTTTGGTAACGACGAGTATTGTAAAAGTGTATGTAATCTTCAATAGAGGAAACAAGGGATTCACGGCTTGTAAACCGTTTCAGATAGTACATCTCAGACTTCAATATTCCCCACCAGCCTTCCATCGGAGCGTTGTCAAGGCATCTGCCGACACGGGACATGCTTTGCGTCATACCCGCATCAAGAAGCTTTTGGTGAAACACTTTGTTTGTGTATTGAAAGCCTCTGTCACTATGAAAGATTGGCTTGGCATTAGGGTAAAGACTTCGTGCTTCGTCAAAAGTTGTGAAAACCAATTCATTGTTGTTGCTATCACCGATCTTGTAGGCAATAATTCGTCGATCATAAAGATCAAGGATTGCAGAAAGGTATAGTTTCTTCACTTCGTTTCCAACGTAATACTTGAATTCTGTAACGTCCGTAAGCCATTTTTCAAACGGAACAGTCGCCTTGAAATCTCTTTTCAGAACATTCTCGGCGGTAATTTCGGGCGTAGATTTCACATAATCCGGACGTTTCTTACGTATGACGGATTTAAGGCCGAGAATACGCATAAGACGGCGAACTCTCTTAACATTCACTCTGTGAGGAAGCTCGTCACTCTTTTCGCGGTTAAGAACGATATTCATCTGTCTGTATCCGAGAACTCCGTTGCTTTCTTCATAGAAGTCCTTTATGTATTCCGTAATCTGTACGTTCAGAAGCTCACTTTTGCTTTGTTTTCTCTTTTTCCACTTGTAGTAAGAAGACCGATTCAATTTCAACGCAAGGCATATTTCCTTGATGGAATAACCCATGTGGGTATTCAAAAATTCAATCGCCATGTAGATGTGCTCTTGATGCACTCCTGTCAGCGACCACCACCTTTCAGCTCCTGTAGTTTTTTTATGAAGGCGTTTTCAATTTCAAGTTGTCTGTTTTTCGCTTCAAGGATCTTCATCTCTGCTTTGAGCTTTTCAACCTCGGTCATTTCCTCGACTGGCTTTGTTCTTCCACGGTTGTCCTTGAGCTTGTCCACTCCGCCTTCTTCGTACTTACGTACCCAAGCATAGATCTGCTGGTACGACACGTTGTAGGTTTCTACCGTTAAACCGTAATCCTTGTTGTGTTCAATGCAGAACGCTACGATTTCTGCTCGTTCTTCTTGTGTGGTCTTTCTTCCCTTGATCATATAGATTTCTCCTTTGGCGCCACTGCGCTCCTTAAATTCTCTATGATCATTATACCACAAAACCCAATCTCTGAGAATATCGTGATGAGAAATTCCAAACTTTCTGCTTATATCACGGTAACTACCTTCTCCTTTGAGATATGCTTTCACTGCTTTTAATTTTAGTTCTACAGTGTACTTCTTCAACTTTTGCATAAAAATATTCCCCTTAGAGCGGTCTTGAAAACTTTTCGTTTTTTCAAGTGTCTACTCTAAGGGGATTATATCAGTTGGATGCGGCGGTTCTCTTTATCCTTTTTCTCACTGTGTCTCGATAGGCACGCTTACAAAAATAGTTTTACTTAAATTTCGGTGCGGATGTCTCACCTGTCGCAAAGGTAT
>JAZREJ010000012.1:0-55326 GCA_045660745.1 Eubacteriales bacterium
TACGTTTTTGAGGGGGGTGGGGGCGGGGCGGTTTTTTACGGGAGTTCCGAAAACAAGCTCGGGCACACCGATATCAAAGGTGAAAAATCCGCTTGAAAAGAGCACCTCATCCTCTCCCGCCTCGGGAATGGGCACCACCTCTGTGTTTTCAAAAAGCGAGGTCACGCTTTCAAGCTGAGGCTCCTCCTTTGCGGGTGCGGTTTCCGCAACCTTCATGGTGATGTTTGAGAGAGCCACGTATTCTTCCATGTTGAAGGGCATCTCGTCAATAAGCTCGAAGGTCACGTTTTTATTAAATTCCGAACGCACAATGTCCTCAAGTATCCTTTTGCATTCCGACTCGGAGGGTATCTTTCCAAGTCCGTCGCGGATGTAGAGCTTCACTGTGTTTCCCTCAATCTCCATTCTGCCGCCGTCGAAAAAGCCGTTGCCGAGGGTGGTATTCCTTGAGAGCTCAGCAATGAGTTCGGAGTAGTAGGATGGGGTAAAGAGGCTTTCGGGATAAGAGGGCATGATATAGCAGGAGGTAAGCTCGTACGCCTCGGCAATGTCACGCTCTATCTCGAAAAGAAGTGACTTCGGTATAAGTCTTTCGGAGTAAAAGTCTATTATAAGGGTGCGTTTGTCCTTATTGACTCGGCACCTGTAAAAATATGTAGTATCAAGAAAATCACGCTTGAGTCCCGCAGCCTCGTATTTAGAAAATTTTTCGCCGAGGGATTTTTCGCATCTTGTAAATTCCAATTTTAAGTCCTCATTTTTTCTATTTCTGAAAGTAAAATATCAATTATTCTGTCTTCGGGTATCTTGCATATTATTTCGCCCTTTTTGAAAAGAAGCGCTTCTCCCGTGCCTCCCGCAATGCCGATATCAGCTTCTCTTGCTTCGCCCGGCCCATTGACAGCGCATCCCATAACAGCGACCTTTATGTGTCGATTCCCGATGGGTGGAGTCTTTTTGAGTGCCTCCTCAACGCTTTTGGCGATAGATACGATGTCGATTTTCGTTCTTCCGCAGGTGGGACAGGAGGTAACGGAGAAGGTACCCTTCGTGTATAGTCCGAGAGATGAGAGAAGCGTCTTTGCTGCCTCTACCTCCTCCACCACGTTGTCGGTGATTGATATTCTTACGGTGTCTCCGATGCCCTCAAGAAGAAGGGGCGCAATTCCCGCCGACGAGCGCACGAGACTCGATTTCAGGGTGCCCGCCTCGGTAACACCGAGATGCAACGGATTGTCACACGCCTCGGATATCATGCGGTTTGCCTTGATGACGGTCAAAACGTCGGAGGATTTTACCGAGATAACGGTGTTTGTAAAATCTGCGCGCTCCAGTGCCTTTTTTTCCTTCATTGCGCTCTCGAAAAGCGCCTCTGCACAGGGGCTTGAGTGTTTTGCAAGGAGCTCTTTTTCAAGGCTTCCGCCATTGACTCCTATTCTTATGGGGATGTTCTTCTCACGGCACACTCTCGCAACCTCACGCACTCGCGCCTCGTCACCGATGTTGCCGGGATTTATGCGTATTTTGTCAATTCCCGCTTCAGCCGATTCTATGGCAAGGCGGTAGTCGAAGTGTATGTCGGCAACAAGCGCTACGGGAAACTCTTCCACCGCTTTTTTGAAGAGGGGAATGTTCTTGACCGACGTCATGTCGGGAACGGTGAAGCGCACAACGTCACATCCCGCCTCGGCAAGCTCAAGTATTTGAGCACGCGTTTTTTCAAAATCGGATGTAGGCGTCGTTGTCATCGACTGTATAAGTATCGGCGCACCCCCACCGAGAGTGAGGGTGCCCAGTTTTATTTCTTTTGTTATTTTTCTCATTTTATTCCTCAGAATAGTTTTATAACGTCCTTGAAGGTTATGATTATCATAAATCCGAAAAGTATCACCATGCCCGCAAGGTGAACGTAGCCCTCATGCTCAGGCTTCATGGGTTTTCCTCTTACCGCTTCTATCAGGACGAAAAGTATTCGTCCTCCGTCAAGTGCGGGGAAGGGTAAAAGATTGAAAATACCGAGGTTCATGCTGATGAACACGAAGAGCATTCCGAGAGAGCGCAGTCCGTAGGAGGCACTTTCCGCAATGACGTTTACGGTGCCGACAGGTCCCGATACCGCCTCCATTCCGTACTCACCCGAGACAAGACCCGTAAAGCTCCGCCATATTGTCTTGACAGTGGAGAAGCTTGTGTATATGGTCTCACTTAAAAGGGTGGAGAAGGTCTTTTTCTTGGCAAGCACCGCAAAGTCGGGTACGCCGTATACGATGCCGTCCATTTCTTCGGTTTTGAACTGTATATCTTTGAATGTGAGAGTCTCTTTTCCTCTCTTGACAGTGATGTCGAGCGGGGCTTTTCCGTCAAAGCTTATGGCGCTTGAAATGTCCTGATATACGTTTATGCTCTTGCCGTTGATCTTGATTATGGTGTCACCCTGAAGAATCCCCGTCTCGGCAAGAACCGAGTTTTCGTAGGGGAAATATTCGTTGGAGGCAACCGTACAGGATGCGTAATAGGGGTCGGAGGAAAGGATGATGAACATGGCGATTATTGCCGTGAGGATGTTCATAAATGCGCCTGCGAAAAGTATTACGAAGCGCTTGTACCACGGCTTTTTATTGAGTGCATTCTCGTCATCCGAGTCCTCGTCCTCTCCCACAAGGCTTACAAAGCCTCCTATCGGGAAGGCGCGAAGAGCGTAGACGGTACCGCTTTTTTTACTCTTTTTTGAAATGAGCTTCGGACCCATGCCGAGGGAAAACTCCTTGACTCCAACCTTGAAAAGACGGGCGGTCAGAAAGTGTCCGAGCTCGTGGGCAAATATCATAAAGCTGAAAAAGAGAAGTGCTAAAATAATTTTCCAGAACATTTCGTCCTCCGTAGGGTTTTGAGAAAAGTTTATGCGTTTTTTGTTTTTTTATTACCTTGCGATGCTGTTAACGTGCGCCCGTGCAAGTGCGTCGGCACGCTCTATTGACTCAAGTGTTACCTCTTTTTCAAAGGGTATGCTGTGAACGGCACTTTCCACCGCATCGAATATGTCAAGAAATTTTATCTTTCCGTCAAGGAAAAGCTCTACCGCACGCTCACCCGCACCGTTCAGTACCGCGGGGGAGTTTCCGCCCCGTGTTATGGCATAGCGTGCAAGGGGGAGGAGTGTGAAGGTGTCCTCATCCGGAGGTGCGAACGTGAGAGAAAAGGAGTCTTTAAAATCAAGACTCTTACAAAGAGAGGTGCTTCGTTCGGGGTAGGTGAGAGCAAACTGAATGCAGTGCTTCATGTCGGGATGTCCCATCTGCGCAAGGGTTGAGCCGTCGCAGAATTCCACCATGGAGTGCACGATGCTCTGACGGTGTACCGTCACGTCTATTTTATCGGCAGGGACCTCAAAAAGCCGCGCCGCCTCGATAAGCTCAAGCCCCTTGTTCATAAGGGTTGCCGAGTCCACCGAAATTTTGGCTCCCATGCTCCAGGTGGGATGGGCAATAGCCTCTGCGGGGGTTACGTTTTCAAGCTCACGCCTTGTTTTTCCGAAAAACGGACCGCCCGAGGCTGTGATGATAAGCCTTTTTATAAAGCGCTTTGAGTTGTGCTCCGAGTCAAGGCACTGGAATATAGCCGAATGCTCCGAGTCAACGGGAAGAAAGCGCAGATTTTTTTCCTTTGCCTTTTTTAGTATTACCTCTCCGAATGCGACAAGAGGCTCCTTGTTTGCCATGGCAATATGCTTGCCCGATTCAAGAGCCGCAAGGGTGGGGCGTATTCCGCTTTTGCCGAGAAGAGAGTTTAAAAGTATCTCACCGTCGCTTATCGCGGCAACCTCAACAATTCCTTCGTCTCCCGACAGTATCTTTGTGTCGGTGTCGGCAACACGCACCTTGAGGTCGCGCGCCGCCGTGTCATCCGAGACGGCACAGTATTCGGGACGGAACTCTCGTATCTGCTGTTCAAGAAGCGTAACACTCCGTCTTGCCGCAAGTGCGGTTATCTTATATCCCTTTTCGCGGGCTACCTCCAGCGTCTGAGTGCCGATGGAGCCGGTTGAGCCGAGAAGTGCTATTTTTTTCATTTAAACAGTCCTCCGAGGGGAAGCTCAGTGACAAGATAGAGAAGGACCGAGACCGAAAGAATGGAGTCAAAACGGTCAAGCACACCTCCGTGTCCGGGGAAAAGCTTTCCGTAATCCTTAATGCCGTAATGACGCTTGATAAGGGATGCGGAAAGATCTCCGAGCTGAGAAACGACAGCCGCAACAAGACCGATAGCTCCCACAATGACAATCTCCTTTGTGTCACAGCCCTTGAAAATACCGTAGCCTACAAAGCTTATGATACAGAAAAGTGTACCTCCGATAGCCCCCTCTACAGTCTTTTTGGGACTGACAGACGGGATAAGCTTATGCTTGCCGAAAAAGTATCCCGAAAAGTACGCAAAGGTATCGGTTACCCACGCTCCGAAGAACACGAGCGGGAAGAAGAAGCCGTCAAGTCTTGTGAAAAGGAGGAGAAGCGAACCGAATCCCGCCACAACGTAGAAGGTGAATGCGAAAAATACCATAATGGTATCTGCCTTGAAGCTCTTGTTCCCGATAACTCCGATGAAAAGAAGGAGGAATAGGATAAGAGCCATGACGGGGGTGTAGTGTGCAAGGTTTTCCTTTGTTGTGAGAAGAAGGAAAACAGATGCCGCAACCGAGGGGCAGATAAGGAACGCTTTTTTTGCGCCAACACATTCAGCCGCCTCAAAAACAGCGACTGCACCTATCAGAGCAAGAGCGGCATTCAAAACGGTTATACCGCAGCATATCTCGGTTGATGCGAACATAAGCACGGGTATGAGTATACAAAGGGCAACCACTGCCGTTATAATTCTTGTAAGCATAATACATCCTTTACTTTACGTCACCGAAACGGCGGTGACGGGTAGAATAAAATTCGAGCGCCTCGTCAATGTCATCACCCGTGATATCGGGCCAGAGCTTCGGAGTAAACCACAGCTCGGAGTAGGCGGACTGCCAGGTGAGAAAGTTTGAAAGACGCCACTCTCCGCCTGTGCGCATTATAAGGTCGGGGTCCGGCTGACCCTTTGTGTAAAGTGCGTTTGATATGTCATCCTCGGTAATGCTCGTCTTACCGTTTGCGATAAGAGAGTTTACCGCCTCGACAACGTCGGCGCGACCGCCGTAGTTGAGCGCGATGTTGAGGGAGTGAGAAAAGTTCGCGCTCTTTTCCTCGGAAACTCTCATAAGCTCCTGTACTTCATCCGAAAAACGGCTCCTGTCACCGATGAAACGGATTCGGCTGTTCTTTTCCCGCTTTTCGTTGATGCTCTCCTCAAGGTACTTTATGAGAAGCCTTATGATGCCCTCTACCTCTTTTTCGGGACGCTTCCAATTTTCGGTAGAAAAAGCATAGACGGTTACAAGCTCAATGTCGCGGTCAATACAATGCTCGACCACACGTTTGAAAGTTTCGGCACCAACCTTGTGTCCCGCTTCACGCATAAGACCCCTTTTCGATGCCCAACGCCCGTTACCGTCCATTATTATTCCAAGATGTCTCAACGGTGCAGGTCCTGCACCGTTGAGAGTTTTTTTCTTTTTTTTGAAAAAAGAGAACATTAAAGCTCCATGATTTCACGGGACTTCTTTTCAACAGACGCATCAACTGCCTTGATGTACTTGTCGGTGAGGTCCTGTGCGCTCTTTTCTCCCGCCTTCTGTTCGTCCTCTGTAAGCTCGCCTGCCTTCTTCTGAGCTTTGACGAAGTCGATTGCGTCGCGGCGGATGTTACGGATGGCAACCTTAGCGTTTTCACCGTATACGGATACCTGCTTTGATACCTCGCGACGGCGCTCCTCGGTGAGGGTGGGGAAGATGAGACGGATAAGCTTTCCGTCGTTCTGGGGATTAAGACCGAGGTCGGAGGCAAGAATTGCCTTTTCTATTTCCTTAACGGTTGATGCATCCCAAGGAGAGATAACAAGGGTGCGTGCGTCGGCAGCCTTGATTTCAGCAACCTGATTTATCTGTGTGGGAGAGCCGTAATAGTCGATGGTGATCTTATCAAGCACGTTAGCGCTTGCACGTCCTACTCTTACCGTCAAAAGCTCGGAGTCGAGAGAGGATACTGTTTTTTGCATTTTTGCTTCAAATTCTGTGAGATTTGCTTTCATATTCTGATTCCTTTCATGGATAAATTAATTCATTTTCGATACGGTGGTACCCGTCTTACCGCCTGTTATTACACGGCAGATATTCTCCGGATCTGAAAGACCGAAGAGGACAAGGGGCATATCGTTTTCCATAGCGTATGCTGTGGCTGTCGCGTCAATGACCTTGAGCCCCTTTGCAAGTATTTCGTTGTAGTCGATGGCGGGGATGCGCTCGGCTGTGGGGTCCTTTCGGGGGTCTGCGGTATAGACCGCATCAATGTTCTTTGCAAGAAGAACAACGTCTGCATCTATCTCAACGCCCCTGAGCACAGAGGTTGTGTCGGTGGTCATGTGGGAAATACCCGTACCGCCCGCGAATATTACGACACGCTTCTTTGAAAGGTGCTTGACCGCCTTTGCCTTTATGTAGCTTTCGCAGAATTGCGGCATTTCAACAGAGCTCATAACAGCCGTCGGAACACCGAGTCCCTCAAGTGTCTCGGAAAGAGCAATGGAGTTTATCACCGTTGCAAGCATTCCCATGTGGTCGGCACGCGCTCTGTCAAAGCCCTCACCGAGCTGACCGCCGCGCCAAATGTTTCCGCCTCCGAAAACGATTCCTATCTCAACTCCCATACCGTGGCACTTCTTGATAGCTTCGGCAATTACGAGAAGCTTAGCCTTGTCGATAACGGGAACGTGCTTGACTTTTTTGTCGCCGTTTTCAAGAGTCTCATACTCCGCAATATCACTTCCGTATACCGCCTCGCCCGAAAGCTTGATGAGCACTCTTTTATATATTGGCTCCATTGTTACACCGCCCTTTTTTAATATCCTATTTATTCATTCTATATTGTAACCCAAAATTATTGATTTGTAAATAGGGAATTTGAAAATTTAGTATGAATTAGAATAAAAAAGCGGCTAGAGCCGCATCGAGCTCTCGCCTATCCGAGCCTTAATACCGACTCAAGCAAAGTAAAACAGAGATCTTGTTTAATGCAATTCCCTGCGTACTAAAAAAGAAGATTCCGCGGGGGAATCTTCTTTATTACTTTATTCGTATCTCTCCCTGTACCTCTCAACTATCAAGAGTTCTTCTTCCGAATAGTACTCGTCTTCTGGAAGGGCGTTGTAGCGTCCTAACACTTATTAAGGAGAATTTTCAATTATATCTGTTACAGAATTTTAATGAAGAAAACCGAAGATTTTCAACCATAATTTTCAATTAAAAAGGAGCGCTCTTTTCGGGAGCGCCCCTTTTGGGTTTATGAGGTTTGTCTTGAGAATTGTCAGCACAGTCGAGCTTTATAGTTCGATTGCCTTTAGAGCCTTGTGATTTTTGCAAATCAGTTAAAGCAATTGTAGCTTAAATACTGTAATTCCTGTCTCAGCTTTTTAACTCTGCTTGAATAAACAAAAATATAGCAAAAGAACACAATAGCCGCAACAAGGAATCCAACAAACAGTCCTATAAACATAAAACCAAATACAGAGGAAGTCATTTTAATTCCCAAAACAACAGCAATTATGGCACATATAATTGATATGATCATAGAAACAATAGGTCTGTTCTTCGCCTTTTGTAGTTCTTCTTCGAGATTTTGAATGTTTCTGAATTTTGTACCGCAATCACTGCAAAACCAATAGTTTCTATGAGTATTTGATACGTGTGTTGAAGAAAAACCTCCGTGATATGTACTGATTGCTCCGTCTACGCTTGATTCAGTGCTGATGCTGATATTATGGGATTTGCAATTTGGGCAATGTAGCTTACTCTGGGAATTCCCTTGAAAAGATTGATTTGGAAGTCCGTTATTTATAACGGAAGCCTGAGACACTTGCACTAAATTAGCTCCGCAATTCACACAAAATGAACCGGTAGAATTAATTTGTGCATTACAATTAGGACAAGTTGCCATTTTCATTCTCCTTTAATTTTATTTAACAAAATTCGCTTGAATTTCATTATTCGTTAATTATTTTACAGTTTTTTGTACTATCATGTTTGTCATACCTATACCATTGCAAATACCTCCACCATTTCTGGTCAATACGATTCTTAGCTCAGAAATTCCCGTGACGTTAATTTCAACACCAAAGGCTTTTGTCGAATTATCCTTAATGCTGTAATTTTCATACAAGGGCTTACCGTCTCCGTATATTATCACAGTCATTTCTTGCGTATCGTTACTTTTTGAACGGCTGAAGATCGTCGCTGTGAATCTGTTATAATCGTTATTTAGATTGTATGAGATATCTGTATCGTGCCATATCATCCAACTGTCGTAACCCGTCCAAAAACACTTGGAGTAATCGTTTCCGTAAATGTCACTGTCTGTGTCATAAGACGAAGCAGATCCTTTAAGCTTTTTCATGTCATAAAGATTTATAGGTGCAAATGAATCGTAATATGTCTTTTTTGAATTAAGCTCTTCATTGTCTTTATAATGCTGTAATCCCGCGTTTATAATACTTAGTGCCTGTGCATAATCCGTTTCAGGGTTTACAAAAACTTTTTCTGATTCAGAAATTGTGTTTTTTATGTAGGTCTTTTCGTATGTTGTTATTTTCGATAGTATTTCATCGTCATTGGGAATCAAAGCGCTTAATTCTTTAAGCTTTGATATTGCATCGGTGAAATTGTTATTTTCAACAAGAGCCGCCGTAGAAGAAAACACTTCTTCCTTGATGTTGCTTATACATCTTTTAATTGCGTCTTGAGCCGATGAATAATCAGAATCCTCTTTAATTACTTTTTGGTATTCTGATATTGCGTCTGAATAATTTTTCAAATTTTCCAATTCACAACCAGATTTATAAGAAACCTTTGACAATAAAGCGGTTTCTATGCTTATTTTCTTTTCTTGGTAGCTGTCAATTGAAAAGTCGGTATCTGACATCACCCTGTCGATCGTTGTTAAAAGCTTATCCGAATCCGATAAACCTTTAGTACCGTTTAATATATCAGAGTATAAAGAATCCAATAAATTAAGTATCTCTTGCTCTGAGTCATATTCATGAGAATAGTTTCCAAATATTTCTGTATTGTAGTATTCAACAGCTTTAAGATATTCTCCGCTTTTTATAAGATTTATAAAGTCATTTATCTGAGAATCTGTTTCAGGGGGTCCTTGGAAAATAATATTTCCGTTTTCTATATCCGATGGCATAAAATTGTTTTTGCTTTTTTCACAGGAAACAAGTAGCAAAATGCATATAAAAAATATAATTGCAATAGTTTTTTTCATGTCAATTTCCTTTCTTTGAAATCTCTATACTTTTTGGAACTAAATGATATTCGACATATTCCAACTAAATTCTATTATACGATGTGTTGGTTCATTTGTCAAGTGATTTGTTACATCATTTTATGAATCATCAATTCCTATTATAATTGATGTAAGAGGTTGAAAGGGGATAGAAAATGGGAAGCGATAACAAATTGAATGCGGTAATAGGCGAACGAATCCGAGAACAGCGCAGAATAAAGCATGTGACAAGAGAGGCTCTGGCTGAACGCATCGACGTGTCATCAAGATTTCTTGCAAGTCTTGAATGGGGGCAGGTTGGGGCTTCTTTATCAACTTTGAAAAAAATTTGCCTTGTTCTCGGTGTAAGCGCAGATTATTTGCTTGATATAACAAAGAATTATGATTCATTTGACGAAATAAAAAGCATGCTTAGTCAGCTTCCGAAGGAGTATTTAGACAATATTTGTGATATAATAACGATTTTTTGCAGTGCTGTTAATCGAGATACTACCAAATAAAAAAAGGAGCGCTCTTTTCGGGAGCGCCCCTTTTGGGTTTATGAGGTTTGTCTTGAGAATTGTCAGCACAGTCGAGCTTTACATTTAGTTGCCCGAGGCGACATTTTATCAGTTAATGTTAAGTGAATAATCGGATGCGCCGTGATAGTAGCACACCTGAACGACGTAGGTCTCTCCCGCCTTGAGGTTGTTTACGACTGCTTTCGTGTTTTGGACGTTTGACTCATTCCAAAGAGCTTCGCCCTTTGAGTTGTAAACCACAAGAGAAACCTTAGCGTTTTCGCTGACACCAGAGAGGGTGAAGGTATGGCTTGATTTTGACGCGACAAAGCCGTAGGTATTTGTCTGGCAGTTGTACTCAATGCTGTCGTTGACCCTTATAAGGTCCTCGGCGTAGAAGGGGGTCTTGTAAAGACCTATCTTCAAGGTGTAGCTTGAAAGGTCGGTGTACTGTCTTACCTGTACAGTGTAGGTTTTGCCTTCTGTGAGATACTCAAGCGGAAGTGCGGTATTTCCTGTGACACCACTGTTCCATATCTTCTCACCCTTATCGTTGAGAACGATAAGCTCTACCTTGGCGCCGTTCTTCAAGCCTTCGATGCTCACGGCATAGTTGCCGTTTATCTTCGGTACAAATCCATAGTAGTTTATCTGTCCCGAATACTCAAGGCTGTCCTTTATAACGTTATAATTTCTTGCGTCCACTGCAGGCTTTTGGCATCCTACCTTCAGGGTGTAGCTAACGTTACCGATGTACTGACCAACCTTTACCGTGTAGGTCTTACCCTTTTCAAGGTATTCAAGAGATGCGCCCTCGTTTGCAAAGCCTCTGTAATGCCAAAGATTCTTGCCCGCACCGTCCACTACCGAAAACTCAACGTATGAGTCCTTGACAATTCCGCTGAGCTCGAATCTGTAGGCACCGCTGACAGAAGGAACGAATGTGTGAGTGTTTACCTGACCGCTCTTTGTAAGCGAGCCTGTGTAGGTCTTGAATTCGGCAGATTTGACGGTGAGAGTATCCTGAATTATGTCGGGTACAGACAGCACCTTACTGTCGCGAGCCTTGATGGCGTTGTATATCATAACGGCAACGTCTCCTCGTGTTGCCGCTTTACCCTTCGAGCCGGTGAGTCCGACGGTGATGCCGTTCGCCTTGGCAATTGCGATATAGGGCGCCGACCAGTCGAGTGCGTTCGGCATGAGACATCTGTCGAAATCCACGGTGCATACCGTCATTTTCAGTGCCTCTTCGTATTTTACGTTATCCTCGGGACGGAATTTTCCGTCTCCGTCTCCGCCGATTATTCCCTCGTTTGCGGCATATGTGACATATCCGCTTGCCCAGTGGGATTTGGGGGTGTCGGTGAATTTGGTACTTGACGTGTCAAGCAACGTCTTACCAAGTACTCGGCAGACAATGGTTGCCATTTCGGCACGTGTTATATTCTTTTCGGCATGGTACTTTCCGTCCTCGTAGCCGTTGATGATGCCAAGCTCGGCAAGAGCCTTGGCACTCTCGGCATAGTACTCGTTGCCATTTATATCCTTAAAGCTTATGGCAAGCGCACCGACGGATAAAGCAGACGTTATCAAAAGCACTGCGCAAAGCATTAAAACTATTCTTTTCATGTGAGTCTCCTTGAATTAAAACTTTTGTCAGGAATTTGCGATATCGCGTGCGACGAATACACCTGACGCCGAGGCATGGGAGAGGGAGTGGGTAACTCCACTGCAATCTCCGATAACGTAAAGTCCGCGGTGACGCGTCTCAAGTCTCTCGGATATCTCGACCTCCATGTTGTAGAATTTTACCTCAACTCCGTAAAGGAGAGTATCGTCGTTTGCTGTGCCGGGAGCGACCTTATCAAGAGCATATATCATCTCGATAATGCCGTCCAGTATTCTTTTCGGCATAACAAGGCTGAGGTCACCCGGAGTTGCTTTGAGGGTGGGAGTGATAAAGGCTTCTTCTATTCTCTTATGGTTGCTTCGCTGACCTCTCACAAGGTCTCCGAAGCGCTGAACGATAACACCGCCGCCCAGCATATTGGAGAGTCGCGCAATACTCTCGCCGTAGCCGTTGGAGTCCTTGAAGGGCTCGGAGAAGTGCTTTGACACGAGAAGCGCAAAGTTTGTGTTTTCGGTCTGAAGCGCGGGATCCTCGTAGCTGTGGCCGTTTACCGTTACAATACCGTTGGTATTTTCGTTAACGACAGCTCCCTTCGGGTTCATACAGAAGGTGCGCACAAGGTCCTGAAACTTCTCGGTGCGGTAGACTATCTTACTCTCGTAAAGCTTGTCGGTTATGTGGGAGAATACCTCTGCCGGAAGCTCTACTCTCACGCCGATATCAACTCGGTTGGAGCGGGTGGGGATATCAAGGTCACGGCAGACCGATTCCATCCACTTGCTTCCGCTTCGTCCTGCGGAAATGATGCATTTTTCAGAAGTGAATTCGCCCTTTTCGGTCTCAACGGCAAATCCGCCGTCTATCTTCTTTATGGTGCTTACAGGGGTATTGAAGAAAAACTCTACCGTGTCATTGAGCTTTGAGTAGATGTTACCGAGCACCTTGTAATTTATGTCGGTGCCAAGATGCCTTACCGATGCGTCAAGCAGATGAAGACCGTTTTGCATACACAGCTTCTTGAACTCGGAATTTGCCGTGGTGTAGAGCTTTGTGCCGGCACCTCCGTGCTCAAGGTTTATCTTATCCACGTACTGCATAAGCTCAAGCGCCTCGGCTTTGCCTATATACTCGTGGAGGGTGCCTCCGAATTGATTTGTAATGTTGTACTTCCCGTCCGAGAAAGCGCCCGCACCGCCGAAGCCGTTCATTATCGCACAGGTTTTACAGTTTATACAGGAGGTTATCTTCTTTCCGTCAATGGGGCAGTGGCGTTTTTCAAGGCTGTTACCCGCCTCAAATACGGCAACCTTGAGATGGGGAGCGGTTTTCTGAAGCTCATATGCCGAGAATATACCGCCGGGACCTGCGCCTATTATAATTACGTCGTAATTCATGTTTTACCTCAAATCTGTGAAATATCGTAGGGAGTGCTCTGATATACGAAATAATTGAGCCAGTTTGAAAAGAGAAGGTTTGCGCTTGCACGCCAGGTAACAAGCGGAGCCTTTGTGTCATCGTTGTCGGGATAGTAGTTTGCGGGTACCTTTATGGGAAGCCCCGCATTCTTGTCCCTCAGATATTCGCTCTCAAGGGTGAGTGCGTCATATTCCGAGTGACCCGTAACAAATACCTGACGTCCGCCCTCGGTCATAGCGCAGTAAAGCCCCGCATCGGGACTTGTTGACAGTATCTTGAGCTCGGGCACTTCCTGAACCTTCTTGATGTCGACAGTGGTATGCCTTGAATGGGGAACGTAGAAAACGTCGTCAAAGCCTCTGAAAAGAATGGAGCTCTTGTGATCCACCGTGTGAGGAAAAACTCCGAATAGCTTTTCGGGAAGCGGATCCTTATTAACACCGAAGTGATAGTAGAGTCCCGCCTGAGCGCCCCAGCAGATGTGGAAGGTGGAGGTGACGTGAGTTTTTGTCCATTCCATTATCTGGCAAAGCTCTTGCCAATAGTCGACCTCTTCAAACTCCATCTTCTCAACGGGCGCACCCGTGATTATCATGCCGTCGAACTTGCGGTCCCTTATCTCGTCAAAGGTCTTGTAGAAGGCAAGCAGATGCTCGGCTGAGGTGTTTTTCGATTTATGGGAGGAGGTCTGCAAGAATTCGAGCTTTACTTGGAGAGGCGTGTTTCCGAGAAGCCTTGCAAACTGAGTTTCGGTGACAATCTTTGTGGGCATGAGATTGAGAAGCAGTATCTCAAGCGGACGGATGTCCTGAGTGAGAGCACGCTTTTCTGTCATGACGAATATATTTTCCTCAATGAGCGTTTTTGTTGCGGGTAGTGAATCGGGAATTTTGATTGGCATATTATACCTCCGAAGAATTAAGACAAAAAATAACAGAGGGAACCCCCTCTGCTTGGCAAAAAGTTTTTATTTGCAAAGAGAGTGCGTCCCTATAAAATAGCCGTAACGGTACATTCGCTTCATAAAGACACCCCTTTCAAAATAATACAAGCTGATTTTAGCACAGTTTTATTACTTTGTCAAGAATGATTGACTTTTAAGGCGTTTTGGTGTAGAATTTAGAAAAATGTGTTGAAAGGACCCGTATGAGAAAGATTTTAGATTACTTTAAAAATCCCTTTACCCGTCTTCCCGAAGGGTGTCTTTACGGCAAGGCAAGATGGCTTGACCTCGTTTTGCGTATCATAGGCTATATCGACCTTCTTTTGCTTCCTCTTTACGGGTATTTTACTCTTGAGTTTATCCATTATTCGTCAGTAGCAAAGTTCAAAAATTTTCTTGCTACCCGCACCCCCGTTGTGTATTTCGGAATATCGGTTATATATCTTCTCTTTTTCGCCATACTTCTTCTTTCAAAAAAAGGATGGGTGGCAGGTGCCGTCTTTTCGGCGATAATTGCTGCGGCATCGGTTGCCAATTACTATAAGTACGTTTTAACGGGTGAGAATCTTTTCCCCTGGGATATCGTCGCACAGGGCACGAATGCGGGGGAGGCGGCAGGCTTTATCTCATCTCCCTTCCCGTGGTGGGCGTGGGCGCTGATGGCGGGACTTATCATTGCAGTGGCTGTCCTGTTTTTCGCAAAGCCCGAGCTTCCCGTCAAGGCATACGTCAGACTCCCCGTCCTCGTTATTCTGGCAGTGATGTGTGCAGGACGCGTGAATACTCCCGCCAAGGTGACAAAATTTCTAAATGAAAGGACTCTCTATCTTGAGGATATGGCTCTCCAGGAGTCAAATTATACCGCAAACGGCTTTACAGGTGCGTTTACCGTAAACCTTCTGTCAAGCCGTGTTACGCCACCTGAAAACTATTCTGAGTCGCTTATTGACGCTCTTCTTGAAAACTACCCCGCAACCGAGGCGACGGAGGATTTTTCAAGCCCCGATATCATACTTATCCTTGCCGAAAGCTTCTGGGACGTAAGACTTCTTCCCGGAGTTGAGTTTTCTGTTGACCCACTTGCAAATTACGACGAGATAGTATCGCGCGAGAACACCGTCAGCGGCAGATTCTTTACCACCGCCTTCGGAGGAGGCACCGTTCGCCCCGAGTTTGAGGTGCTCACGGGTCTTACAGCCGACCGACTCCCCGCGGGCAGTATCCCGTGGCAGTATATCACGCGTGACACCGAAAGCTACGTGTCCCTTTATCACGATCTCGGCTACAAAACGGTGCTCATGCATCCGTACAACTCGAATTTCTATCAGAGAAAGCAAACCTATCCCTACATTGGCTTTGACGAGACCTATTTTGAGGACCGCTTCTACAATCATCCCGAAATAAGCGTGCAGATAGACGGCAAGCAGATTGCCGATGCGTCACTTTCCGAGCATATCATGTATTATCTTGACAGGTCGGAGGTGCCCGTGTTCTTATTCGGCATAAGCATGGAGAACCATCAGCCGTATACTAATAAATTCTCGACCCATACCGTCACCCTCACAAGCCCCGATATCGCCCCTGCGGTTTTATCCGACGTTGAGAATTATACTCAGGGCGTGTACCATGCAGACCTGTTTTTGAAGGAGCTTGTCGATTATATCGACTCACGCGAGAGGGATACGGTGCTTGTGTGGTTTGGAGACCACCTTCCCACCCTCGGCGCAAGCTATGCCGCATACTCTCAATCGGGCATGATAGACTTAAACGTCATGACCCCCGAAATGAAAGAGGCGCTCC
The DNA here is from genome assembly GCA_045660745.1 of Eubacteriales bacterium. Taxonomy (GTDB): domain Bacteria; phylum Bacillota; class Clostridia; order Oscillospirales; family SIG627; genus RGIG6353. The sequence goes on from JAZREJ010000012.1 coordinate 15,718, forward strand.
AGTCAACGCCATATCTTATCTATTCAAACTTTGAAATGAAGGATGACGCAATGGTGAGTGCGGGAGGCGAGGGCAACGATATCGCATCCTATAATCTTATGAATGCGCTTTCCACCCTTATCGGTTCCCCGAGGACCTCTCTTATGCACTTCCTTGAAGACTACTACAAGGTTTTCCCGTATTATAATTCAAGACTCTTTCCGCCCTTCCCCGATGATATGTGGCACTTTGTCACCGCCCACGCGGCACTGACGTATGACAGAACGGTCGGCAAGAGATATTCCTTGAAATAAGACTCATTGCACAAAAAATCTCCCGAGCATTTTTGCTCGGGAGATTTTTTGTGTTTTATATTCCCGCCTCAACGAATGCCTTTTTTACCTGTTCTTGAATGTCGAAATAAGCGGTGTTGTAATCGTCGGATTTGACCCACGCCTGCAGTGTGAAGGTGGTTGCAGTCGGGATATGCTTCTGCACCGAGGCAAACGGGGCAGGAGAATCAAGAACAAGTGAGTGTTCAATCGCCGTCGTGCACAGAATATTTATGACTGTATCAACGTTTGCGGCGGCGGGCGTTGTGAATTCAAAATCTATACGTCTTATTTTCTGGCGGGAATAGTTTGTGACGGGAGTGTTTGAAAGCTGACCGTTCGGAATGATGCGGGTCTTGTTGTCGGGTGTGAGTACGGTGGTGTAGAATATGCCTATCTCGGTGACAGTGCCTATGTTTACACCGCTTTCAATATAGTCTCCTATCTTGAACGGACGGAAGGTGAGTATCATAAGACCGCCCGCAAAGTTTGAAAGGCTTCCCTGAAGTGCAAGACCGATGGCAAGACCTACCGAGCCGAATACTGCCGAAAGTGCTGTGGCGTTGACTCCCACGATGGTTGCCGCAACGTAAACAACAATGACCTTAAGACCGATGTTTACAAGAGAGGCAAGAAAGCTTTCCACTCCGTCGTCGAGCTTTTGAAAGCCTCGGCTTTTTTTGAGTATCCTCACAAAAAGGTTGACAAGCTTAAAGCTTATAAAAACGAAAATCAGTGTGCCGAGTGCCGAAAAAGCAAGGTTTACGGCGTTTTCCGCAGCGAACGTCTTAATTTTTTCTATCATGTCTGCCTCCAATGTTTGTACTTGTCAAGATTATAACCGCAAAAAGCAAATAAGTCAATGACAAAAAAACGTGGGCAGAGAAAAATCTCTGCCCCGAAGCGTTAGCTTGTCTTATTTTTCGATATGTACGTCGAGCTGATTGAAAGGAATTTCGATTCCCGCCTTGTCGAAGGCGTTCTTCATCTGTTCCTGAATGTCAAAGTTAACAGTCCAATAATTTTCAGCCTTTACCCAGGTGCGGAGCACGAACACGAGCGCTGAGCTTCCCTGTGACTTGAGAGCTGCAAAGGGAGCGGGATCGCGCAGCACCATTTCATGGCTGAGGGCTACCGTGAGAAGCACCTTGATAACCTCGTCAATGTTGCTTGAGTAGCTTGCCGTGAACTCGAAATCCACACGGCGTGTGTCCTTGACACTGTAGTTTATCACTGTCGCATTGGAAAGTGCACCGTTGGGGATGGTTATTGATTTGTTGTCGGGAGTAATGATAGTGGTGTAGAATATACCGATATCCTGAACGGTACCCGAATCGGTGTGATTGTCAATAAAGTCACCCACCTTGAAGGGACGGAAGAAGAGTATCATCATTCCTCCCGCAAAGTTTGAAAGGCTTCCCTGAAGCGCAAGACCTATTGCAAGACCGGCAGAGCCGAGGACCGCAGAGAGGGCTGTTGCATCGATTCCGACAATGGTTGCGGCAACAATGATAACGATTATTTTGAGCGCAACGCTCACCATGGAGCAAAGGAAGCTGGATACACTGTCGTCAAGCTTCTTGAAGCCACGGCTTTTTTTCATCAGCTTTACTATCCATTTTGATATTTTGAAGCCGATGAGAACGAATATGAGTGCGCAGATTGCGGAAAAGAGAAGATTTATACCGCCTTGCGCTATGTACGTTTTGATTGATTCTAACATAAAATACCTCCGTTTTTTATTTTATTAAGAGTATAAACCCAAAAGAGCGATAAGTCAAGTGCATATTCTTGACTTTTTTAGCACGTTAATTTATAATATAATTATTGCTGTATATTGTGAGGTTTAAAATATTGAGTCTTTTTATTTGTCCCGTTTGTCGGGAAAAGCTGACGCTTACAGGAAATACTCTGAAATGCCCGTCAAACCACTCGTTTGACCGCTCGTCTGCGGGAGACGTGTATCTTCTGCGCACCTCAAAGGGGGTGCACGGAGACAGCCGCGAAATGGTGCGTGCCCGTCAGGATTTTTTGGAGCGCGGGTATTATGCACCCCTGCGGGATGCTCTCTGCAGTGCGGCGACAAGGTATGCGGGCGACGGATGCGTGAATTATTTTGATGCGGGATGCGGTACAGGTTATTATACCGACGGCGTTTTCAAGGCACTTTTGGATGCGGGGGAGTCGCTTTGCGCTGGGGTGGATATCTCAAAGGATGCCGTGAGGCTCTGTGCCAAAAGAATCAAGTCGGCTGAGTTTGCGGTCGCAAGCCTTTATGACCTTCCGTTTGCCGACTCCACCTTTGATATCGTAACAAATGTTTTTTCTCCCATGGCGGACTCGGAGCTTTTGAGAGTAATGAAGAGCGGTGGTGTTCTCCTTTATGCTACTCCCGCCGCAAAACACCTTTTCTCCATGAAAAGCGTGCTCTACGACAAGCCCTATGAAAACGAGGAGACGGTTACGGAGTACGAGGGCTTTTCCCACGTTGAGAGAATTTCCGTTGATTCGTCGGCAACCCTTGACAGTGAGGCTATACAATCACTTTTTGCCATGACTCCCTACTTCTGGCGCACTCCCGAGGAAGGGGTAAAAAGACTTCGCGAAAAACAACTCCTTGATATCGAATTTTCTTTTTACATTCACGTTTATAAAAAGGTGTGACTATGAAAAAACTACTTGTTTTACTTGCCCTTTGCCTGATTCTCGTGTCATGCGGCGATGAGAAAAAGGAGGATTTTTCCGAAAAGTTAGACTCTGCTGTTGAAAAGTACGGCCCCGTTTTCGAGGCGGAGGACGGCACACTTATCTCTCTTTACAAAAGCCATGAGGAGAGCGCGTATACCGATGATTTCGAGACGGTGAAGCGCTTTGCCGAAAAGTGTACGGTGCCCGTGTATGCGGCGTTTCCACCCCGCAAGATGGATGCGCTTACCTCTCTTTTACCAGAGGAGCTTCCGATAGGGCACAGCGCTTATCTTTACAGCCTTGCCGAGAAAACGCTTGGCAAAAGCTCTGCCGTTTATATCGACCTGTATTCGGCACTTTGCGGAACAGAGGGCACGTATTTTATGACCGACCATCACTGGACCGAAAAGGGCGCTTATCTTGCCTATGCCGAGATAATCCGTGCAATGGGCAAAACTCCGTTTGATAAGGAGCATTTCAAGGCCGAAACGCTGATAGAGGGCTTTCAGGGAAGCGACCACACGAAAAAGCCCGAGTCAGAGAAGGACGAGACTGTTGTCGGCACCTACCCCGACGGAGTCTTTACCGTGGAAAACGTTATTTACCCCTATGACACAAGCGAAAACAACACCGTGATGTACGGTTTTTTTGACTATTCTAAGATAAAAAGCTACGAGCCCTATGCCGTTTATCTCGGAGGAAACAACCCATACGTCAGGGTGTGCGGGGAAGGCGAGAGGGAGTGTCTTGTTATACTGCGCGACTCGTTTGCAAACGCGCTTGCACCCTACCTTGCCGCCCACTTTGATCTCGTTCTTGTTGACCCGCGCTTCTATCCCGACGGAATCGAAACCGTCATTGAAAGAGAGGGCGCTTCAGCGGTACTGGTGCTTGAAAATATGGGTAGCGTTGCCGAGTCGGAGGTTAAAATAAAATGGTAAGGGCATAAAATTATTTGCTCTGCAAAAAAGCGGTTAGGACTGTATGGTCCTAACCCTTTATTTGTCTTATGGGAAATTTCGCGTTTAAGTGTCCTTACGTATTACAAAAAATGTACCCGTTCCCCCAAAGCTCGGAGGAACGGGTTTTGACGTGGTAATATAGCTGTAGCCTTAGCGATATTTACAAAATCAACTGAGCAATGCTCTGTCGTTAGCAAAGCCCGTGCCGCTTATTTCACTGAATTTCTTGAGAAGAATTTCAACGGTGAGCGCCTTCTTTTCCTCACCTGCAACGTCGAAGATTATCTCTCCGTTATGCATCATGATGAGGCGGTTGCCGTAGTCGATGGCATTTTGCATGTTGTGTGTTACCATGAGAGCGGTGAGCTTGTTTTCCGCAATTATCTTGTCGGTAAGCTTTAAGACCTTGTCGGCAGTCTTAGGGTCAAGAGCTGCCGTATGCTCGTCGAGCAGGAGGAGCTTGGGCTTTTGAAGGGTCGCCATGAGAAGGGTAAGTGCCTGTCTCTGACCGCCCGAGAGAAGTCCGACCTTTGCTGTCATTCTGTCCTCAAGTCCGAGGTCAAGAGTTGCAAGCGCTTTGCGGTATGCAAGGCGTTCCTTGTTGAATATGCTCCAACGCAATGCACTGCGACGCTTTCCGCGCCGAGCGGCAAGCGCAAGGTTTTCTTCTATCTGCATGGAAGGAGCCGTGCCCATCATGGGGTCCTGAAAAACACGTCCGAGAAACTTTGCTCTCTTATGCTCGGGAAGGCTCGAAACGTCCTTTCCGTCAATCTTTATCTCGCCCGAATCAATGCGCCAAACGCCCGCAATAGCGTTGAGGATCGTGGATTTACCCGCACCGTTACCGCCGATAATGGTAACAAAGTCACCCTCCTTCAAATGGAGGTTAACACCCTGAAGTGCCTTCTTTTCGTTGATGGTGTTGGGGTTAAAGGTCTTTCTTATGTCGATAAGCTCTAACATTTACGCCGCCCCCTTCTTATTCTTATTCTGATTTTTCTTACCAACGGAGAATATTGTTAAATTCTCTTTAAGATAAGGAACGGTTAAGAATATTGCAACTATAACAGCCGCAAGCATCTTGAGGTAGTCGGGGTCGAGTCCGAGATAAATAACCGTCTGATAAATGATATAGTAAGATATAGCTCCGAGAACAACCGTAAAAAGCTTTATAGCAAAGTTATTTCTCGCCATCCAACCAAAGAGCGCCTCTCCGACAACAACAGCGGCAAGACCTATAACTATAGCACCGCTTCCCATTGTAACGCTGGCGGAACCGCTGAACTGAGCAAGGAGCGCACCCGCAAGTGCCACAACACCGTTTGAGAGAACAAGACCGAAGATTTTGGTCATTTTTGTATTGATACCCTGTGCACGGCTCATGTTGAGGTTTGCACCCGTTGAACGTATGGAGGCACCGAATTCAGTACCGAAAAAGAAGTAAAGAAGAGCAACGAGTCCGAAAATGAAAAGTGAAAGTATGAAAATTGTTTTGTAAACGTAGCCTTCCATACCTGTAACTATAAGATCAAGCCTTCTGAATGAAAGCGCAATGTTTGCAGCTCCCATAATTTTAAGGTTTATGGTCCAGAGCATCAATTGAGTAAGAATGCCCGAAAGAATGGGCGGAATGCCCATAAGTGTGTGTAGTGCACCTGTAATAAATCCGGCAACCATTCCCGCAAGAGTGGCAGCGATGAGCGCAAGATACATGGGCTGACCGTTTGTAAGCATTACGGCACAAACTGCGGCACCGGTACAAATCGAGCCGTCGACCGTAAGATCGGCAAAATCAAGAACTTTATAGGTAATATAAACGCCTATCGCCATAATACCCCATATCATACCTTGGGCTATAGGAGACGGTAACGTACTTAAGTAATCAAGCATAAAAAATCCTTCCAAGTATGCGACAATGAATGTGTCGGATGCACTCCGACACATTCATGGACGAGCTTTGTTTAAATTATTCTGCGATTGCAACGTAGCCTGCTGCTTCAAGAGCTGCAGTATCAATATTGAGCTCATCGCAGATAGCCTTATTGTATTTCTTTGCAAATTCGGGAGCGTATTCAATGGGCATTTCCTCAATCTTGGATTCACCCTTGAGAATCTTAACAGCCATTTTGCCTGTAGCGTATCCGAGGTCATAGTAGTCGATAGAAAGTGTTGCAACACCGGTTGCCTTACAGATACCCTCTTCACCTGCAATTACGGGAACCTTCTTTGCGGAGATAGCGCCCCAGATAGCTTCAGCATAGGTTGCGGCAGTATTATCGGTGGGAATGTAGATAGCGTCTGCCCAGTCAGCTGCCTCAGCTGCGATGAGAAGAACGTCGTTAGCATCGGAGAAGGAGTAGTTCTTGCATTCGATACCCTTAGCTGTAAGCTCGTCTGTAACGACCTTTACCTGATATGCCGAGTTAGCCTCAGCGGAACAGTAGATCATAGCAACCTTCTTAGCCGTGGGAATGATGTCAACTATCATTTGAGCCTGCTCATTGAGGGGAGCAAGGTCAGAGGTACCGGAAATGTTTTCGCCTACAAGCCCTGTGAAGTTGTCAATTCCGAGAGCAACACCGTATTCGGTAACAGAGGTACCGAGAATCGGTATGGTCGCGGTAGCGTTCTGAGCAGCTTGGAGAGCGGGAGTAGCGTTTGCCATGATGAGATCTACCTTTTTACTTACAAAGTTTGTAGAAATGGTGGCGCAAGTGTCAACAGAGTTTGCGGCGTTCTGAACGTCGATCGAAACCTCATCGCCGAACGCTTCAACAAGAGCAGCCTTAAAGCCTTCTGTAGCTGCATCAAGTGCGGGGTGCTGAACGAGCTGAACAACGCCTACGGAGTAGGTGCCGTCATCTTTTTCTTCACTGCAAGAGGTGAGAACGAGAGCACTGAATGCAAGAAGCATAACAAGTGCAAGAGATAAAATTTTGGTGAGTTTCATTTTGGGTTTCCTCCAAGTTTAAAAAAATTAAAAATAAAAAAGCATTCATCCGTACCCGTGCAAATAAAGGTAGCGATGAATGCTGATTTCCGATTTTGAGTGCATCAATTGATGCTCGGACGCTCCATCGCAGACTTATAATAATAGTAATAATAATGCGCTCTTATATTCATTTGTCTGCGCCGTCCTTTCTTAAAATTCTCTGTCGCTTTAACACGTTAAATTGATTATACACACGAAGGTATGTTTTGTCAAGTGTTTTTTTTAAAAAAGTAAAAATTTTTACTTTTTATGATTTGATAAGCAAAAATAGTATACAATTACTCCGCCACAATGGCGAAAAAATACATAATAGGAGAAAAAGACTATGAAAAAGAACACCACAAAACACGCCTTGCTTTTGAGCATACTATCTATTATGCTTTGCGCAGCGATGCTTATCGGTACTACATATGCGTGGTTTACCGACAGCGTTACATCAGGAAAGAATAAGATTGTTGCAGGAAATCTTGATATTGAGCTCAAGTATTCCAAGGACTTCAATAATTGGAAGACTGTACAAGGTGCAACAGATCTCGTTGACCCCAACGCTCTTTGGGAGCCGGGTCATACTGAGGTTGTATATCTTGAAATAAGCAATATAGGCTCTCTTGCACTCAAATACAACTTTGATATCAGCGTTGTTAATTCAACCGTAGGTATAAGCGTTCTCGGAAACGAAATTAAGCTTTCGGATTACCTCATGTATGATGTAATTGAAGTAACGGAAGCATTTGAAGACCGTGATGAGGCTCGTGAGGCGGTTGAAGATACCGCAAAGAAGCTTGACAATTACAACGGCGACGACGTTACCATGGCGTCAGATGAGCAGGCAAAGACTTTTGCCCTCGTTGTATATATGCCGGAAGAGGTCGGCAACGTGGCTAACTACCGAACAGACGCTATCACCATGTCAAACGGTGTGGCAACGGGAATCCCCTCTATTGAGCTTGGCGTAAGCGTCGTTGCAACTCAGCTCAATCACGAAAGCGAAACCGATTCATTTAACGAAAATTATGACAAGGATGCACCTCTCCCCGTTATAGTCGGCGACGACGGAGCAAAGTTTGACCTTTCAAGCTTCAACTTTAATATTCCCCAAGATGCGATAGATGATAATGCCGATACTATTATTCCCTTGATAAACGATCTTACTCCTACCCCTGAGGTAATACTCCCCGAGGATATCACAGGCACTCTCAAGCATAAGCTTAAGTTTGATATCGAGCTTGAAGGAATCAAGGAGGGCAACACCGAGCCTATTGAAGTAAAGTACGTTATTCCCGGTAACGAGGATTACGTCGGCGTTGAGGTATATCATAACGGTGTTCTGATTCCGGACGCAACCTACGACCCCGCAACAAGAACCGTTTCCTTTGAGGCTACCTCCTTCAGCCCCTATGAGTTCGTTCTTGACGTCGGTGCAACTGTGATTCCCGAGTCCTATACCAACGATGAGGCTATCGCAATGCTCAAAGCCGCTAAGGATGGAGCTATCATTGACGGTAACGGAAGAAAGATTACCCTCCCCGATAACGTTGCGAATAACTGGAGCTTCCTTGTTCAGAATGGCGTTACCTTCAGAAATATGACCCTTTCCGCAAAGGGCGACGGAACAACCGTTATGTTTTATTGCAAGAATAAGACCGCAAAGATGAAGAACGTAACGTTTGAAAATACCAAATACGGCAAAAAGGCAGTTGAAATATCCACCAACGCCAGAAAGTCGCTCGTATTTGAGGATTGTACCATCAAGGGTAAGGCTTACGTTCAGGGTCCCAATATTACATTTACCCGTTGCTCCTTCAATACAAACATGAACCTTGAGAGCGCAAGTAATATTACGTTTAATGATAACGTGTTTACTGTAAGCGGAGCTATCACAATGAACTCAACGCTTTCTAACATCCTCTTTGTGAACAACACGTTCAAGTATGCTAATGCTATCAGACTTTACGCAGGAATGCCTCAGCCCACAAACGTTCAGCTTATAGGTAACACCTATAAGACAACTCTCGTCAAACCCGACTCAGGCGTTGACTATGCAGGCTGGAAGACAGCAGGCGCTTGGATAGAGCAGGATAACACTCAGAACTAAAAACTCAAAAAAACTACCGCCCGAATTTCTTCGGGCGGTTTTTTGTAAAAGGGCAATATTTTTAATGAACAAATCAAAAAAGCATATTGATTTAAAGGCTTGCGTGTGATATACTCACTCACGGTAGATATATTTATTAGGAGAAAAGTTATGAAAAAATTCAGAACTGCCATAATCGGCTGCGGTGCAATATTTCCCACACACGGTGTAAGTGTTCAGCACTGTGAGAGAGCCGAGCTTGTTGCGGTATGTGATATCGTAAAGGAAAAGGCTGACAGAACCGCCGAGAAATACGGCTGTGCGGCATATACCGATTATATCGAGATGCTTGAGCGGGAAGAGCTCGACGTTGTGCACATTTGTCTTCCCCATTATCTGCACGCACCCGTTGCCATCGAATGTATGAGGCGCGGTAAGCACGTAATAACAGAAAAGCCAATGGCAATAAGCGTAGAGGACGCCAAGGCTATGATGGATGCGGCAGAAAAATACGGCGTAACGCTTGCTTGCATCTTCCAGAACCGCTTCAATGCGGGAACACAGCTTGTAAGACGAATGTTCCTCGAAGGAGAGCTCGGACGTGTCAAGGGCGCAAGATGCTCTGTTACCTGGTATCGCCCCGAGTCTTACTACAAGGCAGACAATTGGCATGGCACTTGGGACAAGGAGGGCGGAGGCGTTATTATAAATCAGGCAATACACACACTTGACGCAATGCGCTATATCATGAACGCCGCACCTGTCGAGGTGTATGCCACCATTGCAAACAGGGGAGAGGCAAACATCGAGGTAGAGGATACTGCCGAGGGCGCGATACTATTTGACAACGGAGTGAGAGCTTCCTTCCATGCAATAAACTACTATTCCTTTGATGATGACGTTGAAATAAATTTTGATTTTGAGAAGGGGCGCGCGAAGATACTTTCGGACAGAGCCACCGTTACAATGTTCGACGGACGCAGCTTTACTGCCGTACACGATCCGTCAGAGTCCATTGACTACGGTGACGTTAAGGCTTATTGGGGAGTCAACCACTTCAAGCAGATAGACGACGTTTACAAGTGTCTTGAAACGGGAGAAGCGATGTTCGTTGACCTCGAAGGCTCGTTTGAAACGCTGAAGATGGTATGCGGCATATACGAGAGCGGTAAAAAAAATATAAAGGTCACACTTTAAACTTGATCGGGGCGGATTTCCGTCCCGATTTTTTACATAGGAAATTGCAAAAAGTTGCTTGTAACACAAAAGTCCACCTTGGGATTTGTGAGAGTCAGCGAGCTTACAATTAGTTGCCGGAGGCGACTTTTTTGTTTACATATGGAACACTGACGTCTTGCGCTTATTCCTTTGCTTTTGTAACGTCCACCCATCCGAGGCTTCTCGAATAGCTTTCAAGCTCGGGAACGGTAAGTCCTATTGCGGAATTGGAGCTTCCGCAGGCGGGATATACAACGTCAAAGCGCTTGAGTGACTCGTCAAGATACACACGCACCCCATCGTTTATCGCAAACGGACAGACACCGCCCATGGCATGTCCAACCTTCTCGACAAGCAGGTCGGGGGAGAGCATTTTTGCCTTGGTTTCAAAAAAAGCCTTGAACTTTGCGTTATCAACCTTAGTGTCTCCCGCGCACACAACGATGACCACCGAGTCCTTTACCTCAAAGCTCATGGATTTTGCAATCCTTGCACCCTCACAGCCGAGAGCCGCCGCGGCAAGCTCGACCGTTGCGCTGGAAACGTCAAATTCAATTACGCGCTCCTCTATTCCCTTTTCGCGGAAAAATGCGCGTACCTTATCTATAGCCATATTATCTCCTCCTTATGTTTTTCAAGATTCTATCATATTTTTATAAAAATGTCAAATTTATCAAAGTTTAACTTATTTTCGTGAAAGTTCCTTGACAGACACGGAATATAGTGGTAAAATTCAGTTGTAAATAAAATTACGGAGGATTTTTTATGAGATTTATCGTATGTAACAATTATGAAGAAATGTCTGAGAAAGCCGCTGAAATTTTCGCTTCTCAGCTTATTTTAAAGCCTGACAGCATTCTCGGACTTGCCACCGGTACCACCCCTATCGGAACCTATGACAGACTTGTCGAGATGAACAAGGCAGGCAAAATAGACTTTTCCAAGGTTCAGACCTTCAACCTTGACGAATACTACCCCATCAAGGCTGACAACGATCAGAGCTATCGCTACTTTATGAACAAGTATCTCTTTGACAGGGTTAACATTGATAAGGCAAACACCCACGTTCCGAACGGCGAAGCAGCTGACCCCGACGAGGAAGGCAAGAACTACGATGCAATGCTCTGTGCGGCAGGCGGAGTTGACGTTCAGCTTCTCGGCATCGGACGTAACGGCCACATTGCATTCAACGAGCCTGACTCATATCTCATTGCAGGCACTCACAAGACCGCACTCACAGATGACACAATTGAAGCAAATTCCCGTCTCTTTAACGATATTTCCGAGGTTCCTCACTACGCTCTTACTATGGGCATGGCGTCCATCATGAGCGCTAAGATGATAGTACTTCTTGCAAACGGACGCGGCAAGCACGATGCGATAGTTAAGCTTCTTGACGACAAGATCACTCCCGACTGCCCCGCAAGCTTCTTGAAGCTTCATCCGAATGTAGTTATCATTTGTGACAAGGAAGCATACGAAGGCTAAAATATATGGGGCACTCCAAAGCGGACAGTGCCCCGTTTTAATTCAGGAGGGAAATATGAAGCTCAAGCTTATGACCTACAATATCGCGGCAGGACGTAATTACACAAACTATGATGCAGAGGGCAAAACCTTTATTGATCCCGTATCTGCTATTGAATTTGTAAAGAGCGAGGCACCCGATGTTTGCGGCTTCAACGAGGTAGACAGACTCACAGACCGCTCGGGTGGACTTGATGAGCCGAAGATGATGGGCGATATACTCGGATTTAACTGTGTTTTCGGAAAGACAATTTCTCTTGCTCCGCATGAATTTGCCGAGTACGGTAACGCCTTTTCAACCCGTTTCCCCATAATCGAAAGCGAGATAATTCCCATTCCTCTCCCCGAGGTAAAGCGCGAGGGCGTCCATTACGAGCAGCGCTCTGTCATCCGCGCAAGAGTTGACGTTGAGGGAAGAGTTGTTACCTTCATTCAGACTCACTTCGGACTTTCTCCCGAGGAGCAGGATGAATGTGTGAAGCTTATAGTATCTCTTATTGATGCCGAGGGCGACCGTCCCGTAGTGTTTTCGGGCGACCTCAACATGACACCCGATAACAAGGCGCTTGACCCCATTCGCGAGAGAATGTTCGACACGGGAACTCTCATCGAGGCTCCCTACAAGACCTATCCCACCCACCACCGTGAAGCAAGATTTTTGAAAATCGACTATATCTTCCTGTCACACCACTTCAAGCCCGTTTCCGCAAGGGTACCGATTATAAACGTCAGCGACCACTACCCTTATATAATTGAAACGGAGCTTTAAAAACAAATCTTACGTCGTAGAAGGTGAGCTTTGATTTTTATGAAAACCGCCTTCGGCAACTGATTGTAAAGTTAGCAAGACGCTCACAATTTTTAATGAAGACTTTTGTGTTACACGCAAATTGCGATGCAACGAAATAAGGAGAGAAGCTTTTAAAAGCTTCTCTCCTTATTTGTTTTTCAAAAGGCTTTTTCAAAAATATGAGACAGCTTTTTGTCACGCCATTGTTTTAAGCATCTCGAGAGTGACCTCATACTTGCCCGGTGCCTTGAATTCCTCAAGCATATATTCCGCCATTCGGTGAACCTCGTCTCCCGAGCTTCCCGCAATATGTGGGGTGAGTATGCAGTTGTCAAGTCTGTAAAACGGGGAATCCGCTTCGGGCGGTTCGGGATAGGTAACGTCAAGAACAGCTGTGATATCGGGACGCTTTTCAAGCACCGCGATAAGCTCGCTTTCCACCACCTGTGCACCTCTGCCCGTATTTATGAACGTTGCGTTTTGAGGCATTGACTCAAAGTGAGCTCCCTTAAGCATTCCGACCGTCTCGGGATTGTTTGCTAGATGATTTGAAATGACGGAAGAAGTCCTGAAAAGCTCTTCAAGGCTCATCTTTTCAACCCCAAGACTCTTCGCACGCTCGTCGGATAAAAACGGGTCGAAGGCACATACCTTAAGCTTGTAGGAAGCAAGCATCTCTGCCACAAGCGTTCCTATCATTCCGACTCCGATAAGTCCGACCTGCGCGCCGAAATTTCCGCGATAGAGGGAAAAGCACTCTCTTGCCTCGGCTCTTTTCCCAAGACTTGCAAGTCGTGAGGAGGCAAAAAAGCCCTTATTTGCGAGAATTATCTGGGCAAGCGTGTATTCCGCAACGGGTACGGCATTTGCCGCCCACGCAGAATAGACGCGCACTCCGCACTCGAGAAACGGCTTTGCGAATGCCTGAACCGAACCCGCGGCGTAAAAAATTGCCTTGAGCGACGGGAAGCGTGATTTTATCTCCTCCTCTGAAAACGATGGCATTCCCCAAGTGGAAAATATGTATTCGACCTGAGAAAAATCCGCTTCATCCTCTTTTGTATATACTTTATCGGAAAGTCCCGCAATAGCGAAAAGTTCTTCTTTAACCGAACTCGGGTAGACGTTGTTTATGTTTTTTTCATCACCTAAAAATATCGCCTTCATTTTAACTCCTCCAAAATTCTCATAAGCGCTTCCGCTTCCGCGCCGAGCGATTCAAGTCTGTTGTCGGGCATGAATTCAAGAAGAAGCGTGCCGCCGTCAAACAGATCAAGATACCTCTTCCATATATCTGCGGCACCCTCAAGCGGAAAATGCTTTTCGCCATCCCAATTAAATACGTGTATATTCTCAACCCAAGACGAAAGTGTCTTGGCTGACCTTATGTTTTCATCAACGCTCCGAAACTGATTCGGCTGCCAGTACATACGGAAGGCGGGACTTGAGACCTCCTCCATCAGCTCGCGCGCCGATTCAGGGGTATCGGTAAAGGTATTCATGTGACATTCCATTGCAAGAGTGACATTTTCGCTTTCGGCAAGCCTTGCCGCCTGTCGGCACTCGGAGAAAAGAGCCTTTTTATCGGTAGTTTCGGCACTTCCCACACTTCCGCACCAAAGGCGCAGAACGCTCGTGTTGTTAGCTTTTGCGGTGTCAATGTAAAATTTAAGCTCCGAAAGAGGAGTTGTGCCCAGCCTGAAATAAGTTCCGTAAGAGGACATGGGAACGTCGCTTTTCATAACGCCTCCCACAGGTAAATGCACGTCGCTCCCCCATTCAATAAAATCAAGAGGAGTTTTCTTTACGGCATTTATAATTTCCTCCGCAGTTCTGTCCCTGAAGGATATTGAGCATACTCCCGTCTTAAATTTCATCTTTTTCTCCTATCTCAACGTGAAGCCTGTTTCCCTTCACCGAATATATTCTGTAGCGTCCGTTGCGATTGTGGTAAACGCCCTCGTCACACATACCGATTGTGTCACACGTGTAAACGCATTTGCTGTTTTTATAAACAACTGATATCCCGTCTTCCCTCACAGTTACTGAGCTCTCCTTCCTTCCGTCAAAGAGAAATGCGGGTATCATAAATCCGCTCGCACCTTCAAAGCTAATGTCAACGCCGTTTTCCGTAATGCAGTATTTCTCACGCACGGTACACCCCTTCATTTCAAGCTCAAACGAAACAAAATCACGTCCCGAATCGGTCAAGCGGTAATTTGCATAACCCTCACTTCCGCAAAGCCTTTCCGACTCAGTATCGACGAAGGCGCAAAGCGACATGGGACGAGGATTATCCCCCTCAAGCTTTATCGACTCGGTTTTTGGTGGGAATGGGAGGGAGAGACAAACTGTTGATTCGCACCCTTTTTTGTGTATTCTTCCCAGTCCGCTTGCATCATAGTGGAAATCTGCTTTTGTATCAAGCTCCAAAAAATAGCCGTGGGCATTCAAAAATGTTTTGTGAAAATCGGGGCTTGTCGAAACCGAATAAAAGCCCTCTTCGGCGGGTGATGTACTCGGTGTAATATCCTCATTTGCAAAGAACAGTGCAAAGCCGATGTTCGATGCCGCTGTTATCATATACTTGTCAAAATATCCGTAAGGCTCACTTCCGATAAAAGAGTCCCTCGGATAAGCGTTTTTCATGTGACAGAAATCGGGATTTTCAAGTCCTTTTAAGGTATGCTCCGCTGCGAGAATTGCCGCCGCGCGACATTTTTTTGCAAGCTCGTTTTTTCCATTTTTGTGAAGTCTTGCCGCCTCCGTTTCAAAAAGTGAGATAAGCAACGGCTCGTTGTGTATAAACTGATTACTTCTGCCGCCGTAGGGAATCTCGCCTGTTACCGACTGCATTTTAAGGGTTAAATCAATCGACTTGTCAAGGGCATCCTCTATCGCCTCCCTGTGACGTCCGTCATAGCCGTAGCAAAGGAGCGCCGACATGAGAAATCTCGGCACGATATCGTAAACCATGGGGCATCCCGGGTCCTTGTACATTCCGTTTTCGTCAAGAGAAAGAAGCTGACTTGATATTTCATGGTCAACAAACGTCATATCTTCAATTCCGCACCAGCGGCATCTTACGTACTCGGACACCGCATTGAACATAGCCCAGTTGGGGACGGGCGTGTCGGGTGTGGGTGCTATCATCGAATAGCACTTCCACGGGTCAATTGCGGCATACGATTTCTTCCACTTTTTGATAAGTGCCTTGTCGCATCCGCCACGCTTTTCAAGTAGGGCAAGTGCGCACACAACCTCTCGCACGCTGAAATCGTTTGCAGCCTGTACTCTCGGAATACTGTCGGCGCATATCTCCATTATTTCTTCGAATATCGGGTAGTAGTCAAAGCATCTTCCGTGCGCTATAAGGATTCCGATGTTAGCGCCGATTCTCGGGAAGCCATGCTCGGTAAGTCCGTCACGCTTCACACTTTCCACAAACTCATAAAGTCTCTCTTTTTCGTACACGGCAAGAGCTTTTTCGATTATATCAAGATAAATTTTTTTAGCACTCATCTCACGTTTTTATCCTTTCTGTATTCGCTCCATACCTTTTCAAAAATGCCGTCCGACTCGGGAATAGAACGCGTGTCTCGCCATACTGCTTTGAAATCCTTGCCGTCAAAATATATTTCCTGAATTTTCTCAAGGTGTCCGTCGGGCTTTCCCAAAACGTCGGTATAAACCGCCGAGCCACGGGACACACCGAATTTTTCCGCATAGTCAAGGATGGCAAAAAGCAGTGCTTTTGAGGTTAAAAGCGCATCGCGGTATTTGAAAAACGGCACAGCATCCCCTTTTTTACACTCGAAGCGGAGCTTTTCAAAAAGAGCGATTATCCTCTTTACCGAGCGGATTGATGATGCCGCGTCACTCATACTGCGTCGCAGTGTTTCAAGGGCGCTTGCGGCATCTCCTGTGACGCCCGCTCGCTCAGCTTCAAGCTGCGCAACTGCTTTTTTAAGATTGTCACGAAAGGCACTGTCACATGGTACCCTTGGGTGGGAGGCGATATACTGCGAGGCTCTGAGCGCCCCCACCTGTCCCGCATTGAGTGCCGAGCCACCGGGACGGGTGACTCCGTGTGTGCCCGCACACTCGCCGACGGCAAAAAGCCCACGCACACAGCTCTGCCACCACATATCGACCGCAACACCGCCGTTGTTGTGCTGAACACACAAGGCAATCTCAAGAGGCTCACGTGTAAGATCGACCCCTTTTTCAAGATATAATTCGTATGCGGGGGTATTCATTTTAAGAAGCCTTTCGATGGGCGTTCCGAAATCGGCACCCGATTTTTCAAGATACTCGCGCGCCGCGTCTGACAGCCGTGAAAAGTCTATTTTTTCGAGTCCGAACGGGTTTTTCCTGTAGTCGAGGAAGACCTGTCTTTTTTTCTCGATACGCTCGCGACGGACAAGAAGGTCGATCTTCGACGAGCCCTCGGGCAGCTTCTTTGCATCGAACGGCCACTCGTAGCCCTTTAAAAAGAGGGTTGAAAGTGCTTCGTATTCGTCCGAGAACTCATCCTTTAAAAATTCGTATTCCGCCCCGTTCACATCGACCGAATAAATTCTCGGGAGCACCTGCATATAGGTGCCCGAAACGTTCCAACGCGGCGAAACCGAGGCAAGTCCCGTCTGCCACTCGGTAAAGCTTTGCAGATGCGCCCCTGCAAGAAGCGCAAGCGAGGTCGAGCCCGTCTGACTCTCGGGGTATACCGAGTCCGCAAATATTCCCGCAGGTCCGCCTGTGGCGAGTATGACGTTGCCCGTTTTTATGGCGACCCATTCTTCTGTTTCGGTGTTGACCGCGAGAACACCTGTGACACAACACTCATGCGTCAATATCTCACAAACAAGAAGTCCCGAAAGAATTTCGGCACCGAGCTTTTCCGCACGGCGCTCAAGCGCCTCGGTCATATAGCGGGATGTGAGAGGCCCCGCACTGGTTGCTCTTGCGCGTCTGTCATGGTCGGTCTTGTAGCCGACGTATTCTCCATATCGGTTGATGGGAAACTCTACTCCCGCTTCGGTAAGGTACATAAAGGCGCGCGCCGAAAGTGCCGCCTCGACAAGCGCATTGTCTCCGTCAACACACCCTCCGCTATACAAATCCTCTGCCATTTCTCTGACAGAGTCAGGCTTTTCTCCCTCAAGTGAGAGCTTATAATAGGTCTGCTTATCGCTTCCCGTGTTTCTGGATGTTCCGTAGTTTCTGCGCTCTGTGATGAGTGCGGCATTCACGCCAAGCTCACAAAGACGGCAGAGCGCAGAATATCCCGCCGCACCTGAACCTATGACAATAGTGTCGTATGTATATATCTTCATTAAAGTCTCCTGATATGAAATCCACCGTCAATATTGAGACTCTGTCCCGTCATGTAGGGAAGCGCTCCCGAGAGCAGCACCGACACGGCGGACGCCACGTCCTCGGGTGTCCCCCAACGCTTGATGGGGAGAAGTCCGCCCTCAATGAGCCTGTCATACTTTTCGACAACTCCCGCCGTCATATCGGTTGCGATGATTCCGGGAAGCACCTCGTTTACCGCAATTCCGTACTCGGCAAGTCGGTCGGCAAAAAGGCGGGTTATCATGGAAAGCGCCGCTTTCGATATACAGTACTCACCTCGTGAAACAGAGCTTGTATAGGCAGAGATAGAGGATATGTTGCATATCTGTGCGCCCTCCGTCATGCGGCGGGAAGCCTCTTGTATCATAAAGAACGTAGCGCGGGCATTGATATCCATCACGTAATCGTAGCTTTCCTCGGTTATTTCAAGGATGTCACGCCGTTCTTTCGGTGCGACCCCCGCGACGTTGACAAGGGCATCTGTTCTGTCGGCAGAATCAAGAAATCTTTCCCTGTCTGCCTTTACCGACACATCGCCCGAAACGTATTTAAAATTTTTATGTTCAAACGGACACTGTGCACGTCGGCTCATTCCCACTACGAAAAAGCCGTCATCAACAAGTCTTTTTGCCACGGCAAGACCTATTCCGCTTGCCGCGCCTGTTACAAACGCTGTTTTCATTATATTTTCCTCAAAGTAAATTTTATATCGCAGCTCTTCCCCGAGACAATCTTGAAGGTTATCCTGTTAAGAAAGCCGTTTTCCCAGCTTTTCATAAACGCACGGTCTCCGAAAAACTCTTCCCTTGCAAGAATAATTTCCGAATCGGTGTCGGTGTAAAGCTCAAAGCATCCGCCGAGAATGACTCCATTTTCCTTTATTTCAACACTAAGAGGCGTTGTGAAGTTTTCTTCAAGGGAGTTTTGATCATTCAGGAAGCGGAAACAGTCGCAAATCTCAACTCCGTCTGCAAAGCAAATTCTTCTGTCAAAGATCTCAAGTCCCGCCTCATTTGCGTACGCACTCTCAAGTCCCATACGGCAGACCTTATTTTCAAGCTTGAATCTCTCACAATGCCAAATTTCGCCCCATTCCTCGCAAATTCCGTTGATGCGCGGAAGGTTGTGCCACTCGGAGCGCATACACCATATCTTATAGCGCTCCTTGGGGTCGAAGTGTGCTTTTGTGTAGTCGCCGCATCCGGGGTCTACAATAACGGGAGAGCGGTCGTAAAATACAACGAAGCTTCCCACGTCATTGTGATTGTGGAATTCATCGTTATTGCCTCCCCTCGCGGCATAATACCACTCGCCGTTTTGGGTAAAGGCTCTCTCAAGGCTGTCAACACACGCCTCGTCGGGTAACTCAACAGGAGGCTGTGCCTCAATCTCGTCACGGTAGATAATATTAAAAAGAGAGGTCTTGATACAAGCCATACGTCCGACAATGTACCTGCCCTTTGCAACGTCATTTGCAAGTGCGCAAAGTACGGGATTTCCCGTGCGCTTGCCGTAGCCGAAAAGTCTTGACTTGAATATCACGTCTCCGTGACAGCCGCCGTCGCCGCTGATAACGAAATAGTTGTTGCCGATGTAGGCTTTATAGGGGTAGGTACCTATGTTCTTTATCTTTTCGTCGTTAAAGAAATTTACCTTTCCGTTTGTGGCAAGGTATATCTGCTCAAGGAATTCAAACAAGGCGCCTCCCGAGACCTTCCAATAGGTCGGTCCCTCGTCGCATCCTCCGTCCTCGGGGAAAAGCTTGTAAATGAAGTTTATCTCATGAAGCATCTTGCGAAGTCCCTCGTAAAAAGTCGCCTTCGGCATTTCGAGGAACAGGAAAACGGTCATGATGTTTGAAAGGATCCACGGATTCCAGTTGTTTGTCTTTTGGTAATATCCCATCCACCAATAGTCAAAGTGAGAAAGGTAGGGCTTGACTATCCTCTTATCAAGCTCGTCCGCCATTCTCTTGACGATTTCGGGAGAAAAGGCATAAAGCTCATCCCCAAGAACGTGATAGATAGTTGCTATAAGGGATGCCGTCTCACCGGCAAACAGGTCAATATAAGGGTCGAAGGGGTCGGGAAGCTTTGACGATATCCTGTAATAAGGAGGCTTATGTGCCGACACACCCCAGTATGACTCCTCGCAAATGAGGAAAATGCCATCCACGATATCCGGAATAAATCTTCCGCGATGCTCCATCAATTCGCCTATAAAAAGTGCCGCAAGCACCCCACGGCGTTCAAAGTGAGGCACCTCCTGCTTCCGTCGGTTGCCCTCGCTGTGAAAGGCAATGTAATCGGAGGCACGGATGAGAGGCCAGGAATAGCCCAGGTATTTTTCGGCATTTTTAACGTACTCCTCGCGGTATACCTTTTCCCAGAATTCTCTGTTTGATGCCTTTTCAAATACGGTCCCGTTCCAGCAAAAGCTTTCAAGCTTGTTATTTCTGATCCACGTATCAAACATATATCCACCTCATTTATCAAAATACTTTTTGTATATCGGAAGGTATGCCTCTCTGTCTCTTATAACGCAGCCCGGAGTACCGCCTGCTCTCATAATGTGGGTGCACTTTGAACAGCAAATGCATATCTTTTCCTTTTTCATCTCGCCCGTTGCAATGATATCGCGGGCAAAATCGGGATAAGCAAATACCGTTCTTCCAAAGCCCGCAAGATCAAAGCCGCCGTTTTCTATAAAGCCCGCCGCAACACGTGGGGCGGCAACTCCGAGATAGGAGAGTGCCGAGGAAATAAGTGTCATTTCGGGGACGGCAGACTTCAGCACCGAGATTCCGTGAAGCATTCGCGCAACTCCCTCAAGCGGGTGCTCCTTCGTCTCATAGCCGCCGCTTGCAAACGGTCGGTTGACGTGGGGATTGAAATAGGGGTTACCCATCGTGATATTTACAAGGCGCACACCCTTTTCGTAAAGTACCTTAAGAAGTCTTATCGGCTCCTCGGGTGCAAATTCAAGTCCTGTGCCGTCCTTAATGCCAAAGCCATAGGGGTAGGGAAAGCCGTCATAGGCGTTGAGTCTTGTGGATACGATAAAGGTTTTTGAACATGCTTTGACAGCTCCCTCTACCGACTCTACCAAAAGGCGGGTGCGGTTCTCAAAGTCCCCGCCGTACCTTCCCTCTCGTGTATATGCCGAAAGAAGCTCACAGTTTAAATACCTGTGACAAGCCTTGATATCTACTCCGTCAAAGCCCGCACGCTCGGCAAGAACGGCGCCCTTTACAAGTGCCTCTCCCACGCGGTCAAGGTACTCGTCCGAGACGATACACTCCTTCGGAATTGGGCTATCCTTTTCAAATATCGGGTTATTGTAGGCAATGAGAGGCGCGGGCATGCCGAATGGCTTTGAATAGCGCCCCGAGTGAGTTGCCTGCATTATAATGACAGGCTCAAAGCCGTTTTCCCTGAGTCCTGTTTCTTTTATTTTCTCAACCTCGGCTTTAAACGCGTCAAGGTTCTTCTCGTTTATATAAAGCTGTCTCGGGTTGGCGCGCCCCTCCTCCATGACAGCCGTTGCTTCAAACCAGATAAGTCCCGCACCGCCCGTTGCAAATCTCTTGTAGCGCCTTTTCGTAAGGGTGTCGGGGCATCCGTCAGAGGTGCCGTCACAGCCCTCCATCGCTTGACATACAAGGCGGTTTTCAATTTTATGACCAGCGACATAAATGGGATGTGTTAATATATCCGTGTTCTTAGCGAGCGCAAGAATTGTGCCAAGCTCACTGTTCTGTATTTCAAAATCCGCAATATCGGTATAAACTGTTCTTTTGATAAGTATCACCTCTATTTTATTGTAATGCAAAAATTGCAAAAGCACAAGGTAAATTCCGCATATTTTTATGTAAATCTTGCAAATTTTAAAAAACGGGTGTATAATTGTCGTGAGGTGATACACATGGCGCGGATACAGAGTGCCGTTTTTTCAAGCGATATGGATAAAAAAAGCACCCACTATCACGATTGTCATCAGATAATTTTTGTCAGTCGCGGAGAGGTGTCGGTGTCGGTAAACGGCAAGGGCTTCAGTGCGGGCAGTGGCTCGCTCATACTCATAAGCCGATACGAAAACCACTCGATTGAGGTCTTGACCCCGTTTTACGAACGCTATATTTTACGTCTGTCTCCGTCCCCGGAAGGACTTTCGGATATAGTTTCCGACCGTCCAGAGGGCTTTTCAAACTGCATTGATACAGGGATATACGAAAAAGAGGTAAAGGGTCTTTGCGAAAGGCTTGAGCGTGAGTGGAACAGCGGTGCGCCTTACAGGGATGAGATGCTTGATTTGTACTCAGCGGAGCTTTTTATACTGCTTGAGCGCCTTTCCCCCGAAAGGGAATCAAGCGTGCTTGTGTCGGATATAAAAAAGAGGTTTGAGACGCAATTTGGTGAAAGCTTCACACTCGCGTCTCTTGCCGAGGCTTATTCGGTATCACCGTCGAAGCTTTCCCACGAATTCAAGCGTGTGACGGGAGTTTCGGTCATGGAGTATCTTTCCTCCACAAGAATAGCCGAGTCAAAACGCCTTCTCTCCCGTACCGATATGAGGGTGTCGGAAATAGTTGAACGGTGCGGATTTTCGGATTTTTCAAACTTCTCGCGTCGGTTTAAAAAGCAGACGGGACTGTCTCCGCTTGCCTTCCGCAAGACCTATAAAAAGTAAATTATTCGCCATATAAAATACCGACCGAAGCAAAGCACTTCGGTCGGTTAATTTTAAGTATTACAAGGGAATGTAACAACAGGGACGAAAATTCCCCTCTGAAACCTACAAGGGGGCGATTAATCCTGCGAAATTCTTGTTCTCTTTATACGGAAGAAGGAATATCCGACTATCAGTATCGGATATATCTCAAGTCGTCCGAGAAGCATATTGAGGCAGAACGTTATTTTGGATACGGCTCCGTAGGCGGCAAAGTTACCTGTGGGACCAACCTCTCCAAGACCCGGACCTATATTGTTCAGGGTTGCGATAACGCCGGAAAAATTCGTGGTAAAGTCCATTCGGTCAAAGGAGATGACAAGAAGGGATACCACTATTATGCCGATATAAATTACGATATACGCAAAGGTTGTTCGTATAAGGCTGTCGCTTATCTTCTTGCCTCCGTACTTTACAACGCTCACGCGTCTTGGATTGAGCACCCGTCTCATCTCGACAAAAACGCTCTTTATTGCAACCGTAACGCGGGACACCTTGAGTCCGCCCGCAGTGCTTCCCGCACAGCTTCCGATACACATAACAAGAAGTATCACGATCCTTGATACCTCGGGCCACAGATTAAAGTCCGCCGTGGCAAATCCCGTTGTGGTCATGACAGAGGAGACCTGGAAGAAGGAATGGTGAAGTGCGTCAAAGAAGCTTGAGTAAAAGCCGTAAGCGTAAACATCAAAGGTGACAACAAGGGTCACAACTCCCATTATAATAAGATACGCGCGTAGCTCCTCACTGCGCCACACCTCACGGAAGCGACGGCACAAAAGGAGAAAATACAGGTTGAAGTTTATGCCGAAGAGCATCATAAATACGGCAACAACGCCTTGGCAGAACATGGAGTAACCCGAAAGCCCTGAGTTGAGCACCGCAAAGCCTCCTGTACCCGCGGTACCGAACGTGATGGTAACAGCATCAAAAAGGGGCATACCCGCAATCCACAGTATTATGAACTGAATAAGCGTAAGAGCAAAATATATACCGTAAAGTATTCTTGCTGTATGGTTGGATTTCGGAACAAGCTTCTCTACTTCAACACCCGGGGATTCGGCACGCATGAGGTTTAGGTTTCCTCCACCTCCCGCAACGGGGATGAGCACCATAAGAAAAACAAGAACTCCCATACCGCCTATCCAATGCGTAAAGCTTCTCCAGAAAAGAGAGGCGTGGGTGAGTGCTTCAACGTCGGTCAGAATGCTTGCGCCCGTGGTGGTAAAGCCCGACACCGATTCAAAAAACGCGTCGATGAATGAAGGAATCTCTCCCGAAAGAAAAAACGGAAGCGCGCCCGCAAGACTCATGAGTGTCCAGCCAATTGCGACAATGGAAAAGCCGTCGCTGTAGTATATGCGCCTATCCTTTATGGGAATGGCAAGGAAGAAGCTTCCGACAGCGCCAGTTATGAGAGCGGAAATCAGAAAATAAGATGAGCTTTCATTATATATGAGCGCGACTGTTACGGGAAGCAGCATAAGGAGTGCTTCTACAAAAAGTATTTCTCCAAGCACGTGGAGTATCATTCTGCGATTATTCATACCTGTCAAGCCTCTGTAATGCTGTCAAGGTCAGAAAGACCCTTGAGGGTCGTGACTACAACTACCGAGTCGCCGGGCAGAAGCACGTCGCTTCCGTGCGGGATAAATACCTGTCCGCCTCGTGTCACAGCACCTATAAGCACACCCGATTTTAAAGGCAGCTCGAAGAGCTTTCTGTTTGCCACGTCGGAATCCTCTGCAACGTGGAACTCAAGAGCCTCAACGCGATTGTTGATTATTTTGTAAAGGGTCTCAACACTGCTTCCGACGTTATTCTGACGCGCGCGAACGTGCTGAAGTATCTTGTCGGCTGTGATATACTTCGGGTATACAACGCTTCCGATGTCAAGCACTCCCGTCAGCTCCTGAAAGGCTATCTTGTTGACCTTTGTGATGGTTTTGATATTGGGAACGGCAGATTTTGCATATATTGACAGGAAGATATTTTCCTCGTCAAAGCCCGTAAGCGAGCAGAGCGCATCGGCATTTCCGAGCCCCTCCTCAAGAAGCAGGTCGCGGTTGGTTCCGTCGGCACATACAACGCTTATGTTCGGGAAAAGGAAGCTTAGGCGCTCGGCGGTATCTCGGTTCTTTTCTATAACACGCACGTCGGTCTTAAGCTCGGAAAGACGCTCGATAAGATATTCGGCAATAACGCCGCCACCCACGATTATGGTGTTTTTTATTCTTTTTGACGGTATTTTTATCTCTCGGAAGAATTCGGGTATCTCCTGCGGAGGTATCATTGCCGCCATTATATCCCCTTCTTCTATAACGAAGTCTCCTTTTGGGATAAATACCTCGTCACGGCGCTCTACAGCACAGGCGAGCACGTTATAGCGAAGCCCCATAAAGGACTCCTTAACGCTCTTGCCTGCAAGGGTACAGCCGCAGGTTATCTCAAAGCTTATAAGGTCTATCATACCCTTTGAGAAGACGTCAACGTTGATAGCCGAGGGGAATTTCAGGAGTCTGAATATTTCCTCTGCCGCCTCTCTTTCGGGATTCACTGCCATGGTAAGTCCGAGACTGTCCGAGAATATGGACAAATCGTGGTGATATTCGGGGTTGCGCACTCTTGCGATCGTGTTCGCAGCACCCAGCTTTTTGGCAATAAGGCAGGCAAGCAGATTCACTTCATCCGAGCCCGTCAGCGCAATGACAAGCTCACTTTCACCCGCGCCCGCCTCGGCTAAGGTGTGAGCGGTTGCGCCGTTGCCGTTTATTCCGATGGCATCAAGTGATCCGAGCGCATCGCGTAAAGCCTCTCCCGACGTGTCAATCAGTGTCACGTCGTGGTTTTCTCCTATAAGCTCTTCGGCAACCGTGTAACCGACCTTACCTATTCCTATAACTATTATTTTCATAAAACACCCCGCTTAGTGAATTGAAAAGCCTTTTTATCGGCAAAATTTTTCTATATAACTCTCTATGGCATCCTCTATTATCTGTTCTGCAACTGCACGGGGATTTACCTCATCTACAGCTGTCGTCTTGTTTTCGAGGTTTTTATACACCGAGAAGAAGTGGCGCATCTCATCGAAAACGTGAGGCGGAAGCATTTCCATTTCGGTATACATATTGTAGTTGGGGTCGCTGTAGGGTATTGCGATTATTTTATCATCCTTGCGTCCGTTATCCATCATGGATATAACTCCTATCGGATAAGAACGCACGAGCGTGAGCGGTTCGAGAGGCTCAGAGCAAAGAAGGAGCACGTCAAGAGGGTCGCCGTCGTCACCGTAGGTGCGAGGTATGAAGCCGTAGTTTGCGGGGTAGTGAGTCGAGGTGTATAAAATTCTGTCAAGTTGTAAGAACCCCGTCTCTTTATCAAGCTCATATTTCTTTTTACTGCCTTTTGATATTTCAATAACGCTTATAAAATCCTTTGGGTGGATTCTTCCGGGTGCGCAGTCGTGCCAGATATTTGACATAAAATACTCCTTAGTGTTAATTTTATTGTATTTTACCACTGTAAAACTTTTTTGTCAACCTATTGTAAATTAAACACAAAAGTGTTATACTTAAACGGAGAGGAGGGATAAGGATGAAGTATACCGACGCGCCCGCATTTTTAAAGGGCTTTTTAATGTATAAAAAGGTAATTTCCAACCGCAGTGACCTGACGGTCAACGAGTATGCTCTCGACCTTGTGAACTTCTTCAAGTTTACCAAATCCCGCATGACGGGTGCTTCGGAGGAGGATATCGCCCCCGATTCTCTTGACATGGACCTTGCCGTGTCGGTGAAAAGTGAGCACATTTACGAATATATGCTTCACGTAAGCCTTGAGAAAAAGAACGGTGCTGCGGCAAGGGCGAGAAAGCTTGTTGCAATACGTGAGTTTTACAAGTATCTTGCTCGTGAAAAGATAATAAAAACAAGCCCCGCTGCCGATATTGCGACCCCCACCGTCAAGCAGGCGCTTCCGAAATATTTGACACTTGAGGAGTCACTCAGACTTCTTGAATGTATTCACTCGGACACAACCAACGAGAATCGACTAAGGGACTATGCTATGGTGACGCTCTTTTTAAACTGTGGTATGCGTCTTTCCGAGCTTGTCGGAATAAACCTTCAGTCGGTGAACTGGGAGGACCGCTCACTCAGGGTTCTCGGAAAGGGAAATAAGGAGCGTACAGTCTACTTGAACGATGCGTGCCTCACCGCCCTCAACGCCTATCTTCCGATACGAGCCGCCATGGAATCCGAGGATAAGAACGCCATGTTCATCAGCCGTAACAAGAAAAGGATAAGCAATAAGACGGTACAGTGGACGGTCAAAAAATATCTCACCCTTGCAGGACTCGGAGGACGAAGCCTTTCCACCCATAAGCTTCGCCACACCGCCGCAACTCTTATGTATTCAACAGGCAAGGTGGACGTGCGTGTGCTCAAGGATATACTCGGTCACGAACAGCTTAACACCACACAGATATATACCCACGTTGCAGACTCGCAGATGAAGAATGCAATAGACACAAATCCCCTCGCGGGAGTAAGGGTAAAAGAAAAGAAGGAAGAAGAAAAATGAAAAAGACTTTAATGGAAACAACCGCAGGCTCTCTCTCTGTAAAGGTATTCGAAGTGCTCGAGCGCGAGATACTCAACGGCACTTATTCGGCGGGCGACCAGCTTGTGGAATCAAAAATATCATCCGAGCTCGGAGTAAGCCGTACCCCCGTCAGAGAGGCACTCAAACAGCTTGAGCTTGACTCACTCGTTACCACCATCCCGAACAAGGGTACCTTCGTTGTGGGCATCTCCACAGACGATATAAAGGATATATACACCATACGCATCGCAATTGAGGGCATCAGCGCTATGTGGGCGGCTGAGCGTATCGGGGATGAGCAGATAAAGGAGCTTGAAAATCTTGTTGAGCTTCAGGAGTTTTATTCGGCAAAGAACGAGATTTTGCAGATAGTTCAGCTTGATACAAAGTTTCATGAGATAATCTATGACGTGTCGGGAAGCCGTACACTGCGCGACACACTCAAGTCCTTTCACACCCACGTTAAGCGTGCCCGAGAGACCTCATTTTTGTCGGCAGGCAGAACAAAGACCGCAGTCGAAGAGCATCGCGAGATATTTGAGGCAATAGCCTCACACAACGGTGAGCTTGCAAAGTCACTCATGGAGAGGCATATCACCAACGCCCGTGATAATATACTGCATATCATTGAGAACAGATAAGATTTGTAAGAAGTAAAGGCTTTTTTGAATATTTTATCAACATTATGCTCTCCTTGTAATATTTATGCAAAAATCTTCTCGTTTTTTGTAATATTTAACAGATTTTAAAAAATGTGAATAAATTATTAAAAAAGGATTGACATTGTTCTGAAAAAGAGTTATCATATAGATGCATTATTAAATATTGGAGGTACATATCATGAAGAAGATTATTGCTCTCGCAGCAGCAGCTATCCTTGCTCTTGCTATTGTTTCCTGTGGCGAAAAGTGTGACAACTGCGGCGAAAGAGGCGATTGCACAGAGATCCTTGGTATGAAGATCTGTGAGGATTGCATGAATGACGCTATGGATATGG
Organism: Eubacteriales bacterium; assembly: GCA_045660745.1. Classification (GTDB taxonomy): domain Bacteria; phylum Bacillota; class Clostridia; order Oscillospirales; family SIG627; genus RGIG6353. The sequence goes on from JAZREJ010000012.1 coordinate 43,968, forward strand.
CTATGGGCGGTTTTTAATTAATAAATCCGTGCAAAATTGGCTCCCACGCGAAAGCGTGGGAGTTTTTTTACTTGTCATGCAGTTGTCATTGTAAGGCAGAGTGATTTGATGTATAATCTTTCTTGAAGGAGGTGTATCAAGTGATACTTAACGGCACTTTTGTAAAGCTTGACCGCAGAATATTAAATTGGAGATGGTACAAAAACGGCAATACCGCACGGCTGTTTATCCATCTGATACTTAAGGCGAACACGGTTGACCGTGATATAGGTGAAGTTACCGTTTTACGGGGACAGCTTTTGACATCACGCAAGACCTTGTCAGAGGAGCTTAGACTTACTGAAAGAGAAATACGTACAGCGCTCGAGCACCTAAAAACGACCAACGAAATTACATGTGTTGCAAATCCCGGATATACACTTATTACAGTTACAAATTACGACTTATATCAGAACTCATTTTATCAAAAAGCGACGGACGAGCGACCAACAAGCGACCAAGCTGCGACCAACGAGCGACCAAGCTGCGACCAACAAGCGACCAACGAGCGACCACAATATAATAATATAAATAATATAAATAATATAAATAAAAAGCCTCACGGCGCCAATTTTAAAAAATATAAGCTTGATCCTTCGTTTGACATAGATGAGTTTTTCAGTATAGCCGTGGAGCATTCCAAGAATAAAGAAAAAGCCAAGACCAATGACGAATACGCAGAATAGGTTTTTTCTCCGCCTTGTGATACCGATGGGGCGGTTGAGAGTATTCGTTGCATTCGGGTTTAGTCAATAATGTCTATAAATTTCTATTTTTTAGCAATATTATTATTGCATTTTTCAAAAAAAGCCGTTATAATGAAGTTATCACTGAAAGGAGTTTAGCAATTTCATGATAATTCATGAGGCTTAAACTCTTAGTAAAATTAATCTGAAATAAGTTTTATTAACAGCAAGAAAGGAAAACCGAAATGGAAAAGAAAATCAATTTTGGTGTAATGACCACCTATCGCGGTAACATTGAAGACAACTTCAAGAAGGCGGCAAATCTCGGACTCGACAGCTTTATTCTCACCCTCATGGCAACAGATGAGCTTAAGAAGGAAATAATCTCCAAGGCTGCCGACATCAAGGCAATGAGCGAGCATTACGGCGTTACCATCTCCGCTCTTTGGGCAGGCTGGGGCGCTCCCTGTATCTGGAACTTCTACGAGGGACAGTCTACCATCGGTCTTATCCCCGAGGCATACCGCGACAGAAGAATACAGCTTATCGACAACGCTTCTCAGGTAGCCGTAGCGCTTGGCGTTGAGGACGTTATCACTCATGCGGGCTACATCCCCGAAAACCCCAACGATCCCGTTTATCACACCTTTATTGATATGATGAGATATTACTGCCACAACGTATTTAAGCCCCGTGGAACATGGTTCGACTTTGAGAGCGGACAGGAAACTCCCGTAACTCTTCGCCGTGCTATCGAGGACATCGGAAGCGGAAACTGCGGTATCAACCTCGACACTGCAAACGTTATCCTTTATGGTAAGGCAAACCCCGTTGACGCTATCAAGGTATTCGGCGAGTATATTCGTTGCACACACCTTAAGGACGGTCTCTGGCCCACAGGTGGAAAGAGCCTTGGTAAAGAGGTTCCCATCGGTGAGGGTGAGGTTGACTTCCCCGAGGTTGTACGCCTGCTCAACCAGAAGAAGTACAAGGGTCACTTCACTATCGAGCGCGAAATTTCCGGCGATAAGCAGATTGAGGATATCCTTGCAGCCGCTAAGATGATCAGAGCTGAAGCTGCAAAGTATGACTGGAATTTCCCCGAGGAGACTCCCGCAGAATAATTTCTGAAAAACCGTCAAAAACGAATTGTCTCTTTGGCAATTCGTTTTTTGGCATATAAAAAAGAGGATATTTGCCATGAACAAGATAAATTTCGGCGTAATGACAACCTATCGCGGAAGCATTGAGGACAACCTCAAGAAGGCGTCAAGTCTCGGTCTTGACAGCCTCATGCTCACCGTCACTCCCACGGAGGATGTAAAAAACGAGCTTATTTCAAGCGCCGACGACATCAGGGCGATGTGTGAGCATTACGGAGTTTCCATCTCTGCGCTTTGGTCAAGCTGGGGCAATTTCGGTCTTTGGAATTTTTACGAGGGGCAGAATACACTCGGTCTTATCCCCATCGCCTTCCGCGACTCGAGAATTCAGCTTATCGACAACGCCACTCAGATAGCCGTTTCCCTCGGCATTGAGGACGTTGTGACCCACGCGGGCTTCATCCCCGAAAATCCCAATGACCCGATATATACAAGCTTTATTGACATGATGAAATACTACTGCGGATGCGTTTTCAAGCCCCGCGGAGTATGGTTTGACTTTGAAAGCGGTCAGGAAACACCTGTAACACTTCGCCGTGCAATAGAGGACATCGGCACGGGCAACGTTGGTATTAACCTTGACACCGCAAACGTTATCCTTTACGGCAAGGCAAATCCCGTGGATGCCATTAAAGTATTCGGCGACTACGTGCGCTGTACACACCTCAAGGACGGCTTTTTCCCCACGGACGGTAAGGCACTCGGAAAGCACTCACCCATCGGCGAGGGGGAAGTGGATTTTCCCGAGGTCATACGTCTTTTAAACGAGAGAAAATACAAGGGACATTTCACAATAGAGCGTGAAATCTCGGGCGAACAGCAGATAAAGGACATTCTTGCCGCGGCAAAGCTGATAAGAGCGGAGGCGGCAAAGTACGACTGGGACTTCTCAGTCGCAAAATAACTAAAAAAGCCCTCAAAATCACTTGAAAAGGATTTTTGAGGGCTTGATTTTTCCCCTCCTCTGTGGTATAATCGTTGCATAAAGGAATAAACACAGTTCATCGGATAATATCCGTTGTCGGGTATACTGCACTGACGGTATGCTCGGGGGTGAGGAAACTGCGGTGGGAATCCGCGGCAACAGCCATTACCGTATCTTTCTTCGGAATCAAGTCGGAATGCTCACCGTTCTGTGACACGTAAAGGCCTCTTGGGCAACATGGGGAGGCGGTGGTCACGGTTGAGTCTACTCAACCGTATTTCGGCATGGCAGGATGCCCAAGTCTCCACCTTCCCCCAATGGGAGGGTGCTTTTATTTTATCCTTTTGAAAAAATAGAAAGGATATTTTAAAAATGAAAAAAACCATTAAAAGCTTGTCACTTGTAATTTTTGCGGTTCTGTTTATTCTGACGGCAATTTCATGCGGTGAGAAAAAGAGTGACACAGACCTCTTGAAGGATGCTGTCTACACCGAAAACACCGAGCTCGGAGAGGGAAGCAAGACGCTGAAGGTAGAAGTTAAGGTAGGGGACAGCACCATTGTGTTTACCGTCCATACCGATGCCGATACCGTGGGAGCCGCACTCGTTGAGCACGGACTTCTTGAAGGTGATGAGGGCGAATACGGACTCTACGTCAAGAAGGTCAACGGCATGAAGGCTGACTATGATGAGGACGGAACCTATTGGGCGTTCTACGTTAACGGGGAATACGCTTTGTCGGGTGTTGATTCAACCGAGATCGACGAGAGCAAGGTATACAGACTTGAGCGCACAAAGGGATAAAATAAGCGGGAGAAGCAACACCTTTGTGAGCCTTCGGGAAATGATAGTGTTCGCAATGCTCGGTGCTGTAATGTTCACCTCAAAGATACTGATGGAGGTTTTGCCAAACGTTCATCTACTCGGAGCGCTTACCATGAGCTACACCGTAGCTTTTAGGAAAAAGGCACTGATACCCATCTACGTTTACGTTATGATAAACGGAGTATATGCAGGCTTTGCCGCCTGGTGGATACCGTATCTTTATATATGGACCGTCCTGTGGGGAATAACGATGCTGCTCCCGAGGCGTATGCCGAATGGCGTAAAATGTGTTGTTTATCCCATTGTATGCGCGCTTCACGGCTTTGGGTTCGGGATTCTGTACGCACCGGGACAGGCACTCATATACGGTCTTAATACAGAGGGGATGCTTGCTTGGATAGTGAAGGGATTCCCGTGGGATATAACTCACGGAATCGGAAATCTGTTTGCAGGTGTTCTTGTTGTTCCTATCAGCCAATTACTTGAAAAGCTTATGAAAGGAGACGTAAAAAAGTCCGGAACGTCAAAAAATACAAATAAATAGAGTTTTAAGTGTATTTAAAGCTTTTAAATGGATAAAGTTCAAGGTAAAAGCTCAAAAATGAGTTTTTCTCAAAAAACATATGTTTTTTGACTCTGAACAAACCTCGCCTCTGCCTTACAATTGTACGCCGACGGGCTTCGGTTTGTCCATTCTGAAGCATTTTTTTAAGTCTCCTACAATTCAGGGGCTGTAAAAAACTCAAACAGAGTTTTTTACAGCCCCTTTTTGTATAAAGCAATGAATCAGTTAAACTGTGAGTGATAGAGCGAATGGTAGAAGCCGCCGAGTCGCAAAAGCACCTCCTGACCTTCTTTTTCTTGTAGGATGAACATTAAAGCCCTTCAAAGCGTAAGCTTTTTCGGTCTTGACGGCATGGCTGATTTGTGAATTTTTTTGGCAATTATGAGAATTGACCGCCTTGACGGTTGAAAAATCTCCCGCCTTGTGATATACTGACACCTGACGTGGGAGAACAAAAAACGTGCACAGTTCCCAACATTCCGAGTCAAAACAGATAACACAAAAAAGAGGAATACAGATAATGAAAAATCACAACAAGCTTATTGACATGATACTCGCGGCACTCTTTTTGGCACTTTCCTACGTTATGCCATTTCTTACGGGGCAGATACCCGAGATAGGCGCAATGCTTTGTCCCATGCATATCCCTGTGCTGCTTTGCGGATTTTTATGCTCCTGGCAGTGGGGTCTTGCGGTCGGCTTTACCGCACCGCTTTTGAGGTCAGCCCTGACGGGCGGATTTCCTCCAATGTTTCCGTCTGCCGTTTGTATGGCATTCGAGATGGCGACATATGGTGCAATAGTCGGACTTATGTATAAGCTTCTTCCCAAAAGGAGACTTTCGGTGTATTGGTCGCTGATTACTGCAATGATAGTCGGACGCCTTGTCTGGGGAGTGGCAATGTTTGTTTGCATCGGCATAAAGGGCGGAAGCTTTACACTTTCCGCATTCCTTTCGGGAGCAGTGACGACCGCTCTTCCGGGTATTGCCGTTCAGATAGTTTTGATACCGATATTGGTCATGCTCACCGAGAGTCTTAAAACAGAGAGTGCGAAATGAGTGATAAGGAAAAAACGCTAAGGCTTCTGTTAAAGCAGTGTGACACCTACAAAGGACTTGAAGCAGAGGATATTTTTAAATATTTGTTCCAGAGTGCCTTCGGCTGTGAGCACCTTGTGTCGAATGAAGATGACGCACTCTCCCGAATCATGTCGGAATACAATACGGTCAACAAGACCGATCCCCCCCTCGTCGAGCCTCTTGACGGGGAATACAGCCGTGTGCATCTGTCATGTCTTAATTCGGGACTCAGGGCAGAAACATTGGCAAGGCTGTTTGTTCTTTCCGCAAAAAAGGAAGCGGAGGGCAAAAAGAGGCTTCTTGAAAAGCTGGAGATCGCAAGGACTCTTGCCGAGGCGGGGAAATTCCCGTTTGACAGCCGAGTCTTTTCAAAAAGGCTGGAGGCGTGGAAAGAATCGGACTTTGGTGCACTGCACCACTCGGAGCTATTTCGCTCACTGTATCATCCCGCATACCGCGTGATGCAAAAGCGCCTTGCCGACCTGTTGCCCGTTTTCACGGCGGTGGATCTGCTTCCACGAGAAAGGCCTGTTATTATCGCCGTTGAGGGAGGAAGCGCAAGCGGTAAAACAACGCTTGCAAAAATTTTGGAGGAAGTCTTTTGTTGCAGTGTTTTCCATATGGACGATTTCTTTCTGCGTCCGGAACAGCGCACCCCTCAGCGCCTTGATGAGATAGGAGGGAACGTTGACCGCGAGCGCTTCGAGGAGGAGGTCTTGCGGTCGCTTAAAAAGAATGAAACGGTGGTGTACCGACCCTTTGACTGCGGAACACAGACTCTTGGAGAAGAGGTAAGCGTCGCACCGAACAGGATGAGTGTGGTAGAGGGCGTTTATTCGACACATCCCGCCTTTTCGCGATATTACGACCTTGCACTGTTTTTGGATATTGACCCCGAGTGTCAGAAAAAGCGTATTCTGATACGCAATTCTCCTTCTCTTGCCGAACGCTTTTTCAACGAATGGATACCGCTTGAAAATAAATATTTTTACGGCACGGATATAAAAAGGCGCTCAGACCTTATTTTTTCTGTATCGGAATAAAAAAGTGCGATTTATCGCACTTTTTTAATTTATTAAAAGTCTGTAATTGATATTTTGCTCCAAACGTCAATAACTTCTTTTTCATCGGGAATCTTTGTGCCGGGAAGTGATACGGCTGCGGTTCCGAAGGCGGTCGCGGTTTTTACCGACGTTGAGATATCCTTTCCCGACAGACAGCTGAGTATGAAGCCCGCTAAGGTACAGTCACCTGCACCGACACTTGAAAGCACCTTTACCTTTGGTGGCTGTGCATGTAACACAGTATCTTTTCCGTAATATACCAGTCCGTCAGCCCCCATGGAAAGAAGAATGTTTTCAATGCCGAGAAGCGAAAGCTCGCACAGTGCCTTCTTGATTTCTGCTTTGTCGCGGAGCGGAAGTGAGGTGATATCCCGAAGCTCGTCAATATTCGGCTTTATAATGAACGGTGCGACGTGGATGATGTCACTGTAGGATACCGAATTTGAGTCAACGGCAATAAGTCCGCCGTTCTCCGAGATGAATTTGCAAAGAGAGCGAAAATCTTCCGAGGAAAATCCGTCGGGGAATCTTCCCGATATTACAAACAGCGTGTCGGGATCCGTGTGCATCGAGATTTTTTCGCGAAGCCTCGAAATATCCTTCTCGGAAACCGAAAAACCGTTTTGCCTTATGGTTACAAGGCTTTCATCGGGAAGAATAACGTGCAGATTTTCACGAATCGCGCCGTCTGTCAAAATTGCCTCGTATTCAAGATTTGGGGCATCTGAGGCAAGGCGACTGAAATAGCTGTCGGCATTTTCTTTTCCCGCAAACGTGATAAGATTCGCCCTCACACCGAAGGAATGAAGCGCTTTGGCAATGTTTACGGTTTTTCCTGCGGCGTCAGTCTCTTTTTTCAGTACGGTATTTATTTTTTCGGGTGTCAAGCCGTCAACCGTCAGAGTGACGTCAAGCGCAGGGTTGAGCGAGACAGTAACTACTTTATTGAATTTCATATAATACTCCTTTGAGATAGAAGCGGTGTCAATAATAATTGTAATATAAAATGGTAGAAAATTCAATAGAAAAGACCTATCACAGAAGGATTTTTTGTAGCTGTCAGTCTTATTGACGATTGAACGTTAATTAATTTTTCAAAGCTGTTGACAAATTCGCAGTATTAGTGCTATAATTGAAACGTATATATGTATTGATATCTGACAGTAAGATATCATATAATATTTTTATTAAGGAGGTCATTTTATCATGACTAAAGCAAGAAGTACCAAAAAAGCGTTACTCTTGAGCGCACTTTCTGTTTTAATTTGTCTCTCAATGCTTATAGGTACCACATTTGCGTGGTTTACAGATTCTGTAACCAGTGCTAACAACATCATAAAATCCGGTAATCTTGACGTTGAGCTTGAATACTGGAACGGCACCGAATGGGTGGATGTCAACGGTAAATCCGACATTCTCACCAACGAGCTTTGGGAACCCGGTGTGACCGAGGTTGCATACCTCAGAGTTGCAAACGCAGGCTCACTTGCACTCAAGTATCAGCTCGGCATCAATATTGTTTCCGAGACTGACGGTGTAAACGTTGCAGGTAAAGAATTTAAGCTTTCCGATTACATTCAGTTTGGCGTGGTAGACGGCATTGCTGTTGATGCGACAACCAAGGCTCCCGCTACATACGCAACCCGCGAGGCTGCAGTTGCGGCTCTTGAAAGCACAGATAAGATTTCTGCGGGCTACACCAAGTCAAATAAGCTCTATCCCGAAAACAACATTCCCACAGGTGTTGCTAATGCTGTTTCCGAGGAGTATATTGCACTTGTAGTATTCATGCCCACAACCGTTGGCAACGAAGCTAACCACAACGGAACCGACGTTCCCGAAATCAATCTCGGCATCAATGTCCTTGCAACTCAGTTCACCTCTGAAATCGACAGCTTCAGCCCCGATTACGATGCTGACGCTGAGTACCCCATCGCGGTCAACGATGCTAAGGAAGAAAACAAAGCGCTTACCATCAAGGCAGGCGACAACGTTACTCTTACCGTTCCCGCAGATGCACCCGCAGGTGACTATACTCTCAACGTAGATAACAAGGCAATCGCGCTTGATACCGCTAACGGTACAACAACGGTTTCCTACGACATCAACCTCTACAAGGAAGGCGTAAAGGTTGCAAATGACGGCACTGCATATGAAGTAAGCATTCTCGTCGGTGAGGGTCTTGACATTGCAAAGGTTGACCACAACGGAACAGAAATAACAGCTTATACCTATGCAAACGGCATCATCACATTCACAACAAACTCCTTCAGCCCCTTCAGCGTTGTATACAAGAACTATGTAGAAACTGCGTTTGACCTTCAGGCTGCTATCAACAACGCAGAGGACGGCACTCTTATCACTATCGCAGAGGGTGTTTACAACCTTCCCGCTCAGATCCAGATCGACAACAAGTCCGTAACCATCGCAGGTGAGGGCAACGTTGTTCTCAACGGCGCGGGCGCAGGCTCACACGTATTCCAGGTTCGTAACGCTTACGTTAACGGTGTTGCGAATTCCGATGCTGCAAGAGACGATCTCGCTGTAACGTTTAAGAACTTGACCATCAGCGGCTCTTACAAGTCGGGTATCATGGTTCGTAACGACATCGACGTAACTCTTGAAGACATTATCTTCAACGGTACTCCCAAGTGGAGCCACCTCCAGGTAGAAAACTCTTATGACGCCGAGTGTGCAGACTTTATCGCAACCATTCGTGCAAAGAACGTTACCACACCTAAGTTCTCGATTGAAGCGGGTGCTGGTCACAAGACATACTTCTACTATGAGGACTGTCAGTTTGGCGAGCTTCAGGTAACCAACCTCGGCGGTGAGGTTTACGTTAACGGAGCGCTTTGCACTCCCGGTACTTCCACTTACTGCGTATCAAACTCCGATGAGCTTGTTGAATTGCTTAAAACCGTTGCAGACGGTTCAACTATCATGCTTGCTGAGGGCGAATACTCGGTAAGATTCACTAACAACACCGCGTTTAATGTTGACAACCTCTATTTCGTAGGTATTGGAGACGCAAAGCTTTCAGTATCCTCCTCTGAGGTTTCTTATGGCAGAATTCAGGGCGATAATGTTGTATTTGACGGCATTCACTTCACAAACGCAACTGTCGGTGCAACAGGTAAGGCTACCTACAACAATTGTACGTTCGACGGACGTTTGGAATGTGCAAGCAGTAATGGCGCTGAAACCTATGCGAATAACTGTACAATGAACAGCGCTCATACCTCCAGCGACATGAACGCAGGTAACGCTTACTTCACCGACTGCACCATTCAGAACGCTTCATATTCTCAGAGATCAGGCAATGATATTACTATGACCTTTGTGAATTGTACAATTGATACGCTGACTCCTTGGAATGTTAAGACCGTGCTTAAGAATTGCGACGTTACCACTATCAACACTGAGCACATGAGCGACAAAGCTATCACCAACGTAAACAAAGGTGATGACGGAATTTACTACGCTACCACCAGCACGGATGAAGATGCTGTGATTCTTTACGACGTTCCCGCTGATTATACAGAGACCACCTTGACCATTCCTTCAAACGTTACCGATCTCGGCAACGGCGTTTTCTGGGGTACAACCCTTGAAACCGTTACCATTCCTGCATCAGTAACCGATTTCGGTGCTTCGGGTGTTTCCGACACCAACGCATCCGGCGGTGCATTTAAGAGCTCTAACGTTACAAAGGTCGTTCTCGAGGAAGGTATGACCGAGATTCCCGCGGCAGCCTTCAACGGTGCAACAAAGCTCACAACCGTCAATATTCCCTCCACCGTTAAAACTATCGGTGTAAATGCGTTCAGAAGCACTGCTATCACATCTCTTACAGTTCCTTCGACCGTTACGACGATAAGCTACGGCGCATTCAGAGATATGACAAGCCTTGAAACTGTAACCTTTGAGGGCAGCCACGTTGATATCCCCAACTACGCATTCCGTGGCTGTACTAATCTCAGAAAGGTATATTTGAACGTTGATACCGCAACAATAGGCACAAATATGGCTTTCTGCAATGCATCCTCCAACAACTCCGGCACCAATAACATCACCTTCTACTGTAAAAATGAAGCTGTTGCTGAGTTGGTAAAGACCTCTATGGGTGTTGGAAGCTACGTTGCAATCTATGTAGGCGATACTCTCTGGGCAGAGATTAAGTAATTCCCCCGTAAATTACACGTTTTTAAGCCTTATGAAGGCTTTGCAATGAAAAAGATCACCGTTTCGGATTTGCGAAACGGTGATTTTTTTGATTCCCGAACAAACAAAAAAACAGACCTGTGGTCTGTTCTTTGTTTGGTCGGTGTGCCATGATTTGACGTGTATTGCTACGCAATCCACACGGCTCGTGCTAAAGCACTCACCCCTTTTGCCTAAAAACAACCATTCAGGTTGTTTTATTAACGGCAAAAGCCTCCATGAGGTTTAAACGTTTCGTTTAAAACTGCGACATCCTCGGCTTCGCCGCCTGTTTGCGGTACCCGACATCTGTCATCGACGATAAATCGTCTTGTCATCTGTCGACCGCTACACCAAAAATTTCTCGCTTCATCCGTCCCCGACGGCGCTCAAAATTTTTGCCCAAAGCAGGCGCCTGCTTTCTTGTATGTAGCGGATTCAAGTGCTCTTATTTACCGAACAAACAAAAAAACAGACCTGTGGTCTGTTCTTTGTTTGGTCGGAATGACAGGATTTGAACCTGCGACATCCTGCTCCCAAAGCAGGCGCGCTACCATCTGCGCTACATCCCGAAATTTTATTATATTCTCTTGTTTTTACTGCGCTTCTGCTTTGTCCGCCCTGTTTGCGGTGCCCGACATCTGTCTTCGACGGTAGACCGTCTTGTCATCTGTCGACCGCTACACCTTTTCGCACTCCCTTCATCCGTCCCCGACGGCGGTCGTGCTCAAAGCCCAAAGCAGGCGCCTGCTTTAGTAAACAAACACAGTTTTAAATCCGCTATTTCAAAAATAAATAGGTACACCCA
>JAZREJ010000013.1:0-3575 GCA_045660745.1 Eubacteriales bacterium
TTCGTCATCGGGAAAATACTTAAGCCCCTCCTTGCATTTATCTACAACATTTGCACCGCCGCCGTCATTCATAGAGAGAAGACGCATATCAGGCTTTGTAAGCTGAGGATACATATAGAACATTCTGTGAACATTGTCGGAAAAAGCCTCGGGAAACTCTATTCCATACGCAGACAAAAGATGAAATACGATAAGAAAATCGTGCATTACAACACCGTGATAACCGGTTGAAAGCTCTATTTCAAAGTTGTCAGGATATATAAGCTCCTCGGAAAGGCGGTGCAAGGTTTTAAATGCCCAATCCTTCCAACGCTCAGCCTGCGTCATAAACGGATAAAGAATAGCCACGTAAAGAAGACCTGTCTTTTCGGTCATCAGCCAGTTGTAGCCGATATTCTTCGGGAAGAGGTGCTCTGCCTGCTCCCAGATAGACATAAACATAAGCGTCCACACCTTATCGGGTATAGAGGGCGAATGGAGAAAAGCGTGAATCGGATAGTTCCAGTTTTTCTGCAAACGGATACCGCATTCAAGCGTTCTCCAATGATAATTTGACGGCTCACCGGGAAGTGGGCGCTGATAAGCCTCTGTTATCCAAGAGTGAGCAAGCTTTGCAAAGCACTCGGCGTATTTTTCGTCACCGCTCTCGCGATACGCCTGCCCAAGCGCAACCCATTCGTGGTGGCGATGGAACTGCACCTCCCACTCCTTATACTTGTTATACGTAGGATTTGCGTACCAATCCACCTTGTTTCCCTTTCCGAAATCGATAGGTACTCCAACAGATGTAAATTTATTTTCAAGGGCATTGTCTGCAATTTTAAATGCCTTCTCGCTTGTCCACTCGTGCGGCATTTTGAAGAAGCATTCGGGCTTCAGCGCCTTTTTGATATATTCCGCAAAGATGTGTTCCGCTCCCGATGCATCACCTGCGGCAAAGGTCTGTGCCGCCTCGGCAAGCTCGGGAATTGCGAGGTCAAGCTCTTCTTCAAAAAACTGTTTTTCTGTGATATGCATGACATAGTCCTCCGAAAAATACGTTTTTCACATTTTAGCATATACTGCCCTACTTTTCAAGAGCTTTTCTCTTTTTTATAAAAATTCCTTTTTTTCTTATAAAAAGGGCACTTGCTTTTAGACATTTCGCAACGCTTTTTGTCCAAAATTAGACTTTACAAAAAATGTGCATTGCGATATAATATTTTCGGAAGCGTTATGCTTCTAATAAAAAAGGAAACGAAGATATGTTAAAAGCCACAGTTAGCGTAGAGGGCATGATGTGCCCTATGTGTGAGTCACACACAAATGAAGCCGTAAAGGCGGCAATTCCGGGGTGCGAGGTCAGCTCGTCACATAAGGAAAAACAGACGGTTGTTATCGCAGAAAATATCGATAACGAAACCTTGAAGTCGGCTATCGAAAAAGAGGGCTACCGCGTTTTGAATATCGCAGTTGAGCCTTATGAGAAAAAAGGCTTTTTTGCAAGACTGTTTAAAAAATAAAGCTTGGGAGAAAAAATATGCTTCTTAATATTGACGTTAATTCCACAACCGACCCTTTTCTTAATTCGCTTGAAAACAAAGAAAATCTGACAGAGGCGGATTTTTATCCGTTTGTAGACGAATTCCGCGACACAAAGGTTACCGATATTCTGTTCAACATAAACGCTCAGTCATCTGCAACCGACACAGAATACTTCGACACCTTTGCCGATAAATATTTTCAAAAAATCGAAAACGGCATGCCCGTTGATTACACCGGTGAATCAACAATTAAAGCTTACTATCTTGCAAAATACAAGTACAAGGTTGACCCATTTGCTATATGGATTAAGCGTACGTGGGAGGTTGGTATGAACCCCTGGCTCTCGTTCAGAATGAACGACTGCCACGTGCCCGACGCCAAGACCTGTTGGATACGTGACAAGTATTTTTACGAGGCGCAAAAAACGGTCTTATGAACGGTGAAAAATACGGATATTACAGAATTACATATAACTACAAGTATCCGACAATCAGAGAAAAATTCCTCGGTTATATCAAGGAACAGCTCGCAAGATATGACGTTTACGGCATTGAGCTTGACTTTATGCGCGAAATTTACTGCTTTGACTATATAGATGATGACCACGATGTGTGCGTTAGCATAATGAATGGCTTTATGCGCGAGGTGAAGAAAATAGTCACAGAAGCCGAAGCTGTAAAGGGGCACAAGATAAAAATCGCAATCCGCCTTACCCGTGACATTGAAAAGAGTCTGCGATTCGGTTTTGATGCACGCACGTTTGCACGCGAGGGGCTCGTTGATATTATAATTCCCTCGCCGAGATTCCGCGGAAGCGACAGCGCAATTCCTGTTGACGAATGGAAACGTGAGCTTCCCGAGGTTGAAATATACGGATGTATTGAGACGCTTATGAACGTGCTTCATTCAAGACACCCCGTAATGAATGCCGAAACCGCAAGAGGAAATGCGGCGAGCTTCATTGCTATGGGTGCTGACGATATTTATCTTTTCAATCTCTTTGGAGAAAGAAGAAAAGCGCGCGACAAGGAAATTCATTGCACTATCGGCAGCTATGATTATACCGTATCGCATCCTTTGAGATTCGTAATCATCGACGAGGACGATGATATCTGTCCTGTAGACTGTAAGCGTTGGCAGCAGCTCCCGATAATCCCCGAGGATGAGAAGACAATAACCATAAAAACAGGAAAGCTTCCTAAGGACAAGACGGTAAGACTTATACTTGCCTTTGACGAGGGCACACCCGAAGACGTAGAGGTATCTATAAACCGAAAGAGTGTCGGAGCACTTTCACCCTGTGCCGCACCCGAGCCTGAATTTTCCGCTTATTCTGACGGTGCTAAATGCTACGATACAGTTGTTGCACTCGACTCGTATACACAGAATATAAGAATCAAGAGAACAAGCGAAAACAGGGTCGTTATAAGCTGGCTCGAGCTTGATGTGAGATAATTTGTAAATTTAAGGTGTCAAAACAAGAGAAAAAGCCCCCGACAGTGCAATACTGCTCGGGTGCTTTTTCATATAATTATGCAAAAGTGCGCGCTAAAACAAAAAGGCTTGTTGCGCTATGCAACAAGTCATATAGAAACTGCCGTGTGGCAGGTATTTGCCTCTGTGGCAAATATCAATTAAAAACCGAACAAGGGATGGAAACGAAAGCTCAAATCAAAGCATTGTGCTGAACTGAATTAAACAGCAGTTCAAGCCCTCGGTCAATTAGTATCGCTCAACTGAATACATTACTGCACTTACATCTGCGACCTATCAAACTCGTAGTCTACAAGTGACCTTACTCATTTAAAATGAAGGGATATCTCATCTTGAGGTGTACTTCACGCTTAGATGCTTTCAGCGTTTATTACATCCGTACGCGGCTACCCGGCTATGCCCCTGGCGGAACAACCGATGCACCGGAGGTACGTCCTACCCGGTCCTCTCGTACTAAGGTAAGCTCCTCTCAAATATCCAACGCCCACGACAGATAGGGACCGAACTGTCTCACGACGTTCTGAACCCAGCTCGCGTACCACTTTAATCGGCGGACA
>JAZREJ010000014.1:0-85584 GCA_045660745.1 Eubacteriales bacterium
CATTACTTGATTCCTCCTTCGTTTTTGTTGTGGTTGGCAAACCCGCTTCAATTATATACGAAGGAGGATATTTTTTCTACTCATAGCTAAAGCTTTTTGGAACCACCAGCATTGCTGGTGGTATTCTTGTTACACAAAAAAAACGGATCCGAGCATCGTCGGATCCGTTCAAGGGATGTAGTGTTTTTGTTTTTAAGTGTGGCGAAAAAACTCTTTTATATTTTATCAAATGCTTTAAGTGTTTTCTTCAGCTGAGCCTTTGCACTCATGCGCTGAGATTTGTAGTATGACTGAAAGTTTGAGTTTTGAGTGCTCATAAGTCTTTCAAGCATAAACGCAAAGCCCTGCCAGTTGTCGTAAACCGTACCGAAGTCGAACTTCGTTCCATCAATGACCAAATCCATGATCTCCTTAGATTCGGAGTCGCGAAGATATCTTGTCTTGAGTGCAATTTCGTAAAGTGTGGGAGTAACCGTCTTCCAGTTTTCGGCAGAGAGTGCCTCAACTATAGTACCTACAAACTCAAGGTCGTCTACAGTCTTGGGGATAGCAAGTGCGGTGTGCTGACCGCCTACCATAGTCTGATAATTCTTCTGATTCTCGTCATACTTCGGAAGCGGAATAAGACCGTAGTCAAACTCAAAATCACGATAGGTCTTGTTGTTGGCATTGCCTACATAACCCATAACGAATATAGCCCTTTGGGAATTAAAAATATCATTGGCCTTATTCTCAGCGTTTATGGTGGTGGGATCGAAATAAACGCCGTTATTGTTAAAGCAGAAATCGTAAATATCCTTAACAATGGAGTCTATCTTGGGAGTGCTTTCAAGTAACTGCGGTACTCCTTCGCCGTCCTTTCTGCAAACCGAGTTGTCAAACGACCAAAGGTAGGAATTCAAGGCAGTTCCGTTGACCTGAGTAAAGCCGTAAAAGTCGTTCGCGTCACGAGTATCGTTTCCGTCGTCCCTGTAGATATCCTTGACCATCTCACTAAGCTTGTCAAAGGTCCACTTGCCGTCAAGAACTATCTTGTAGATATCGCCAAGCTCATATGACTGCGCAAGATTCTTGTTGAAATAGAGGCAGTGCGCACCGCGAACCGCCGAATAGTTGAGATGAGAAACAGCGACAATAGATTTACCATCGTAGGTAAGCTCTGTGGCGTTTGAATCATACCACCAAGGCTTTGAAAAATCAACATGAGGAACGTCATACCAGTTGATGAAGAGGTTGTTTGTAACAAGTCCTCCCATAGACATTACCATTCCGGAAAACAGATCAAACTCATCATTTCCCGAAAGAACTGTCTTTTTAACGTAATCCGCTTCTTCCTTAAAGGTTCCCGTAGAATAAACTACGTCTATATTTACGTTAAATCTGTTTTCTACCGCCTGATTACGGGCAAATAGCGCATCCACTATAAGATCTCCCTGATTGCGCTTCTCTTCCTCAACCACGAATTCGCTCTTGTTATTTGCAACTACACGGAATGCGCGTCCTCCAAAGTCTGCCTCGGGAAGTTCGTCAGACACGAGGCTTCTCTCGTAAAAGATGGAATCTTCTTCATACTCTTTTACTTCTCCCGAAGTCCCCTCTTTTTCGTCATCCCCTCCGCATGAGAAAAGAAGTATGGAAGATGAAATCAGCATAAGCAGTGCCAGTGTCATTGCTATAATCTTTTTCATTTTTTTACTCCTATTTGATAATTTATTGTATATTTTTTTATGATTATAACACACCTTTTAACGGAATGCAATATCTTACACAATATATTGTAACATACCGGTATTTTAATTACACAATCATTATGTAAATAGGTTTTATTGATAAAAGGCTCTGATTTATTGCCAATTTCCAATGCAAAAAAGGAGCTGCAGTCAAAAAAATTTCTGTTTTATGCTTTATCAAATGCCTTAATGGTTGACTTTAGCTGATACTTTGCATAAGACAGCTGCTTCTTGTAATAAGAGCGGAAGTTCGAATTGCCCTGGCTCATAAGCTTTTCAAGCATAAACGCAAAGCCCTGCCAGTTGTCATAAACCGTACCAAAGTCAAACTGTGTTCCGTCGATTACCAGATCTAAAATTTCCTTGGATTCGGAATCGCGAAGATATCTTGTCTTAAGCGCTATCTCGTAAAGCGTAGGTGTAACCGTCTTCCAGCTTTCAGCAGAGAGTGCTTCAACTATTGTGCCTACAAACTCAAGGTCCTTTACCGTCTTTGGTACAGCAAGTGCGGAATGATGTCCGCCTACCATAGTCTTATAGGCTGTCTGATTCTCATCGTATTTCGGGATTGGGATAAGTCCGTATTCAAATTCGAAATCGCGATATTTCTCGGTAGTGGCATTGCCTACAGATCCCATGGTAAATATAGCGTTGCCGGAGTTAAAAACAGAATCGGCTTTGTTCTCAAGATTAATTGTTTTGGGGTCGAAATAAACACCCTGGTTGTTGTAACAGAAATCGTAAATCTCCGTAACGATCGTATCTATCTTAGGAGTATCAACGGAAATTTGGGGAATTCCATCTCCGTCCTTGGCACAAACGGGATTGTCAAACGCCCACAGATAAGAATTAAGACAAGTGCCGTTCGATTGAGTAAAGCCGTAAAAGTCATTCTCATCTCGGTCATCGTTTCCGTTGTCGGTATAAATATCCTTTACCATTTCGGCAAGCTTGTCAAAGGTCCATTTGCCGTCAAGAACCAAAGAATAAATATCTCCAAGCTCCCAAGAGGATGCAAGATCCTTATTAAAGTAGAGGCAGTAAGCCCCCTGAACTGCAGTTTGGTTAAGATGTGAGATTGCGATAAGCGCCTTGCCGTCATAAGTAAGATTCGTTGCATTGGACTCATACCACCACGGCTTTGAAAAATCCACGTTGGGGATATTATGCCAGTTGAGAAAAAGATTCTTCGAGACCATTCCGCCCATGGACATTACCATTCCCGCAAACAGGTCAAATTCATCGTTTCCCGAAAGCACGGTTTTTGAAACGTAATCCGCCTCTTCCTGAAAAGTATGTGTAGAGTATACCACCTCTAATTTTACGTTAAATCTATCCTCGATAATCTGATTACGCGAAAACCTCGAGTCAATCATAAGGTCTCCCTTATTTCTGGTTTCTTCATCATCCACTATTTCCCAACTGCTGTTTGCAACAACACGGAAGGTGCGTCCACCAAAGTCTTCATCAGGAAGGTCATCAGAAACAAGGCTTCTCTCATAAAAGATAGAATCCTCTTCATATTGCTTTACTTCATTTGTTGCCTTGCTGTTATCCTTTTGCCCGGCACACGAAAAAAGAAGTACAAACGAGGAAGCTAGCATCAAAATCGCAAGAGTGATTGCTGTTATTTTTTTCATAATTTTCTCTCCTTTTGCTATCATACTTGCATTTTATCATATCAACTGTATCGTTTCAATGTAAAAAATATCCCGTTTTATGGACTTTTCTGCTAAATTGATTCCGTTTTATAATGCATTAATTAACTAAAAAAAGGTCTCCTTCACAGGAAACCTTTTATACATCAAACATTTTTATACTTTTAGCACACAATTCTCCGTCAAGCTCTATCACTTCTCCCAGTGCAAAGAACATTCCGTTTTCGTCATACATACGAAGTCTTGTTCCTGTTTTCGGGAGGTCAAGCTTGGCGCGGGAAGAATATATCGGTTGACCGTTTCTTGCAAGCTTTGAATAAAAAGCGGTAAATGACACCGCAGGGCACTCGCAAAAAAGCTCTTCTGTCTCTATGACTGCATCTGCGAGTCTGTCCGCTTCCGAAAGTTTTTCAAGCTCAGAAAGCGTATAAGCTCGCTCTATCGTAAAGTTTCCCGACTGAAGACGCAAAAGACTGCTCATCGCTCCTCCAACTCCAAGCATGGCTCCTATATCGGAGGTCAGAGTCCTGATATAAGTACCCTTTGAAACCGATACCGAAAACTGCCATTCAACATCGGAAATTTTAACGATATCCCATATTCGGTCGATAAATATCCTTCTTTTCTCTCGTTCTATCTCAATCCCCGCACGCGCAAGGTCGTACAGCTTTTTGCCGTCCACCTTGATTGCGGAATACATGGGAGGAGTCTGAAAGCTTTCTCCCAGAAATGAGTTTATTGCCGAAATAACCGACTCATCAGAAAGATTAACTGTATTTTCCGTAAGTACCTTACCGCTTGTATCCTCGGTATCTGTAGTAATACCGAGTATCATTCCCGCCCTGTAGCATTTGGAATCGCTCATGAGAAAGCTACTCGCTTTAACGGCATTTCCGACAAGAATCGGTAATACGCCCGTTGCCATCGGGTCAAGAGTACCCGTATGTCCTACCTTTTTCGTTTTAAAGATACGGCGCATCCTGTTTACGGCATCATGGCTCGTCATGCCACTCTTCTTATTCAGAACAACAACGCCCGAATATCTTTCACTCATAATACTTCACTTCCCTCAAGATAATTAAGGATAGTATTCTTAACGCTTTCCAAAGTGCCTTCAATAAAGCATCCCGCAGCAGAGTGATGTCCTCCTCCGCCGAAATGTGCACAGATGGAAGAACAGTCGAGTCTGTCATCACTTCTCATGGATACCTTAAATCCGTTTTTTCTCTCCTTGAGAGTAATTCCCAAAAGCACGCCCTCGGGAATTTTTGATATTTGCTCAATACCCGAAGTCTCACTGTCCGAAATTCCTATCTCGTCAAGAAGCTCATCTGTAACGCAAGCCACACTCACTTTTCCGTCAAAGTGATAAGTCATATCGGAAGTAACTTTTGCCTCAAGCGCCATTTTGCGGCGGGATTTGGTAATAAAAAGAGGTGTATTAAGATATCCGAAGTTGCCGTTTTTGGCAAATCTGCAAAGCTTTGACGCTATTTCAAAGGTGCCGGATGAGGTGTTTGAAAATTTAAAGCATCCGGTATCCGTGGCGATAGCCGTATAAAGGCATTCTGCCATATACAAGTCAAGCTCCACGCCGAGAGCCTCGATGATATCAAAAACTATCTCACCGCAAGCGGCGCGCGAAGGATCGCAAAGCAGAACGTTTGAACGGGTAGTATTATTCAGATGATGGTCTATGGCAAGGTCAATAACTCTCTCCTCGGGAAAATCTCCGAGAAGGCTCATTGATGCCACGTCAACACTGACAGTAAAGTCCGCCGTAAATTCGGGATTTTCAACGTTATGAATATAAGAAAAATCCACGGGTAGGATATCGTTGACAGTGACTCTTACTTTTTTTGAAAGCTTTTTAAACGCCGCGGAGAGCGCATAGGACGAACCCAGCGCATCTCCGTCGGGATGAATGTGAGTAAATATTTCTATATTGTCAGCACTTTTTAAAAGCTCTGCGATCTGACGGAAATCATTCATCGGATTCCTCCGCCGTGTCGGACTTGATGTCAAGCTCCTTGAGAAGCGCTTCAATGCGTGCGCCGTGCTCAGCCGAGTCGTCATACTCAAAGGTGAGCTCGGGAGTAATGCGCAGGTCAAGATTTTCGGCAATACAGCGTCTCAGATACCCCTGAGCACTGTAAAGTCCCTTTTTGACTTCCTTAACATCTGCATCCATACAGTTAAAATAGACCTTGGCAAACTTCATATCACGGGTAACACGCACCGACGTAACCGTCACGAAGGCGGTAGCGACTCTCGGGTCCTTTACGGTCCTGAGAGCCTCGCCAAGTACCTGCTTTGCCGCTTCATTGATTCTGTCCTGTCTGAATTTATTCATTCTTTAAACTCCAAGTTATCTCTTTATCTCTTCCATTATGAAGGCCTCAAGAACGTCGCCTTCCTTGATATCATTGAATTTTTCAAGACCGACACCGCACTCGTAGCCCTGTGCAACCTCGCGTGCATCATCCTTGAAACGCTTGAGCGAGGAGATTTTGTCCTCGAACACCACGATACCGTCACGTACAACACGAATCTGCGAGTTACGGGTGATTTTACCGTCAAGGATGTAGGAGCCTGCAATAACTCCGACGTTGGGAACACGTATGGTCTGACGAACCTCTGCGTGACCGAGAAGCACCTCTTGATATGTGGGTGCAAGCATACCCTTCATAGCCGCTTCTACCTCTTCGATGCATTCGTAAATGATTCTGTAGGTATGAATATCAACACTCGCCTTAGCTGCGGCATCTATAGCGCGCTTGTCGGGACGAACGTTAAAGCCGATGATGATAGCGCCCGAAGCGTCTGCGAGCATAACGTCATTCTCGTTGATTCCACCAACCGCGTTATGAATTACACGAACGCGAACCTCTTCGTTTGAAAGCTTTTCAAGAGAAGCCTTGACTGCTTCTGCAGAACCTTGAACGTCTGCCTTGACAACGATATTAAGCTCCTTGATACCTTCCTTAACCTGGTTAAAGAGGTCATTAAGGCTTACCTTGCCGTTGGCATTGAATGTACGCTCCTTCTCATCTGCACGGCGCTCGTCAGCAAGTTCGCGTGCCATTCTCTCATCCTTAACGGCATTGAGTATATCACCCGCTGCGGGAACGTCAGAAAGTCCGAGAATCTCGACAGGAACGCTGGGACCTGCGGTCTTTACGGTCTTGCCCTTATCGTCAAGCATTGCACGTACACGTCCAACTGTAGTGCCTGCGATGATATAGTCGCCTGCATGGAGAGTTCCGTTCTGAACGAGTACCGTCGCAACGGCACCTCTGCCCTTATCAAGCTTTGCTTCAATTACGATGCCGCGTGCCTCTCTGTTGGGATTAGCCTTAAGCTCGGCAACCTCTGCAACGAGAAGAACGGATTCGAGAAGATCATCAATACCCATCTTGGTAAGTGCGGATACGGGTACGCAGATAACGTCACCGCCCCATTCCTCGGGAACGAGGTCGTACTTTGTGAGTTCCTGCATAATGTTATCGGGATTTGCACCGGGTTTATCCATCTTGTTGATAGCAACGATTATAGATACGCCTGCCGCCTTTGCATGGTTGATAGCTTCAACCGTCTGGGGCATGATACCGTCATCTGCCGCAACAACGAGAATTGCAATATCGGTTGCCTGAGCACCGCGGGCACGCATTGCGGTAAATGCCTCATGACCGGGAGTATCAAGGAACGTTATGTCACGTCCGCCGATATTTACTCTGTAAGCACCGATGTGCTGAGTAATACCTCCTGCCTCGCCGGATGTAACGTTTGCGTGGCGGATAGCGTCAAGAAGAGATGTCTTACCGTGGTCAACGTGTCCCATGACACAGACAACGGGAGGACGCTCAACGAGGTCTTCCTTAGAGTCCTCGGAGGAATCTATAACCTTTTCCTCTGTTGTAACCACCACTATTCTTTCGGCTCTTGAACCGAATTCATCGGCAACGATTGCCGCTGTATCAAAGTCTATCGACTGATTGAGAGTTACAAGCATACCGAGTCCCATAAGCTTCTTCATGACCTCAGCAGTCGTTATATGAAGCTCTTTTGCAAGCTCGGACACTATCATTTCATCGGGAAGCTTTACAACATCCGGAATCTTGGGCTTCTCAGGTGCTTTGGGAGCCTCGGGTTTACCCTTTGCACGCTTCTTGTCAAAGGGAAGCTTCTGATTGTTCTTCTTGTTGAATTTCTGTCTTCCTGACTCGCCTGCTCCGTCATGAACGTAATCAAGAAGCTTTTCATCGTACTTTGAAAGGTCAACTCCGCCCGTGCCTCTCGTATCTACAACACGTACCTCCTTCTTAACGGACGTATCTGCCATGGGGGTGGATTTTATGTTGCGCTCAAGCTTCACGCCGCCCTGTTTTTGCGCAGGCTTTTGCTCCTGCTTCTTTACGGGCTGCTGAGGTTGGGACTGAGGCTGATGCTTCTTTTCCTCGGGACGCTTAGTCTCAACGGGATTCTTTTCCTCGGGACGCTTTGCCTCAATAGGCTTCTTCTCCTCGGGACGCTTTGCCTCAATAGGCTTCCTTTCCTCAGGACGCTTTGCCTCAATAGGCTTCCTTTCCTCAGGACGCTTTGCCTCAATAGGCTTCCTTTCCTCAGGACGCTTTGCCTCAATAGGCTTCTTCTCCTCGGGACGCTTTGCCTCAATAGGCTTCTTCTCCTCGGGACGCTTTGCCTCAATGGGCTTCTGTTCCTCGGTTTTTTTAACCTCTTCTGGAAGCTTCGCCTCCTCAGGATTCTTTTCGGGCTCCTTTACCGCTTCGGCTTTATCACCGTAGGGTGCAAGAGTTATTTCTCCGTTGATGTATTTATCAATATCAAAAGGCTCGCACATTCCCGCAAAACGGAAAATAACGAGGTCTGCCTCCTCTTCGGAAAGCACGGTTGCCTTAGCATCCGCTTTTTCAATAGCAGAAAGTATCGCCTTGTTTTTTACGTCTAAATCCTTTGCAAGGGCAGATACTTTGATTTTATTATTAACTGCTGCCATAATCTGTTCCTCCAATCGTTTACACTTCTTGGTGTTCCAAGCTGTTCTTTATAAGAGTTTTAAAACTAATATCGGTGATTGCCGCACAAGCGGTAAGGCTTATTTTACCCAAAGCATGGGAAAGCTCCGACATTGTGAAAGGTACAAGAAAAGCTTCACATCCGTAATATTCTGCGGTGTCGAATATCTCTTTTCTTGTGTTATCGGAAACGTCAGACGCAACAAATACCGTCTCGGCACGCTTTTTTTTCATGGTGTCACGAACGGCATCTGTGCCTGTGATGACCTTTCCTGCACGTTTTGCAAGTCCTATGGCGGACAAGAATTTACTCTGCATTCTTCATCCCCCGAAGAGACTCTTCAAGTGCCGCTATTATTTCATCGGGCACGTCGCACTCAAAACTTTTTTCAAGTCTTTTCGCTTTTACTGCTTTCTTAAGGCAATCGGGATCGTGGCATATGTATGCACCGCGTCCTGCCTTCTTACCTGTTGTGTCAAGTGATATTTCACCGTCACTTGATCTCACTATTCGAATAAGCTCCTGCTTGGGGAATGATTTCATACATCCCACGCAGCGGCGTTCGGGTATTTTCTTTATCATCCGATATCAGCCCCTTGCATTAAAATTGTGATTTGATGTCTATCTTATATCCTGTAATCTTTGCGGCAAGTCGAGCGTTCTGTCCCTTGTTACCGATAGCCAGTGAAAGCTGATCCTGAGGCACGATTACCGTACAGCCTCTCTCCATCTTGCCTTCCTCGTTGACGCCTGTTGAAAGGGTTACTTCAACTACCTGTGCAGGGGAAAGTGCTGCCTTGATAAATTCCTCGGGGTTCTCACTGTACTCTATTATGTCTATTTTCTCCCCTGCTATTTCATGAGTGATGTTAGTCTTTCTCATACCCTTAACACCTATACATGAACCGATGGGGTCAACATCCTTGTTACGGCTCCATACCGATATCTTGGTTCTGGAACCCGCCTCACGGGCGATAGAGTGAATAATTACTGTGCCGTCCTGAATTTCGGGTACCTCAAGCTCAAAGAGTCTCTTTACAAGTCCGGGATGCTTACGGGATACGATAATTACAGGCTCCTTTGTGTCAGTCTTAATGTCAACGACAAATACCTTAAGAGGCTGTCCTGCGCGGAGTATCTCTCCGGGTATCTGCTCGGATTTCATAAGTGTCGCCTGATGCTTGCCTATTTCAAGGATAGCATTTCCCGTGTTCTTATCAATGAGCACGATTCTGGATGTTACGATATCGTTTTTCTTCTCCTCGTACTCGTCAATAAGCATCTGTCGCTCTGCCTCGCGCAGTCCCTGAATGATGACCATCTTTGCCGCTTGAGCCGAAATACGTCCAAAGTCCTTAGTCTTGATTTCCTTTTCGATCACGTCTCCAAGCTTTGCACGGGACTTGATGGCATGCGCCTCGTCAACAGTGAGCTGACATGTGGGATCTTCAATTTCTTCTACTACAGTCCACTGCTCAAAAACCTTAACCTGCTTTTTTTCGCAGTCGAGAACAACGCGCACGTTGCTCTGTCCGTTGTATTCCTTCTTGAATGCGGTCTGGAGTGCCGCCTCTACTCTTTCGAGCAAATAATCCTTAGAAATACCTTCTTTTTCGAGTTGGTCAAGTGCTTCAAAAAATTCTTTGTTCATGATACTTCGTCCTTTTTTAAAATATACTTAATCATTTTCTCCAAAGAGCTTTTCATAATCAACAAAGGTCATAACCTTTGCCACACGAGCTCTTTCAATTACTGCCTCACCGTCGCCGTGACGGAAAACAAATTCGGTCTCACTGTAGGATAAAAGCGGCAAAACAAAGCTTTTGCCAAGCACCGCATCGGGGGCAAACAGCTTTACCTCCACATCACAACCGAGGTATTTGTCAAGGTGACTGTCTCGCACGAGGTCCCTTTCAAGCCCTGCACTCGATACTTCAAGGCAGTAACTGTCCTGAATGGGGTCTGCCTCGTCAAGAATCGGATTGACGGCATGAGTTACGTCAACGCAATCATCAATGGTTATCTCTCTGTCATCGCGGTCAAGCGTGAGAACAAGATTATACTCAGAGCCTTCCTTCCTGTACTCAACGTCCCACAGGATAAATCCAAGAGAGTTTACGGTCTCTTCAACAAGTGCCCATACCCTCTCGGCAATGTTTTTGCCGGACGCTTCTTTTTTTGCCATTTTTACCTCCTTAACAAAAATCAAAGAGAGTGGCAACCACTCTCTTTCATCCTTTGTATTCATAATTCGAACACAGTATACCACACGTTTTCGGAAAAATCAAGACTTTTTTGAAAAAATGTGGTTTTTTCTTATGCCATACGGATATCTGCCTCTATTGACTTGGTGAGCTTTTTGATAACGTTCTTAGCAACTGCCTCAATCTCATCACCCGTAAGCGTCTTTTCTCCCGAGCCTATTACAAGACGGATGGTTACCGACTTTTTGCCATCCGGAATCTGCTTACCCTTATATTCGTCAACAAAGAGCACATCCTGAAGGAATTCTGCCTTCTTGCTCATAACAGCGGCATAGATGTCATCCCACTTGACCATAGAATCAACGAGGAAGGACAGATCATAGTTGTTCATGGGGAATTCGGGAACGTGTACGAATTTGTTGGTTCTTGAATTGAAGGGCTGGAATGCTTCCATATCAATTTCAACAAGCACGCAGGAAAGAACCTTGATACCGCAAGCCATTGTAGCTTTCTTGGAAAGAAGTGCAATATCGCCTATCTTCTCATCTCCAAGGTAAATGTTCATCCACACAGTATCGTCTGCCCAATACGGCTTTTCTGTCTGGCGGAACTCAAAACCTTCCATATGGGTATAGCGAGGCATTGCCGCAATAACGCCCTTTGCACGGCGGAAAAGTGCTGAAATATTGTCAGCCTTACCTGCAAATGCACAGCCAAGGTGCTTTCTCTGATAAGGAAGCTTCTCGATGGGAGAATAAGGAGTGGAATAGTCTCGGTCTGCAAAAACCTGCGCCTCTTCAAAAATTGCAAATTCCTCAAAGTTACGCTCGTTCTTCTGTACAGCCTTACAGATGTTGGGAAGAAGGGTGGAGCGAATGTACTTCTCAGAGGGAGAAGGAGGAGTAGAGAGCGCGAGAACTCCGTCGGTATTTTCAAGGATAGCCTCAACAAAGGTGTCGGTCATCCATGGGTATGTGAATATTTCCTGCATATTGCAACGGAATGCAAGATATTCCTTGACACGACGTACAAGATCCATATCAAGCTGGTTGATAGCAGCATCAAAGGTGGTTGTGATGGGAGTCGGCTCGAAATTCTCGTAGCCGTACATACGGGCAACCTCTTCCATGATATCAGCCTTAATTGAAACATCACCTGTTGAACGCCATGTGGGAACCACGATATGCATACCTTTGTCGGTAAAGGTTACCTCATATCCCATGGTACCAAGCTTCCTTGCAACGATTTCCTGAGGAATACGCATACCTAGTCTTCTGTCAAGCCAGTCGAAGTCAACGTCAATCTCCTTCTTGACAAGGCGGTTTACGTAAAGATCCTTATAGGATATGACCTTCATGTCGGGATAAAGCTCTGCAAAAAGCTTCATGGCAAGAGAAACTGCCATATCGCATCTTTCGGGATCTATCGCCTTTTCATAGCGTGAAGACGCTTCGGTACGGTTGTCGTATCTGAGAGCAGTACGTCTTACGGTCTTGGAGTCAAAGTTTGCGACCTCAAGTATTACGCTGTTTGTATCGGGAAGTACCGAATCCTTTGCGCCTCCCATAACACCCGCAAGTGCAACAGCGCCCTCGGAGTCTGAGATGACAAGGTCATCAGTTGTAAGCTCAAGCGCCTTATCGTTGAGAAGGAGGAGCTTTTCACCCTCCTTAGCGGGTCTTACCTCAATGTAATCCGCAATATGGTTTGAATCAAAAACGTGGGTAGGCTGACCGAGAGCGAGCATTACGTAGTTTGTAACGTCAACGAGTGCGTTAATGGGACGCATGCCTACACGCCAAATACGGCTCTGCATTTCAAAGGGTGAGGGCTTTACGCCAAGTCCCTCTATCTTTGCACCGATGTAGCGGGGACACTTTTCGCTGTCGGCAATACGAACGTCGAATTCCACGTTTGTCTCGGGAACGTAGTTATCAAATTCAACAAGGGGAAGATCGTAAAGAGCGGCAAGCTCACGCGCAATTCCGTAGTGACCCCAAAGGTCGGGACGATTCGTCATAGACTTGTTGTCTATTTCAAGAATGATATCGTCAAGACCGAGCGCTTTTGCAACGGGAGTTCCCGCGGGAACGTCAAGGTTTGACATATCCATTATCATGTGCTCCTCTTCAGCAGGGAAAAGGTCACCGAGACCTACCTCGTCAGAGGCACATATCATACCAAAGCTTGCAACTCCGCGAAGCTTGGTGTTCTTTATTTCAACCGGCTCTCCCTCTCCGTGCCAGCGTACCATTGCGCCGGGAGCGGCAACAACTACCTTTTCTCCCTCGTAAAGGTTGCTGCCTCCGCAAACGATATCCTTGATATCCTCAGCCCCTATATCAACCTTACATACGCGGAGCTTATCTGCGTTAGGATGAGGCAATACTTCCTTGATAACACCGATGAGGATGTTGTCAAAATCACGGCCGAGGTCATGAGCTCCCTCAACCTCAACGGTAGACATAGTGAGGTCGTACGCAAGTCTTGAAAGATCCATGTCGTCGGGAATCTTTACATAGTCTTTTATCCAATTAAGCGATAATTTCATCTGTTTTTCCTCCTTAACGGAACTGACCGAGGAATCGGAGGTCTGTTCCGTGGAACAGGCGCACGTCATCAACGCCGTAGCGCATCATAACAAGTCTGTCAAGTCCTATATTTACATAAAAGCCCGTGTATTCGTCGGGATCAACACCTGCCGCACGGAGAACGTTGGGATGAGGTGTTCCGCCGGGCATTATCTCGATCCATCCGACGTGCTTACATACACTGCAACCCTTGCCTCCGCAAACAAGACAGCCCATGTCAATTTCAAAGCCCGGCTCAACAAAGGGGAAGAAGCCCGCTCTCATTCTTACGGGTACGTCCTGTCCGAAAACCTTGGAAAGAATGCTCTTTATCATAACCTTACCCGAGGTATATGTGAGATCCTTATCAACAATGAGTGCCTCATATTGGAAGAATGCGCGCTCGTGACGGGCATCGGTGGTCTCGTTGCGGTAAACTCTTCCGGGGTAAACAAAACGGTAGGGAGGCTTGTGTGTCTGCATATAACGGACACTTCCGCCGGTCAAGTGAGGTCTGAGACAAAGCTTCTCGTTAGCCTCGCCCGAGTCATGTCCCTCAAGCCAATAAGTATCCATGCTCTCACGGGCGGGATGGTTCGGAGGGAAATTGAGGTTATCGAATGCGTAATATTCACTTGTGATCTCGGGACCGTGGTAGATTTCAAATCCCATGGAACGGAATGCGTCGTTGAGGTCATAGCACATCTGTGTTATGGGATGAAGACCACCAATCTGAGGCTCAATTCCGGGAAGTGTGCAGTCAAAGTCGGGGGATATCTCACTCGCCTTGAGGAGTATCGCCTCGCGTCTGCCCTCTATCTGTTCGGTCAAAAGTGCCTTGACCTGATTTACAGCCTTGCCCATTTCAGGACGAAGCGCCACGTCAAGCTTGGGTA
Source organism: Eubacteriales bacterium (assembly GCA_045660745.1). GTDB lineage: Bacteria > Bacillota > Clostridia > Oscillospirales > SIG627 > RGIG6353. Next base: position 14,096 of record JAZREJ010000014.1, read on the forward strand.
TCTCCTTCAGGAGTTCAGTAATGACACCGTTTTTGCCGAGAAGTGAAGCGCGTACTTCCTGAAGCTCGCTCTCGGACTTTGCTCCTTCTATTTTCTCCGCACCCTCACGGAGTAATAAATCAAGTTTTTCTTTCATGTTCTTTTCCTCTTTTATAGGATGATGATAGATTATTATATCACACTTAAATTGCCTTTGCAATAGAATAATTGTATTTTCATACCTATTATTCCAAAAAAACACCTAACAAGCACAAAAACAATCTTTTCGCAAAGTGAAACAAACAATACAAGGCGAAATTAAGTGGGAGACCCGACGGCTTACAACCATAAGTCGAGAGTCTCCCATCTTATTTTTTAACAAAGTAGTACAACTTTTATCGTTGCAAAAATCAGTTGGTGTAATTATCGAAATAACCCTGTACCAATACTACAGGTGTACCCTTATCACCGGAACCGCTGGTAAGATCGCAAAGAGAACCGATAAGATCGGTAAGCTGACGGGGGGTAGTGCCCTGAGATGCCATGTTTCCTACAAGACTCTCATTACCCTTTTCACGAATGCTCTTGGATATAGCTTCCTTGAGCGCCTCTCCGGAAAGATCCTTGTAATCGTTATCGGCAAGGTACTTAAGCTTGAGCTCATTGGGAGTACCTATGAGTCCGTCTGTGAACGCGGGAGAAACAACAGGGTCAGCAAGCTCCCAGATCTTCCCCTGAGGATCCTTGAATGCACCATCTCCGTAAACCATTACTTCAACATGCTTGCCCGTTGCATCAAAAAGCTTCTTCTGAATATCAAACACAAGCTCACGGCACTCGCGGGGGAAAAGCTTTATCTTGTCCTCGGTAGACTTATTGGATCCAAGAAGACCATACTTTTCATTGTAGCCACTTCCGTTAACGGGAGCGTTCATAATATCATCAAGACCGCAAACAACACGTGCACCTGCCGCCTTAAGTATTCTCTTGGTACGAGCACGGGTGTGTATATCACAGGTAATAACAGCATCTGTATAATCAAGAATTGTCTTTGCCTGATTAGCGAAAACTATTTCAACCTCAGCTCCCATCTCACGAATAAGATCACCGTAATACTTAACGTAGTCAACGCCTGTAAACTCGTGCTTGTTTTCACCGAAAAGCTCTCTGTAGCGCTCAAGCGATAGAACGTCGGAGTAAGGATTTACCCCTGCCTCATCTATTTTATCAAGACTTACAAGCTCATTTCCTACCTCATCAGACGGATAGCTGAGCATAAGAACTATCTTCTTTGCTCCCTTAGCAATACCTCTGAGGCATATAGCAAAACGGTTACGCGAAAGGATGGGGAATATTACTCCCACAGTGCCTCCTCCAAGCTTTGCGCGAACGTCATCGGCAATATTGTCTACAGTCGCATAGTTTCCCTGTACACGTGCTACAATAGACTCGGTGAGAGATACAACATCTCTGTCGCGGAGCTCAAAGCCCTCGCTCTCTGCCGCCTCAAGCACACTTGAAGTAACCAAAGTTGCGATATCGTCGCCCTCGCGGAAAATAGGGCAACGTATTCCTCTTGAAACTGTACCGACTTCTCTTTGTTTTCTTGCCATTTTCAACCCTTCTTCTTTTTTAAAATTAAATAAAAAGTCCATAACAGGGGTATTATATCACAACTTTGTTACAATATCAATATTTATGTCAAATTTTTTTAATTTTTTTAATCCTCAAAAACTTTTATGACAGCAACCGACATATCGTCACGAGCCGAAAAGCGGGACAGCGCAAGAGAAAGTATCTTTTTTGAAAGGTCAGAGGCGGAAAGCGTTCGATTTTCCGATACAATACGGGATATCGGAAAATCTTCATTATCCGCAACGCCATCCGACAGCAGTACTATAATATCTCCTCCTCTCAATGTGATTCCCGTCTCCTCTGCGGATATATCCTCAATTATACCAACCGGAGGCGTTTTGGAAGAAACCGTATACACCTTTCCGCCTCGATATACAAATGACGGTGATGCCCCTACCTTAACAAAAGACGCTTTCCCTCGGTAAAGGTCTATTTCTACAAGATCAAGCGTTGTGAAAACCTCTGTATCACACTTAAGAAGCATGCGGTTGAGCATCTCAATGCTCACACTCTTATCCCCTGCACACGAAAGAAGCTTTTCAAGAAACACCGATGCAAGTCTTGATGTAAGTGCCGCCTCCCTGCCACTTCCCATTCCGTCACAGATAAGAGAATAGAACATTCCTGTGTCATTCTCAAAGAAGGACACCGTATCACCGTTGGTGGTCTCCCCTTTTTTGCCGCAGGTATTTTTGGCACATTCAAGATGCACACTGCGTCGGCGCTTCATCCTGAGCACCGACACGCTGTCTTCAAGGATAAATTCCGGCTCCTCAAACTTCATTCCAAGCGCATTCTCAAAAGCACTGACTATATCAAGAGAGGTTAATGTTATCTTTTCGTGTCTGATACCTACAGTATCAATAACGGTATTTCTTCCTCCCCATGCCTCAACGAATCCGTATTCTATACCTAACCTTTCAAGAAGCGCTACAACCTCACGCGATATTCTTTCGTCGGTATTCGGATCGGAAGAGAAATTTTCGGCAGTGCTTTTTAAGAGCTTTGACACCGTCCTATATTCTCCCGCAATGAGATTCACCTCATCAAGGTTCCCGTGCTTTGATAAAAACATTCTTTTTTCCCGATTGATATCCGCACATATCTCATCCTTATAAACGCATCTTTCCTTGAAGTGCTTCGGCAGTGCTTCCTTTGTAACAACGTCATTTCTGGTGCTGGAGAGCGAAAGTTCATCTGTTGCCGCCCCGAACTCCTCTGCATGTCTGCCGTGGCAAACAGCAGCTGCCGTACAGGAGGCGCAACGGGTATTTACAACATACGTCACTTTGCGTCTCCATTCGTCCTCCCCTTCCTCCTTCTGCCTTTCGCCGACAGCAAAAAACACCTCCGAAAGTCCCGAAAATGCACCGGACAGGCGCTCAAGTCTGTCACGCGGTATCCTATTTTTCTCTTTCGGGGTTTTTGGAAGAGCGATACTCTTCAACACCGCGCGGGTCCTTACAAGTATAGGGAACATAACAAGGGATGACAAGAGCACTTCCGGAAGTGTTGTAAGGAAGCCTTCCGAGCCTCCTGTAAACACGGACACCACGGTTGAGACAAGCACGCTTACAGTAAGTGCATACAGGTCCCTCGGGAAGAAAAGTGACGACATTGCACCGACAATGCCGAGGACTGCCGAATAAACGGGAGAAGAACAGGCAATACCGAGAGCGGTTCCTACAAGTGCCCCTTTAAGCCCACCATATCTTTTCGACATATACAGGGTGGCACAGGTGCTGAGTAAGAGTGACAGAGACAAATAGAATATTTTTATCTCTCCCAGGGAAAGAACGGTAAGAAATGCAACCGACAGAATGCCCGCAAAAAATCTTTCGCTCTCCTTTGTGTCAAGCCTTGCACGTCCTACCCTGTCGTACAGAGCGGTGAATAAAAACGTGAATATCGGTGTAACACAAACAAGTGTCACCCAAGACACAAGTGACAGCAGTGCAAAATCCGAAACAAGCGCGTAAAGCACCCCTGTCAAAAACGCAGATGCGAGCGACATGAGGCATCTTACCGAAACTCTCTCGGAAAAAGAAGCTGACGTAAAAACACTTCTCAGAACAAAAACAAAAATAAATACGGAGAAATAAAGTACCCCAACATCCTCCATAAAAAGCGTGGCTATACAAACGGAAGCAAGTGACAGCGCTACAGCAAGCCGAGGAACGAAAACGCCGATTTTCTTTTTGCATCCCGAGGCGCAAAGTACTGCGAGCGAAACGGGATAAGTGCTTTCACCCATGGCGGTTGCAGACAGTATAATGGAAAGGACACACAGAATGATACTTACGCTGAGTACCCTGACTCGCTCTCTTGTACCAAGGCGTTCTTTCTCAAGCTCCTCACCGAGCAAAACCGAATATTTTTCAAAAAAACCGCGGGCTGCCTTTTTTAAAAAATCCTTTGTTTTTTTTACACTTTCTTGCAGAAGTCCCTTTCTGTCAAGACTCTTCTGTTCTTCATTTTCACGTACTTTTTCCTCAACTGTGTTTTTCATTGTCTTTCCTTTCACCTTGTTTTTTTATATTGTACGAAAAGAGTATTTAAAACGGTGTCAAAAGATGGCGTGCCTTTTGCACTACTTTTGATGGATTACTTTGAAAACACAATATATAGATATTATTTTGTCGCATTTTTTAAAAAAAACACAAAATATTCTATCATAACTCTATTTACTTTTAATATAATATATGCTACAATACAGAAAAAGGAGGGATAGTTATTTTATACACTTGGATTACTGTTTTTATTATTGCCGTAATTGTTGAAGCAATAACGCCAAACCTTGCTACCATATGGTTTATCCCGGCATCCCTTATTGCCGCTCTCGCCGCGGCGCTTGATGCACCATTGTGGCTACAGGTTACTTTATTCATTGTGTCGGGAGTTGTTTGTCTTGTCACAACAAAACCTCTTTTCGAAAAGATACTCAAGGTTGTACCCACTCAAAAAACCAATGCCGATGCACTTATAGGTAAGACTGCGTCGGTAATTGAAGATATTGACAATCTTAATGAAAACGGAGCAGTCAAGGTAGAGGGCAAGGTATGGACCGCGAGAAATGCCGACGGAAACAGCGTTATTCCCTCAGGAAAGTTCGTAACAGTCCGTGAGATAAAAGGGGTAAAACTCATGTGCTCAATAAATACAGACAAGGAGAATTGATATGGAAGCAATTTTAATCATCATCGGAGTAATAGTAATATTTATAATCTCAAACATCAAGATAGTATCCCAAGCATGTGCTTTCGTAATTGAAAGACTTGGTGCTTACAACACCACATGGAACACAGGTATCCACTTCAAGATACCCTTCATCGACAGAATAGCAAAGCGAGTAAGTCTCATGGAGCAGGTATCCGACTTTCCGCCCCAGCCCGTTATCACCAAGGATAACGTAAAGATGCAGATAGACACCGTTGTGTTCTATCAGATAACCGACTGTAAGCTTTTTGCATACGGTGTGGCAAATCCTATTTCGGCAATCGAAAATCTGACTGCCACCACTCTCCGTAACATTATAGGTGAGCTTGAGCTTGACGAAACTCTCACATCCCGCGATGTGATAAATACTAAGATGCGCGCCATTCTTGACGAAGCCACCGACCCTTGGGGAATCAAGATAAACAGAGTAGAGCTAAAAAATATCATGCCTCCCCGCGAGATACAGGAGGCTATGGAAAAGCAGATGAAGGCAGAGCGTGAACGCCGTGAAGCGATTCTTATTGCCGAGGGTGAAAAGCATTCGGCAATTCTCGTTGCGGAAGGTCAAAAGGAATCCGCCATTCTTAAAGCTGAGGCGGAAAAACAGTCTGCCATCCTCAAGGCTGAAGCTGAAAAAGAGGCGCGTATACGCCTTGCCGAGGGTGAAGCGGAAGCCATTCTCAAGGTACAGGAGGCTACTGCCAATGGTATACGTATGGTAAACGAATCCGCTCCCAGCGACGCGATAATCGCCATGAAGAGCCTTGAAGCCCTTGAAAAAATGGCACAAAGTCCCTCGTCGAAGATTATCATTCCGTCCGAGATACAGTCTCTTGCGGGACTCGTCACAAGTGCCTCGGTGCTTTGTGAAAAAACAAAAAGTTCAAAAGACGCTTAAAGAATAAAGTATAGAAGTAAAATAAGCTCGGGAATTTATCCTGAGCTTATTTTTATCCTCCGAAGGACAGGTGCAAAACACGCGCCATCTGCATAACATTATAATGGAGGAAATAATCATGGACTACAATTTTATAATTCTCACCCCCGAGAATACCCTCCTTGACAAACGGATGGTATACCTCAAAACGCGCCTTGAAAAGAAATGGCGCACTACTCTTTTACCGTCTACCGAAAGAGTCTTTACCCCCTCCCCTTCAACGGTTTTCGTTCTGCCCTTTTCCATTTCCCAACATAGCATATCAAATCTTATCGCCTCTCTCCCCGACGGATGTACCACCTTTGGCGGAGCTTTGGGTGATGACGGTGCGTCAATAGCGGAAATGAAAAAGATTCGTCACATAAACGTTTTGTCAGATGAAGAATTCTGTTCGGATAACGCCGCACTCACGGCAGAAGCGGCACTCTCGCTTGTTATCTCCTCCACTGAGACCGCCCTCTACGGAATGCGCACAGCGCTTTTCGGCTACGGAAGAATTGGTTCAAGGCTTGCGAGAATGCTTCTCTCACACGGTGCCAGTCTGAAGGTCTTTACCTCCAACAAAAAAGAGCTTGACGAGCTGCGCCTGAAGGGTATCAATTCCTCCCATCTGTGGAAAAGACAGGATATCGACTCTTTTTCGGTACTTATAAACACAATTCCGCTAAATCACGTAATTCCGCGCGATACACTCGCCTGCCTTGACAGGAACGCAGTCATTATAGACCTTGCCAGTGGCAACAATAACGTAGACTGGGCGGGAATGAAGCTTCTCGGCATTAAGGGAGAGCACGCAACCTCTCTTCCCGGAAAGTATTCCCCCATGTCCGCAGCTGCTGTTCTTGAACGGGCAATTCTCAAACATCTTGAATAAGGAGACCTTTATGGACAAGATCCGTCTTGGATTTGCATTTACCGGCTCCTTCTGCACCTTTGAACAGGTTTTTGAAGTGCTTTCCGACATCTGTCAGGAAAAGTACGAAATATTCCCCATACTCTCCGAGAGCGTCACGTCAAGCGACAGCCGATTCATGACGCGGGAGGAGATATACCGCCGCCTCTCGCTGATTACTCCCAACAGCCCGATAACCACCATTGCCACCGCCGAGCCCATCGGTCCGAAAAAGCTGCTTGACGTGCTTGTAATCGCTCCATGTACGGGCAACACACTTTCAAAGCTCGCCTGCGGTATCACCGACTCGACTGTAACCATGGCGGCAAAGGCACATCTCAGAAACGAGAGACCGCTTGTTATCGCCCCCTCCTCGAATGACGCACTCTCCGCAAACCTTAAGAACATCGGTCTTCTCATGAATACACGAAACGTGTATTTCGTACCCTTCTCTCAGGATAGCCCTGAAACCAAGCACCGCTCGGTAGTTGCTTCCTTTGAGCTGATAGAGGAAACCGTAGAGAATGCACTCAAAGGGATTCAGACTCAGCCGATACTTGCATAAAAAGTGACAAATATATTATTCCTTACCCATCGCCCCATATTGGGGGAATTATACACTTTTTTGTAATATATACAAAAAACACTCTTAAATACACAACTTACCATAAGATAAAAAAGCGGCTGGAGCCGCATCAATTCTCGCCTATCGCAACCTAATATATCTGCTCATGCAAAGTAAAACGGCGAGCTTGTTTAATGCAATTTCCTATGGAATAAAAAAATGCTGTAAAAGCCTTGTGGCTTTTACAGCATTTTCTTAAATATCAACAGATTTGTCACGCGGGCGACGTTCTTTACGACGGTGCGGCATCTGTGCAAGAACAGATGCACCGAGGATTATTACAATTCCGAGAAATCCCGTCCATGTAAAAGTCTCGCCGAGAAGAGTATATGAAAAAATAAGTGCTCCTGCAGGGTCAATGTAACTGAAAAGAGCTGCATCACTCACTTTGATACTCTTTATAGAAGTGAAATACAAAAGATATGCAACGCCCGTATGCACGATGCCGAGAAGAAGAAGTGTCATAAAATCCTTCGACAGATGATCCTCATAAGCGCTGAGAGGAACACTGATAAATACATAAAGGAGCATAACGATGCTTGATATACCGAGCTGTATAACAGTGGTCTCTATGCCCGAAATATTCTTAAGCTTCTTGTTAAGAAGCACTATTGCAGCGTAGAGTAATGCGGCACCGAGAGACACGGCAATTCCGTCAAAGCTCACCTTACTGTCGGGACTCAAGATGCCCGAAACAGGTATCATACCGAGAAAAGCCGCAAAAGCGCAGAGAACCTTGATGAAGCCCGGCTTTTCCTTCAGTACAAATGGCGAAAGGATTATTACGATGGCGGGAGCAAGGTAGTAACAAAGAGTAGCGGTAGCAACACCCGTCATTTTGTAACCTTCAAAAAGAAGCACCCAGTTGGCACCGAGAAATATTCCCGACGGAATAAGATACTTTGCATTTGATAAAAACACCCTTTTATCAAGCTTCTTACCTGTAAAAAGTATTACAAGTAAAAGTATCACTGTACCGAAAACAGATCTGAAAAGCGCTGTAACGCTTGACGGAACCGACAAGGCATCAACAAAAACCCCTATTGAGGAAAAGATAAGCATTGACACAACAAACAGAATTCGGCTCATATTTTGTCCTCCATATAACACTTCATGGTTTTTTCTATCCAATACGTATGCTCGGCATTCGGGGTGCATTTTTCAAGCGCACGAAATCTTTCATACATTTCCACCCCGTCCGACACGTCATGCCATGTGTCGGCGTATATATAATCGTAATTTTCGAACGGTGCCGTCTTTTCAGCATATTCAAAGGCATCCGCACAGACAAGTCTCACCTTTTCAGGGTGCTTAAACTGAGGGAGTATATGCTCGCGAAAAAGCTCGATCACAGTCGAATTTATGTCCACCGCCGTAACCGACTCCACCTCATCCATAAGACTTGTAAGATACACAAAATAACCGAGCCCGAGTCCGTATGTAAGGACCTTGCCGTGCGCCTTTTTGATGTCATCACGCATTGTGTGCACCTCATTCGGAGTAACCAGCATCCATTCCACCCCGTTTTCAAAAATAGCGGGATATCTGAACTCCGTATCAAAAAAGCCAAGCTGAGGGATAACGCGTCCGTCGTCAAGCGCAAGAGGGTCATCAAGAGGAATAAGCTCATACGGCTTTATAACACAGTTTTTCATTTCCCAATTGCCTTTTTTTACGTCGGGAAGGCGGATGTTTTTATAATAAGGGTCCTCTTTATACACCGACTCGTCAAGGTAGTGAGTCATGTGAGGAAAATAAAGGCTATATATTTCACGGTCGGTCTCATCCGTATCAGGTTGAAAATAAAGTGCTCCCGCAAGAAGCAGATCATACGCCTCTTTCGTTTCAAGACCGCACTCTCTCACAAGCTCATCAACTATTTCCGGGGTGATAAAATCGGATTGAAGATTCATATATACCGAAAGGCGTGAAAAAAGCTCGCGGTTATACTTTTTCATCTTATTCATAGCGATTCTCAAAGCACCACACGAAATCCGTGTGGTGCGTTCAGTGGTTTATTTTTTTAGTTTTGCAAGTTCCTCTTCTTCAAGAACTCTGTAAGCAACCTTTCCCACAAGTGTCTTTGGTAAAGACTCGCGAAATTCGATATCGTAAGGCATTGCGTACTTTGCGATATTCTTTCTGCAATGAGCAAGTATTGCCTCCTTCTTATCCTCACTCGGTGCGATTCCGGGTCTTAGCATTACAAACGCCTTGACCTTCTGCATCTTGTACGGATCGGGAAGACCTATAACACAGCTCATCTGCACAAACTCATGAGCATCTATGATATTCTCAAGCTGAGACGGATAAACGTTGTATCCGCTTGTGATTATCATTCTCTTCATTCTCTGCTTAAAGTAAATAAATCCTTCGGCATCCATAACGCCAAGGTCGCCCGAGTGTACCCAAGTCATTCCGTCGGCATGAGTGCGAAGAGTATTTGCAGTCTCTTCGGGGTGATCAAGGTATTCTCTCATGACGGTGGGACCTGCAATACATATCTCACCTTCAACTCCGTACTCTACCTCTTTATCGGTTCCCGGTTCAACAATCTTGAAATACATATCAGGGAATGGCTGTCCGATACTGCCCTCCTTATACATATGAGTAGGCGTAAGACAGGAGGCTGTAACGCACTCGGTCATACCGTAGCCCTCACGGATCTGTATCGTTGCCTTGTGGTCATAAAGGAAAGAATCAAACTTCTTTTTAAGCTCTACCGACAGCGAATCTCCTCCGCTGAATACACCCTTGAGATAGGAGAGATTTTCCCCTTCAAGGCAGGACTGGCGGAGTATCGCCTCATAAAGAGTGGGAACTCCCGCAACAAAATTACACTGATATTTTTTAATAAGCTTTGCATAGCTTTGAGGAGTAAATCTCGGAACGAGAATACATCTGCCTCCGTTTGCAAGCATTGAATGTATGCTTACACCAAGTCCGAAGCCATGGAAAATAGGCATTGCCGCAAGCATCTTGTCACCGGGTCGGAACATGGGATTGGTAGCTACTATCTGCTTTGAAAGTGCATTGAAATTAAGATTTGTAAGCACAATTCCTTTAGTTGTGCCCGTAGTACCGCCACTGTAAAGGATTACGGCAGGGTCATCGGCTTTCTTGTTTGCTCTGTACTTCCAGTGATACTTTTTGCCCGAATTCATAAAATCCTTCCAACGGATTATGGGGGCATCCTTTGGTATCTTTGCAATCTTTCTGCCCTCTGTGAGCATATATCCCGCTCTGAGAGTGGGAGACAGCGCATCCTTGATGGAAGCGATAATGATATTGGCAATATTAACGTTCGGGCGTATTGCTTCAAACTTATTATAGAACTGATCAAGAGTAATAGCGTAAAGGCTACCCGACTCCTTGAGATAAAACTCTATCTCATTCTGGCTTGAGAGCGGATGTATCATATTTGCAATAGCGCCGACAAGGTTTGTGGCATAAAACATTATGATGCCCTGAGGACAGTTGGGCATACATATCGTGATGCGGTCGCCTTCTCTCACACCTATTGATTTAAGTGAGCGTGCACAAAGCTCTACTGCCTTTACAAAATCCTGGTATGTAGTCTTCGAACCCATAAAATCGTAAGCTATATATTTCGGGTACTTTTTAGCAACAGTCTCTATAAGCTCCCACATTGAGCCCTTGAAATAGTCAAGTGATTTGGGAATATCCCCGTAATGCTTGAGCCAAGGAGCTCGCACTTTTGTAACGGTTTCCATTATAATTCAACCTCCGTCATAATAGGGAGTTCAAGCAACTCCGGATTCAAAAGGAGCTTTCTCAATATTTTTATACTATTGGCAAAATAAACGCCGTCCGCGATTCGCTCGTCAATAGTGATGCCAAGCTTGATAGCATCACACACGTAGGGCTTTCCTTCGCTGTCAAAGAGCATCTTCTTCTCCTTTTCATCAATTATCACGAACAGAGAATTCGTTCCCCAATCGGTCAAATGATGATAGCTTGCATGCATCTTTATACTGCCGAGATTAGACACGTAAACGCTGGAAAAATACGGATCGTCCTTCATCATGGATTTCGGATACCATCCGTGGTAATCCATCCAACGAAGAACCCTTACAATAAGCTTTACAATAGGTCTCGGGAACTTCAAAACAGTAGCCATGATATCAGTAGCTCCGTCGGTCTTACCTTCCTTACGCACACTGTAAACAAAGTTCTTTATCTTATTATGTATCTGCTCAACGGGGGATTCATCAGTATCTCTGTCAACCTTGATTATCGCAAGAGCCTCGTCGCTGTTATCAACAAGGCGCCTCTTGGCGGTAAACGAGATGCTTATATCTTTTCTCTCGTAAAAGCGCTGTCCGGCGTAAAATCTGTTCATTCTGGGACGAAGGGCTATAGTCTTTGCTATCGCCGCGCAGATAACGTGGAAAAACGTATATTTAAATTCGGGAGAATCCGCATTCTTCTTTTCAATATATGCCATTACCGCCGTCAGGTCTATAACTTCAGTCATAGATGCTTCGTTTGCAACTCTGTTGGGAAGCAGATACGGAAAAAATTTATGCATTGTATCCGCATCTTTTATATAATATCCGTCAGAACGGTCAAGCCTGTGCTTTTTTTTCTCTTTAGCCATAATACCCTCCGGTAATTTTTATATCTTTACGGTATAACGGGTTTCGACAACATTCAATATATTATACATCAAAATCTTCTAAAAGTCAACCTTAATAATTTTAAAAAAGATTCGGAAGAAGCGTTTGCTTCTTCCGAATCTGTCTTTCAGCATTATTTTCTTACGATGGAATTGAATACAGGGTAGGAAGCATCAGCGTAAAATCTGTGTCCGCCGTCTCCTATAACGTGTGCGAGATTTTCCTCACATCCTGCCGCTTTATAAGCCACTTTTGCAAGCTCAACGCTGCGTTTTGCTCCATCTATCGGGAAAATCACGTCGTCCTTGCCCGAAACAATTACCATTGCTCTGGGAGCAACAAGTCCCGCAAGATCTCCCATGTCAAAATACTTTGAAACAGACGGGATGTAATTGCATGCACAGTGCATCATTGCAACGATTGAATCAAGGTATGTACAAACAGCACAACACGGAATAGCGCCCTTGATTCTTTCCTCGATACAAGCCGCATAGAAGGTAGCTGTACCGCCGCCCGAATTACCCATACAGTAAATATTGTCGGTGTCAAGCTCGGGAAATTCTTTTTCAAGCACGTCAATAAGTCTTGATATATCCCAAACTCTCTCACCTATTGCCGTTCTTCCGGTCATAAGAGTTGGCATTACCGAAAGAGCACCGGGTCTTGTGGCGGAAGGATGGCATCCGGGGCCGTTTTCGTCACCGCCGCATTCACCCATGTATCTCTGTTCAAGCACAACGGGGGCATAGCCGTTTTTCAAAGCGTGCACCGCAAAGTCGCGATCTCCGCCCTTTATAGTCTCCTCATCACCGGGATATTTCGGCTGACCGAGCGAAATATGCATTCCCTTGGAATGTCCCTGAAGACAAATCATGGGAGCAATTTTTCCCTCAAGATTCCTCGGAAGACGAATAACCGCGGGAGCGTAATACCCATCCTCACTCTGGAATGAGAAGCGTATTTCGTAATACTCCTCAGTCTCGGTTTTTGATTCAATAAGAAAATCAGGGTCGCAGGGGGATATCATGTCAAGTCCGAGAAGTTCCCACAGCTTTGCACGTGCTCTCTTCTGCCACTCGGAAAAATCTTCCTTTCCGTCATATCTCATCTCGGGAACTCTCTTTTCAATGAAGTTCCAGTATATATTCTTAGGATTCTGATTTCTCATATGTATATACATACCTCCGTTTTATACAATATATTTCAGGTTTTCAAAAACGTATCCGCTGCAAATGGTTTGAAGCGAGGGATAAGATAAAACCTTTTTATAATTTTATCACCAATCACCGCTCTTGTCTATAGTAAAATTGCTGAAATATAGTTAAAATACAACAAATATAGTAAATATATTGATTTATTCGCAATTTTTTTGTATAATATGTATGCAAAAGTATTTTCACCTTTGAAAGGAGATATAAATATGGGACTTATTAAGGCAGCATTCGGAGCAATCGGCGGAACACTTGCCGACCAGTGGAAGGAATTCTTTTACTGTGAATCACTTGATAATGACGTTTTGATGGTAAAAGGACAGAAAAAGATAGGTAACCGTTCATCAAACACAAAAGGAAGCGACAACGTAATATCCAACGGTTCAGGCATCGCAGTGGCAGACGGCCAAGCAATGATGATCGTTGAGCAAGGCAAGATAGTTGAATTCTGCGCTGAACCCGGTGAATATACATATGACAAATCCACCGAACCCAGCATCTTTACAGGAAGCCTCGGAACAGGCATAAAGGACACCTTCAAGACCCTTTGGAAGCGTTTCACCTACGGCGGTGACACAGGCAAGGATCAAAGAGTTTACTATTTCAACACCAAAGAAATAATGGGAAACAAGTATGGCACAGCCACTCCCATTCCCTTCCGTGTAGTTGTAAACGAACAGATGGGCTTAAAACTTTCGGTAGACATCAGATGTAACGGTGAATACACCTACAAGATGACTAACCCACTTCTTTTCTACACCAATATTGCAGGAAATGTTTCCGATGAATACACAAAGGATAACTGGGAGGACATTCTTCGTTCAGAACTTCTCTCGGCACTTCAGCCCGCTCTTGCTAAGGTGTCGGCAGAACAGATAGAATACTATGAGCTCCCCGCTCACACAACCGAAATAAGAAACGCTCTTATCGAGGTCCTCCGTCCCGATTGGACCGAGACCCGCGGCATCGAGCTATTTAAGCTCACCATCAACTCTCTCTCCATCCCCGATGATCAAAGAAAGAAGATAACCGAATGGGAAGAGACTGCTATGACCACAAATGCGGCCGTTGCAGGCGCAAGAGTCGTAGGGGCACAGACGGACGCCATGAGGACCGCAGCAGGCAATCAGAACGGTGCGATGACAGGCTTTATGGGCATGGGCATGGCAATGAATGCAGGTAGCAACGCACAAAATCTCTTTGCTATGGGTCAGCAGACACCTGCACAAGCCCCCGCTTCTCCTAGCGCTTGGACCTGTTCCTGTGGCAAAGTAAATGAGGGTAAATTCTGTGAGGAATGCGGTGCAAAGAAGCCCGAAGCCTCCGCAAAGGACTCATGGAAGTGTACTTGCGGCAACGTTAACTCAGGACGTTTCTGCTCCGAGTGCGGTGCAAAGAAGCTCGCTTACAAATGTGACAAGTGCGGATGGAAGCCAGAAGACCCGAATAATCCCCCAAAGTTCTGCCCTGAGTGCGGAGACCGTTTCAATGAAGGAGATGTTGAATAAAAATGGCGCTCTTACAGGATTACAAGTGTCCTAACTGCGATGGTGCGGTGGAATTTGACGCTGCCGAGCAGGTTATAAAATGTCCGTGGTGCGGAACCGAATTTGACGTTGCGGTATTCGCAGCCGACCCCGAATGCGAGGCTCCGGACAGCATGGAGTGGGAATCAGCCTCTGACGGAGAATGGAAGGACGAGGACGGTGCTTACCGATTCGTATGTAACTCCTGCGGAGGTGAAATAATCACCGATGAAACCACAGCCTCCACTCGCTGTCCCTGGTGCGACAACCCCGTAGTTATGGCAGGACGCGTTTCGGGAGAACTTAAACCCGATTTTGTAATCCCCTTCAAGCTTGATAAAAATGCGGCAAAGGAAGCACTGAGGAAACACGTTTCCTCAAAAAAGCTCGTTCCCAAGGTATTCAAGGATGAGAACAAGATAGAAGAGATACGTGGCATCTACGTTCCGTTCTGGATATATGATACGGACGCCAAGGCAAACATCCGCTATAAGGCAACACGTGTCAGAATGTGGAGCGACTCCCGCTACAACTACACAGAGACCTCATACTACTCTGTAATCAGAGGGGGCACTCTCGGCTTTAACAAAATACCGATCGATGCCTCATCAAAGCTTGCAAACGACATCTCAGAATCCATTGAGCCGTTTGATTTTTCGGATGCGGTGGATTTTGAGTCGGCATATCTTGCAGGATATCTTGCCGACAAATACGACGTGCCGTCCATCGAATGCGAGCCGCGTATAAACGACAGAGTAAAGAGAAGTGTTGAGGACGCCTTCCGTTCAACAGCTGTCGGTTACTCCACACTCACCACCGAAGCATCCAGCGTACAGCTTCACGACCCGAAGGTAAAATATGCACTGTATCCCGTTTGGATTCTCAACACAAAATGGGAAGGCAACACCTACACGTTTGCCATGAACGGTCAGACTGGTAAATTTGTCGGAGACCTTCCTCTTGACAAAGGTGCTTGGTGGCGCTGGTTCCTCGGTGTGTCGGGAATAGCATCGGCTGTAGCTGTTGCAATTTCCGCTCTGACCTTCTTTATTTGAGGTGAGGGATATGAAAAAGATAATAATATTTTTCATTGTTATTCTTGCTCTGTCTGTCACGGCAAGTGCTGAATATCTGTATGACAACGAAGGACTGCTCACACAAAGCGAAGCCGAAGAGATAGAAACGCTTCTTGAAAAAGCAGTCGAAAAGGCTGATATGCCAATCATCATAGTAACGTCGGACAGCTACGGTTACGATATCAAAAGCTTCGCCGAAGAATGTGTGCGTAAATACAATGATGCCGCTCTTCTTGTCGCAAGCGATGCAAATGATGAATGGTACCTGCATACAGTGGGACGTGCCGATGACATTTACGATATTGATGCTCTTCTTGAACAAATACTCCCATACCGTCAAAGCGGCGATTACTACACAGCATTCAAAACTTTTGCAAAAGAATGCCATGAAGGAGCAAAGCTCCCTCTCATGAGAATACTAATCCCTATCATATTAGGCCTCGTTATAGGTCTTATCACGGTTAGTATCATGAAGAGCTCTCTTAAAACAGTCCGATACAAGAGCGGTGCTGAGGATTATGTAAAGAGCGGAAGCCTCAATATCACGGCAAGCCACGACAGATTTTTATGGAAAAACATAACTCGTGTACGCCGTCAGAACAACAATTCTTCAGGTGGTCGAAGCGGAAGTCCATCGCGTGGCTCGGGCAGAAAATTCTGATAAATCCGAATGCCGTACATAACGCTTATCAATAAAGTTTGCAGATAAATTAATATGCACCCCAAAGTTAAACACTTTTGGAGTGCATATTTTTTATGTGCTGAATTTTTCGAAGTATGCTATACTGCAACCTTCTCTTTTAGTGTTCCGTGCCCTCAAGTCTCGGAATCTCCTCACGCAGAATACGTTCCGTAACACCGAGCTTCCACTCGAGATTTGCGCGATGCCCCATGTAATCCATGCTCGGCTCAAAGCCAAGACGGGAATCAAAATCAACAAGCGGGAAAGTGGCATACACATTCAGAATCTCCTCTTCCGCAATGGCGCGCAGAGTTTCCAGATGCTCTTTGCGATCTCCTTCGCCATGTGCAATTGCCATTTTCTCCTTATACCAGCGTCTTAAATGATGAGACGTGAGGAAGGTACGCCCCATAAACTCAGCAACGCCTACGATTCGCGTTGCCTCGTCGCGCTTATGCTCGGGGAGTTCCGACAACAGATTTCTCAAAAGCCCCGCACCCTCCAGCATACGCTCTGCACAAATGCGTGAGGCATCTATCTCAAGGTCAAAAATCTCGCGCTCGCGTGGGTCAAGGAGTTCTTTATCGGTTTTGTAAAAAGGGATACATATCCTGTTACCGCCACGGTGTGAGCCCTCAACACGCGGCAATTCGATATCCTCATCATCAAAAAGCACCAGCGGATAGGCAGGTCCTATGCGTAATGGACCGTATTGCTCTCGTATACCCGTAATGATATTATAAACACCTTCGTCAAAAAGAGTGTAGGCTCTCCTAACGGCTGTCAGATTCTCCTCTCCCCAATCGCGTACAATCAAACGGTTCAAAATCGTCTCACCGTCAGGATCGGTCTCGGTAAAATATGCCTTGGCAAGCTCGGAGATAAAGGAAGGGTAAAAACCGTAGTGGTGGCTTTCCATTGATCCGCAAAGTCCGTATTTTTCGTGGCAGTCACGAATGTGGCGGTACCTCTCCGACCATACTCCCGGAGCAGGCTCATACGGCACAACACCCACATCCCAAGTAAGCCCTCCCGCGTTTGTCATAGAGTAAAGCGGAATACCTCTCCGTGCGGCGGCATCTGCCTCGCTAAGAAAATACTTACCGGGGTACGGGAATGATGCAGTATAATCGGTTGAGCGTGTGGGAACACCCAAGCGCTCTCCGTCTTCAAACATTTCAAAGGTGACTTCAAGACTTATATCGCGAGGAAGTCTGTCAATAAGAGCAAGGCGGTCTGCCTCGTCGCAATATCCCCAGTTATACGTCCAAAACACAATGTCGGCGTCACATCGCTCGCGGCGAATGATTTTCTTTATCATGTCAAGCCACACGGGATAGTCAAAGCACGGAAACCACCCCGGGTTCGGCTTGCCGATAAGCTGTTTACCATCGGGACCTATGTTGTCAAGACGGAGCATTCCCGAGGTACGGGGGTCTTTACTCGGAAACTCCACACTTTCTCCTACTAGCACTACCCCCTTAAAGCCGGGACACTTGCGGAACAGATTACCGTAAAGGCTGTCATAAAACTCCTCGGCACCCTCATCGTCGGGATGAAGTCGGCTTTTCATATAACTGTAAGCATACACGTCAAGTCCGAAGCGCTCGGCACGTGCAATGAGTTCGTTGAAGCTGAATGAATGCGTAGGCGAACTGTCAACGTCACATACAAAAACCAATATTGCATTGACACCGCTGTGCGCAATGGCATTCAGGTGCTCATCAGGATAATTATCCTCGGCATAACCCGAATGAACCATACGGCATCGCATAATTGGACGGCGCTCGTTTCTGCCGAGGCTAAGATAGGGCGCTTCCTCGAAATTTATAAGATCCTCCAAGAGATAACTTGCCTGTGCCACGGCACGCTCGTCACGTCCCGTCAGACGCACTGCATTCTCTTGAACCTCAACACAATACGCTCCCTCTCCCTCGAGAGATGCGTCGATTTCATAAGTGATCGTGTTCCCTTTTCTGTTTTCACAAACTACAGTAAGGTCAACTCCCATAGAAACGGAAAAATAATCCTTAAGATCCAATGCAACGCGGTCAAGTAAGCCTTTGTCATCGGGTGCAATGATGCTCCACTCCGACGTAATCTCAATCTGTCCCTCGTGCATTTGCTTATCCATTCTTCTGTTTGGACGATGCACCTGAAGCATACGCTTTTGAAAGTCGTACATTTGTTCTGCCATTTCACAGTCCTCCGTTTCGGATATTTAAGTTTACAAGGCTTTTTGTAAAAGATCGATACGAAAAAACGTACCGATCTCTTTTTTACTCAAGTATATCGCTTGTGATGTAGTCAACACCCATTTCGGCAAGAGCTTCACCGTCGGGCACAAGATCGACCGTCCAACAGTTTACCTCTATTCCTTCGCTGTGAAGAAGGTCTATTGCCTCCTTATCGAGGGAATTGAATGCAATATCAAGGTCAAGACGATGTGCGCGAAGCTTGGCAATAAGGCTTGCATCCACCTTTGCACCCGTAAGGTACTGAATCTTTGCTTCGGGAAGAATATCACGCAGAATAACGCAGTTTTCATACACAAAGGAGATAAATATCATTGAATCAAGGTATTCAAGATTTCTTATTATCTCAACCATTCTTTCAATATCTTCACGGGAAAATTCATTCTTAAGCTCTAAGATACACGCCTTACCGTATTTTTTACAAATCGAAATATATTCCGCGAGAAGAGGAACTCTTATGTCGCGTCTTATTGTACTTCCGTCAAGGTCGGGAAGAACAACGTCTCGAAAATCCGCATAGCTGCACTTTTCAACGTTAATATCGCAGCTCTTATTTGACACCCTTGTCAGAGTCTCGTCATGCACCACAACGAAAACTCCGTCGGACGTTTTATGTACGTCGGTCTCAATTCCAAAATAGCTTCTGTTAGCCGCGGCAATAAATGCGGGACAGGTATTCTCTCTTTCAACCGCACTGAGTCCGCGATGGGCTACCATCTTTACATTTCTTTTGTTGATTTTAATGGAATCGTTAAACTTAAACATTATCGTTCTCCTTCAAAATATTTATCCAATACGCAGGAGTACAGCTCCACGCGTGGCAGGCACTGTTTATCTCGGCGGCGTTATATGGCGACTCAAAATCATTTTGAGGATTAAATATCTCAGGACAGGTATCAAAGCCCGCTTCGGCTATTTTTCCCCATATATTCTTTATCACCTCAAGTGCCTTCTCGCAAAGTCCGACACTCACAAGAGCCTCTATGTAATAGTGTATCATATAAGGAGTCCGAGGCGTATATTCGGTATCAAGAGTATCAAGTCCTTCAAGCAAGCTACAGCTTTCTTCAAGTGTCAAAACACCCGACAAGACTCCCCATATCTGAGAATGTACCGATATCTGTCCTGACGGAGCAGTGAAGGCTCCGTTTTTATAAAGGATCAAAAGCTGAGCGCTTCTCTTTTCACGCTCTTTTGTAATACTGTCATGCTTTTTGCCTAATATTTTTGATATTTCTTCAAGCTGTCTGAGTGTATAGATAAACACTCCAAGCAATGCACAGCTCTTATCAAGCCCGGGGCACCAGTCAATAAAGCTGCCTTCCGCAACACTCTGAAAATCTCTGTCCAGCCTTTCCGAAACGATATCTGCCTGATCCTTTGCGATATCATATATCTCACGCAAAAGGGACTTATCCTCGGTTGCCACGTAATAGTCATAAATACAGGAAATAAGAAAGAGTGAATAATCTGCAAACGTCCATTCGAGTCGATATGGCGGAGAATCGGGATAAACGCAGGGCACCACTTCCCCGTTTGAATTAAGGTATCCCGCAAAAAGGTATATGCACCTTTTTACAAGGTCAATATTTTTAAAGGTCTTGTAATCGACAAGCGCCTGAAGTCTGAGGTCCCCTATCCAAAGACGTCTGTCACGCTTCGGACCGTCCTCAAACACATCTTGCTCACAGTCCCTGAGTGTCAGTAAAGACATTTCATATATTTTATCAAGCAACGTGTCTCCCGTGCTGAGCACAGGAGCGTCTTTAATATCGACCGCCGAAACGCTCTTGACAAAAATATCGTTTATCTCTATCGGGAAGGCAGCCGAATCAAGCCTTTTTATCTTTAAAAATCTAAAGGAGTAACGTCTTTCAAGTGTGATTGAGGCAGGAGTGAATATCGCAGTTCTCTCCTCTCTTTGAAGCCATCCGCTTCCGAGCAATCCCTCGTAATTCTCCTTCTCTATCTCAAGCGGAAACTCCCCGAAGTAAAAACCAAGCCTTACGGGAGAATCGGATATATTACCATCAGGACAAACAAGCGAAAAGGAAAGATATCCTACCGTATGCTCGCCGAAATCAAGTATTATCTCATCCCCCGACGAAATACGTATTTTTTCACTAAAGTCGTTTACATGCTCAGTGCAAAGACCCTGAAAACTAGACTCCTCTTTTTTTATACGAACGATTGCCGCAGGGCAGACAGTCCTTGTCTTTAATTCTTTTTTTAACTTTTCAGCCTCTTTTATAAAATTCATTTTATCATACCAATTACTTTTTCAAGAATTTCAGAGTCTATTTGACCTCGTGCGTAGGTCACAAATTCGCCATCGGCATTTATAAAAAGTGTCATTGGAATACTTGTTACTCCATAGGTGTATGCCGCAGAAAGGTCAGTGTCAAAATAAATCGGGAACGTGAAATCAGTGCTCTCAAGATACGACCTTGCAACACTGACAGTCTCTTGTGCGCCGTCGGTCATGTTGACCATCATGAACACCACTTCTTCGCCGTGCTTTTTATAGGTTTCCTCAAAATCCGGGAGCTCGGCTTTACAGGGGGGACACCAGCTCGCCCAAAAATTTACAACAACCGGTTTGCCCTTCATATCCGAAAGCTTTACTGCGTTGCCATCCGTATCGTACACCGTAAAATCGGGAGCAGTATAATCGGTATCTTTTTGCGAATCGTCCTCATTAACGGGAACAAGTATGTCGGGCGCATAGTCATCCGACAAATGACGGTACAAAACGGTAACTCCCACAATGAGAGCCGTCATCACTGCCAAAATTATAAGCCATGAATACTTTTTCATATCTCACTCTAAAAACACAATAAGTCTTCCGAGATATCCCGTCATCATAAGAACACCGACAAAGATGAGGAGCCCTCCGCAAACAGTATTTATTACGTTATAATGCCTTTTGATAACATTGAACGCACCCTTTAATTTATCAATGAGAAGCGCACTTGCAATATACGGTATCCCGAGTCCCGCCGAATAAACAAGAAGCATCAAAATTCCCTTTGCCACGCTTCCCTGTTGAGACGCAAGCATGAGTGCCGAACCGAGGAAGGCTCCGACGCAAGGAGTCCAACCTATTGAAAACACCATGCCGAATAGGGTTGAAGAAAAGAATCCAAGAGTTCTTTTGCCACCTATTTTAAATCCCTTCAGAAAGTTTAAGCAAAACACTCCCATAAAACTCAGTCCGAAAAATACAACGATTAGTCCCGTCACGATATTTACAGCCGTCTTCCATCTTATAAGGAAGGCTCCGAGAGTTCCCGCCGCCGCGCCCAACGCAATAAATACAAGAGTAAAGCCGAGTACGAATCCGAGTGCATTTTTAAGAGTCTTTGACGTGCGGGATTCCTCTACTCCCGCAAAAAATGAAACGTATATGGGGAGCATGGGAAGCATACAGGGAGAGACAAACGTTATTATCCCCTCAAGAAAGGTGATAAAATATATCATAAAATCTCCGAAATATGAAGCTTTACTCCATTCTCTGCAAGCTTTTTCTGCAAAGCGGACACGTCAAGAGTTGAAAAGTCATCGGTCATAGCCGCAGCAACACCTGCTGCTTCACCGGTTACGGCACAGCACGGAATGACTCGCATAACGTCCCACAAAGTCTCATTAACACTTGTACAGCGCCCTGCGCAAATAAGATTCTTAACAGTCTTGCTGTAAAGCGTTCTGAATGGCACCTCATATACGGGGCCTCTTCTTTTCCAGTTTGATACCATGCCTATGGAATCGTCAAAATGCTTATGGTCCTCTGTGTGGGCAAGCTCGTATTCACCTACGATTTTTCTTGTCATACGAAGCTGAGGAGTAGTGGCTATCGTTGTGGGCCAAAGAGTCGGGTCCTTTTCTCTTTTTTTCAGATAATCCACAAAAAGAACCTGATGAGAAAGCCTTGTGAAATCAGATATCTCTTCTCCGTCAAGCCCTGTAAACCTGCGGTCTATAATAGGCTTTACATCATCATCCTTCCTCTCCTCATCGGGAATATCGGATGCTCCGAGCAAAAGCAGATTATATCCCTTTTCTCCGACGTAATAGTACCACGCCGCAAGAATATTGCCTTGCTTGAAGTTTTGTGTTGGCGCACCCGAAAAATGTGCAATGTCACAATCACCCGTGGCATCAACAATGCTTTTAACACCCCATGCAAGGCGTCCTGATTTGTTTTCGGTTATAACGTGGGATATCTTATCCCCGTCCATGTCAACACCTACGGCATAGGTTCCATACATTATATCAACGCCGTTATCGTACAAAAGCTTTTCGGCAAGGATCGCAAAGACCTGAGCATTATATCTTACCTCAAAGCGTTTGTCCTTCTCGGTTCTCGTACCCTTACCGTCCAGCCAATTTTCGGGGTACAAAGCCTCAGCACCATACATTACCGAAAGTCTTAAAAGCTCCTCTGCAATACCGAAGCTCACCTGATGCCCAAAGCCGTCGCAAAGAGGAAGATATATGGTTACAAGGCCCGCCGTACCAAGTCCTCCGAGCATATAGCCCTTTTCGAAAAGGACGACCTTAGCACCGCTTCTTGCCGCGGCAAGAGCCGCAGATATTCCCGCAAATCCTCCGCCGCATACCGCGATGTCATAGCTTTTGTGTATTTTTATTCTGTTTTTTTCCTCAATATACATGACTTTTCTCCTTATTCGTATCTTACACCGCTATCACGGGCAAATTTTTCAGACGCAGTGCCGCGCGTTAGGCTTACCTTTACCTTTTCACATCCGCGAAATACCATCCATCCGCCGGCAATAAATGAATCGGGGATATTGACCTTTTCAAGATTTACACATCCCGAAAAAGCCTTGTCGCCTATTATCTTGACCCCGTCGGGAAGCTTGACGCTCCTGAGGAAGGTGCAGTTCATAAAAGATTCCCCCCCGATAAACGTCACCCCGTCCGGGACAGTCACGTTTTCGGCTTTTCCGTAATAGTTATACAAAATTCCGTTTGCTATAACAAAGCCGTCACCATCTGCAATTCCGGGGCAGCCGAAGAATGCGTTTGCGCCAACCTTCACACCGTTTTGGGGAAGATTGATACTCGAAAGGCGGTGACACCCGTAAAAGGCATATTCACCTATCTCCGAAATACCGCTCGGTAATATAACACTCTCAAGAGACGTGCATCCTAAAAACGTGTTGTTCCCAACAACCTTGACCCCGTTTGGAATGCGAATGCTTTTAAGGCTTTCGCAATGGTAAAAGGCATACGATCCCATCGTGCAAACAGTGTCGGGGAGAATGACCTCGGAAAGCTTTTTGCATTCCGAAAAAGCACTCCATCCAAGAGATTTGACACCTCTCGGTACAACGATCTTTTCTAGGCTTGAGCATTCAGAAAACGCATCCTTATCAATAATCTCAATGCCGTCGGGAAGAGCTATGGATTTAAGACTCTCGCATCCAGAAAAAGCGCCGTAGCCAATGGTCTTAACGCCGTCTTTTATATCTATCCTTTCAAGATTTTTGCATCCCAAAAAAGCATTTCTGCCAATCTCGGCAATACTATTCGGAAGAGTCACCGAAGCAAGACTCTCGCATCCGGAAAAAGCGTACCAGCCAATACCTCTGACTCCATCGGGCACAGTGACGTTTTTCTCTTTTCCGTTATATTTTACAAGCTTTTCGTTTTCTATTACAAATTCAATCATTTGATACCCCCATTCAAGTATAAAACTTTAATACAATTTTATCCTTTTATTTCTATTTTGTCAATGATTGATATTAAAAAAACAAAGAAAATGAGTGCTCAGCAACATTTTTTTGAGTGGTATGACAGCACCTTACAAAAAATCAAGGATGCGGTGTTTTTAAAACACCGCCTCCGCTTGAATCATTCGTGTCAAACGTTTTCTCCGAAAAGCGCAAGAGCTTCGCGTGCCGCCACCTGTTCGGCATCCTGCTTGCTTCTGCCCTGTCCCTCACCTATGGTATTTGAATTAAGCATTACTCTGACAACAAATGTCTTATCGTGGTCGGGCCCGAAAGAACGTACCTGCACATACTCGAGCTTATCTCCCTTTGAGTTCTGTACTATCTGCTGAAGCGCTCCCTTGTAATTGACTATACCGCCTCTCTTACGGGTAGAAAGCATTTCATCTATTCTTGAAAGTACAGCCATCATAACAACCGGTCTTACCGTATCAACGTCAAATCCACTGTCGATAAACACCGCCGCAAAAAGCGCCTCGGAAGCGTCCGCAAGTATGGATTTACGATTTCTTCCGTCGGTCTTTTCCTCCCCGTTTCCGAGAAGAAGGTATTCGCCAAGTCCTATACTCTTTGCAAAAGCAAAAAGAGCATCCTCGCACACAGCAAATGCGCGAAGCTTTGTAAGCTCTCCTTCGGGAAGAGAGGTCAAGGATGTGAAAATATACTGAGACACCACAAGTGAGAGTACCGAATCTCCCAGAAATTCAAGGCGCTCATTACACGGAATGTTTATTTTCTGAGAGCGCTTTTCATTAGAATAGGAGGAATGAGTAAGTGCCTCCCACAAAAGGCTTTTATTCTTGAATCTGTAATCTATCTTTCCCTCAAGGATGTCACAGTTTGCCATAAACTCGGGAGAATATGCGCTCTTAATCATTTTCTGCCTCTTTTCTGTTATTGCGCCAGGAATCTGCCACTTCGGAAATTTCTCCTACAACACCGGTATCAACAAAGGCTATTGCCTGACGGCATGCAGAAAACAGAGCCTTCTCGCCTGAGTTACCGTGCGCCTTTATAACAGGCTTTGCAACTCCGAGAAGCGGTGCTCCGCCATACTCGGTATAATCCATTCTCTTTTTAAGAGCTTTTGCCTCTTTTGACAGGAACAGTGCGGCTATCTTGGTTTTGATATTTTTGAAAAGAAGTCCTTTAAGGGTTGCCGACAAGAACTTACCAAAGCCCTCAACGAGCTTAAGTATTATATTTCCCGTATATCCGTCTGCAACAAGCACATCGCACACGTCTTCAACAACGTCGCGTCCTTCTATGTTTCCTATAAAATTAATGCTCTTATCCTGTGAAAGGATACCGTATGTCTCGCATACAAGGGCGGTACCCTTAGTCTCCTCGGTTCCGTTGTTGATAAGGGCAACTCTCGGATTTTCGAGCGAGAGCATATTTTTTGCATATATAGAGCCCATAACGGCAAACTGATGCATACTTTTTGCATCGGGCTCAACGTTTGCACCCGAATCCACAAGCAAAAACGGCTTATTCAAGGGAATGAGTGCGCCGATACAAGCCGCCTTCACGCCCTTTATCTTTCTGAGTATAAGGGTTGCACCCGCAACGAGTGCGCCCGTATTTCCGGTGGAAATAAACGCATCTCCTTCTCCGTCACGCAGAAGAGCAAGTCCCGTTGACATGGAAGAATCCTTCTTTGATTTTATGACTACAAGATAGTCATCCTCCATAGTTACCACTGATTCGGCATGTACTATCCTTATTTCTTCTTCTTTTCTGTTTATCTGTTCAAGTGCCGATCTGATACTGTCCTCTTTGCCAACGAGAGTTATGTCACAGCCAAGCTCATCAAGGGCGCGGAAGGCTCCCTTTACAGCCTCAACAGGTGCGGCATCTCCGCTCATTACGTCAATTATCAGTCTCATCTTAAATCTCCTTAATTATGTTATCAATACGTTCAAGAGCGCGTCTTGATATCTCAGCGTTTCTTGCACTCTTTCCGCCCTTTACCTTTTTGTCAAGGGGAGTGATTATTCCGAAGTTCACGTTCATAGGCTGAAATTTAACAACCGACGGATTGGAAACGTAGTTTGAAAGAGCGCCGATAGCGGTTGTGGAATCAAAGGCAACAAGCTCCTGCCCGAGAGCCTGTCTTGCGGCGTTAAGCCCCGCAAGAAGTCCCGAGCTTGCCGATTCAAGGTATCCCTCAACTCCGGTCATCTGTCCCGCAAAGAAAATATTTTTCGCCTTCTTTAAGCGGTAGAAGTTATCAAGAAGCTTGGGTGAATCAATAAACGTATTGCGGTGCATTACACCATAGCGCAAGAATGAAGCGTTTTTAAGCGCCGGTATAAGTCCGAATACTCTCTTCTGCTCACCAAAGGTGAGATGGGTCTGGAAGCCTACGATATTGTACATTGTAGCAGAGCTGTTATCCTGTCTGAGCTGTACGACGGCATAAGGCTCACGTCCCGTGCGTGGGTCGGTGAGACCTACAGGCTTCATGGGGCCAAACAAAAGAGTATCGTGTCCTCGGGACGCCATTACCTCAACAGGCATACACGCCTCAAAAACCTTCGGGTCTTCTTCCTCAAAGCCGTGAAGATGTGCGGTCTCGGCAGTTATAAGCTCCCGCCAGAACAAATCGTATTCCTCGCGTGTCATCGGGCAGTTTATGTATGCCGCCTCCCCTTTATCCCACCTCGAAGCAATAAACGCGGTGGAAAAATCTATGGAATCCTTTTCAACAATCGGAGCAGCTGCATCGTAAAAAGACAGGGAATCGGTATCAAGATAGCCCGAGAGAAACTCAGCGAAAACGCCGTCGGTAAGAGGACCAGTTGCAACAACGGTTATCTCATCCTCATCAATAGACGTCACTTCCTCCGACACCACTTCTATATTTTCGTTATTATTGATTTTTTCTGTGATATATTTTGAAAAGCCCTCTCTGTCCACAGCAAGACAGCCCCCCGCGGGTACACGGCAGACGTGTGCCGCTTCCATCACGAGGCTGGATAGCTTCGTCATCTCCGCTTTAAGAAGTCCTACGGCATTTTCAAGGCTGTCGGAGCGCAGAGAGTTTGAACAAACAAGCTCTGCCATATAGGGAGAGGTATGTGCGGGAGAATATCTGCGGGGCTTCATCTCATAAAGCTTGACCTTGACCCCGAGTCGGGAAGCCTGCCATGCCGCTTCAACACCCGCAAGTCCCGCACCTATTACTTTGATACTACTCATTTCTTCTCCTGTTTTGTCTTTTTAAGAGTTGGGCAGGAACGGTTGGAGCACACAGGGGCGTCTCCCGGCTTCTTTACTACCATATAGCCCTCGTTACAGTCGGGACACTTTTCACCCGTGGGCATATACCAAGTTGAAAAATCGCATTCGGGATATCTGTCACATCCGTAGAACACACGCTTGCCCGCGCGCTTCATTATTACGTTGCCCGAACACTTTGGGCACTTAACTCCCGCTTCACGCGAAAGCTGCTTTGTATACTTACACTTGGGGTAATTCTCGCAAGCGTAAAACTCGCCGTAGCGTCCCTTTCTGAGCAACACCTTCGCACCGCAATCAGGACAGGTCATGCCGTCCACGGGAGTTGCCTCCTTCTTTTCCACAGGCTTACCGGTCGAATCAAGAGGCTTGGTGTTTTTGCATTCGGGATAGTTGGGACAAGCCGCAAACTGACCGAAGCGTCCTCTTTTTACTACCATCTTGGCGCCGCACTTTTCACAAACGATGTCAAGCTCCTTTTCGGTAGTCTTGGGAGATATCCTCTCTGCCTCCTTTTCAGCTTTATCCAAAAGTGCTGAAAAGTCACGGTAAAAGTTTTCAAGCATAGTAGTCCATTCAAGCTTACCTTCTGCTATATTATCAAGCTCGACTTCAAGATTTGCCGTGAATTTATAGTCTATTATCTTTGCAAAATAATCCGACATTATCTCAGTTATGACTTCTCCGAGAGCAGTAGGCTTGAAGAATTTTCCCTCACGCTCAATATAGTCTCGCGCCAGAATAGTGGTAATGGTAGGAGCATAGGTAGAAGGACGGCCTATTCCCTTTTCCTCAAAGACCTTTATAAGGGTAGCTTCGGTGTATCTCAAGGGAGGCTGTGAAAATTTCTGCTTCGGTATAATTTCGAGAAGACGGAGAGGGTCGTTTTCTGAAAGAGGCGGGAATTTTATATTCTCCTCGTCCTCATCCTCCTCGTCGGGAGTAACGTTGTAAAGACTCATAAAACCGTCGAATTTAAGACTTTCGCCTCTGCCTGTGAAGGTAAAGGAATCCTTTGCGGTCGCTGCCTCGACTTCAACTGTGAGAGTATCATAAATCGCCGCCTCCATCTGGCTTGCAACGAATCTGCACCAGATAAGCCTGTAAAGCTTGTACTGATCTGAGGAAAGATATTCCTTGATGCTGTCGGGAGTAATTGTAACGTCGGAGGGACGGATGGCTTCGTGTGCATCCTGTGAGTTATTACGAGCCTTGTAAACACGGCGTGTCTTTGGATAATACTTTTCACCGTAATTTGCCTTTATAAAGCTGCAAGCTGCCTCTGCCGCGTCATCCGAAACTCTTACCGAGTCTGTACGCATATAGGTTATAAGACCGTGCTCTCCACGCTTTCCGAGTGAAACGCCCTCGTAAAGCTCCTGAGCGATATGCATGGTCTTTTTAGACTGAAAATTAAGCTTGCGGTTAGCCTCCTGCTGAAGATGCGAGGTGGTGAAGGGAGGTGCGGGAACCTTTTTCTTTGACCCCTTCTTCAAAATAGCAACACGGCATACAGCGCCTTCAAGACGAGAAAGCACTGCATCGCTCTCTTCTTTGTTGGTGAGTGCTATCTTTCCGCGCGAGTCGGAGGTAAGATGAAGCTTGAAGGAACGCTTTGCCTCTGTTTCAAACACTCCGTCAAGTGTCCATGACTCCTCGGAAACAAAATTGTTTATTTCCTTTTCTCTCTCAACAATAAGCTTTGCGGCAACCGACTGAACACGTCCTGCCGAAAGTCCGTTTCTTACCTTCTTCCAGAGCAAGGGACTTATCTTATAGCCCACTATTCTATCAAGAAGACGGCGTGTCTGCTGAGAATCAACAAGGTCCATATTGATAGCGGTAGGATGAGCTATTGCCTCTTTTACCGCCTTTTTAGTTACCTCGTTGAAGGATGCTCTGAGGGTCTTTGACTCGTCAAGTCCGAGAACGGTTGCAAGATGCCAAGAAATTGCCTCTCCCTCTCGGTCAGGGTCGGTTGCAAGGTATACCTTATCCGCAAGCTTCGCCTCGCGTTTAAGCTCGTTTATAAGCTCTGCCTTGCCCCTTATATTTATATATTTTGCATTAAAATTATTTTCAATGTCAATTCCAAGGGTGCTCTTTGGAAGGTCTCGAACATGTCCTTTACTTGCAAGCACCTTATAGTTTGAACCAAGGTATCCCTTGATGGTGCTCGCTTTTGAGGGGGACTCAACAATAACAAGATTTGCCATATTTTCTCCTTTTACCATTTCTTACCGTATCTGTTACCGGGTAATTCTTCTATTTCTCCGCATAGCTCAAGCTGTGTGAGCGCTACGAGTATTTTATTTATTTTAAATTCATCAGTCACCATTCTGTCGGGAATATTGCGTCCCTCAAGAATACAAAGCATCACATGGTCTTTAACGGGTGAGCCGTAACTTTGCGCACCTTCGGAAACGTCTTTTTGTACAGACCTCGACTCTTCTTTTGCAGCTGTTTCTTTTGTGATAATTTCCTTTTTTCGGGGTACGTTACACCTCACGTCTATCACAAACGCGCCATTCTCCGTAAGCATTCTGCATCCGGAAAAGCTGTCCCCGTCAATATTCGGGGCATACACGGGAATACCGTACGTTTTCGCATACTGTGCGGTTATGAGGGCACCGCTTTCTTCGGGCGCCTCGGGGATGTATACCTTTTTTGAAAGTCCTGCGATTATTCTGTTTCGTGCAGGAAACCATCGTGCACCCGTTCCGGGAGGATATTCCGATATGACCGCTCCGCCGCATCGCACTATTTCAGAAAACATACGCTCGTTTTTTTGCGGATATACCTTGTCTATATCGCATCCGAGTACAGCAATACAAGGACTTTTATTCTCAAGCGCGGTTATAAGGCCAACCGTATCAATGCCCTCCGCTCCTCCACTTACCACGGTGCATCCTTCATCTGTAAGCTCAGTCGCAAGGCGTTCCGCAAGACATTCTCCTTCATACGTTGAGGAACGTGTTCCAACAAAGCCGACACAGTTTTCCGAATTCAGAATACTTGCATCTCCTCTGACGTAGAGTACTATTGGAGGGTCGGGAATTTTCTTGAGCATCATCGGATAATCACTGTCAAAAAGCGATATTATCCGAATACGCTTCATATCGCAATACCTAAGTATCTGCATTGCACGTTCAAGCCCCTTAAAGGATAGTCTTTTAACCTGCTTATCAGTAAATCCTTTTTCACAAAGTGTCTTTGCATCAGAGCCGTATATATCGAAAACCGAGTATTTTTCAAGCTTTTTCGACGCCGTCGGAAGGAAATTCATCGCATCGGCATACCACACAAGATACAAAAGCTCGTTTTTCAAAATTTCCCCCTCTTTCTCATGGCATCGTAGAGTATGACCGAAGCCGCTGTGGACGCATTCAGACTTTCAACGTTGGAAATGGGGATTATGATACGCGCGTGGCTTTTTTCAAGTGCTTTTTCCGAAAGCCCGTGACCCTCGTTACCTATCATTATGCATGCGCGTGAGGTGTCAAAATCCGCAACGTCCTGCGCATCGGAGGTAAGAGCGGCGGCATATATCTTCATGCCCGAAACCGATTCAAGCGCTGTGTCAATACTGTCAAATGATACGTAGGGCATACGGAAAATCGCTCCCATTGTAGCTCTCACGGTCTTTGGAGACCAAACATCGGAAGAGGAAACTCCTATCACCTGACGGCAACCGAATGCTGCTGCGGAACGAAGCACGGTACCAAGGTTCCCCGGGTCCTGCATTTCCTCAAGGAGAAGCACGCAGGAATCCCTTTCGGGGGTAAGAGTGAATTTTTTAAATACACAAAGAAGACCCTCCGGAGCACTCTGACCGCTCATTTTTTCATACACCTCATCGGTTACTGAATAAAGTGTTTCGGCTTTTATTTCATCGGGAGAAGAAAAAGAATCGGCAACAAATGCTTCTGTCGGAACAAATCCCGCCGATACGGCTTCTCTGTAAAGCTTTATACCCTCGGTAAAAAAGCAGCCCGTTTCCTCTCTTCCCTTGGACGTTGATAAGGAGGCCACGCGTTTTACGGTATCGTTTTTTCGGGAGGTGATCCTGATTTTTTCGGTCATAGTCTTATACCCTGAAAGCTCTGCCGTCTTTCAAACTCCTTATCAATTTCATCAAGGAAGGAAAATTTCTTCCTTGTCCAAATCGGGGAAAGAAGAAGCTCGCCCCGTCCGTCTCCCGTAAGGCGTTCTATCACGACCTCGGGAGGTATATATTCTATCTGATTGCACAAAAGGTGCACGTATTCATCTCTTTCAAAGTAAGGAAGAGCCCCTTCACGCCACATTTTCTCAATGCCGCTTCCTTTCTCAACGTAAAGCAGATGCAGTTTCATGGCAAACGGGTGAAGCGCCCCGACTGTCTTAACGCTTTCGGTCATCTGCTCGGTGGACTCACCCGGTAGTCCGTTTATAAGATGAACCGCAGTCTTTATACCTCTCTCCTTCAGTTTTTCGAAGGTTAAAAGAAAATCCTCAAAGGTATGCCCTCGGTTTATTATCTCAAGAGTTTTATTGAAAATACTCTGAAGCCCAAGCTCTACTACAAAATAAGTCTTTTCGGAAAGCTCAGAGAAAAGGTCAAGTGTTTCATCTGATATGCAATCCGGACGAGTGGACACCGTAAGTCCAACCGTTCCGGGAAGTGCAAGTGCTCTGTAATACACCTCTTTTAATACAGGAGTGGGAGCATAGGTATTTGTATGTGTCTGAAAATATACGATGAACTTATCGGTGGGCCATTTTTTTAAAAGCACGTCGCGTGTGGAAAGATACTGCTCCTCAAGGCTTTTGTCGGAATTGGGTCCGGATCCGTCCGAACAAAAGATACATCCTCCGCAGGAGATTGTGCCGTCAATATTGGGGCAAGAAAAGCCCGCATCAACAGGAACCTTTACCACCTTTGACCCGAATGTAGACTTAAGATGAAAATTATGAGTATGGTAGCGCTTATTGTCAAGCGAATACAAAAAATTACCGTTTGCCACAACGCACACCTCCCCATTTTATCTTCCATAATAATATATGCTCCTCGGTTTGTCAATATAATTTTTTTATTCTTTCAGGATTTTACGACATTTATGTTACGATTTTCTATATTCCAAACCGACTCCGACTTGAAACCTGCAATCATCAATTGTCGAAGATGACTTTTTATTTTCCGAAAATTTTCTGCATAAAAAAGGAAGTATATGGCAGACTAAATATGAGAAAAATACGTGTTTTTTGGGGGCAAAAATGATAAAAGGCTGTAATAGACGAGTAATAGTTGTAAAACATCCCGAGAGCGAAAGCTTTGAGGAAGCGTACTTCATTGTAAGGGAAGGAAAATTCAAGAGAAAAAGCGATACCGCAAGTCTTGTCGGAGAAGCAAACAGGCTTATAAACGGAGAAAGTACACCGCATTTCCCAAAAAAGCCGAGGCTTTCAAGAGGCTTTTGCGCAGCTCTGTCTTTTGTTGCCGGAGCGGTGAGCTCTTTTCTGATTTTTTATAATATAATGTAAGAAAAATCTTGCTTTTTTTCAAGAAAAGGTATATAATAAGATGTATATGTCATAAAGTGACACTTTTACCGAAAGGAGGCAGAAAAATGTTTTTAAAAAGTCTGACGATGCATGGCTTTAAATCATTCCCCGACAAAACTACCATCAGCTTTGACCGAGGAATAACCGCCATCGTCGGCCCCAACGGAAGTGGAAAATCAAATATTTCGGACGCTGTGCGTTGGGTACTTGGTGAAATGTCTCCCAAAAGTCTTCGTGGCTCAAAAATGGAGGACGTTATTTTTAACGGAACCTCAAAGAGAAAGATGGCGGGATACGCCGAGGTAACAATGACGCTCGACAACACCGACAGAAAAAGCACCTTCGACGCAGATGAGATAGACGTGTGCAGAAGGCTTTATCGCTCGGGTGAGAGCGAATACTACATAAATAACAAACAGGTCAGACTGCGCGACGTTGTCGATATATTTCTTAATACAGGTATCGGACGTGAGGGCTATTCGGTTATCGGACAGGGTAAGATAGCCGACGTTATCAGCCGTAAGAACGATGAAAGACGCGGCATCTTTGAAGAGGCGGCAGGTATATCAAAGCTTCGCTACCAAAAGAAAGAGGCTGTATCAAAGCTTGAGAAGGTAGGAGTAAACCTTGAGCGTATCGGTGACATACTCACCGAAGTTGAGTCCCGACTCCCCTCTCTTAAACGCCAGAGCGAAAAGGCGGAAAAATATACTGTTTTGAAAAACGAGCGTACCGAGCTTGAGGTATCAAGCTTTGCCGCACGTATCGCCGCGATAGACAAGGAATCCGAAAAGACCTCGGAAAACCTTGCTCTTGAAGAAAAAACGCTTATGGAGACCGAAGCGGCAATCGAGGAGTCAGACCGTCTTGTAGACGTAAACTATCTGAAAACGGGAGAGGTAAAGGCATCCGAAAGCCGTGCGAGAGGCGAACGTGACGAGCTTCTTGCAAAGCTTTCCCGGGCAGTGTCCGAGCTCTCAATCCTTGAAAACGACACCGCACACTTTGAAACGACGAAGAAAGAAATTCTCTCGTCTATTGAAGAAAACAAAGAGAAGACCGTAGCTCTGGACGAAGAGCGTGCGGCAATAGAAAAAAGAGTTTCCGAGATTCTTACCGAGCTTGAAGAAAACAGCGCTCTTAAAGAAAAAAATCTCAAAGAGACGGAAAACACAAGAGCCGCTATCCTCTCACTCCGCGACAGGGTACACGAAGCGGAAGAGGCAAGAGAAAAAATACTCTCGGAAAAGAATGAGAACGACCTTATACTCAAAGAGGGCGAAAGCTATAACGCCATCCGACGCGAGCGTCTTGACAAGGTATCCGAGCAAAAGGCTTCAACGGAAGCAGCTCTGAAAAAAGCAGTTTCCGAAAAGAAGGCAAGCGAAAAGGCAACAGACGAGAAGAGCGACAGTCTTGAGGACATTGAAATAAGTCTTTCAAACGACAGAGAAAAGCTTCGTGAATTCGAAGAGGTATGCGACACGCTTTCGGAAAAGAAGCAAAAGCTCCGTCTTAAGCTTCTTGAGGTAAACCAGCGCCGCGAAACGCTTGAGCGAATGGAAAGACTTCTTGAGGGCTTCTCGGGAAGCGTCAAGGCAGTCATGTCGGCAAGCGAGCTTTCGGGAATACACGGCCCCGTATCAAAGCTTATCGTAACAGATGCCGAATACATTACGGCAATCGAGACATGTCTCGGAGCCGCAATGCAAAATATAGTTGTTGAAAACGAGGATGCCGCAAAAGCTGCGATAGCCTACCTGAAAAGAACCAATTCGGGACGTGCGACCTTCCTTCCGCTGACCACTGTCAAAGGAAGCCTTGCGGACGTTTCGGCTGTCAAGAAAATGAGAGGCTTCATCTCGGTTGCAAGCGAGCTTGTAAGATGCGATGAAAAATACCGCGACATTGTAAATCAGCTTCTCGGACGCACCGTTGTGTGCGACACGATAGATTCTGCAACTCCCCTGGCACGCGCACTTAACTTCAAGGTGAGAATAATCACCCTTGACGGACAGCTTATCAACGCAGGCGGCTCTTATACCGGCGGTCAGAGCCTTAAATCGAGCGCAATACTCACCCGCCGTGCGGATATAGAGGAGCTTGAGCGCGAGGGTGCAAGATACGAAAAGGAAATTTCCGAAATAAACGCTGAAATATCAGAAAAGCAGAAGGAGAAAAACGTTATCGAATCCTCCTTCCTTGAACGCGAGCGTGAAGCAGAGCTTTACCGCCGTGCACTTTTTGAAATAGAAAAGGAATATTCTGTAGTACTTGAGCGTATTACTACCCTTGAAGAAAGCCTTGCCGCCATTACCGAAGAGTACGATTCCCTCTCACACACCGAAAACGTCACACGCGACACGATGTCGGGATTCGTCACAAAGAAGGCAGAGCTTGAAAAACGCCTTGCAGAGGCGACAAATACCCGCGAAGCGCTTGAAAGAGAGGTTCTTTCTGAGGAAGAAAGACTTCTTGCCCTCAACGAAGAAGCGGGAGAGCTTACCCGTCAGCGCACAGAGCTTGAGGTAGAAAGCGCCTCCTTCTCTGAAAAGTGCGAGGGTATTTCCAACATGAAGAAAGCGCTTGAAAGCGCTACGATTACATCCAAAGCAAGACTTGAGGAGCTTGATGCCCGCCGCGAAGGAGCTGCACGAAGCATTGCGGACAAGCTTGTTGAAAAGGACGGCATTGAAAAGCTCATTTCGGCAAAGGACGAAGAACTCAAGGCGCTTGAAGAAAAAATACGCACCCTTGAAGCAGAAGCTCTCGACATACGCGCAAACCAAAAGAGCCTCGGAGAAAAGAAGGAGACAGCCTTCAAGCTTGTCACACAGCTCAAGGCAAAGGTCGATGAGCTTGCCCTTGAAAAGACGAATATACTCACCCGTCTTGCAGAAGACTACGACATGGACTTTGACATGGCGGTGGTATTTGCATCAAGTTCTCACTCCAATCATACTCTTTCTAAGGAGGAGAAGGAGGAACGTCTTCTTTATTTGCGCACCGAGATGAAGAAGCTCGGAAGCGTAAATCTCGAATCAATTGAGGAATACCGAGAGACCAAGGAGCGTTACGACTTCCTCAAAGCACAGTTTGATGACGCTTCAAATGCAAAGGCGTCTCTTGAAAAGATGATAGTACAGCTTGACACCTCCATGCGCGAGAAGTTCTCAGAAAGCCTTGTAAAGATACAAAAGGCATTCAAAGAGACCTTCGTTGAGCTTTTCGGAGGAGGAAGTGCGGAAATTATCGTAAGCGGAGAGGACGTGCTCGAATGCTCGATAGACATCAATGTTCAGCCTCCCGGAAAGATAATAAAGAGCCTTTCGCTCCTTTCCGGAGGCGAGCAAAGTATCGTTGCTATAGCACTATACCTTGCAATACTCAGGGTATCCCCATCCCCATTCTGCATCTTTGACGAGATAGAAGCAGCGCTTGATGACGCAAACGTTGCACGTTTCGGTGAATACCTTAAGCGTTATTCGCTGTCAACACAGTTTATAGTTATTACACACAGACGAGGCACTATGGAAGCGGCAGACATGCTCTATGGAATCACCATGCAGGAAAAGGGTGTTTCCGACTACATACGTGTTACTCTTGACGAATATCAGGGAGAAATTAATTAATGGGATTTTTCGAAAAACTCAAGGCGGGACTTAAAAAGACAAAAAACGCCGTTATCGAACAAATGAATTCGTTGTTTACCCACTCGGAGCTTGACGATGATTTCTGGGATGAGCTTGAAGAGCTTTTGGTACTTGCCGACGTTGGAATAACAGCAGCAGGCGATATAACCGAAGAGCTTCGCGAACGCACCAAGGAAAACAAAATAAAAATTGCCACAGAGGCAAGAGAAATGCTTCTTGACATCCTGCGCGAACGCCTTGACTCGGAAAACACGGAGCTTAATCTTTCCACAAAGCCTTCGGTAATACTCGTTATCGGAGTAAACGGTGTCGGAAAGACCACCTCCATTGCAAAGATTGCCTCCTACCTCAAGAGCGAGGGTAAGACATGCGTGCTTGCAGCGGCTGACACCTTCCGTGCGGCAGCAATCGACCAGCTTGCAGTATGGGCAGACAGAGTAGGCGTTGACCTTATCCGCCAAAGTGAGGGAGCCGACCCATCTGCAGTAGTATTCGACGCGGCGGCAGCAGTGCGCAAAAAGGGTGCCGACGTGCTTATCGTTGACACCGCAGGCAGACTTCACAACAAGAAAAACCTTATGGACGAGCTTGCCAAGATGGACCGAGTCCTTAACCGAGAGCTTCCGGATGCATCACGCGAAACACTTCTCGTGCTTGATGCCACAACGGGTCAAAATGCCGTAAATCAGGCAAAGGAATTTAAAAAGAGCGCAGACATCACGGGACTTGTTCTCACAAAGCTCGACGGCACAGCAAAGGGCGGCGTTGTCTTCTCTGTAAAGAAAGAGCTTGATATACCCGTAAAATTTATAGGTGTCGGCGAGGGAGTTGAGGATCTTCGTCCCTTTGATTCAAACGACTTTGTAAAGGCTTTGTTTGAGGACTGAACATGAAAAAACTCGTTTTATCAACAAGAAACAAACATAAAATAAAAGAAGTCGAGACAATACTCACCGAATGCCTCGGAGCACAGGTGGAAATACTAAGTCTTGACGATATCAAATTTTATGACGAAATCGTAGAGGACGGAACAACCTTTGAGGAAAATGCCCTCATCAAGGCAAGAGCCGCCTTTAACAAGAGCGGTATTCCATCCATCGCCGACGATTCGGGACTTGCTGTAAACGCCCTCGGAGGCGCCCCCGGTATATATTCGGCGCGCTATGCCTCCATTGACGGACAGGACGCAGACGATAACGAAAATAACCGACTGCTTCTCAAAAATCTTGAAGGCAAAAACGACCGCTCGGCATCCTACGTCTGCGCCATTGCTTACGTTGGTCCCGACGGAGAATTTACCGTAAGAGGAGAGACTTACGGAAGGATACTTGAAGAGGCTCACGGAGATGGTGGATTTGGATACGATCCATACTTTTTCAGCAATGATGCGGGAGCTCCGTTCGGTATGATATCCGCGGAAGAAAAGAACAAATACAGTCACAGAAGACGTGCGCTTGAAGCGGCGGCAAAAATTTGGGAGAAAAACAATGACAAGTAAACAGCGTTCATACCT
Source organism: Eubacteriales bacterium (assembly GCA_045660745.1). Taxonomy (GTDB): domain Bacteria; phylum Bacillota; class Clostridia; order Oscillospirales; family SIG627; genus RGIG6353. Next base: position 52,479 of record JAZREJ010000014.1, read on the forward strand.
TAAAGGACTCGCAATGTCAGAGCAGGCTATTTTTCAGCTTGGAAAGGGCGACATTGACGAGAATTTCATAAAGCAGATAGACTCAGCTCTCGAAGCGCGTGAGCTTATAAAAATATCCTGTCTGCAAACACATATCGAAGGCCCGCACGCGGCGGCTGAAATACTTGCCGACGAAACGGGTGCAGACGTCGTACAAATCATCGGTTCAAAGATAGTTTTGTACCGTGAGAGTCGAGAGAATAAAAAAATCGTTCTCCCAAAATGAGAACAGGCATTTTCGGAGGCACCTTCAATCCCCCGCACAAGGGGCACGCCGAGGCGCTCAGGTGCTTTATAAAATCGGCACATCTTGACAGAGTTCTCGTAATTCCGTCATTTCTTCCGCCTCACAAAGCTCTTCCGGAGAAAAGGGCAGAATTTGAGGACAGACTTGAAATGTGCAAGCTCGCTTTTTCAGAGCATTCAAAGCTTTGTGAAATTATTTTTTCTGATATCGAAAAGACTCTGTTTTTAAAAACAGGCGAAAAGAATTACACGTTCAAAACACTTGCGGAACTTAAGAAGGATTCAGACAGTACATTCTGCCTGTTTGTGGGAACGGATATGCTCCTCACCTTCGCATCATGGAAAAACACCGAGTATCTTTTGGCTAACGCAGAGCTTTGGGTAATGCCGAGAGGAGATGCAAAAGACGGTGAGATAGAATCCGAAAAAGTAAGACTTTCGGAAAAATATCCGACGTCCTCCATATTTATGATAAACGACGAACCGCTCCCCGCATCCTCCACCGAGGTACGTGCCGGATGTCTTTCACTCATTGACGCAAGAGTCAGAGAATATATTGTAAGCCGAGGTCTTTACCAATGACAGGTCTTATAGAGAAAATGAAAAAAGTCCTACCCGAGTCAAGGTTTACACACGTTATGGCAGTAGTCGAGGAGGCTGAATTTCTCGCACAGGCAGTAGGATGTAAATCTTTTGATACGCTTATCAGAGCAGCAATACTCCACGACTGCACAAAACCGCTTACCTACTCGGAGCAGATAAGCTTTGCCGAAAAATACTCATACCCTCTCACCGAAGACGACCTTCGCTCCCCCGAAGTGCTTCACTCTGTAACCGGAGCATTGGCGGCACGCTATGAATTTGGCGAAACGGATGAAGTGGCAAGTCTCATTTTCTTTCACACAACAGGAAAGGCTGACATGAGCCTTTTTGAAAAGATACTTTTTATTTCGGATTATACCGAACACACCCGCCGTCACGACGTATGCCGTGCCGAGCGTGAGTTATTACACAACGGTCTTGAAAAAGCGCGTTCAAACGAAGAAAGAATAAAGCTTCTTGATATATCCGCTCTTCGTATTCTCGAAAACACCGTCTCCCACCTCAAGGAGAAAAAGGTGTTTATCCACCCCGATACAATTCGTGCCATTGATTTTTTGAAAACGCAAGGAGAATCATGAAAGAAGAAAAAAAGAGAGCAGGAAAGACTCCCGACCGAAGCCGTATAAAAAGAGAGGTCACAAGTCTTAAAGCTTTAAAAAATAAAGAAAACACAGAAAAAACTGCGGTGTCTACTGTTGTAGAATCTCCCCCGATTGAAAAAACGGAAACAAAAAAAGAAAAGAAAACAGAAGCACCAATCACCGAAGCTCCCGTTTTAAAGACTAAAGGGAAAAAGCAAAAAAAGAAACGCAAAAGCAAATTTTTCAACAAATACACCATTATACTGTTATCTCTTTTGTTGATAATAGTAATAGGCTTAGCAAGTCTTTACATCTGGTACAGAAATGCAACAGTCTCTTGGGATTCACGCAATCCTTTCAAGAATAAGCCCGAATTTTTGCAAAGCTTTTCAGCAAAAGACGACAATCCTTTCTGGATGGATTGCTGTCTTGCAAATTACTTCAGAACATCAACACCCCCGGAGCCTGTTGAAGGAGTAATAAGAAACAAAAACTCATACAATATACTCGTTATAGGTAAGGACAGAGTCGGACTTAACACCGATGTTATGATGGTACTCAACTTCAACAGTGCCACACAAAAAATAAATCTCTTACAAATTCCACGCGACACCTACGTTGAGGATAGTGTAAATAAGGTGGGAAATAAGAGAATCAACGCAATATACGCGCACTGGATAAGCCAGAACAGAAAGAATTACAAAACACTTAACGAAACCTACGAGGCAGGTCTTTCATATCTTGAAAAAACCATCGAATCAACCTTCGGTATTACCATCGACCATCACTGCATGATAGATTTAAACGGATTTGTCAAGATAATCGACGCAATAGGCGGTGTTCCAATGAACGTTCCGAGCAACATGTATTACGTTGACGAGGAACAGGGACTTTATATCAACCTTAAAAAGGGTCAGCAGACCCTCTCGGGTAAGGATGCGGAAGGCTTTGTAAGATTCAGAAGCGGATACGCTATGGGAGACCTCGGAAGAGTAGACGCGCAGAAGCTGTTCATGGCGGCACTCCTTGAAAAGCTTACAAGCTCGGATTGGTACACCTTTGACAAGCTCACTGACGTTGCATCCCTTGTACTCGATTACTGTACTACCACCATGACGCTCACGGATATCCTGGGATATATCAAGCTGATTGACTTCGGTACTCTCGGTGCCGATTCGATAACCTTCTATACCGCCGCAGGTGAGCCGTTTACGGGATCGGGAGGTGCAGCGCTGTATTCTCTTTATACAAAAGAAAACCTTGAAATAATCAACTCAGCATTCAACGTTTATAACGTGGATATAGACGAAAGTCATATTTCGCTTGTAGAACAGGTGAAATCAGGATATTGGAATCCTAACGTTTCTGGATACACACCCGATGACGTAAAAGATAATCAACCCCACGTATGGGGAGGAGGCTCAAGCACAACAAAGCCTTCAACCCCATCGGAGGACGATAAACCTGTAGAGGGTGATGAACCTACAGTGGATGATGAACCTACAGTGGACGATGAACCTACAGTAGACGATGACCCTACAGTAGACGATGAACCTACAGGGGACGATGAACCTACAGTGGATGATGAACCTACAGAGGACGATGAACCTACAGTAGATGATGAACCTACAGTAGATGATGAACCTGTAGAGGACGAAGAACCTCCCACCCCCGAAAAGCCATATAATCCGGATGAACCTACGGTAGAAATACCGGCTTCTGGTGCAAACCTTATCATTACATAAAATTAAAGTCAGGAGAAAAATATGGATAAAGAATACTCAAAAACACTTTCGGAAGATATAGTAAAGATACTTGATGACAAAAAAGCCTACAACATTAAGCTTCTTCACGTTGTGGAGCAGACCGTAATTGCCGACTATTTCGTTCTTGCAAACGGTTCAAGCTCAACTCAGATAAGAGCGCTTGCGGATGAGGTTGAATTCAAGCTCGGTGAAAAGGGTATCCCCTTGACCCGTCGCGAGGGATACGTTTCCTCTGATTGGATAGTGCTTGACTATGATTGCGTGCTCGTTCACATATTCTCACGAGAAGCACGTGACACGTTCAACCTTGAAAAACTATGGGCTGACGCCGTAGATGTTGACATTTCAGGGCTTTTAGTATAAAATTAAAACTTGTTAAAGAAAAACTGACAGAGGTAAAATAAAATGAAACACGATTTTAAGCAAATCGAGAAAAAATGGCAAGATATATGGGAAGAAAAGAAGATATTTGAAGCCGAGGACAATTCCTCGAAGCCCAAATTCTTCGGACTTGTTGAATTCCCTTATCCCAGCGGTGCGGGAATGCACGTCGGACACATAAAGGCTTATTCCGGACTTGAAGTTATCAGCCGTAAAAAGAGGATGCAGGGCTACAACGTCCTTTTCCCTATCGGCTTTGATGCTTTCGGTCTTCCTACCGAGAACTCGGCTATCAAGTTTAACACCCATCCCAGAATACTTACAGACCAAAACATTGAAAAGTTTACAAACCAATTAAAGCGTGTCGGCTTCTCGTTTGACTGGACAAGAACCATCGACACTACAGACGAGGATTACTACAGATGGACTCAGCACATATTCCTCGAGCTCTTCAAAAACGGTCTTGCGTACCGTGATACAGCACTTGTAAACTACTGTCCTCACTGTAAGGTAGTTCTCTCCAACGAGGACTCTCAGGGCGGTAAGTGTGATATCTGTCACAACGATATCGTGCAGAAGTCCAAGGACGTATGGTATCTCAGAATAACCAAATACGCTGACAGGCTCCTTGAGGGGCTTGAAACTGTTGATTACCTTCCTCAGGTCAAGCAGCAGCAGGTCAACTGGATAGGTAAATCCACAGGTGCCTTCGTAAACTTCAAGGTAGGCGGCACCGATGAAAACCTCCGCATATACACTACCCGCCCCGATACGCTTTTCGGAGTTACATTCATGGTAATCGCGCCTGAGCATCCCATGCTTGAGCGTGTTCGCGAAAAGATTACAAACTTTGATGCTATCGAAGCCTACCGTGAGGAATGTGCAAAGAAAACCGAATTCCAGCGCACACAGCTCAACAAGGACAAGACAGGCGTTAAGATAGAGGGCATCTGCGGTATCAATCCTCTTAACGGAAAAGAAATCCCCATCTACATTGCCGACTACGTAATGATGGGCTACGGAACAGGTGCTATCATGGCAGTACCCGCACACGATGAGCGTGACTGGGAATTTGCAAAGAAGTTCGGAATTGATATAATTGAGGTAATCAAAGGAGGAGACATCTCTGTCGAGGCTTATGCTGGCGACGGCGAGATGGTAAACTCCGAATTTCTCAACGGATACACCAACAAGAAGGACTCTATCAAGCGCATGATTGAGCACCTTGAAGAAAAGGGCATCGGTGAAGAAGGCGTTCAGTACAAGATGAAGGACTGGGCATTCAACCGTCAGAGATACTGGGGTGAGCCCATTCCGATCGTACACTGTCCCAAGTGCGGAATGGTCCCTGTACCCGAGGAGGAGCTTCCCTTAAGGCTCCCCGAGGTCAAGAACTTTGAACCCGGTGAGGGCGGTGAGTCTCCCCTTGCAAAGATTCCCGAATTTGTCAACTGTAAATGTCCCGTCTGTGGCGAGGATGCAAAGCGTGAGACAGACACCATGCCTCAGTGGGCAGGCTCGTCCTGGTACTTCCTCCGCTACATCGACCCGAAGAACGATAAGTGTCTTGCAGATCCGGAAAAGCTCAAATACTGGATGCCTGTTGACTGGTACAACGGCGGTATGGAGCACGTAACAAGACATATGATATACTCCCGTTTCTGGCACAAATTCCTTTACGATATGGGAGAAGTCAACACAGAAGAGCCTTACGCAAAGAGAACGGCTCAGGGTCTTATTCTCGGTCCGGACGGTGAGAAAATGTCCAAATCACGAGGAAACGTAATCGATCCGAATGAGGTTGTAGACCAGTACGGAGCAGACGTTCTGCGTACCTATATACTCTTTATGGGCGACTACGGCGCGGCGGCTCCCTGGTCGGAAAACAGCATCAAGGGATGCAAACGTTTCCTTGACAGGTTCTGCGGACTTGTTGAAATGGCCAAGGGCAACGGAGCAACCCCAGAGCTTGAGAGTGCATTCCATAAGACCGTAAAGAAGGTCAACCTTGATATCGACGATATGAAGTTCAACACCGCTATCGCCGCAATGATGACCCTCATCAATGACATATATGACCATGGCTCTCTCACACATGACGAGCTTCTCACATTTGCCGGTATTCTCTGTCCCTTCGCTCCTCACGTCGCTGAAGAGGTCTGGGAGATAATGGGCGGCAAGGGACTCTGCTCTGCATCTGCATTCCCCACATGGGACGAGGCAAAGTGTGAAGACAAGACCGTCGAGATTGTAGTTCAACTCATGGGCAAGGTAAGAGCAAAGCTCAACGTTCCCACCGATATCTCCAAGGAGGAGGCAATCGCACAAGCAAAGGCTGCTGTTGCATCGATGATTGAGGGACACACCGTAGTAAAAGAAATTTACGTTCCGGGAAAACTTGTAAATCTCGTTATTAAATAAGTATAAACAGAGAGGTGTTTTAAAAAAGCACCTCCTCTTTACCCCCATCCAAAGACTTAGTAATGAGGCAAAAAGAAGTTCATTTTGTATATGTATAAATAAATTTCAATTATTTTTGAAAAAGTTTTAAAAATTACAAAAAACATCTTGACACTTTTCCCATTATATAGTATAATTTCGGATGAATACTAAATTCGTTATGAGAATAATTTCTCTTTGAATGGCAAAGGGAGGGATATAAAGTGGCAGAAGTAAAAGTAAAAGAAAACGAATCTCTTGACAGTGCTATCCGCAGATTCAAAAGACAGTGCGCAAGAAGTGGAGTTTTATCTGAACTTCGTAAGCGTGAGTGCTATGAAAAGCCCAGCGTAAAGCGTAAGAAGAAATCCGAAGCTGCACGCAAGCGCAAGTACAAATAAGCAAATCGGTTTTGCCAACCCTGTCTTTTACAGGGTTGGCTTTACTAATTAAATTGGGAACACCGTAAATTTTTCTCTATATAATATAAGGAAGAGTTCCCAAACAAACACTATTATAATTTGGAGGTATTTGCATTATGGCAAAGCTTAGAGTCGGTGTCGTTGGCGGCACAGGTATGGTAGGTCAGAGATTTATCACACTTCTTGAAAACCACCCTTATTTTGATTTAACTTGTATTGCCGCAAGTGCGTCTTCCGCAGGCAAGACCTATGAGGAGGCAGTTGCAGGCAGATGGAATATGAAGACTCCTATCCCTGAAATGGCAAAGAAGCTCATTGTTAAGGACGCTTCCGACATTGAGGCTGTTAAGGCAGATGTTGACTTCATTCTTTGTGCGGTAAACATGAAGAAGGAAGAAATCATGGCGCTTGAAGAGGCTTATGCAAAGGCTGAGATTCCCGTTGTATCAAACAACTCCGCTCACCGCAAGACTCCCGATGTTCCCATGGTAATCCCCGAAATCAATAACGATCACATTGAGGTCATCAAATATCAGAAGAAGAGACTTGGAACCGAAAAGGGCTTCATTGCTGTTAAGCCAAACTGCTCCATCCAGAGCTATGTTCCCTTTATTACTCCTCTTTTGAAGTTTAAGCCCACAAACGTTGTTGTTTCCACCTATCAGGCAATTTCAGGTGCAGGTAAGACATTCGAGTCTTGGCCCGAAATGATAGACAACGTTATCCCCTACATTGGCGGCGAAGAAGAGAAGAGTGAAAAGGAACCCATGAAGGTTTGGGGGCACATCGAAAACGGTGTTATCGTTGACAAGACCGATATGAAAATCACCTCTCAGTGTATCCGTGTTCCAGTAACCGACGGACACCTTGCAACCGTATTTATCTCCTTTGAAAACAAACCCTCTAAGGAGGAAATCCTTGAGGCTTGGAATAACTACTCAGGCAGACCTCAGGAGCTTGAGCTTCATACAGCTCCCAAGAAATTCCTCACCTACTTTGAAGAGGACAACCGTCCCCAGACAGGCGTTGACCGCGACCTTGAGGGCGGCATGGGTGTCAGTGCCGGCAGACTTCGTGAGGACAGCCTCTTCGACTATAAGTTCGTGGGACTTTCTCACAACACCTTAAGAGGTGCCGCAGGCGGTTCTCTCCTCCTTGCAGAGCTTCTCTATAAGGAAGGTTATCTCTATTAAAATACAGCAGATGCTCCCAGAGGGGAGCATCTGCTTTTTTAAATTATATCTTGTCAAGCGCTTTAACAACGCTCTTATACTGATAACGTGCGCTTGTGAAACGTGTTTTATAATACGACTCAAAATTAGAGTTTCCGTTACCCATCATGCTCTGAAGCATGAAGGAGAAGCCCTGCCAACCGTCATAGATATAGCCAAAGTCAAAGGTTCTGCCTTCGATGATGATATCCATGATCTCCTTGGACTCGTTATCTCTGAGATACCTCGTCTTAAGAGCAATCTCATAAAGAGTGGGAGTTAAGGTCTTCCAGCTTTCGGCAGAAAGAGCCTCGGTAATAATGCCTACGTACTCAGTATCCTTTGCAGTCTTAGGTACTGCGAGAATGGAGTGATATCCGTCTGCCATGGTTAGATAATTCTGCTGATTCTCGTCATACTTGGGATAAGGGATGATTCCGACGTCATCCTCGAAATCGCGGAATTTCTGACTGGTAGGTCCGCCAAGTGAGGTTGTTGTGAAAATAGCCTTCTTTGCATAGAACATATCACCCGAAACTGCTTTTTCATTAATTCGGCTTCCGTCAAAATAAACGCCGTCAGTATTGTAGAACAACTCGTAAATATCGGTTACAATATTGTTTATCTTATCGGTCTTGATAGCTATTTGAGGAACACCGTCCGCATCCTTAGCGCAAACCGGATTATCAAATGCCCAAAGATATGTATTTACACAAGATCCGTTTGCATGAGACATTCCGTAAAAGTCATTCTCGTCACGCTCGTCATTACCGTCATCAACGTAAACGTCCTTAACCATCTCACGCATCTTGTCAAAGGTCCACTTACCGTCAAGAACAAGTCCGTAGACATCACCAAGCTCATAGGATGCCGCAAGATTCTTGTTGAACATCATACAATAAGTCTGAGCAATAGACGTGTAATTCAGATCAGATACCGCAATAGGGCACTTACCGTTATAGGTGAGATCAGTCTTGTTGGATGCTGCCCACCAGGGCTTATCAAAGTTTATATGCTCAATGTCGTACCAGTTAAGGAATAGTTTCTTCGTTACAAGCTTACCTGTATCGACTGCCATACCCATGAGAAGATCAAACTCGTCGCTTCCTGCAAGAACGGTCTTTGATACGTAATCGGAAACCTCTGTGTATGTACCGGTATAAACAACACCTATATTTATGTTGAAACGATTTTCAACAGCCTGATTCCTTGTGTACTTTGCGTCCTTGATAAGGTCGCCCTGGTTACGGTCCTCTTCCTTGATGAATATCTCGCTTTCAATGTGAGTTACTACGCGAAAATCACGTCCGCCGTAATCCACCGTAGGTAGATCATCAGAGACAAGGCTTCTTTCATAAAAAATAGAATCCTCTTCGTAGGTCTTGATCTCGCCACCGCCGGATTTACCGCCGTTCTTATCATCGGAACAAGCCAAAAGAAGCGCTGTGGCACTAAATATCATCATAATTGCAAGTGCTAAAGACAATGCTTTTTTCATAAGTATTTCATCCTTTCTTAATAATATATGTTAATTATAACACCATATCTGAAATATTTCAACACTTTTTTATACACTATTGCCAAAAAAAATTCCTACGGCTCATCTGCCGTAGGAATTTCTTAAAATAAAGTAAAACTATTACATCTTATCAAATGCCTTTATAATACTCTTATATCTGTAGCGGGCGTTCGGAAGACGCGTCTTGTAGAATGACTCAAAGTTCGTATCCCCTTTGCCCATCATAGTCTCCAGCATAAATCCAAAGCCCTGCCATCCGTCATAGATATAGCCAAAGTCGAAGGTTCTGCCCGCGATAATGATATCCATGATTTCCTTGGACTCGTTGTCTCTGAGATATCTCGTCTTAAGAGCAATTTCGTAAAGAGTGGGAGTAAGGGTCTTCCAGCTTTCAGCAGAAAGTGCTTCTGTGATGATTCCTACGTACTCCGTATCAACACAGGTCTTGGGCACTGCAAGTACAGTGTGAAAGCCGTCTGCCATGGTGAGATAATCCTGCTGATTTTCATCATACTTGGGATAAGGAATAATTCCAATATCATCTTCAAAATTACGAAAATCTTCTGTCGTGGGTACGCCAAGTGAAGTAACTGTGAATATTGCCTTTTTGGAATAAAACATCTCTCCGGAAACAGCTTTTTCATTTATTTTGCTTCCGTCAAAATAAACACCGTCTGTGTTGTAGAACATTTCATAAAGATCTGTCACAATGTTATTTATCTTATCGGTTTTAACGGCTATCTGAGGAACGCCGTCTGCATCCTTCACGCATATCGGATTGTCAAAAGCCCAAAGGTAAGCGCTTACGCAAGAACCGTTGGGATGGGAAAGACCGTAGAAGTCAGTCTCGTCCTTGGTATCGTTTCCATCATCGGTGTAAACATCCTTAATGATTTCGCGGAACTTATCAAAAGTCCACTTCCCGTCAAGAACAAGTCCGTAAATATCACCAAGCTCGTAGGATGCCGCGAGATTCTTATTGAACATCATACAGTAGGTACTGGTTATTGCAGTATGGTTAAGATCGGATACTGCAAGAAAATTTTTACCATTGTAAGTAAGGTCGGTCTTATTTGACTCTGCCCACCATGGCTTATCAAAGTTTATATGCTCTATGTCATACCAATTAAGAAACACCTTTTGGAGCACAAGAGAGCCTGTATCAACAGCCATACCCATAAGAAGATCGAATTCATCATTACCCGCCAGAACCGTCTTCTGAACGTAGCTTGAAACCTCAGGATATGTAGCGTTATAAACAACGGTTATATCTACGTTGAATCTATTTTCAACCGCCAAATTTCTTGCATATATCGCGTCCTTGATAAGGTCCCCACGGTTGCGCTCCTCTTCCTCAACGAAGATATCCTTTATATTATGAGTTACTACCCTGAACTCACGTCCGCCGTAATCCACTGTAGGTAAATCATCAGAGACAAGGCTTCTTTCATAAAAAATAGAATCCTCTTCGTAGGTCTTGATCTCGCCGCCGGATTTACCGCCGTTCTTATCATCGGAACAAGCCAAAAGAAGCGCTGCGGCACTAAATATCATCATAATGGCAAGTGCTAAAGACAATGCTTTTTTCATAAAAATTCTATTCCTTTCATAAATGTATAATCATTGTAACATGTTTACTTGAATATTTCAACACTTTTTTCACACACATAAAAAATCCTACGGCAAATTGTCGTAGGATTTTCTTAAAATAAAGTGAAACTATTATTATATTTTATCGAATGCCTTTACAACGCTCTTGTATCTGTAGCGTGCACCTGTTAAACGTGTCTTGTAGAAGGATTCGAAGTTAGAGTTTCCTTGCCCCATCATAGACTGAAGCATGAAGGAGAAGCCCTGCCATCCGTCATAGATATAGCCGAAGTCGAAGGTACGTCCCGCAATAATAATATCTAAGATCTCCTTGGACTCGTTGTCTCTGAGATATCTCGTCTTAAGAGCGATCTCATAAAGAGTGGGAGTAAGAGTCTTCCAGCTTTCAGCAGAGAGTGCTTCGGTGATAATACCTACAAACTCCGTATCAGGACAAGTCTTGGGTACTGCAAGAATGGTGTGATAACCATCTGCCATGGTGAGATAATCCTTCTGATTCTCATCATACTTGGGATAAGGAATGATTCCGACGTCATCCTCAAAGTCACGGAATTTTTCATCTAAGGGAGTACCGAGAGAACATGTTGTAAAGATAGCCTTCTTAGCATAGAACATATCGCGGGAGTTTGACTTCTCGTTGGACTTGCTTCCGTCAAAGTATACACCGTCGGTATTGTAAAACATTTCATAAATGTCTGTTACAATGCTATCTATCTTATCCGTCTTGATGGCAATCTGGGGAACACCCTCTTCATCCTTAACGCAAACAGGGTTGTCAAATGCCCAAAGGTAGGTATTTACACAAGAGCCATTTGCATGAGAGAGTCCGTAAAAGTCATTCTCGTCACGCTCGTCGTTACCGTCATCGGTGTAAACGTCCTTAACTATCTCGCGGAACTTATCAAAGGTCCACTTACCATCAAGAACAAGTCCGTAAACATCGCCAAGCTCATATGATGCCGCAAGATTCTTATTGAACATCATACAATAAGTAGAGGTCAACGAGGAAAAGGCAAAGTCTGATACAGCAAGGAGGCACTTACCATTGTATGTAAGGTCGGTCTTGTTAGATGCTGCCCACCAAGGCTTATCAAAGTTTATGTGCTCAATGTCATACCAGTTGAGGAATACCTTCTTGAGTACGAGAGAGCCGGTATCAACCGCCATTCCCATGAGAAGGTCAAATTCATCGCTTCCCGCAAGAACAGTCTTTGAAACATAGTCGGAAACCTCCGTATATGTACCGCTGTAAACAAGCTTTACATTTACGTTAAATCGATTTTCAACTGCCTGATTTCTCGCGTACTTTGCATCCTTGATAAGGTCGCCCTTATTTCGGTCCTCCTCCTTGATGAATGCATCGGTTTCATAATGGGTTACGATTCTAAAATCACGTCCGCCGTAATCCTTTTCTGGAAGATCGTCAGACACGAGGCTTCTCTCATAGAAAATGGAGTCCTCCTCGTATTGCTTGATCTCACCGCTTCCGCTTGATTCTTTTTTGTCATCTCCCGAACATGAGAAAAGAAGTGTTGCCGCGCTCAGGATCATCATGAGTGCAAGTGCAAGAGATAATACTCTTTTCATAAAATGCTTTCCTTTCGTATATTATTGATTGTTTTTTTATTATAGCATCTTTTACAGAATAATTCAACACCTTTTATTCAAATATTGCTTTTTACGTCACTTAATGCTAAAATACTTGTGAATTATTGCAAAATGACGCATTTTGGACAAATAAGGAGCTAAACATGACAAGCATTCAAAAGGAACTTTTCTCGCTTAAAGATACAAAATATAAAGAGTTTCAGGCACCTCTTCTTCCAAGCGTATCAAGGGAAATGATGATTGGTGTAAGAATGCCCGTTTTAAAAAATCTTGCAAAAAAGCACCGTGAAAATTTTACTTTTTTGAAAGAACTTCCTCACACTTATTTTGAAGAAAACAATCTTCATGCACTCGTTATCTCACTTCTTCCTTTTGACACATGTATTTTGTTTATCGAGGGCTTTCTTCCCTATGTTAACAACTGGGCAACCTGCGACTCCCTTCGCCCAAAATGCTTTAAAAATAACAAAGCTGCTCTCATTGAGAGAATTTATTCATGGCTTGACAGCACGCACACGTACACCGTAAGATTCGGAATTGAAATGCTGATGGTGCATTTTCTCGGAAGTGATTTCAGGGCGGAATATGCCGAGAAGGTCGCATCTATCCAAAGTAACGAATACTACGTCAATATGATGATCGCCTGGTATTTCGCGACAGCTCTTGCAAAAAATCCGAATGAAATAATGCCGTATTTTGAAAACGGGAAAATACCGAAAAATGCTTTCGACAAGGCTGTGCAGAAGTCCCGTGAGAGCTTCCGCATCACAAAAGAGCAAAAAGATCGCCTTGCCGATCTGAAAAAACGATCGGATATCTGACCCCGAAGCTTTCCATACCTTGGGGGGGCGAATCCCTACATTATTACACAAAAAAGAAGTACTCCTGTTGGAGTACTTCTTTTTTTGTGGGGTGAGTGATGGGATTCGACGCGTATTGCATCGCAATCCGCACTGCTCAACCTAAAGGTTTCGCACCTTTTACCTGAAAACAGTCCCCCGGACTGTTTTCTTTACGGTAAAAGCCCCCTTGGGCTTCGAATCCCTACATTATTACACAAAAAAGAAGTACTCCTGTTGGAGTACTTCTTTTTTTGTGGGGTGAGTGATGGGATTCGAACCCACGGCCTTCAGGGCCACAACCTGACGCTCTAACCAACTGAGCTACACCCACCATATCGTGGCGCGCTTGGAGAGACTCGAACTCCCGACCTACTGCTTAGAAGGCAGTTGCTCTATCCGGCTGAGCTACAAGCGCATAAAGAAAAAAATGGAGCGGGTGATGGGAATCGAACCCACGCGACCAGCTTGGAAGGCTGGAATTCTACCATTGAACTACACCCGCAACTATTTATTTTGCCTGTATATAATATCACTTTTTTTCTGAGTTGTCAACACCTAATTTTAACTTTTTTTAAAAAAATTGAAAAATTTAAAAAATTAACATTTTTACACATATTTTCAATCGTTTTTTTATTACTTCTTGACAAATGGACAAAAAAGTTGTAAAATATATGATGAATGATTATATATTTTTATATAATCGTTTAAATATAAATATAAGGAGGTGCTTGAAACATGACAACCATCGAAATCGTGATTTGCATCGTGGCGGCTCTCGTGTCAATTTTTGTAGGCGTTGTTATCGGTATCGTTTACCGCAAAAAGGTAGGCGAAGCGAAAATCGGTTCAGCCGAGGAAGAAGCAGTAAAAATTGTCGAAGATGCCCGTAAGGAAGCAGAACGCTTGAAGAAGGAAGCTCTTGTCGAGTCTAAGGAAGAAATTTTGAGAAACAAGGCTGAGGCAGACCGTGAAGTTAAGGAACGCCGTGCCGAAGTATTTAAGCTCGAAAAGAGAGCCATTCAAAAGGAAGAAAATCTTGACCGCAAGATGGAAAACCTTGAGAAGAAAGAAGAAGCGCTCGCGGAAAAAATCCGCAAGAATCAAGAGATTGAAGAAGAGCTTGTTACCATCAAGGAAAAACAACTCAAGACTCTTGAAGAGTATGCAGGACTCACCGCAGAAGAAGCGAAGGCGAAGCTCGTTGAGCAGATTGAAGCAGAGGCTAAGCACGAGGCAGCTATCAAGCTTGCTGAGATTGAACAGAACCTCAAGGACGATTCTGAAGAAAAAGCGAGAAACATTATTTCCCTTGCCGTTCAGCGCTGTGCATCCAACCAGATATCAGAGGTTGCGGTATCTGTTGTTCCCCTTCCCAATGACGATATGAAGGGAAGAATTATCGGACGCGAAGGACGCAACATCCGTACCATTGAAACTCTTACAGGCGTTGATCTTATCATTGACGATACCCCCGAAGCAATCACACTGTCAAGTTTCGACCCCATGCGACGCGAAGTTGCAAGGCTGTCTATTGAAAAGCTTATTGCCGACGGACGTATCCATCCGGCAAGAATCGAAGAAATTGTTGAAAAGAGCAAAAAAGAAGTTGAAGCCATTATTAAGAAAGAGGGCGAAAATGCACTCATCGAAACAGGCGTTCACGGAATTAACGGTGAGCTTGTAAGGCTTCTCGGAAGACTCAAGTACAGAACGAGCTACGGTCAGAACGTACTCATGCACTCCATTGAGGTTGCACATATTGCAGGTATGATGGCAGATGAGCTCGGAATTGATGCAAATCTTGCAAGACGTGCAGGACTTCTCCACGATATCGGCAAGGCGCTCAACCACGAGGTTGAAGGCTCACACGTTCAGATTGGTGTGGATCTTGCCAAGAAATACCGTGAAAACCGCGAGGTCATCCACGCTATTGAAGCACATCACGGAGACGTTGAAGCTCAGACTGCTGTTGCTGTCCTTGTTCAGGCGGCAGACGCATTGTCGGCAGCCCGTCCCGGTGCAAGACGTGAAAACCTTGAAAACTACATCAAACGTCTTGAAAAGCTTGAAGAGATCGCTACAAGCTTTGAAGGAGTTGAAAAATCGTTTGCGATACAAGCAGGCCGTGAGCTTCGTCTTATGGTTAAGCCTGAAATCGTTAACGATGAAAACATGATACTTATCGCAAGGGACATCGTTAAGCGCATAGAAAATGAGCTTGAATATCCCGGTCAGATCAAGGTAAATGTAATTCGCGAAAGCCGAACTGTTGAATACGCTAAATAAGCGGTGAATATATTAACATAAATCTAAAGAGAAAATATTATATTTATATTAAGATATAGCCGATTGTTCGGAAAATCAAAAAGAGAGGTTTTTACATACGTTAAAACCTCTCTTTTTTAAAGAACACCCGCAAAGGAGCGCTTTATGTCAAAAATTCGTATTTTAACCCTCGGAGACGTTGTTGCTGACACTGGTTGTGCAATGATCAGAGAACGCCTTTGGGATATCCGAAAAAGAGAAAAGCTTGATGCAGTCATAATAAACGGTGAAAACTCCGCTGTCGGCAACGGGGTCGATAAGGTGTCTGCCGACACGCTTTTTGCGGCAGGAGCGGACGTGCTCACTACAGGGAATCACGTATGGAGAAAAAAAGGGATAGAGTCGCTCCTTGAATCCGGGGCTGCCATTCTCCGCCCTGCAAACTATCCCGAGCCCTGCGCGGGAAACGGATATACGATAATAGACTGTAGGGGCTACAGACTTCTCGTCATCTCGCTACTCGGGACAGTATTCATGGACCCGATGGACTCCCCTTTCCGCACTCTTGAAAAGATACTTGAGCGTGAAGACGGCAATTTCGATATTTCTGTGGTAGATTTTCACGCTGAGGCTACAAGCGAAAAAATAGCTCTCGCTCTTCACATTGACGGAAAAGTTTCTGCTGTTTTCGGAACGCACACGCACGTTCAGACAAACGATGCGCGAGTGCTCCCGCATGGCACGGGCTTTATAACCGATGCGGGAATGACGGGAGTTGAAGACTCGGTTCTCGGTCTTGATGCAGAGCTTATGATAAAAAAATTCTTAACGAAAATTCCTCAGTATCACAACGTTGCAAAAGGAAAAATCTCAATGCACGGCGCGATATTTGAGCTTGATACAGACACAGGAAAATGTATTTTTGCAGAAACCTTCAAGGAGTATTGAAATGCTGTACTTTGAAAGCGATTACATGGAAGGCGCGCACCCCAAGGTGCTTGAAGCGCTCATAAAAACAAATCTTGAGCATCTTTCGGGATACGGCAACGACCGCTATACCGAATCAGCAAAAGAAAAGATACGAAAAGAAATAAAAGACTCCTCCGCCGAAATAGAGTTTATTACGGGAGGAACCCAGACAAACAGAGTTGTCATATCCTCAATACTTGAGCCTTACGAGGGGGTCATCGCCGCTGACAGCGGACACGTCGCAGTACACGAGGCGGGCGCGATAGAGTCAAGCGGTCACAAGGTCATAACCCTCCCTCACACCGACGGAAAGCTGTCGGCAAAAGCGGTGCGTACCTGTCTTGAGGATTTTTATAATGACGATAACCGCTCACACATGGTACATCCCGGAGCAGTCTATATTTCTCATCCGACAGAATACGGAACGCTTTATTCTAAAGAAGAGCTTGAAAACCTGTATTCCGTATGCCGTGAGTACGATATACCTCTTTATCTTGACGGTGCTCGACTCGCTTACGCTCTTGCAAGCCCCGAAAACTGCCTGTCGCTTGCTGACATTTATTCTCTTACCGACGTTTTTTATATTGGTGGCACAAAGTGCGGAGCACTCTGCGGCGAAGCAGTGGTGTTCAAAAAAGCCCCCAAGAACTTTATGACACGCATAAAGCAACAGGGAGCGCTTCTTGCCAAAGGCAGACTTCTCGGTGTACAATTTGATGCACTTTTTACAGATGGTCTTTATTACACGGTAGGAAAGAATGCCTCCGAGACAGTTGCAAGACTTGTGGAAATATTAAAGGAAAAGAATTACAGATTCTTTATCAACTCCCCCACAAACCAACAGTTTGTAATAGTCGAAAACACTCACGCAAAAGAGCTTTCGAAAAAGGTAAAGTATTGCTTTATCGAAAAATTCGACGACACTCACAGTGTCATTCGTTTTGTCACAAGCTGGGCAACGGATATTGCGGACGTTGAAAGTCTTAAAAACATTTTATAATTTAAAAAACCGACCTTTAGCAATTTTTCACGCACCTATTCTTGACAAATGCTATAACGATACAGAGAACTTGTACAAGTGAGTAAATTCATGAAAGTGAAAACTTATAATCAACAAAAATTTCGTTGTTGGAAAGATTGATTAAAGACTTTACGACTCGTTTATTGAGCGCACAGATCGTGCCGTATACAACGGAAGATATGAGCCGAATTGCGAAATAAGCGACACTTTTGGTATATGTAGGCAAAAGAAAACGCATGACATTTATGTCATGCGTTTTCTTTGTCTTCATCAAGAACCTTTATGTCTTCTTCTTTTTTCTTGTCTTCGGTATCTGATTTTGCCTCACTCTTCTTAATGGGCGTCTGAATAAACTTAGATATTGCGAAGATGCCCCAATAAATGACAACAAAGAGAGCGGCTCCGACAAACATCTGTGCCGCACTTCTTTCGGTCACGGTAAGAATGTGCCAAACATACCCGATAGAAGAAACTATAAAATGCATAATCGCGGAAACGGTGACATGAAGTTTCTTTATGAGATAAAAAACTGATGCCACGCCAACCATAAACGAAAAATAAAAGAATGAAAGAACAACGTCTCTTGTAATCATAAACGTTCTTTCGTCGCTCATAATAAGCACTCCGAAAATGAGCATAACTGCTGTAAACACAAGTGCAGTATCGCACATGATACGGTATATCGCTTTTAAAATTTTCGCCATATTATCCTCCAAAATAACACTTTTTCTTGATTATATAACGAAAGGCGGAAAAAATCAAGGTGATTTTATTAAAAAAAGGCTGTTTTTATTGACAAAGACTGCTTTTTTATATATAATTATAAGTAAGTTTGTTCCACTGCACACTTATAAGGAGTATAACAATGCAAAAGATAACAAAAGCCGTCATCCCCGCAGCCGGTCTTGGTGTGAGAATGTTGCCCGCCGCAAAAGCTGTTCCAAAGGAAATGATGTCCATTGTAGATAAACCCGCAATGCACTATCAAATAAAAGAGGCAGTTGATTCCGGAATCACGGATATACTTATAATAACAAACCGAGGAAAGGGCGCAATCGAGGATTATTTCGACTATTCTCCGGAATACGAGAAAAAGCTCATTCAGTCGGGCAAGGAAGACCTTCTGAGAGAAATAAACGAGATTGCCGAAATGGCAAACATCACATATCTCCGACAGAAAGCTCCCAAGGGACTCGGTCACGCCGTATGGTGTGCAAAGAGCTTTGTAGGTAACGAGCCTTTTGCCGTACTTTACGGAGACGATATAATCGAGTCGGACGTTCCAACCACAGGCGAGCTTATCAAAATATACGAGAAGTACGGAAAGCTTACAGTCGGCGTACACGAAGTTACACGCGAGCAAATTGTTAAGTATTGCTCACTTGATGCAACCGAGGTGGAAAAGGACATATACGTCTGCCGCGACATGATAGAAAAGCCATCACCCGACAAGATACTCTCCTGTCTTTCTATTCTCGGCAGAGTTGTACTGCCGCCCGAGATTTTCTCTATTCTCGAAAATCAGGCACCCGGTGCGGGCGGAGAAATTCAGCTTACCGACGCTATGGCACAAATAGCACGCCGTGATTCGGTCATGGCATACAAATATCCCGGCATCCACCACGATATGGGCTCCAAGCTCGGACTTCTCAAGGCAAACGTTACCTATGGCGTAAAGCATGATGAGATAGGCGAGGATTTCAAGTCCTGGCTTCGTGAGTTCGTTAAAAATATTTAAAAAACGGAGTAAGTTATGTCGACACAGAGACCTGATAAGATCAACTATTACCTTGATATCGCCCAAGCTGTTGCCCTCCGCGGAACCTGTATACGTCGCAAGTTCGGTGCGATAATCGTTAAAAACGACAGCATCATTTCCACAGGCTATGCAGGAGCGCCCAGAGGACGCAAAAACTGTTGTGATCTTCAGTACTGTCAGAGGGAAAAGCTCAATATCCCGCGAGGCGAACGCTATGAGCTTTGCCGTTCGGTGCACGCCGAGGCAAACGCCATCATCGCAGCAAGTCGCGAGAATATGATAGGCTCCACCCTATTTCTTGCATGCATCGACTACAAAACAGGCGAGCTTGCAATCGGTACGAGCCCTTGCCAGATGTGCCGACGTATGATAATCAACGCAGGAATTGAGACGGTCGTGGTGCGTGACACCGAGACCGAGTACAGAACAATTACTGTTTCCGACTGGATAGATAACGATGACAGCCTGGACGGAAGCTTCGGTTATTGAAATGGAGTCCTGCCACGTCGAAGATGTGGCAAGACTTGAAGAAGAGTGTTTTTCATCTCCTTGGTCAGCGAAGGCGCTTGAAGAATCAGCCTTCCGTGACGATACACTTTTCCTCGTTGCCCAAAAAGACGGAGTGATTGCAGGATACGTTGGTGCGTATCTTTCACCCGATTCGGCAGACATCACAAACGTTGCGGTATTTAAAAATCACCGAAGAGAAGGAGTGGCAAAGCTTTTAATGACGGAATTTATCCGCCGTGTAAAAGAGAAGGCTCTACCCGTAATAATCCTTGAGGTCAGAGCGTCAAACACTCCCGCAATCAGCCTTTATGAAGGATTAGGATTTAAAAACGCAGGCATCCGACGCGGTTTCTATACACTTCCGCGCGAGGATGCTTACATAATGACATTGGAAATCTAAGAGGTCTTACCTTGAAAATACTTGCTATAGAATCATCCTGTGATGAAACTTCGGCTGCCGTTGTTGAAGACGGCCGCCGAGTTTTGTCCTGTAAAATACTTTCACAAATAGATATACACAAGCGTTTTGGCGGAGTTGTGCCCGAGATAGCCTCTCGCGCACACGTTGAAGCGGTGGTCCCTCTGACGAGAGAAGCGCTCAGTGATGCCGGTATTTCGCTTGATGAAATAGATGCCGTAGCCGTCACATACCGCCCCGGACTTATAGGTGCGTTGCTTGTAGGTGTCAATTTTGCCAAAAGCCTTGCCTATGCGACAGACAAGCCACTTGTTGGCGTCAACCACATAAGAGGGCACGTTGCGGCAAATTATATCGCCTCCCCCGACCTCAAGCCTCCGTTTCTTGCAATGGTAATATCCGGAGGTCACACATCTCTTTTGTACGTCAAGGATTACACCGAATACGAAACTATAGGCATAACCCGTGACGATGCCGCAGGAGAAGCCTTCGACAAGGTAGCGCGAGTTATGGGACTTTCCTACCCCGGAGGCGCGGAAATGGACAGGCTCGCATCCCTCGGAGACGCATCAAGCATTCCTCTCCCCAGAGCAGTTGTTAAGGATGCCCCTTATGACTTTTCCTATTCAGGACTTAAAACAGCGGTAGTCAACCATCTGCACAAGCTTGATCAAAACGGCACTCCTTACAAAAAAGAGGACGTTGCCGCCTCCTTCACGCTTGCCGTATGCGACAGCATTACCGACAGACTCTCCCACGCAATAAACGATTTTCATCCACCCGCCCTTGTGCTTGCGGGAGGAGTCAGTGCCAACTCTCACATAAGAGAAGCGGTAAAGAAGCTTTGCGACAAAAAGAAATGCAATCTTTATATGCCGCCCCTCTCTCTTTGCGGAGATAATGCGGCGATGATAGCAGCACAAGGATATTACGAAATTTTGAGTGGAAATCTTGCCGATATCCGACTAAATGCGATGCCGACAGGTGACAAATTCGTAAATTAATCGAGACTATTTTTACACAGAAAGTTTTCCACAGCCTGTGGAAAACTTTGTTGGAAAACTCAATAAAATCCCTCAAACATAGGGATTTTCAGCTTATCAGCTGTGGAAAAGCCTGTGGATTATGTGTAAAACTCGTGATTTTTAATAAAACAAGACTTTCAAGATTAATGACGAAAAATCATAATTTCACCAAAATAAGGTAAAAATAATACTACGAAATTAAGGAAATGAAGATGAAAAAGAATAAAACGGAAATTTCGTCGGCAGTTATACGCCGTCTGCCCCGATATTACAGATATCTCACCGAGCTTGAGAAAATGGGGCTTACAAAGATATCATCAGCTGATTTGTCACGAAAAATCCATGTGACCGCCTCTCAGATACGCCAGGACCTAAACTGCTTCGGGGATTTCGGACAACAGGGATACGGATATAACATAAAGACCCTCAGAGAAAGCATCGCAGATATTCTCGGAATAAGAGAGAAAAACCGTGCCGTAATAATCGGTGTAGGACATCTCGGAAGCGCCATTGCCAACCACACAACCCTTGATAAATGCGGCGTGGAGCTTGCCGGACTTTTCGATGTATCGCTCGATGTACTCGGCAAGACCATTGCGGGCCACGTCGTGCAGAATATACGCGATGTCGAGACCTTCTGCCGTAACAACAATGTCAACATCGCAGTTCTCACGCTTCCCAAACACTCTGCGGAAGAGGTCTCACGCCGTCTTGCTTCAGCAGGTGTTACGGGCTTTTGGAATTTTGCAAACACAGAGCTTCGTCTCCCCGACCTTGACGTACACATTGAAAACGTACACATGGGAGATAGCCTTATGCAGCTCTGCTACAAACTAAAATCAGGTAACGATGAGGATTAAAGGTTATGGAGAAAATATATACTATTCCCGTCAACGAGGCTTTTGAGATACAGGACGGATGCCCGTTTTGCAGACTTCGCAAAAAGCTTGAAGCGGACGAGCTTGATATAATTCTCGGTGCCTCCATGATGGAGCCCGACATAAGAATAGAGACTAATAAAAAAGGCTTTTGCCGTGAGCATTACGAAAAGATGTTTACCGCAAAAAATCGTCTCGGACTCGGACTTATACTCGAATCTCACATTGACGAGCTTATAAAGAAGCTTGAAAAAACTCCCGTCTTCTCGGATAAATTAAAGGCTACAAACGACTATCTTGCAACAGCTTCAAAATCATGTTATATCTGCGACAGGATAGATAACAATTTTGAAAAAATGGTAGAGTGTGCCTGCGTAATGTGGGAGGAGGACGACATTTATCACTTCCGTGAAAAGTTTTCAAAGACCCCATTCTTCTGTATAGAGCATTATGCTCTTATGCTCAAATGCGCATCACTCTACATTTCCAAAAAAGAGCGCAGCTACTTCTACCGTGCGGCAAGCGAGATCGAGCTTGAATACCTTGAAACTCTCAAGGAGGACGTATCCTGGTTCTGTAAGAAATTCGACTACCGCTATGATGACGAGCCTTGGGGCAACTCAAAGGATGCTGTCGAGCGCGCTATAAAATCGGTGTACCACTGATGATAAAGCATAGAATAGCTCTTCCCGAAAAAGAGGCCTTCTCACCCGAAAAGACC
Organism: Eubacteriales bacterium; assembly: GCA_045660745.1. GTDB lineage: Bacteria > Bacillota > Clostridia > Oscillospirales > SIG627 > RGIG6353. Next base: position 75,313 of record JAZREJ010000014.1, read on the forward strand.
TTTAACTGCGGACAGTGCTTCCGCTTTGACAAAACGGATGACGGATGGCAGGGTATTATCGGACACGACCTCGTCTTTTTCCCCGATGCTCAAAAAAGCGGACAGGTAGAGTATTATTCGGTAAACGGAACCGACCTTACCGAATACCTTGACCTCAACACCCGTTATTCGGATATAAACAGCACCTTGACGGATTTTGACAATGACGTTTTGCCTGTCATCGAAAACGCCGTTGAAATTTCTTCCGGTCTGAGAATACTCAAGCAAAACTTTTACGAAGCGCTCTTTTCCTTCATAATCTCTCAAAACAATAATATTCCCCGAATCAAGAAGAACGTTGCATCCATAAGCGCACGTTTTGGCGAGAGGATAGAGGGCACAGAGCATTACGCCTTCCCTACCCCCGAAGCTTTGCTTGATGCAGGTGAAACGGGACTTAATGAGTGCCGACTCGGATTCAGAGTGAAGTACATACTTGATGCCGCAGCACGCTGTGCTTCGGGCGAAATATCTGCCGACGTACTCTCCGCTCTTTCAAACGAAGATGCAAAAAAACACCTTATGACAATACACGGAGTTGGCCCCAAGGTTGCCTCATGTGTGCTTCTTTACGGAGCGCACAGACTGTCAGAGGTGCCTGTTGACGTATGGATGAAAAAGGTGTTTTTAAAATACTTTAATAAGGAGTTTGCCGACCTGGGTATTTGGGGAGGCGTTTTACAGCAATACTTATTTTTCAGAGAAAGATTCATTATCGAAGGTAAAAAAATATGAAAGAAACAAGATATATAGCCTTCCGCTGTCCCGATTGCGGAGTGGCTATCGTGCAGGAAATAACACTGTTTTCTCTTTCCTCCTCGGAGGTGGTACGCCGTTGCTCATGCGGGGGCTCCACTCTCAGCGTTAAATACATTAAAAGCCGCGAGACAGTACAGCTGGACGTTCCCTGTATTGCATGTCCCAAGCCTCACCCATTTCAGGTTGCGGCAAAGACGTTTTTCGGCGACGATATGTTCATCCTTCAATGCACCGACTCGGGACTTGACATTTTCTTTGTAGGTGACAAGGACGAAATAATTAAAGCGGTGGAAAAGAATACAGCAGAGCTTAACCGTCTGTTTGAGCTTCTCGAAAAAGAGGCGCACGGAGAAGATTGCCACTGCCACGACGATACCTGTCACTGCCACGACGAAGAAGATGAAGATGAGACGCTCGACATTTCCGAAAACAACTTGAAGAACGATGAATACGAATACTACGATGCAGTGGTTACAAGCGGTATGCTCTATCTTTTAAAGGAGCTTTCGGATGCAGATAAAATAAATTGCCCTTGCGGTAAGAAAGAGCTTATCCTTGACGTAGGATATGACGTGATAGAGATATCGTGTGATGCGTGTCAGGCAAGAGTACTTCTTCGCTCTAAGACAGATGACGATATTATCACCCTTGCGGAAAAGGAAACGCTGGAACTTAAATAAGAGGTTTTACAATGAACAAAAACAACAAAAATTCCGCTATTGTATCACTGTTTGAGTGGATAGAGACCTTTCTCGTAGCCCTTTGCTGTGTAGTTATAATATTCACCTTCCTCGTAAAATTTGTTACGGTATCTGGTCACAGTATGGATTCCACACTTGCCAACGGCAACAGACTCCTCATTACAAATCTGTTCTACGAGCCTGAGTGCGGCGACATCGTAGTGGTTGACGTCTCCGGAAACCTGAATATTCCGAGAGACCACGGAGTTTCCTCCTCCGCACCGTACATCAAAAGAGTAATTGCTACCGAAGGACAAACGGTAGAGGTGCGCTCCGACTGGACCGTATTGGTTGACGGGAAAAAGATAGACGAGCCATATATCACCCCCACGGAAACATTTATGTACACAGGGAGCAAAACTCCGTGTGTGGTACCCAAGGATCACGTTTTCGTTATGGGCGACAACAGAAACAATTCCACAGACAGCCGAAATATTGGACCAATCCATAAAAACTACATTCTTGGACACGTTATTTTAAGACTTGCACCCGATTTCGGAGGAGTAGAGTAATGCCGAGCGACATAATACAGTGGTTCCCGGGGCATATGGCAAAAACAAGGCGCCTTATCAAAGAGAGCCTTTCAAGTGTCGATATCATAATCGAGCTGCTTGACGCGCGAATCCCCCGAAGTTCAAAGAATCCTGAATTTGATGCACTTGTGGCACCCAAGCCTGTTTTGACGGTGCTCAACAAGGCGAGCCTTGCCGACCCCGCGGGAAATTCCCGTTGGATGTCGATATATGAAAAAGAAAAAAAGAATGCCGTTCTTGCCGACTGTATCGACAAGAAAGGAATAAACGCCGTAATTGATGCGGTGAAGAGCATTCTTGCAGACAAAATCGAGAGAAACATTGAAAAAGGGATGTCGGGAAAGACCGTCAAGGCGATGGTTCTCGGCATACCGAACGTTGGGAAATCCTCTCTCATCAACACCCTTGCAGGACAAAAAAAGGCAAATGTTGAAAACCGCCCGGGTGTCACCCTTAACAAGCAATGGATAAAGACCCCTCACGGAATCGACCTTCTCGATATGCCCGGTGTGCTTTGGCCAAAGTTTGAGGACAAGCGAGTAGGGGAAAACCTCGCCATAACAGGTGCTATCAAGGATAAGGTATTGCAATCGGACGAGGTTGCCATGATACTATGCTCAAGACTTCAGAAGAGATATCCCGCTCTTTTATGCTCAAGATTCGGACTTGAGGAAGAAGAGCTTGACGGGCTTGACGGATACGATATATTCGAGCTTATAGGACGGCGACGTTCACTTTTACAGCGCGGTGGAGAAGTGGATTTCAACAGATGTGCCGCAATGATACTTGAAGAATTCAGAAGCGCAAAGATTGGGCGCATCACATTGGAGTAAATATGGATTATACGGTTTTTAACGAGCTTGTTCCCGACTCCTCAATGATAGTTGCGGGAGTTGATGAAGCAGGACGCGGTCCTCTTGCCGGTCCGGTTTTTGCGGCGGCTGTCATACTTCCGAAGGACCTTCTCATAGAGGGTGTCACAGACTCTAAGAAAATTTCCGAAAAGAAACGCGAAAAGCTTTATGACGTAATAAAGTCAGAGGCTCTTGCATGGAGCATTGCATCAGCAAGCCACACAGAAATTGACGAGTATAACATTCTCGGCGCAACCATGCTTGCAATGAAAAGGGCGGTCGAAGGGCTTGTCATCTCTCCCGAGCTTCTTCTCATCGACGGCAACCGTGCAAAGGGATTTGATACACCCGTAAAAACGGTCATAAAAGGAGATGCTCTGATTCCGCAGATAGCGGCAGCTTCCATTCTGGCAAAGGTAGAGCGAGACAGATACTGTCTTGAAATGGCAGAAAGATATCCGGAGTACGGCTTTGAACAGCACAAGGGATATCCCACCGAATTTCACCGTAAAAAGGTAGTAGAGCTTGGTCCCTGCCCTGAGCACAGAATGACGTTTTTAAAGAAGATATTATGAACATCAAGAACTTTTTCTCCTCTCTTTTCAAAAAGAAAAAAGAAGAAATAAAAAAGTCGCCTCCGGCAACTAATGATAAAGTTCGCTTGCGCTCACAATTTTCAAGTAAGACTTTTGTGTTACAACCAAATTGTGATGCACTTTCCTTAGTAAAAAAAGAACCCACCGTCAAAATGTCGCTCGGACGGCTCGGCGAGAATGCTGCTCTTGAATATCTTGAAGGACTCGGATATTATTTACTTGAACGCAATTTCCGACACGGGGAATCCGAAATAGATATTATAATGAAGGATGAAAGATGTGTGGTATTTTGCGAGGTCAGAACGCAAAACGTTGACAGGATAAACTACCTCACCCCCGCTGAATCGGTAACAAAAGAAAAAAGAGCCACCCTCTCGCAAGGTGCGGAATACTATATGTCATGCTATTCCGAAACGCTTGCTTCAAACAAGCTGAACACCATACCGCCTTGCCGATTTGACGTCATAGAGATATATGCTAAGGATAACAAAGTAATAGAAATAAATCATATAAAAGACGCGTTTTTCAAGACGCGTAAAAAGAAAGGTACAGGTCGAAGCACATGGAAACATTAAAGTATTACAGCACCCGTGGAGATAAGAGCGCTCTTACCTCCGCAGAAGCAATAAAAAGAGGCATTGCACCCGACGGCGGTCTTTATATGCCCGAATATATTCCTACACTTACCGAAGAAGAGCTTGCAAAGCTTCTCAATATGAACTATTCCGAAAGAGCATTTTATGTACTTTCCAAATTTTTGAATGACTACGAGTCCGAAACACTTCGCAAAATATGTGAGGTATCATATTCTGAGGAGCGTTTCGGCAAGAATGCCGCTCCCGTCGTTAAGCTTTCCGACGGCACCTCGGTGCTAGAGCTTTGGCATGGTCCTACTTGCGCATTCAAGGATATGGCGCTCCAAATAATGCCGCGTCTTCTTTCCGAGGCACTTGTAATGACGGGTGAAGACAAGACGGCATTCATTCTTGTTGCAACCTCAGGTGACACGGGTAAAGCTGCGCTTGAAGGCTACCGCGACGTTGAAAAGGTAAAGATACTTGTATTCTACCCCGTTGACGGTGTAAGCGGCATACAGAAGCTTCAGATGGCATCTCAGGAAGGAAACAACGTCGGAGTAATGGCCATCAAAGGAAACTTTGACGATGCTCAGACCGGTGTTAAGAAGATATTCTCCTCCGCAGACATCCGCGAGAAGCTCCTTGAAAAGAAAACCTTCCTTTCAAGTGCAAACTCCATCAACTGGGGAAGACTTGCACCTCAGATAGTTTACTATATTTCAGCCTACTGCGACATGATAAATGCGGGTACTATCAAGATGGGCGAAAAGATTGACGTTACTGTTCCTACCGGTAACTTTGGAGACATTTTTGCCGCATACATTGCAAAGAAGATGGGACTTCCCCTTGACAGACTTATCTGTGCTTCAAATAAGAATAAGATTCTTTCCGACTTCTTCAAGACGGGTACCTATGACCGCAGACGCGACTTCTACACAACCACAAGTCCTTCAATGGATATTCTTATTTCGTCAAACCTTGAAAGACTTCTCTACATGGCAAGCGACGCTGAGACTGTAAAAGGGCTTATGGCAGACCTTAGCGAGAATGGTATATACACTGTTTCTCCCGAGCTTCTTGCAAAGCTTCGCCTTGATTTTGCAGGTGCATGGTGCAGTGAAGAGGAATGTGCCGCAACCATTGCAGACGTATTTGACAGCGACAAATACGTTATTGACCCGCACACAGCAGTTGCTGTAAAGTGCGCCAAGGATGAAATGGGCAAAAACAAGATGCTCGTTGTTTCCACAGCATCCCCATACAAATTCGCTCCCGCAGTGCTCCGCGCTCTCTCCGGCAAGGAAGAGAAGGAGGAGTTTGACTCCATTGCAACTCTTTGTGCTCTTACAAACACATCAGCACCCACGCCTCTTGCAACCCTCAAGGACAAGAAGGTGCGCTTCACAGAATTCTGCGATAAAGATGCTATGCCCGAAAAGGTGCTTGAGTTTTAATTTATTTTAGCAGTGCGTTGAATTGAGCCTCTCTAAGCTTTTTTGAAAAAGTTTTAAGACTGCAAAGAGCTTTCATAAGTTAAAAACGTATTGCCACAAGGCAATACGTTTTTAGAGATGCTATTTTATTAGGCGTAAACAAAAATAAATTATTAAAATTTTTGAAGATTTTCAAGATTTTTTACAAAAAAAGCTTCTTGAAAGCGGTATGGGATAAAGCCAGACTTGATCAAAAATTCTTAGGCTTAAACGTCGCACAAACGGTATCGGTGCTTGAAGAGGCGTGACAAGGACCAACGCATATCTTTTCGGTAGTGCAGAAGCTTTCCCCATCATGGTACATACAATTCTTCACACTACAGGAGATACCCTCAATGTGACGGACTTTTTCGCTTTTCTTTTCCATAAAAATCAAGTTCCTTTCATTTTTATATACTTATTATTTCGTGAAAGCATCGGATCTATTCACAGAAAGGAGGCAGATATGGCGCTTTTCGCACTCTCAGACCCGCATCTTTCATTTTCGACAAATAAGCCCATGGATATTTTTTCCGAGCGCTGGGAAAACCATACAGAAAAGATACGCACTGCCTGGCTCCGTGAGGTGAGTGACAGCGATACGGTGGTGATTCCGGGCGATATTTCCTGGGCTATGACACTTGAGGAAGCAAGAGCAGACTTTGCTTTTATCGAAGCCTTACCCGGCAAAAAAATAATACTCAAAGGAAATCACGATTATTGGTGGCAGAGCCTTAAAAAGCTTAACGAATTTTTAAAATCGGAAAAATTTTCCACAATCTCCTTTCTTCACAACACGGCAACCTTTGCCGAGGGGTTTGTAATTTGCGGATCTCGCGGATGGTCAAATGACCCGCCACTGTCCGATGATGACAAAAAAATAATAGCGCGTGAAGCGGGGCGATTTGAGCTTTCAATAAAGGAAGGAGAAAAGCTCCGTGACAAAATAGCACTTGAAACAGGAGAAAATCCCGAAATACTTGTTTTTTCCCACTATCCGCACCTAAGTCCGGGACAGGATACCTCCCCAATTGCCGAGGTTCTTGTGCGTCACAACATAAGGCGGGTGTTTTACGGACATCTGCACGGCAAGTGCGATGCACGACTTCCGAAGAGTATTACAGGACTTTCTGCACAAATACTGTCCGCAGATTACCTAAACTTTGTGCCAAAAAGAATAAATCCTGAAATTTTGTCTTAATTCTATTGACAAATTCGTGTTTTTGTATAAAATATACTATGTATTATTATGTAAAAGGATATTTCTTACATATCCGGGAGGACAAAAAATGAGCGTAAAAAATGTCAGCGCTGCTGAAAACAAAAATCAGGTAAAGCTTGAGCTTCACATTGACAAGGCAGTTTTTGATGCAGCCGTTAAGAAAGTTTATCAGAAGAACGTTAAGACTATCAACGTTCCCGGCTTCAGAAAGGGTAAGGCACCCCAGAGCATCATCGAAAAGATGTACGGTAAGGGAGTTTTCTATGAGGACGCTCTCAACAACCTTCTTCCCACTGAGCTTGAAAAGGCTATAGAAGAGGCAAAGCTTGAGGTTGTAAGCCGTCCTGAGATTGATGTTGATGTAATCGACGAAAACGGCGTTGAACTTTCCGTTCTCTATTACGTTAAGCCCGAGGTTGAGCTTAAGGCATACCGCGGACTTGAAGCAGTTAAAAATGTTGCACCCGTAACCGACGAGGATGTTGAGCATGAGATTTCTCACGCGCTTGAGCGTGCAGCTCGTATGGTCGAGGTTGATCGCGCTTGCGAGAAGGGTGACTTTGCTACCATTGATTATATGGGAACTGTTGACGGAGTTCCGTTTGACGGCGGTAAGGCAGAGGGTCATAAGCTTGAGATCGGTTCAAACTCCTTTATCCCCGGCTTTGAGGAGCAGATAATCGGTCACAAGGCAGGCGATGCTTTCGATATTAACGTTAAATTCCCCGAGGAATACCATGCCGAAGAGCTTAAGGGTAAGGATGCAGTTTTTGCAATCATGCTCCACAAGATCGAAAAGAAGGAGCTTCCCGCTCTTGATGACGAATTCGTAAAAGATGTTTCGGAATTTGATACTCTTGATGAATACCGTGCCGATATTAAGGCAAATATAGAAAAGAGAAACGAGAGAATGGCTGAAGAAGCATTTGAGGCATCTCTCTCCGAGGCTCTTATTGCAAATCTTGAAGCAGACATCCCTGCATCCATGTTTGAGCTTGAGGTTGAGCGCATGGTTGAGGATTATGCTTACAGAATGCAGTCTCAGGGCATTTCCCTTGATATGTACATGAAGTACACAGGTATGACCATGGACAACTTCAAGGAGCAGTTCAAACCCCAGGCTGAAAGCCGCGTTAAGTTCCAGCTCGCTGTTGAAAAGATTGTAGCTCTCGAGAACGTAACCGTTTCCGATGAGGACGTTGAAGCAGAGTATGCTAAGATGGCTGAAGCTTATAAGATGGAGCTTGATCAGGTTAAGAAGGCAGTTCCCGAAAGTGCAGTTCGCGAAGACCTCACCCGCACCCGTGCGTTCGACATCGTTAAGGAGAGCGCTAAGATAGTTGCTGAGAAGAAGGTCCCCGCAAAGAAGAGCACCAAGAAGGCTGAAGGCGAAGAGGCTGAAAAGAAGGCTCCCGCTAAGAAGAGCACCAAGAAGACCGAAGAATAATCCCGAATCAAAGGAGGAAACCTATGGCACTTGTACCTATGGTCGTTGAACAAACCGGAAGAGGTGAGCGTTCCTACGACATCTACTCAAGACTTCTCAATGACAGAATTGTATTTCTCGCAGACGAAGTTAACGACGCCACCGCAACACTCGTTGTAGCACAGCTTCTTTATCTTGAAGCGCAGGATCCCGATAAGGACATCAGTCTTTATATAAACAGTCCCGGCGGCTCAATCAGTGCAGGTATGGCAATATACGATACCATGAATTTTATCAAGTGCGACGTTTCCACCATTTGCATAGGTATGGCGGCAAGCATGGGTGCGTTTCTGCTTGCAGCAGGAACCAAGGGTAAGCGTTTTGCTCTCCCCAACAGTGAGATAATGATTCATCAGCGTCTCGGCGCTACACGCGGGCAGGCAACCGACATCAAAATCCATGCCGACCATATCATAAGGATCCGTCAGAGAATGAACGAGATTCTCGCAGAGCGCACAGGACGCGACATCGCTGAGATAGAGCGCGATACCGAGCGTGACAACTTCCTTACAAGTGCCGAAGCCCTCCAGTACGGACTTATAGACAAGGTAGTTGACAAAAGGATGTAACTTAAAACGGGACAGTCGTCTGTCCCGTTTTTTCTCAAAATCTTAAATCGAGGTTATTATATGGCAAACAAAGACGAAAAGAATATATGTTCCTTCTGTCACCGTGACGAAAATGAAGCAGGTCCCCTTATCAGCGGTCCTGACGGAGTTAAAATATGTGAGCAGTGTACAGAATTCTGTTCCATGATTTTTGAAAACAACGAAGAAGCTGAAAAAAAGAGCTCTGACAACGGCTTAAAACTGTCCGAGCTTCCCCGTCCCGAGGAAATAAAAGCATCGCTTGACGAATACGTAATAGGTCAGGACAGAGCAAAGATCACTCTTTCCGTTGCGGTATACAACCACTATAAACGTATACTTCAGAAGAAAAAAGACTCAGATGTTGAGATACAGAAAAGCAACGTGCTACTTCTTGGTCCTACGGGTGTGGGTAAGACATACCTTGCCGCAACTCTTGCAAAGACCTTGAAGGTTCCTTTTGCGATTTCAGATGCTACCACGCTCACAGAGGCAGGCTACGTTGGTGAGGACGTTGAAAACATTCTTCTCCGTCTTATCCAAGCGGCTGATTTTGACGTTGCCCGTGCAGAGCAGGGTATCATATACATTGATGAAATAGACAAAATATCCCGTCGCAGCGAGAACCGCTCAATAACCCGTGACGTTTCGGGCGAGGGCGTTCAGCAGGCACTTTTGAAGATTCTCGAAGGTACAGTTGCCAACGTTCCCCCTCAAGGCGGACGTAAGCACCCAAATCAGGAATTTATAAAAATAGACACCTCAAATATCCTTTTCATTTGCGGAGGAGCATTTGACGGAATCGAAGAAATAATCGAGCGCCGTGCGGGCAAGCAGATGATAGGCTACGGAGCAACCGTACAGACAAAAGCTGAAAAGGAAAGCACACATACTCTCAAAAAAGTTGAGGCACACGATCTTGTGAAATACGGACTCATTCCCGAGCTTGTAGGAAGAATGCCAATGATAGTATCACTTGACCCACTTGACGAGGATGCATTCTGCAGAATCCTTTCTGAGCCGAAAAACAGCCTTGTGAAGCAATATCAGAAGCTTTTTGAAATGGACGGCGTGACACTTGAATTAAAGCCTGATGCAATTCGTGAAATAGCGCGTCTTGCAAAAGAGCGAAACACAGGTGCCAGAGGTCTCCGTGCGATAATGGAAGGACTCATGCTTGAGTATATGTACTCACTTCCCTCAGACAAGACTGCAAAGAAAATAACATTTACCGCAGAAACCGTCAAGGGTGAAAAAAAGGCAAAAATAACCCACACCGCCGAGACTAAAACAAAAAAAGAAAAAACAGATACCGCAAAGATTCCAGAGTAGTCATGACCACCAGCCGTGCTGGTGGCATGCACTGCCCCCTTAGGGCATAAAACCGGCTGAGCCTATAGGCTCAT
>JAZREJ010000015.1:0-66163 GCA_045660745.1 Eubacteriales bacterium
GAGGCAAAGCGTCAGGTTTACGGTCGCGTATCTATTGATATGATCGCGGGGCCAAGTGAAATACTCGTTGTAGCTGACGGAACGTCCTCCGCCCGCGCAACTGCCGCAGATCTGCTCTCACAGGCGGAGCACGACAGAATGGCAAGTGCGGTGCTTGTTACGGACAACGAGAGTCTCGCAAGAGCTGTGTCGGACGAGCTTGAAAAACAGATACCCGAGCTTTCCCGATGCGACATTGCAAGAGACTCCATCGACACGAACGGCATGATAATCATTGCACCCGATATCAAGACCGCCGTCGAGATTTCAAACGAGCTTGCCCCTGAGCATCTTGAGCTTTCGGTCGACGATCCGTTCGAGTGGCTTGGTGAAGTGCGTCACGCGGGCTCTGTCTTTATGGGACGTTACTGCCCCGAAGCGCTCGGAGACTACTTTGCAGGTCCTAACCACACCCTCCCCACAGGCGGTACAGCAAAGTTTTCAAGCCCCCTGTCGGTGGATGATTTCGTAAAGAAAATGCAGTTTACATATTATACCAAAGACGCTCTTTCAAAAGTCGCGGATGACGTTGCACTGTTTGCAACAGAAGAAGGACTCACTGCTCACGCAAAGTCAGCTGTTGCCCGTAAGGAGGAAAAATGAGTCGCTTTTTTACCGAAAAATATTCAAATCTCGTCCCCTATACACCCGGTGAACAGCCGAAGGACAGAAAATTTGTAAAGCTCAATACGAACGAATCGCCTTTCCCGACACAGGAATGTGCCGTTGAGGCGGCAAGGGATGCGGCAGCTCGCTCACAGCTTTACTCAGACCCCGAATGCACCGATTTCCGACGTGCACTCGCCGCTCGTTTTGACGTTGATTATGATATGACCATTGCTGTCAACGGCTCGGACGAGATACTTAACTTTGCCTTTATGGCATTTTGTGACGAAAAGTGCCCCGCACTTTTTCCTGATATTACCTACGGATTTTATCCCGTATTTGCAAATCTTTCGCATGTCCCCTATAAGACATTCCCGTTGAACGATGATTTTACAATAGATATTAAGCCCTACAAGGAAACCTACGGCACGGTGTTTATTGCAAATCCCAACGCCCCCACGGGTATTGCTCTTACTCTTTGTGAAATTGAAGAGATAGTTGCGTCAAATCCCGACAGAGTGGTGGTCGTTGACGAGGCTTATGTCGATTTCGGTACCGAAAGTGCGGTCCCTCTCGTGAAGAAGTATCCGAATATTCTCGTGACTCAGACCTTCTCAAAATCCCGCTCAATGGCAGGTGCGAGACTTGGCTTCGGTATAGCACAAAAGGAGCTTATAGCAGACCTCAATACTCTTCGCTATTCCACAAACCCATACAACGTGAACTCCATCACCCTTGCAATGGGTAAGGCTGTGCTTGAAAATGATGATGTTACGCTTGAGCGTTGCCGCGTTATTGCGGAAAATCGCGAATGGACAATGAATGAGCTTGAAAAGCTCGGCTTCGTGCTCACACCCTCTCTTTCAAACTTTATATTCGCTCGCCATCCGAGGGTATCGGGCGGTGACATATATTCCCGCCTTCGTGAAAAGGGCGTGCTTGTGCGCCACTTTACAGCCGAGCGTATATGTGAATATAACAGAATCACCGTCGGCTCAAGAGAGCAGATGGAAATACTTGTAAAATGTATTGAAGAAATATTGGAGGAAGTAAAATGAAGGCTGAAATTAAAAGAAAGACCGCCGAAACGGATATAGAGCTTGTGCTTGGTAACAGCGAAATGGTCGGAATTTCTACAGGAGTTGGTTTTCTTGATCATATGCTCACGCTTTTTGCACGTCACTCCAATATTCCCCTTTTCGTGAAGTGTGTGGGTGACGTTGAAGTTGACGCGCATCACACTACAGAAGATATAGGAATTTCGCTGGGAGTGGCGCTTCGCGAGTATCTTGGAGATAAGAAGGGCATTACCCGTTACGGAAGTATCATGCTCCCGATGGATGAGACGCTTATTCTTGCCGCACTTGACATTTCAGGCAGAGGCGGTGTATACTATGACGTTGACGGGCTGAATCCAAAGGTTGGGGAATTTGACACCGAGCTTTGTGAGGAGTTCTTTATAGGCTTTGCAAGAGAAGCGGGCGTTACCTTGCATATCAAAAAGCTTGCGGGAACAAACTCTCATCACATAATTGAGGGTATATTCAAGGCTGTGGCAAGAGCGCTCAGACAGGCTGTAAAGCCCGATCCCGATGAAGCGGGCAGAGTGCCGTCCACAAAAGGAGTTCTTTAATGGTTGCGATTGTAGATTACGGAGTAGGAAATCTTTTTTCCCTAAAAAGCTCGGTTGACTCCCTCGGAGTCGAGGCTGTGGTAACGTCGGATGAGAGCGTACTCCGAAATGCAGATAAAATAATACTTCCGGGAGTGGGCGCATTCCGTGATGCGGTGCACAAGCTTCGCGAAAGCGGACTTGACAAGACGGTAATTGACGAGGCTCAAAAAGGTAAGCCCCTTATGGGTATTTGTCTTGGAATGCAGATGCTTTTTGAAAAAAGCTTTGAGTACGGAGAATGGGAGGGGCTCGGTCTTTTAAAGGGCGAGATAGTGCCTCTCAAGGGATATATCCCCGAGGAATTAAAGATTCCTCACATGGGCTGGAATAAGCTTATTTTCAAAAAGGATACTCCGATATTTAAGTATATAAACGATGGGGATGCGGTATATTTTGTGCATTCCTATCACGCTGTCGGATGCGAAGAATCTCTTTCGGCAACGGCAGAATACGGTAGTGAGGTTACTGCCGCTGTGTCACTCGGAAATATACACGGCTGTCAGTTCCACCCCGAAAAGAGCGGTGGTGTCGGACTTTCCATCCTTAAAGCCTTTTGTGAAAAGGAGAGCATATGAAGATTTTTCCCGCGATAGACCTGTATGAAAAAAAGGCGGTGCGCCTTTATAAGGGACGCTATGACGAGATGACCGTCTACAGCGATGATCCTTTGGCGGTCGCTCTTGATTTTGAAAAGAGCGGTGCCGAGTGTATTCACCTTGTTGACCTTGAAGGGGCGCGTGACGGTACGACTCCCAATATTGACGTTGTAAAAAGAATAGTTGACAATACCGACCTCTTCGTTGAGATAGGTGGCGGTATTCGCTCTATGGAGACTCTTGACAGATATTTTGAAGTTGGTGTTGATCGCGCCATTCTCGGCACGGCGGCACTTACAGATGAGGATTTTTTAAAGCGTGCTCTTGAAAAGTATGGCGAGAAGATTGCGGTCGGAGTTGACATAAAGGACGGAAACGTTGCCATAAAGGGTTGGGTCGAGAGGTCTGACGTTGATGCGTTTGATTTTTGCAAACACCTTGAAGAGCTTGGTGTTTCCTGTATAATCTGTACCGATATTTCCCGCGACGGTGCGATGAAGGGCGCGGCACATGAATTATACCGCGAGCTTTCATCACGTTTTTCGATAAAGCTTACGGCTTCGGGAGGGGTTTCGAGCATAGATGACGTTGTGCGTCTTGCCGAGCTCGATATTTACGGTGCGATTATAGGAAAAGCCTACTACACGGGCGCTATTTCCATAAGGGAAGCTGTGGAGGTGGCAAAATGATAACGAAAAGAATAATTCTTTGCCTTGACGTTCGTGACGGAAGAGTGGTTAAGGGAACGAATTTTAAAAATTTAAATGACGTTTCATCACCTGTAAGTCTTGCTAAATATTACAGTGACAACGGTGCCGACGAGCTTGTTTTTTACGATATAACAGCATCAGCCGAAGGCAGAGCGCTCTTTACGGATATACTCCGTGACGTCGCGAGTACGATTTTTATTCCGCTTACTGTCGGTGGCGGTATCAATACGGTGGATGATTTCGACAGGGTACTCAAGTGCGGTGCGGATAAGGTCAGCGTAAATTCGGGTGCCATCAGAAATCCCGCTTTGATTCCCGAGGCAGCCAAGCGTTATGGCGACCAGTGTGTTGTTCTATCTGTTGACGTTGCACGTGTTGACGGTGTATTCAGGGTGTTTGCAAAGGGCGGACGCGAGAACACCGGACTTGAAGCAATTGAATGGATAAAAAGATGTGTCGGAGAGGGCGCGGGTGAGGTAGTTTTAAATTCTATTGATACCGACGGTGTAAAAAAAGGCTTTGACATTGAAATGCTCAGAGCCGTTTCCGAGGCTGTTTCGGTACCTGTTATCGCAAGCGGCGGTGCGGGCTGTATCGAGGATTTTGTAACCCTCTTTAAAACACTTCCCAAAGTGGATGCGGGACTTGCCGCTTCTATTTTCCATTTCGGCGAGGTAGAGATAAACGATTTGAAGAAAGTTCTTGCAGAGGAAGGAATCCTCGTGCGATAAAGGAGACATTATGGATATAAAAAATCTTAAATTTGATGAAAACGGACTTATTCCCGCAATAGTGCAGGATGCACAGACAAAGGAAGTACTCACCCTTGCATATATGAACGAGGAAAGCCTTAGAGTATCTATGGAAAAGAAGCTTACCTGTTTTTGGAGTCGCTCAAGAAACGAGCTTTGGCTTAAAGGGGAGACCAGCGGAAACTATCAGCATATAGTATCCATCACAGCCGATTGTGACAATGATGCGCTCGTTGTACTCGTGAGACCCGACGGACCTGCCTGTCATACGGGAAGCGTTTCCTGCTTTGAAAACACTGTTTGGGAAAACGATGAGGAAAATCCCTTCAGCCTTGAGGCTCTTATGGAGCTTATCGCACGTCGCAAGACCGAGAAGAAGGAAGGCTCATATACAACCTACCTTTTTGAGAAGGGAATCGACAAGATACTCAAGAAGGTTGGCGAGGAATCCACCGAGGTCATAATTGCGGGTAAAGCAGATGACAAGCGTGAAACAATTTACGAAATTGCCGACCTCACCTATCACATCATGGTTCTCATGATAGAGATGGGCATCTCTCTTGACGATATAAGAGGGGAGCTTGCGAGCCGTCACGTAATTGATAAAAAGGTTAAGCAGGAGAAAATGGTTTAACTTTTTTGCTTCAGATAAGCGGCGCAATACTTTCCAATCTGAAAGATAATGATAAAATCCGTACTCTTGAATGTACGGATTTTTTTGTAAAATATATTGATTTTGTTTGCAAAACATGTTAAAATACAAAAGATAATAACATATATTGGAGGGAATTATGAGTTCCAACTATTCAAAAGAAAAATTCTTTGTCAATCCCGATAATAACTATTCTTATTCCGGAATAATTGATAAAACTTATAAATTTATAGAAGACTTTCAGCTCTCCGACACGGAGCTTTGGAAACGCTTTGTAGAACAGTACCGTGAGCTTGCCGACAATGACGGCGGTTGGCGAGGAGAATATTGGGGTAAGATGATGAGAGGTGCTACCTTCGTTTATTCTTATACCAAAAACGAGGAGCTTTATAAGACTCTTGAGAAAACTGTTTGCGACCTTATAGACTCTGCTGAGGAGTCGGGACGTCTTAGCACGTATCCTCTTGAAAAGGAGTTTACAGGATGGGACCTTTGGTCGAGAAAGTACGCTCTTCTCGGTATGCAGTACTTCCTTGATATATGCAAGAGTGATGAGCTTCGCGAAAAGATAATCGCATCTATGTGTTCTCAGGTTGACTATATTGAATCAAAGATAGGAGAGGGTGAAAAGACCCGTATCACCCATACCTCCAATAACTGGAGAGGTCTTAACTCTTCATCTATCCTTGAGCCTGTTGTAAGACTTTATAAGCTTACGGGTAAGGAAAACTATATGACTCTTGCCAAGCATATCGTAGACCACGGATGCATTGATACAGGAGACGTATTCGAGCTTGCATACGAAAACGGGCTTTATCCCTATCAGTACCCCGTGACGAAGGCTTATGAGATGATATCATGCTTTGAAGGACTTCTTGAATATTATGAAGTAACGGGAAACGAAAAGTACAAGACGGCGGTTATTAATTTCGCCGACAAGATGCTTGAAACAGATTTTACCGTTATAGGCAGCGGCGGATGTACCCACGAGCTTTTTGACAACTCTACGGCACGTCAGGCAAACACCACAAACGGCAGACACGCTCAGGAGACCTGTGTTACTGTCACCATGATGAAGTTTATGTACAGACTTCATCTTCTCACAGGCGACCCCAAATACGTTGATGCATTTGAAACATCCCTTTATAACGCATACCTCGGTGCGGTCAACACCAAAAAGAATATTAACCTCGATTGGCTTGATCAGGTTGCCGAGTGCATTCACGACCCCTTGCCCTTTGACAGCTATAGCCCTCTTACCGCTGATAAGAGAGGTAAGGCTATTGGAGGTCTTCGCATAATGTCGGATAAGCATTATTACGGATGCTGCGCTTGTATCGGCTCTGCGGGAATCGGACTTGTAACTAAAATGCATCTGTTGGGTACAGAAAACGGCTTTGCGTTTAACCTCTTTATCAACGGAAGTGTTGAGGCGGTAACCCCGAGTGGTAAGAAGATAGTATTTAATACTGCAACCGAATATCCTAAGGGCGGAAACGTTAAGATTAGTGTTGAGCTTGCGGAAAGCGAAAGGTTCGAGCTTCTTGTAAGAGTTCCCGAATGGAGCAAAAAGACTTCTGTTTCGGTAAACGGAACAAGCGTTTCGGCAATTCCCGGATACGTTAAGATAGAACGCGAATGGCAGAGTGGTGACAGTGTTGAGCTTGAGCTTGATATGAGAACCTTTGCGATCCTTCCCGTCATCTATGGCGAACAGGTGCTAATGACAGGTACTGTCTTTGACCGCAATCGTAACGTTGCCGTAATACCCGTTTACGATAAGCAGGACCCCTTAGCAAAATATCATGTAGCTCTTCAGCGCGGACCTCTTATGCTTGCTCAGGACGAAAAGCTCGGCTACAGCGTTGACACTCCCATAGATGTGATGATAAATGAGGACGGTACGGTTGACGTTGAGCTTTCGGAAGGTGTTGCACCCTTTGATACTCAAATAGAAGCAAAACTGCCTCTTGCCGACGGAACAAGCATGACCCTTACTGACTATTCCTCCGCGGGAAAGAACTGGACTGAAAAAATGGCAGTTTGGATGCTTACAAAATAATAATAAAAGTGTGATGCGATGCATCACACTTTTTTGGTTTTGCGTATCTGTGAATCTTTTATGAAAGACTGATTTTGCAGTATTCTGTAAGGATCATATCATTAACGGCTTGCGAACTTGATGCTTAACAAAAAAGGAGAGCGTTTTGCTCTCCTTAAGTTTTATTTACCCATATGCTTGAGAACTTCAGCGGTAACCTTTGCAACGATATCGTTGATGTCGATATCTGCGTTGTTCTGCTGATAGCCTCTGCCACAGCTGTTGAAAAGCTCGAGCTTTTCAATAACTGACTTCTTGATAGCTTCAACTGCCGCGGGGATAAGGTCGGTGATACCCTTGTTCATATCGGTGAACGCACGGAACTCAGCCTCAACAGCCGCGATGTTGATGTCGGTGAAGATGTTTACCTTGGAAATACCCTTTTCGATAGCAGTTCTGAAATCATTATCGGTAAGACCTGAACCACCGTGAAGAACGAGGGGAACGCTTACGGTGTTTGCAATAGTCTCGATTCTCTTGAAGTCGAGCTTTGGGGGGAGCTTGTAAGCACCGTGTGCGGTACCTACAGCGATTGCAAGCGCGTCAACCTTGGTTCTTTCAACGAAGTCATAAGCCTGTTCGGGATCTGTATAGAATTTGGTGGGATCCTCTTCTGCATCAGCACCGGTGCCGCCTTCAACACCGCCAACGTGGCCAAGCTCGCCCTCGATGGTAGCACCGTAAGAGTGAGCAATGTCTGCCATCTCGCGTACCTTTCTTACGTTATCCTCGTAAGTGTCGGTAGAGCAGTCATACATGATGGATGTGAAGCCAAGCTCAAGAGCCTTGATACAGGTCTCCTTCTTGAGACCGTGGTCGAGGTGAGCAACAACGGGAACTCTTGCCTTCTTTGCCATGGGAATGAGGTAGTAGGAAACCTCCTCAAGGGGGCAATAGGGAAGAAGGACCTCAGCAGTACCCATGATAACGGGAGAGCCTGTCTGCTCAGCAGCCTGAATGATACCGCGTGCAAGCTCCATGCTTACAGCGTTGAAAAGTCCTACACCGTATTTGTTTTTCTTAGCGGGGTAGAGGACTTCGTTCATGTTAACTAACATAGTAATTTCCTCCGTTTTATAAATTGAGCTTACGGTAAGGACGTGCGGACATACCTCTACCGTACTCTGTTTGTTTCTATAGAATATTATACACCAAGAAAGGGTATAAAGTCAACACAAAACAAACACAAAAGTCGGGATAAATCAAAAAAAGTCAAATATTTGTGATAAAAACCTTTTAACAATCAAAGATTTTAACACTTTATTATCACTGACGGTAACCTTCAAGGAAATCTCCGATATCGAGCATTGCCTGATGGAGCTTTTCGGCTTCGGGAAGCATTACTACACGGAAGTGGTTGGGCTCGGGCCAATCGAATCCGCTGCCGGGAACAATGAGGATATGTTTTGCTTTGAGAAGGTCGAAAGCAAACTTTCTGTCATCGGTGATATTATGCTTCTTGGCATCAAATTTCGGGAATATATAGAACGCACCGAGGTTCTTGACGTAGGAGATATCCTCTATCTCGTCCATAGCCGAACAGCAAGCCTCACGCTGATCGTAAAGACGTCCGCCCGGAACCATCATTGCCTGTGTGCTTGCGTCGTCGTTGAGAGCTGCGGGGATAACAAGCTGCATGAGTGCGTTTGAGCAAAGACGCATTGCCGCGAGTGCTACGAGTCCTGCAATGAAGTCCTCACACTTGGAGGTGTCACCGCTGACACACATCCAGCCACAACGGAATCCGCAGATGATGTGTGACTTTGAAAGACCGTTAAAGGTGATAACGGGGATGTCTCCCGAAAGGGAAGCCAGAGCTGTATGCTTTTTACCGTCAAGAAGCAGTCTGTCGTATATCTCGTCTGCACAGATTATAAGGTCATTCTCCTTTGCTATCTTGATTATCTCAAGAAGCACCTCGTCGGGATAGAGAGTACCCGTCGGGTTGTTGGGGTTGATTATAACGATTGCGCGGGTCTTTGGGGTAATTTTGCTTCTGATATCGTTCATGTCGGGATACCAGTTGGAGGACTCGTCGCAGATATAATGTACAGGCTTACCGCCCGCAATTCTTACGGTGTTCGACCAAAGTGAATAACAGGGGCAGGGAACGAGCACCTCATCTCCGTCGTTGAGAAGGGCTGTTGTAACCATCGAAACAAGCTCGCTTACACCGTTGCCGATGAAGATGTTATCCTTCGAGAGCTTTTCGATACCTTTCTTCTTGTGATATTCATATATCGCCTCTCTTGCTGCAGGCATTCCGCGAAGGTCACAGTATGCAACTGCCTTATCTGCGTTCTCAAGAAGAGCGTTTCTTACACTGTCGGGCATACCAAATCCGAAGGTTGCAGGGTTGCCTGTGTTGAGCTTGAGTACTTTTGTACCCTCTTTTTCCATTTTGAGAGCTTCGACAAACACGGGACCTCTGATGTCTGAATGGACATATTTAAGCTTGTCCGAGCGCATAATATTTTCCATAATTATCTCCGTTTTTTGAAAAATGTAGATTTTTAACAAGTATACCATATATATCGTAATTAGTCAATGTTTTCGAAAAAAATTTGCTCCAAAGTTCAAATTTGACAAAAAAATAACGAATTAGTCCAAAAACTCCATAAAAAATATAAAACAAATGAGTATTTGCATGAAATAGGATAAATCGGGGTATTTTTTTCTAAAAACTTGACAATTACTCCGTGATATATTAAGATATATAGTGAAGAATCAAAAAATACAGAAAAGAGATAAAAAATGAGGATAATTACAGGCAAAGCAAGGGGCGTAAAGCTCGATACCGTTGCGGGGGATGCAGTCCGCCCCACTACCGAGATGGCAAAGGAAGGGCTGTTCAGCTCGATTCAGTTCGACCTTGATTCAAGACGTGTGCTCGACCTCTTTGCAGGCAGCGGACAGCTTGGACTTGAGGCTCTCAGCCGAGGCGCGGAGTTTGCTGTGTTTATAGATGAATCCGAAAAATCCGTTGAGATGGTAAAACGCAATGCGCAGAGAGCAAAGCTCTTTTCACAGTGCCGAGTTGCCAGAATGGATTACACGGATTTTCTTAAGAAAAACAAGGAAAAATTTCATTACATTTTCGTTGACCCGCCTTACGGTCTCGGAATCATTCCCGAGGTTGTAAAGAAGATAATCAAATATGATGCTCTTGCTGACGGCGGAGTGATAGTTTGCGAAAACGACGAGGATTCACTTGACCTTGAGGTTCTTGAATCGGTGGGTGCCGAAGTCAAGAAAAAATACAAATACGGAAAAACGTATATTCACATGGTGGGAAGAAAATGATCACGCTTGCAGTTATTCCGGGAAGCTTCGACCCTATGACAACAGGGCACGTTTCCCTGATAAGCCGTGCCGCCTCTGTGTTTGAAGAGGTGACGGTGCTTGTTTGTATAAACTTTGACAAGAGCTATATGTTTACCCCCGAGCAAAGACTTGAGATTGCGCAAGCCTCCCTTTCGCACCTTGAAAACGTTCGGGTTGAGCTTTACACGGGCTGGCTTTACGAGTACCTTGAGGGCTGTAAGCCGTGCGTGCTTGTCAAAGGGATAAGAAACGAAAAGGACCTTGCCTACGAAAAGAATATGGCGGAATTCAATTTTTCCAAGTGCGGAGTCGAGACCGTGTTTTTTGCCTCCGAAGCATCTGAAAGTGATACCTCATCCACCAAGGTCAGAGCGCTTCTTTGTGATGGAAGTGCTTCGGGTGAGTGTATACCGCAAAATGCACAAAAAATGATACAAAAATTTTACGCAGAAATGAGAAAAAAATAATCATATTATTAATAAAAACTCTTGCATTTTTCTCTTTTCTGCGTTATACTATACCCAACGGTGGTGAATTATGGTTTACAGTGGTGGAAAATTCCACTAAATTCACCTGATTTTCCCATAAATGGAATAAAAAGGAGGGGACAGTATGTTACTTGGTGAATATAATTATAACCTTGATGCCAAGGGCAGAGTGTTTGTTCCCGCCAAGCTCAGGGACGATCTCGGAGAGACCTTTGTTGTCGCAAAGAGCATGGATAAGTGCGTGAGTGTTTATTCTCTTGCAATGTGGGAGAAGTACGTTGAAAAGCTTAATTCAATTCCCGAGATGAGAGCACGCTATATAAGGCGCTTCGTTTATTCGAGCGCTACAGAGGCATCCTGCGATGCTCAAGGACGTGTGGTGCTTCCTCAGGGCCTCAGAGAGCATGCAGGACTTGACAAAGAGCTCATTATTATCGGTGCGGGCGATCATGCCGAGATATGGGACGTTGCAACCTGGAACTCCTATATGTCCGAGGGCAGTGTTGAGGGAATGGTTGAGACTCTTATGGAGTTTGGATTCTGATGAGTGAGTTTAATCATTATTCGGTACTCCTTGAGGAGACGGTCGATGCTTTGAATATCGACCCTGATGGAATCTACGTTGACTGCACTCTCGGTGGAGGCGGTCATTCGCTTGAGATAGTTAAAAGACTCAAGGGCGGCAGACTTATTTGTATCGACCGCGATACGGATGCAATAGAAGCGTCAAAGAAGAGACTTGAAAAATACCTTGACAAAATTACTTTTGTTCATTCCAATTATAAAGACATTAAGCAAATTCTTTCCTCCCTTGGCATTGAGTCGGTGGAAGGAGTCACGGCGGACCTCGGGGTGTCATCCTATCAGCTGGATACTCCCGAGCGTGGATTTTCCTTCCATCACAATGCATTCCTTGACATGAGGATGAATAGAGACGATCCCCTTGATGCGTCAAGGGTGGTCAACGAGTACTCCGAAGAGGAGCTTCGCCGTGTGATATTTGAGTACGGTGAGGAAAAGTGGGCGTCCCGAATTGCCGCGGGTATCGTTCGTGCAAGAGAAAAAAAGAAGATAGAAACCACGTTTGAGCTTGTGGATATAATAAAGGAAAACGTTCCGTCCTCCTACCTCCGCGAGAAGCACCCCGCAAGGCGTACTTTTCAAGCCATAAGAATAGAGGTAAACGACGAGATAGGTGTTTTGAAGGGTGCTGTTTCCGATATGATAGACTGTCTGTCTTTGAACGGAAGGATTGCTGTGATAACCTTCCATTCACTTGAAGACAGAGCTGTAAAAGAGGCATTTGCCGAGCGAACTAGCGGATGCACGTGTCCTTCAAGCTTCCCTGTATGTGTGTGCGGATTCAAACCGACACTTAAGCTTTTGAAAAAATCTCAGACAGCGGGCAAGAGCGAGCTCTCTGAGAACAACCGTTCAAGGAGCGCCAGACTCAGGAGCGCTGAGAAGATATAATCAGGAAAGGAAAAAGAGATGCCGAAAGATTACACTATGGGTGATGATATTCTTGTACAAAAAAAGAATAGCTCTTCTACTGTGACCGAAAAAGAACTTGCAGAAGAACTCCTTCAGGCTGAAGGTTATACCCCTCCAACCAAGCCCAGACGTGTAAACGGAGGAGAGGAGATTGCAAGTGCAAGTCACACGGATAAAAATAAAAAGCGCCTCAATCAGACTCTTTCAAAAACTCCCGAGCCTGCAAGACAGAGTGTCAAAAGAAAGTCGGTAGCTCAAAGGATCATGCCGTTCCGTGCCGAACGCGAGAAGGCGGCGTCACCGTTCCCGATATCCTACATGTTTTTCATTCTTATTCTTACCGCTATTATGGTTTACGTCGTGCATCTTTATATAGAGATTTCCGAGCTTGATGCAACAATTTCCGAATGTAATAATACGCTTGTCGAACTGAAAAGCGAACAGAACGACCTTCAGTTTGAAAAGAACAGACTTATCGATCTTGAGGAGATAGAGCGTATTGCCCGCGAGGAATACGGCATGGTAAGTGCGGATCAGCTTCCCAAGGAATATATCACCTCCGAGGGTGGAGATCGCATTCAAATTCTTGAAACGGAAGATGATAAAAGTGCGGCGGGTGTGTTAATGTCGGGATTCGGCAAGGTAATTGGCTCCGCTTTATCATATATAAACTAGTAAAAACATAAAATTCAGTAAGAGTAAAGGGAATATAAAAGGTCTCTTTACTCTTTTTGCCCTAAAACGATTGAGAGCACAGGAGGATAGAGTTGAAATTCAGGATTCATACTTCCCGAAAAGTGATACACACAAAGAGTAGTTTTTTCTTTGCTATCATGCTTTTCTTTGGAATTTTACTCATAGCACGACTCGGATACATAATGATAGGTCAGTACGATGAGTATCAGAACAAGGCACTTGAGCAGGCAACAACCGAAAACGTTGTTTCGGCATCCAGAGGTACCATATACGACAGAAACATGAATATTCTTGCGGTGTCAACCACTGTTGAGCGTGTGTTTATTTCTCCTTTCGATATACCGAAAATGACGGTCGGAGAGTACATAGAGGAATACGTTGACGGTATGAAGGGCACGTCGGAGGAAAAGGCGGCAGAGCGCAAGAGACTTTTGTCGGTATTCCCCTCCACGTCTGTCAGTGTAAGCGAGGACGTTGCCGGATTCCTTTCGGAAATACTTGAAGTTGATAAGAGTATGATTCTTGAAAAGGCGGCTAAGATAAACAGAAAGGACGAAACAATAAAGCAGAAGGTCGATAAGGCGACCTGTGATAAGATACGTGAAATAATCGTTTCCCGACATTATACGGGATTTGTGCATATGCAGGAGGATACCAAGAGAAGCTATCCTCAGGGATCGGTTGCCAGCCACGTGCTTGGCTTTACGGGAGCGGAAAACAGCGGACTTGCGGGAGTTGAGCTTTCCTACAACAAAGAGCTTTCGGGCACAAATGGAAAAATCATCACCGCGGTTAACGGTGTAGGCGAGCAAATGCCCTACAAGTACGAGAGCTACATTCCCGCCGAAAACGGAACCAACCTCATGCTCACGCTTGATGTCACGGTGCAAAAGATACTTGAAAAGCATCTTGAAACAGCCCTTGCCGAAACCCAGGCAGAGGAGGGGGTATGGGGTGTTGTAATGGATGTTGACACGGGAGAACTTCTCGGAATGGCGGGACTTCCCGATTTTGACTGTAATTCTCCGTATACACTCGACGACCTTTCACAGGCTGAGTATGATGCTTTTGTCGGCACAGACGAAGAAAAGAATAAAATGTATTCGGATCTTCTTTACGGTATGTGGGAGAATAAGCTTGTTACAAATACCTACGAGCCCGGTTCTACCTTCAAGATGCTGACAGCATCAATGGCGATAGAGGAAAATCTCATTCGCGGAAATGAAAATTTCCATTGCAGCGGTTCCATTATGGTTGAAGGATATCCCAAGCCCATAAAGTGCCACTATCAGTGGGGACACGGCAATCAGACCTTTGAACAAACCCTTTGGCATTCCTGTAACCCCGCATTCGTAACCGTAGGCTTGCGAATAGGAAATGAAAAATTCCTCGAATATTTCAAGGCATTCGGGTATTTTGAAAAGACCGGTATAGATCTCCCGGGTGAGAGACTCGGCTTGTGGTTCCAAAATTTTAACAGAGTAGAGCTTGCGGTATCTGCATTCGGACAGACCTTTACCGTAACTCCCATTCAGCATATTACCGCTGTTGCCGCTGTTGCAAACGGCGGAAATCTCGTGACACCTCACGTTGTAAAGGCGAGCGTTGACGATGACGGAAAGATTATTGAAAGCCATATCCCCGAGATAAAACGTCAGGTAGTGTCCGAGGATACCTGTAATTTGGTGCTCTCGTACATGCGCGGCGGCGTTGAAAACGGAGGCTCTTCAAGAAATGCCTACGTTACAGGCTACAGTGTCGCTGCTAAGACGGGAACGTCGGTTAAGACGAATCTCAGAAACGAAACGGGAGAGACTAAGTATATTGCCTCCTGTGTTGCATTTGCTCCGGCGGATGACCCGAAGGTGGCTGTCATGGTTCTTATCGATGAGCCTATCGGCACATATTACGGTGGTACCATTGCTGCTCCCGTTGTTTCGAGAGTGCTCTCCGAGGTGCTTCCTTATCTCGGTGTTGAGCTTTCCTACAGCGAAGCGGATGAGCATTTTGCGGCATATCCCGTTGGAAACTATGTAGGCTATTCAGTGGAGGATGCCAAGACGAAGGTTAAAGAGGCTGAGTATAACGTCAAGGTTATCGGTGAAGGCTCCACAGTTTTGAGACAGGTGCCCAAATCGGGTGAGGGTCTTGCACACGGCTCCACAGTAGTCCTTTACACCGACAGTGTGACATCAGGTCTTGTGACCGTTCCGAATGTTGTGGGAATGACGGCAAATCAGGCGAATAAGGCTCTCACCGACGCGGGACTTAATATCGGTATTTCAGGTACCAGCCAAGGCTCGCTTGACGGTGCTGTTTCGGCGGCACAGTCAATTGATGCGGGAGAAGTGGTAGAACGAGGCACGGTCATAACAGTAGAATTCAGACATTTTTCAAATATTACCGACTGAGAAAGGCGAAAAAGATGCTTCTTGAAAAGGTTTTTGACAACATTACAGTAAAAAAGACAAACGTTGATTTCAGTAAACAGTGTACGGGAATCACCGAAAACTCTCGCCGTGTCAAGGAGGGCTTTGTTTTCTGCGCCCTCAAGGGAGAGAGAGTTGACGGAAACAGATATATTGATTCAGCACTTTCAGCGGGGGCAGTATGCGTAGTCACCGAAACCGAGCCCGAGGGAAACGTTCCGTTTGTGCTTGTCGATGACGCAAGAGGAGTGTTCTCAAGAATACTGTCAAATTTCTATTCTCATCCCGAACGCTCTTTCAAGTACGCAGTGGCAGTTACCGGTACCAACGGAAAGACCTCCACTACTGTTATGCTCAAGTCGATTTTTGAGGCGGCGGGATACAAGGTGGGACTTATAGGAACCATGAAGTATCTTATCGGAGACAAGGAATACAACGCTGAATCCGACGGAAATCTTCTTACCACACCCGACCCTGAGAATTTTTACGCTCTTCTTGACGTTATGAGACGTGAGAACACGGAAGTGCTTGTAATGGAAGCATCAAGTCACGCTCTTGCAATGGATAAGCTTGGCGATATTGAGTTTGACTGCGGAATTTTTACAAACCTCACACAAGACCATCTGAATTTCCACGGAACTATTGAAAATTACAGAGAGGCTAAGTCAAAGCTTTTTAAAAAGTCGAAAATATCTCTTATCAATGACGATGACCCCTCGGGGGCGTTCATGCGCTCGGCGGCCGTTGGGGAGGTAAGAGGATATTCGATAAACGATATAAACAGCGACTACAATGCCGCAAGCATCAGGTATCTCGGTGCGGTTGGCGTTGATTACGTATTCCTTAAAAAGGAGCTTATATTCAGAGTGTTTGTGGGTATTCCCGGCACCTTTACGGTGTATAATTCACTTGCGGCGGCATCCTGTGCTCATATTCTCGGTGTGGAACAGGATGCAATAGTGGAAGGACTCCGCGCGCTTGAAAGGGTAGAAGGACGTGTTGACAGGGTTGATATCGAAGCACCTTTCTCGGTAATCATTGATTTTGCACACACTCCCGATGCCATGGATAACGTGCTCAAGACGGTTCGTGCCTTCACTATGGGCAGAATAATAACAGTGTTCGGATGCGGAGGAGACAGAGATCGCGGAAAGCGTCCTATAATGGGTGCACTTGCGACCGAAAAGAGTGACTACGTTATAGTCACCTCGGATAATTCACGCACCGAAAACCGTGACAGTATTATAGCCGAGATACTTGACGGCATAAAGACTCGTCGCGACATGGTTGAAAGTGAGCCGGATCGTGCCACGGCTATCAGACGCGCAATGGATATTGCAGGGGAGGGGGACGTTGTTCTGCTTCTCGGCAAGGGACACGAAGAGTACGAAATAGACGAAAACGGCAAGCACCCCTTCTCAGAGCGCCTTATAGTCAGCGAATACTATGAAAGAATGAAAGCTGAGGGGAGAATATGATTCCTGTAAAGCTTTCGGAAATTTGCCGTGTTTTATCATATGACCTTCAGGGCGAGGATGTCACTGTAACGGGTGTATCAACCGATTCCAGAAGCGTGTCAGCTTCAGATGTGTTTGTGCCCATCGTAGGCGAAAAGTTTGACGCGCACGAATTTATTCCTACAATAAAGGAATGTGCCGCAACTCTTTGCGAGCGGGAATGTGCCACTGTGCCGTTTGTGAAAATTCCCGTAAGCTCTACCGTTGAAGCACTCGGACTTATTGCACGGGAAAATTTTTATAGGGCAGATGTTCCGCTGACCGTTTCACTCACGGGAAGTGTCGGAAAGACCACCACCAAGGAAATGTGCGCGCTTGTGCTTTCAAAAAAGTATAATACCTTTAAGACCGAAGGAAACCGCAACAATCATATAGGTCTGCCCTTGACGCTTTTGTCTCTTGACAAGAGTGTTGAGGCTTTTGTGTGCGAAATGGGAATGAACCATTTCGGAGAGCTTTCCTACCTTGCGGGACTTTTCAAGAGCGATATTGCCATGATAACCAATATCGGAAACGCACATATCGAAAACCTCGGAAGCCGCGAAGGCATACTTAAAGCTAAGCTTGAAATACTTGAAGGACTCAAGGAGGACGGAACTCTTATTATAAACGGCGACGAGCCGCTCTTTGACGGACTTGATATACCTCAGAAAATACTCCGTGTAGGATTCGGTGATAAGTGTGATTTATATGCGGAGAATGTCGTAAGTCATTCGGACGGAGTTAACTTTGACTGCGCGACCCCCGCGGGAAGGGTTTCTGTTACGCTTCCTGTTCCGGGTAAGCACAACGTAATGAATGCGCTGTTCGCTATGGCGCTTGCCTTTCTTAACCTCATCCCTCTCGAGGATGCCGCATCGGCTCTCGGAGAATACGTTCCTTCTGGAATGAGACAGAGAATATACAAAAAATCAGGATGTACCGTTATTGCCGATTGCTACAATGCGGGTATAGAGTCAATGAAGGCGTCTCTTGAAGCAATGTGCGACATGAGGGGAGAAAGCCTTTGCGTTGCGGTGCTGGGAGATATGCTTGAGCTTGGAGACATGAGCGAGCTTTTCCATCGTGAGGTGGGAAAACGCGCGTCCGAATTGAAGATAGACGTTCTTATAGCCTTTGGCGATAAAGCGAGATTTATTGCGGAAGAGGCAGACGGCGTCGAAAGATATTTTTATTCCGACAGAACGGAATTTGAAAAAAAGATTATGGAATATATCCCGCGGGAGCCCGTGATACTTTTTAAAGCAAGCCGAGGAATGGCACTTGAAAAAACTATTGCCTCCGTCGGATTATCACAAGAATAAAGGAGCAACAAATGTCACAGACAGTACAGTTTATAACTGCATTTTTAATAAGCCTCATAGTAACGCTTTTACTTGAAAAGAAGTTTATACCTGCACTTATGAGGATAAAGATGGGACAGTTTATTCTTGATATAGGTCCCCGTTGGCACAAATCAAAGGAAGGCACTCCCACTATGGGCGGACTTTTCTTTATCGGAGGAATAGTGCTTTCCTTCCTTTCGGTCGGAGTATACAGCGCGGTTAAATTCGGCGACTATTCATCCGTGACGGTTCTCGGTGCGTCGGTTCTTTTCGGAGTGATAGGCTTTATTGACGACTATACGAAGTTTGTAAAAAAACAGAATAAGGGACTCAGCGCCCGTGCAAAGCTCGTTCTTCAGTTTATAGTGAGCGCCGCATTCCTGTTTGTCATGAAGAGCCTTGGCTACATAACCACATCCGTTGAGCTCCCTTTTTCCGACGTTTCTCTTGAGCTTGGCGCGGTATACTACGTATTCGCTATCGTGTTTATTTCTTTTGTGGTAAACAGCGTTAACCTTACCGATGGAATAGACGGACTTGCGGGAAGTGTCACCCTCGTTGTTACGGTACTTTTTGCGACTGTTGCCTTTAAGAGTCTTGATATGCCCTTTATAGCACTTACCGGTGCTGTGGGGGGCGGACTTTGCTCTTTCCTTTATTATAATATCAATCCCGCAAAGATTTTCATGGGAGACACGGGCTCACTTTTCCTCGGAGGACTTGTGGTAACGCTTGCATTTAAGCTCAATTCACCGCTTATCATCCTTTTTGCGGGCTTGTGGTATATTATAGAGGCACTGTCTGTTGTGCTTCAGGTTCTGTCCTTTAAGCTCTTTAAAAAGAGAATATTCAAAATGTCACCCATTCATCATCATTTCGAGATGTGCTCATGGTCTGAGCACAAGATAGTTCGTACCTTCTCAATCTTTACCGCAATCATGTGTATAGTTGCTTACTTTGCATTTATTCGATAAAACGATCGGAGGATAGGCGTGGTTTTACAAAAACAAAAAAACGAAAAACCGATTGCTCAAAAAAAAGAAAAACGCCCCGATGACAAAAACAGGCTTGAGCTTGAAAGCGAAGGACTTGTCAGAGTCAAGGCGGGTGTTGACAGACCTTTCCTTTTAATAGTACTGGTGCTTGTGGCACTTGGCACTATAATGGTGTTTTCCGCAAGCTATGCTTACGCTAAGCAAAATTATGCCGACAGTTACTTTTTTGCATCAAAGCAGATAAAATGGGTTCTTGTCGGAAGTGCCGTGATGTTCCTTATGTCGGGTTTCGGTGACTATCTTATAATCAGGAGATTTCATAAGCCGTTTTTTTACGTTTCCATGGTGCTCATGCTCCTCGTTCCGTGGCTCGGATTTGAGGCGGGCGGTGCCACCCGTTGGTTTCAGGTCGGCCCATTGAGCTTCCAGCCGTCGGAGTTTGCAAAAATCGCTATAATTCTGTATTTTGCCGATTACATATCCCGCGACAAGGGTGCGGGAAAAACTGCGATAGGACAGGCACTGCCATATCTTGCGGTAGGCGGATATATGGCGGGAACTCTGATACTTGAGCCTCACATCTCATGTATGATAATCGTTCTTCTTCTTATATTCGTGCTGATGATATTCGGAGGCGTATCACCGAAGCTTATTACGGTTCTTGCAATAATTGCCATTGTAGGACTTGCTGTTGTAATTCTTATTTCATCTCACGCAAGACTGAGAATCAAGGCGTGGCTTTCTCCCGAGGATTATGAAGCCGACGCATGGCAGCCGATACAGTCGCTTTATGCTATCGGCTCGGGCGGCTTCTGGGGAGTGGGACTCGGGCAGAGTACCCAAAAGCATCTGTATCTTCCCGAACCGCAGAATGACTATATTTTCTCAATAGCCTGCGAGGAGCTGGGATTTGTTTTTGCGGTGTGCGTTATCGTTCTTTTTATTGCCCTTGTCTGGAGAGGCGTTTATATCGCAAAGCACTCCCCGAGTATATACGCCTGTCTTGTGGTTATAGGAATCATTGCACAGGTTGGAATACAGGCATTTCTTAATATAGGAGTTGTTACAAACTCCCTCCCATCCACGGGTATACCGTTGCCGTTCTTCTCTTACGGAGGCACGTCTCTTATATTCCTTATGGCGGAAATGGGAATGGTTTTAAATATTTCACGTTATTCATACATCAGAAAGGACAAATGACCATGAGAGTTTTACTGTCGGGCGGAGGCACTGCCGGTCATATAAATCCCGCACTTGCAATTGCGGCGAAAATAAAGAGTGAGGTGCCCGATGCCGATATTGCTTTTGTAGGGACCCCGAAGGGAATGGAGAACAGACTTGTCACAAAGGCGGGATACAAGCTTTATCACGTCGAGGTGTCGGGATTCCAGAGAAAGCTTACGCTTAAAAATATAAAAAGCGCATGGAGGGCACTTGTGTCCCCGATTAAGGCAAAGAAGATAATAAAGGAATTTAAGCCCGACATAGTTATAGGCACCGGCGGATACGTAAGCTGGCCTGTCCTCAAGGCGGCGTCAGGTATGAAGGTTCCCACCCTCATTCACGAGCAGAATGCTCTTGCGGGAGTAACTACCAAGACTCTTTCGGGACTTGTTGACCGTGTTATGATAAGCTTCGAGGCGACAAGAGGCGAGCTTCGTGCAAAGGACGAGAATATCATCCTTACGGGAAATCCCGTAAGGGCTGAGCTTTTTATGATAAACAGAGAAGAGGAGCGCGAGAAGCTCGGTATTGGAAATGCTCCCTTTGTTGTAAGCTGCGGAGGAAGTCTCGGTGCCCGTGCCATAAACGATGCTGTGCTTGGCATCGTGAAAAACGGCGGCTTTGAAAAGAACGGTATAAAGCTTACTCATGCCATAGGTACATATGAGTGGGAAAAGAGGCAGGAGGAGATAGCTTCTCTTAACACTGACAATATCGTTGAGTATATTTATGATATGCCGTCCCGTATGTCAGCCGCAGATCTCGTTATATGTCGCGCGGGCGCAATAACGCTTGCAGAGCTTGCAGTGCTCGGAAAGCCCGCAATACTTATTCCTTCTCCTTACGTTGCCGACAATCATCAGTATAAGAATGCAAAGGTAATAGAGGATGAGGGTGCGGCTGTTGTAATAGAGGAGAAGAATCTTACTCCCGAAAAGTTACTTGAGAGCACCGTGGAGATTCTTTCGGATGCCGACCGTCTTGAACAGATGAGAAAAAATGCCCGCCGTCTTGCAATTAACGATACGCACGACAGAATATGGAGAGTAATAAAAGAGCTTGTAAATAAACAGGGAGAATAAAATGACCGATAACACGAATATGGACGTCATACGCCGTCAAGCGATGAAAAAGAAAAAGAATATGAAAATATTCTTGATATTTGCGCTTGTTATGTTCTTTATATTCTTTCTGATATTTATGTATATGAATTTTTTCGATATCCGTGAAATAGAGATAACGGGTCTTGAGGGAAGTAAGTATACCGATGAGGAAATGGTATCGGCAACAGGGGTCTTGAAGGGGGATAATCTTTTGAGCCTTTCGTCAAAAAAGGTAAAAAAGAATCTCATGAACGCTTATCCTTACATAAAAGAAGTAAGGGTTACAAAGAAATTCCCCGCAAAGCTGAAGGTCTCGCTTGAATTTTATGAGGCTGCAATGGCGCTTGAGCTTGGAGAGGACGTATTCCTTATTTCAAGTGACGGAAGCGTGCTCGGAGCGGCAAGTGACGAACAACTCGAAAGCGGAACGTATTGCTTTATTACGACCCCGTTTATAGTAAAATGCATTGAGGGAAACAGCCTCGAGTTTAAGAGTGAGGACAGCTTTAAGGTGCTTGTTGATATATATTCCGCATTTGAAAATAATAATATTGCAGGAAGACTTACAAAGCTTAACGTTGCAGATAAGTACAACGTTAAGGCTGAGATAGACGGTCGCTTCAATATCACATTCGGAACCTACGAGCAGTCAGATGAAAAAGCAAGGCTTCTTTCGGAGGTCTTGAAGGGGGATTTGTGGACGGATGCGTCGGGAGAAATAGACGTTTCCGACGTAAGTGCGGCTGTTGTAAGGCTAACAGGGGCTGCTGCGACATAAAAATTATGAAAAATTTATAAAAATTTCAAAAAAGCCTTGCAAAACTCGAGAAAGTGTATTAATATATATAATAAGAGTATTATCCCATTAGATAAATTAGGAGGACGATGAAATGTCTGAATACACAGAAAGCCTTGTAAATATCAAGGTAATAGGCGTCGGAGGCGGCGGAAATAATACAGTTAACAGAATGATAGGCAGCGGAAGCTCAGGTGTTGAATTCATTGCAATCAATACCGATATGCAGGCTCTTAACAGATCTGTTGCTGAAAAGAAGATCTCTATAGGTGAGAAGCTTACTAAGGGCCGAGGAGCAGGTGCAAATCCTGAGATCGGAAGAAAGGCTGCAGAGGAATCTCTTGAAGAGATCAATGCGGCTGTTGAAAATGCAGACATGGTGTTCATCACAGCAGGTATGGGCGGCGGTACAGGTACAGGCGCAGCATCTGTTGTTGCTAAGGCTGCACGTAGCCGCGGTATTCTTACCGTAGGTGTTGTAACAAAGCCTTTTGCTTTTGAAGGTAAGCGCCGTATGGAGCAGGCTGAGGCGGGTATTGCCGAGCTCAGCGAACAGGTTGACGCTCTCATTGTTATTCCCAACGAGAGACTTAAGATGGTTTCTGAGGCGAGAATCACTCTTGCAAATGCGTTTGACATTGCAGACGGTGTACTTAGCCGAGGCGTAAAGAGCATTTATGAGCTTATTAATATGGACGCTATCGTTAACCTTGACTTTGCAGACGTTACTGCGGTAATGGCTAATGCGGGTCTTGCACATATGGGTGTAGGTAACGGTAAGGGCAAGGATAAGGCAGAGATTGCCGCTCGTATGGCAATTGCCAGCCCCCTTCTTGAAACCTCTATCGCAGGTGCTACCGGTATCATCGTAAATATCACAGCATCTCCCGATATCGGACTTGAAGAGGTTGATTTCGCTTCCAACATGATTGCAGAGGAAGCAAATCCCGATGCAAACATCATTTGGGGTGCTGCATTTGACGACTCTCTCGAGGACGAAATGAAGATCACCGTTATCGCTACAGGCTTTGACATCGCAAAGAAGAAGGAAGCTGCTCCCAAAGAGGATGACGCTGTTCAGAAAAATGACGCAAACGACGATAAGACAACCGATATTGATACTCTTATCGACATGCTCAGAAATAAATAATCATTTTTTTAAAAAAAGACTTGATTTTATAGAACACTTGTGGTATAATCAATGCGCTTGTGTTGGATGACACAGGTTTTACTACCAAAAAATACTATTTTAAAATACTGAAGATGCCGTTTTGCACAAGCGGCTTTATATAGGAGGTGTTTGCAAAATGGCAAAATGCGAAGTATGCGGAAAGAGCGTTGCTTTCGGTTTGAAGGTTTCTCACTCTAACAGAAAGACCAACCGCACATGGAAGCCCAATATCAGAAGAGTAAAAGCAGTTGTTAACGGAACTCACAAGAAGATGTATGTTTGTTCTCGTTGCCTTCGTTCTGATAAGGTTCAGCGCGCATAACAACAAAAATAAAATGCACCCGAAAAGGGTGCATTTTTATTTTTCCATAGAAAACTTTATTAAACAAGCTCGCCGTTTTACTTTGCTTGAGGATTATATTATGGTTGCGATAGGCGAGGGTTGATGCGGATCTAACTACTTTTCCACAATGTTATCCTTCCTCGGTCGTTCAAAGTCTTGAGTATTATCAGGAGCACGGGGAATAAGAACATTCCGAATATTCCCATTACGGCATATCCTGTAAATATAGCAAAAAGTGAGGCAAGCGGATGAATCCCCGCTGTCGCTCCGATGAGCTTTGGCTGAAGCATTTGGTGTATAAAGGTGATTACGAGATAAAGAACGATAAGCTTTATCGCCATGCCGTAGTCCTTGGAAAAAAGACAGACAATGCTCCACGGTATCAGCACTGTGCCGCTTCCCAAAATAGGTAAAATGTCAACGGTGGCAATAACAAGCGCCATGATAAACGCAAACTTTACCCCTATAAGAAGCAGACCTACGAGCATTACGAAAAAAGTAATAACGTAAAGTATCAGGTATGCTTTCAGAAATTTTGATATCACGTCGAAGAATATTGCTTTTGCTTCTGTTATAAAACGGGATGCGCGGGAGTTTAGCTGAGAGAGAACAAAGTTGTTTATCTGCGCATAGTCACTTGTAAGATAAAAAGAAGAGAAAAGAAAAATTACGGTTATAATAAGAAGCCTTGGTATGAACGAGATAAATGACGTAATAAGAGACGGTATCCTCTCAAGCGTGGCTGTAAGAAGCTCGACAAGCGCCGTCAGCGCTCCCTCACGAAGCTTTGCACTCAAGCCTTCTTCGGAAATAAATCTCTTCGGGACGTACTTGTCAGCCGCTTTTTCGATTGAATCAAAAAACGATACGACCGACTCTGACGCTTTTTCGGTATTAATTGAGGAAAGCTCGGAAAAGATACCGTTAAATATTTTTGAAAATATGAAAACGGTAATTGCAAGTGCCCCCATTATAAAAAGAACGGCAGAAAGCTTTCTTGGAAAGCGTAGCTTTTTGTAAAGTAAATCTACGGGCTTTTGGAGATAGAAGGCAAGCACCCACGCAATAAGAAGCGGAAAGATAACTATCGTCAGATATTTAAACGAAAACCAAAGTGCGATTATCCCGAGAGAGGCGTAAAACGTGATAACAAATAACCTTTTATACCCTTTTTCGGGTAAATACATGAGATATCCTCCCATCAGTTTTAAAAAAAGTCTTGAAAAGTATTTTCTTTTGTGATACAATATTATATCTAAAATATTATCTGAGGTGTAGAAATGGCTAAAATTGCAGTACTCGGTTTTGGAGTTGTCGGCTCGGGAGTAGTTGAGCTTATCGAAAGCAATCAGGATAAGATATCATCCGCCGCCGGCGAAGAAGTCGAAGTAAAATATATACTTGATTTAAGA
This sequence comes from Eubacteriales bacterium, assembly GCA_045660745.1. Classification (GTDB taxonomy): domain Bacteria; phylum Bacillota; class Clostridia; order Oscillospirales; family SIG627; genus RGIG6353. The sequence continues at coordinate 25,449 of JAZREJ010000015.1, forward strand.
GATTTTCCCGATTCACCCTATCGCACAAGACTTGTAAAGGATTTTGACGTCATCCTCAATGACCCCGAGGTATCACTTATCGTTGAGTGCCTTGGCGGCTCTCATCCCGCTTACGATTTTTCAATCGCGGCACTTAATCGCGGTAAGAGTGTTGTAAGCTCAAATAAGGAGACTGTTGCAAAGTTCGGACACGAGCTTCTCCGTGCCGCACTCAAGAACGGTGTTTATTATCTCTTCGAGGCAAGTGTCGGAGGCGGTACTCCTGTAATCCGTCCTCTTTCCAAGTGCCTTGCGGCAAACCGCGTTGAGGAGGTTTGCGGTATACTTAACGGTACTACTAATTATATTCTCACAATGATGAATAAATATTCAGAAAGTTTTGCGACTGCCCTTGCTTCCGCTCAGGAAAAGGGATATGCCGAGCGTGACCCATCCGATGATATCAACGGCGTCGATACTTGTCGCAAGATATGTATTCTTACCGATATCGTAACAGGAAAATTCTGTGACCCCTCCAAGGTTTCAACAACAGGTATAACAGCCATTCGTCCCGAGGACGTTAAGACTGTTGAAAAGTGGGGCGGTGCTATCAAGCTTCTCGGAAGATGTACGCTTGTAGGCGACAGATATGCTGTAATGGTTTCTCCCTTCGTTGTATCCGCTGACAGAATGATATCAAGTGTCGACAACGTATTCAACGCAGTAGCGTTTAGATGCGATGCCGCGGGCGACGTTACTCTTTGCGGACGCGGTGCGGGAAAGCTCCCCACAGCTTCTGCTATGGTTTCCGACGTTATTGACGCTGTTTCGGGTAAGGCTTACCGTGCCAACTGGTCAACACCCGATGAGGCGTGTGACAGTGATTTTGCGTCTGCGGATGACGTTTGCGACGTATTCTTTATTTCCTTTGACAACGCTTCGGGCGATGCTCTTGCAAAGGTGAAGGCTGAATTTGGCGAGGTGCGTGTCATTGATGACGGAAATGAGCTTTATATAATGACAGAATGTATGTCCGGAAGCGATAGCAAGAAGCATATCGCAAACCTTGAAAAGCTCGGTCTTTCATCGAAGACGGCTTTGCGCGTGCTTTTGTAATTTTTAAGGCTTGAACGCTACAAGTTCGATATCCCATGCGGGAATGTAGGTGCATTTCTGCGAGATTGAGAACTTGTAGCCTTTTTTTATTCTCGTTATCTGTTCATATATTTCGAAAATATCACGGTTGTTATGATATATAGATATTCTAAGAGTTGGCATTTCAGAATCAAAAAATTTAAGACATCCGTCAAGTGCTTCTCTTTCGCATCCCTCAACGTCCATTTTTATAAGATCGGGTGTGAAATCGGAAACGGAATCGGCTCGGTGGGCAGTGACCTTCTTCACCTTCTTTTTCTGCATCTCTTCATCGTCAAAGGCGTTAATTTTGATAAGAGTGTTTCTGCCCGATGACTCAAAAAGCTCAAGCTCACAATTTTCGTTCCATGCGACAGCATTTATGCATTTTATGTTTTTGTTTAACTGCTCGACGTTTTTTTCAAGCTTCTTGAAGGTCTTTGTATCGGGCTCAAAGCAGATTGCACGTTCAAGCCTCGGATAGGTGTCAAAGGCTTCGGTGAGTGTGTCCCCCGTATATGCACCGAAATCGGCAAAAGAGAAAATACTTTCCCTGTTATATGGAAGTGTTTCTTCAAGGCGCAGTGCTTCAAGCTCTTCAAGATACTCTATCTTTCCCGAAAGCTTAAAGTTTATGAGAGCGGCAAACGCCTTCTTTGACCTTTCGTCGAAAAGGTTTTCATACACCTCTTCAAGACGCGAATAGTTATTTCGGTAAAACTGTGAATCAAATATCTCCAATGGATCCCCCGTGACGTTTATGTCGGGGATAAACACGGTGTGGCGTGAAGCAAGTGAAAAAATCCTTTCGCGCACACTGTCAAGATGTGTCGCAAAAGCCACAAGAATTATAAAATCGTCAAATTCCGCTTCTATGTCGGAAAGCTTTTTTACCGTGTATGAGCAGAATTGATTGTATCTTACAAATTCATCGGAGGCAAATATCCCAACCGGCTTGACTCCGATGGAATCAAGTATTGATAAAAGCTTTACAGCACCGTCTCCCATTCCGTACAGTACTACGGGACGGGAGTCATTTTTTATGTTTTCCCAAATGGACGTTTTTTCTTTTATGAGTAAGTCGAGATTATTCACATCAGCACCGCCTTGATTTTTAATGATTATATTTTACCACACGCCGGCAATAAAATCAATAAGCGAATTAAAAGCATGTCAGTTCATGTCGCAAACGTGTCATTGTATGGCGGAAGGCTTGCTGATATAATGCATCTTGGGGTTCCGAGTGTGGAGACGGAATGACCGAATAATAAAAGAAAGAAGGGAAAAAATGAAATTTATAGTAAAAGGACAAGGACTTGAGGTTTTGGGCGGAAACGTGATTGCTGAAGGTGCGGTAGAATTTGCATCCTTTACGCTTGTGTGTGACGCATCCTGGGACGGATATACGCGCACAGTGAGATTCCGACGAGCATCAAGTGAAGAAATCTATGACGTGGCGGGGGTAGTGGACGGCGGTGTGTATTACATTCCGGCAGAAGTGCTCGTAAGGGGCAGCGTTTATGTGTCTGTGCTCGGAGTTATGGGAGAGCACCGTATATCTACCACTGAATTTGCAGGCTTCTTTGTGGAGGGAACGCTTGCTTCGGGTAAGACTCCGAGTGTAACGCCTGATGCTTACGCACAGTACGTTGCTATCGTCAATGAAAAGTGCGAGGATATGACAAAGGCGAGTACACTGATAAAAGATTCGTGTGATGACGCTGTTGCCGCATCGTCTTCGGCAAAGGACTCAGAGCAAAGATGCGTGTCAAGTGCCTCAACGTGCGCACAGTATGCCGAGGAATGCCGTGGGGCTGCAAGGAGCGTCTCGGGAGCCGAGGACGCAATGAGTGCCGCGGTGGAGTCGGTGAGAGATTCGGTGTCAAGGCTTCTTTCACACGATCACGGACTGTCGGTGGCGGAAAACGAAAGAGTTGCCGCCGAAAATGCGCGTAAAGCCTCCGAGGAGGAGAGAGCGCGCTTTGAGAACGAAAGACAGGCTGCGGAACAGGAAAGGTGCGCGGCTGAGGCGGAGCGAGTAGCCTCGGAGCGTGGAAGAGTTGCAGGAGAAAGTGCTCGTGAGACACGTATCAAAGAGCTTGAAAATGAGATGCTCGGCGTAACCGATTCAATCGTTTTGAAGGGCTCTGCCATCATTGGCAAGTGCGTTGACAGCCGTGTTATTTTAAATGATGCGATAGGCATGAAGCCTGTGAGGTTTGCTGTTCGCGGAGTGACAAGCGCCGCTACAAACGGCAACAGAACCGCCCCCGTAGTGCTTACGGGTACAAAAAGCTATACAAACGTTACCTATGGAGGCAAAAACTTTATTAAGTATCCATATACCGTATCCGTCAGTCCGAGCAACAGCGGAATTGAATATGAAGTGCTTGGGGACGGCGGTGTAAGGATAAGCCGAAATACATTTGGCGGTGAAGTAAATGTTGAATTGTGTTCATCTAAAGTGAGTCTCAAGGCGGGACGCTATACGGTATCGGGCGGCACCCCCGAGTGTCACGTTACGGTATATGACACCTCGGATATGAAGAATATTGCCGTTTCAAGCGGAGGAGAAGAGAGCTTTGAGATTGACTCGGATGTGAGCGCTAAGGTGAGAATTCACATTGTTGAGTGCTCGGAGATTGAGACTGTAATATATCCCATGCTATGCCCGTATACCTATGACTCAAATTATGCCAAGTGGGAAGAAACGACCGAAAGAGTAAGTATCCCCTTGGAGCTGTTTTCTGTCCCTGCCTGTTATGACACACTTATTCTGACTCAGCATGGCGATAAAGCAAAGCTTGAAAAAAAGATTCAGAAGTACAGCTTCAGCGGAAGTGAAGCTATCACGCTTGTCGAAAATGGTGAGCTTACGGGATATAATATTTTTTCTTCCCCGATAGCAAGCAAATATCCCGCAAAGAATATCGTGGGCGCAGAGCTCTCGATATCGGGAATGTGCTCTCATTTTTCGTACAGCAAGGATGACGGTGAGGGATGTTGGGTAAACGGCGAGAATGCATACCTCAAGCTTGACAGCACCGAGTTCCCCGACGTATCATCCGTACAGGCTTTCCTCGGCAGAGAGCATGACGCAGGCACTCCTGTGGAGGTCTTATACCTCAGAGAAAAGCAGAGCAATCAAACTTATGTGTATTCCAAAGAAATTCTCCTTAAAGACGGAGTAAACGTAATCGGAACAAGTAAAGGCTTGATAGAGCTTGAGTATGTAAGGGATACGAATTCCGTATTCAAGGAAATGAATGAAAGACTTGAAAAGCTTGCCGCCCGTGTGTTGGAACAGGAGGCAAAAAGTGAGTAAGACAACAAGAAAGAAGGAGGAAGAATTTGATGAATAACTTGAAAAACAAGCTTACAAGCAGAAAATTTTGGGCAGGAATTGCGGGCTTTATTTCCCCCATACTCATACTTCTTCACGTTCCCGAAAGTGAAGTTGTGACAGTGTGTGCGCTCATAACCTCGTGCGGGTCTCTTGTCGCGTATATATTCTCCGAGGGGTATGTCGATGCTGTGAAGGCGGCGGATACCAAAGAGGAGCTGTTTGAGGAGGACTGTGATGAGTGACAGCATTATCGTTGCGATGCTAAGCCTCCTCGGTACGGCTGCGGGAAGCTTTGGAGGTGTTGTAACAACACAAAAGCTTGTAAAATACCGACTTTCGCTCCTTGAGAAAAAGGTGGACAGATACAATGACCTTGCCGAGCGCATTGCGGAGCTTGAGATTAAAAACAAGGTCAATGAACACAGAATCGAGAAGCTTGAGGCGTGAGATACGTTACAAAATATAAACTGCAACAGCACACACAACACCCGCATTTCCCTCAATCGTCATTATGAGTGTCGTATCTGAGGTTGCGGTGTACTCAACAACGTGCAGATTTTGATTTCTGCGATTGCAGACAACAGTATTACCAAAGCTGTCGGCAAGGCGAAGCGTAAGGTCTTCGCCTTGCCTTTCTGTATTTTTGTTAAAGCATACTGCCGAAAAGAAGACCTGTCCTTCAAATATTCTGTATTCCCTACGGTCGAAGCCTGTTGTTATAACGGTTTCAATCAGCCCGTTTCTTACAAATTCTTCGGCTCGTGCGGCGTTTACACAACCGAATCCGCTCCTCACTTTTGCAAACGGCTCTCCGACAAGCCTCTCGTTGAATTCGTCCGATATAACGTCGCGTCTGCATGACAGTGCGATTACCGCCTTTAATTCAAGTGCCGAAAGGTCAGGGGAGCGCTCAAGCAGACGGAGTGCTATTCCGCTGACCCACGGACAGGCAAAGCTTGTTCCGATGTTTTCGCTATATATTCCGCCGGTCGGCGTAACGTAGGGGATGAAGGTTCCCGGAGCACACACGTCGGGCTTGTGCGGATATTCTTCGTTTGTTCGAAAGCCCGAACAACTCCCCCCGCTTGTGCATCGGGTGTTCCACGGAGGCGGGATTTCGGTATCGGGAGAGGATTTTGTCTGTAGGTTTCCCACTGTCAGGGTATTGAAGGCACTTCCGGGACTTGCGACGTTTCTTCTGTTCCCCGACGGTACCACCAAAAGCAGATTGTTTTCTTCTATAAGGCGGTCAATTTGCCTGTCAAACGCCGAGTATTCTTCAAGTCCCATTATTCCCGCACTCAGATTTATTACCCGTATACCAAGACCTATGAGTGTCTCGATAGCCCTCAACACGTCAAGAGACGTTTCCGAGGTGGAAAAAAAGACACTTGCGTCAGGTGCCATTCCCCGAAAGACTTGAGAGTTTACAACAGTGCTTTCTCCGATTATCTGGCATAATACGACGGACGGATGAAGCGACGGGATAGGCGGAACAGGATAGGGAATCACGTTTATCCTACCCTCATCTTGGGCGGAGAGCAGCTGAGGTGAAGCAAGAGAGAATATCTCACGCTCTGCCGATATCATCCCAAAGCTTACGCCAAGACCCGATGCGCCGTCGGAAATATTATCGGAGAGCGTATCCGCGCTCATTTCGGCAAGAATGATATCCGACGTTTTTTCGGGCTTGTGACAGATAAAGCGGGAGACGTCAAGACATCTTGGGTCACTTTTTATTTTTGTAAGCATTTTCGCATCCGTACAAGCAATAACTGTCGCGCTTTTTCGGGAAATGTGGATAATACACTCTGACGGTATCTTTAGGTCCTTTATAAATTTTAAGTTTTTTTCAAAATGCTTGTCCTTATGTGAAAGCCATATGTAAACAGAAAAAAGCGCCCGACATTTCGGGCGCCAAGCTTTTTTCATATTATCACCCTATCGCATTTTATGCGATGGGGGAGGTGACCGTCACAATAGCGGGAGTTTTCTTAAGCTGTGGGTAAAGCTTATCAAGACAAATCTTGGTGTCTATTGCAAGTGTTACGGTGTCATCTGCGGGGTGAAAGCACAGAGCCTCTTCACGAAGCAGATCACGGTCGATAACGAGGGTCACGTCGTTTTCTGTGTCATATATGAGTGACAGGGTGGAAAGACATCCCGAGTGACACTTCAGCATATCCCAAAGCATTTCCTCGGTCGCAAAGCTGAGACGTGAGGAGCCAAGCTCCTTTGATACCTCTGCCGTGCGAAAGGTTTTTTCAAACGGCATTACAAGAAGGTAAAATGACGTCTTTTGTCTGTTTGTCAAAAAGATGTTCTTGCAGTGTCTTGCACTTATTCCGAGCCGTGCATCAAGCGCGGCTTTTTCTTCTACGGTGTTGCACTGCTCGTGCTCATACTTTTTATAAGGAATGTTTGCCTTATCAAGGAAGGCGAGTATTTCTTCTTTTTCTGCCATATTAAACCTCTGTGAAATTAAAGTAATCGGGTATCTCCCGTCGCTCTCCGTCGTAGGAGAGAATTATTTCGACGGCATCGTCATCGCTGTCATCTTCAAAGCCGAGCATCTTGTAGGTAATATACATAATGCGGTTTCTGTCGGTGAAAATGAAATCGGCAAGAAGCTTTTTTTCGTCTCTTTCGGCTATGTGCGAGAGATGAATGAGAAATGCCGACCCGACTCCCAAGGTCATAACTCGACAGGACATGATGAGAAGCTTTATGATATAAGCGTTGTCGCTTTTTTCAAGAAGTGCGATGCCCACTTTTCCACAGTCGCCATATTTGTTTTCAAGAGAAGCGATAAGGAAAATATAGTTTTCGTCATTAATGAGGCTTGAAAGCTCCTCAAAAGAAAACGTGCGACCCGTGGAGTTCAGCTGATGTGTGCGTCGCGTCAGCTCCTCAACACGCTCAAGATCTCCGTCACGCACACGAGATATTGTAAGCTTCATGCTCAGCGTTTTGAGAAACTCCTCACTTGTTCCGTGAAATTCCTTCTCATCCGCCTGACGCTTAAGATCGTTTTGATAAAGCTTACGTCGGAGCTTTGAGTCCTCGGTAATAAATCTCGGGCAAAACTCGTCAAGGGTGAGTATTTCGGAAAGCTGTGAGGCTTTAAGAGTCATTATATCGGGATGCGCGTAGGACACCTCGTCAAGCTCCGTTTGATTATCGTCAATGAAAGCAAATTCCTTTACCGACAGATTGAGGCGCTCGGATATCTCTGTGATAGACTCGGATTTCGGATTCCAGCTTATCTGAGGTACGAGGAAATAGTCGAATATCCCTTCTTCGCGAAGCTTTTTCTCCGCATAAGAAAAATCGTTTTTTGAGGATACAGACATTAGTATTCCGCGCCTGTCAAGCTCTTCAAGAAGCTCGCGTACACCTTTTTTTAGTTTTACGTCATAATTTTCAACCAGTGTACCGTCCCAAAGCGTTCCGTCGAGGTCGAAAATCAGACACTTAATTTTTCGGCTCATTTCTTGAGCTTTTCTACAAGAGAGGTTATTTTATTGATGCTTGAAAGGTTGTCTTTTGTGATATCGCCCTTACCAACCTTTATCTTAAAGGTCTTTTCAATAAAGCTTACAATCTCAAGTGCATAGAGGGAATTTACAAAGCCCTTCTCGAAAAGGTCCGTATCTCCGTCAAGCTTAACGTCCGGCTTCTTGGGCTGAAGAAAGCCTGTAATTATTTCCTTTACGTTGCCGCCGCTTACGGCATTCTTTATATCCTTGACGTCAACCTTCTTTGCAACGTCGCCTGCTTTTTTTACGAGATTTTTGAGATTCATTTTTTTAACCTGCACTTTCTATAATTTTTATAAGCATTTCTCCCGAGACTGTATTGTCAAGAGAGAGACGGTTTAAAAGTCTTAGCGTTTGGGGGATACCCTTTACTATTTCGTTCTTTCCCCAATTTGTTGTAAAGGTTATATCAATGCCGTTTTCGGCAAGGAAAACCTCTGATATTTCCGAGTGGAGTCCGTGCGGATACGCAAGAGCGTTAAAGCTTGCTCCAAGCTCGCTTACAAACGCACTTTGCATTCTCTTTATATCGTCTTCAAGAGCTGAAAGGTATTCCGACTCGCTCTCCTTCTTCTTTTGAAGCATACCCTCGCGACGTTCGTCTCCGTCGTGCACCTCTTGGTGCATATCCCATGAATGAGAGATAAGTGTATAGGTTCCGTTTTCAATATACGAAAGCGCTTCTTTGAGAGAAAAATGCCGTGCGATAGAGATACCCGTGTCCTTGTAGGTGTCCTTTCCTATGGAACATCCAATGACTGATATGACGGCTGAGGCGTTGTGCTTTTCAAAAATCGGGGCAGCTATCTCAAGCGCTGAAGCATATCCGTCATCTATGGTGATGAGTATCGGCTTTTCGGGGAGCGGTGTACCGCTTCTCGCAAACGCTTCGGCATCCGCAAGGCTTATCACCGTGTAGCCTGCGTTTTCAAGAGCCGTGAGGTGACTGTCAAGCGTTTTGGCACTCACAACGTAAGTATCATCGGTATCCTCCTCCGAGAAATGATGGTACATAAGAATAGGGAGGGTGACACTTGCCGATTCGACTTTTTTCGGTGCAAAAGCATTTTCCAGAGTCTCTTTTGCGCTCTCGGCTGTAACGTACTGCCCGAAACCCGCGGGGACGTAAACGGATGAATCATCAAACATCCGCGCAAGCATCATTTCTCCGACACAGTTTCGGAAGTGGAGATAATCGTAAAAATATCTTGGCTCGGTGGTGATCTGAGTGTATCCCGAAAAGTTCCAGAACGGCGTAATCTCGGCAATCCTTGTGTAGTAGTCGATGACCTTTTCTGTGCTGTAACAGAGCAGCTCACGTTCGTGTACGGGGCTTGTAATGAGTGTAAGTGCAGCCCCCTTGTCATTGCACATATCGCGTATGCGCTTGATACTGTCAACGCAAAGGTCAACGTCGGGCATCGGATTATTCCATGCGGCATCCGAAAACTCGGGGTTTTCCGAAAGATAGACCGAAAGCTTGGGTATTCTTGCGGCATCTCTTTTTGTTTTGTTATACGTTCCGTTTTCGGGGATGAACACCTCGTGTGCTGTTATAAGGTAGGAGCGGTTCATGTACGATATAAGCTTGTTCTTTGAGTATTCGGGGTTGAGAAACAGATATTTGAAATAAAAAGGAACAAGGCTTGACCCGTCTACCTTTGCGTGAAGGTTCCCCTTCATGCCGTCCGCTTCTGTGTTGAAGGCTTTCGTTTCCTCAAGACCTATTACGACAACTATATTTTTTGCGTTAAAGTTGTCGAGAATGTACTTTGCGGTCATTTCTATGTCATACATATCTCCGCCGTACATTATCATATTGTAAAAGCTTGCGTCAAAGTAAGCGTTGAGACTTTCTGTGGGAATGGAGCTTGACTTTGAGCATCCGATGACGTAGGAGTCGTATTTTTCGTGATTTCTGTCAAGATATGCAATCTTTGCCACTCGCGGGTTCTGCGTCATACTGTACTCGCTGTAGGAGAGAAGCTTATCTCCGAATACCCCGAACGGGTCAACAAGAGCGTTATATGATGCGTAAAGAACAGCCATCAGCAAAAGGCTTATCAAAAATACGCCAATCCATTTTTTAAAACTCATATTATAAGATCCTTAAAAATCAAAATACAAAAATCTTGATACCTGAGACATGTTAAAAAGTGACAGTGCAAGAAGTACTGCCGATATCACAGCCCACTTATATGACATTCTGTAGTTTTCGGCAATTTCCTTGGTGTTCTTAAAGAAGAAGCAAATGACAGCTCCTATAATTATCAGAATTATCGCTTCGAGATTGTTTGATAAAAATTCCGACGCACCGCTGAAGTCGAAGGAAAACATTAAAGAATAAGTCTTTTTTATCTCGGTAAATGACGATGAGTCGAAAAGCACACGGGTGAGGACGATGCATATAGCCGTGAGAGGATATGCAATAAATGACGGGAATCTGATGCCTCGCACTGTGATGAGGTTTACAGCCGACACAAGAATTCCGTTTGCGACGCCCCATAAAATATAGTTCCAGCCTGCTCCGTGCCATATACCCGAAACAAGGAATGTGATAAGTGTTGCGAAAATAAGCTTTATACTTCTGTCTCCGAACCTGAAAACGTTTCTGAATACGTAATCGTCAAAAAAAGAGGAGACAGTAATATTCCATCTTCTCCAAAAGTCCGCCATGTTACGAGCTTTATAAGGAGAGTTGAAGTTGTAAGGCAGCTTTATATTGAAGAAATGACCGAGCCCGAGCGCCATATCCCCGTATCCCGAAAAATCGAAGTAGTAAGCGAAGGTATATGCGAGGGTTGCGCACCAGGCGTGAGTTGTATCTCCGCCGTCTTGTGTGTAATATGTGAGGGCAAAATTTATGAGAGGATTTGCGATAAGTACCTTCTTTGCGCATCCGATGGAAAAAGTGAGGATGCCGAGTGACATTGCCTTCGGGTCATGCTTCAAAAGGTTTTCTCGCGTGAGCTGAGGGATAAATTCGTTATGTCTGACGATAGGGCCCACCACGAGCTGAGGAAAGAAGGTAACGTAGCAAAGATAGTCCAAAAACGGTGAAAGCTCAGCCTTTTTCCTCCACACGTCAATAAGATAGGTCATTATCTGGAAGGTGTAAAAGGAAATTCCGAGCGGGAGGATTATTTCCTTCAGAACAAAATCGCATCCGAAAAATCTGTTAAAGGAATATAGGGTGAAGTTCAGATATTTGAATACGAAAAGGACGCCTAAGCCCTCAAGTATTCCAAGCAACATAAAAACAGTTTGAGCGACGCGTGTTTTTGATTTTTTTATGCCTAACATGAAAGCATAGTTTGAAATGAGCGCAAAAAGAAACACAGGGAGAAATTTTGGCTGTCCCCATGAATAGAATACACAAGAGGAAACTATAAGCCATATTTTAACAGCCGTTTCTTTTTTTAACCATCTCAGTACTGCCCATACCGCCCAAACGACAGGCAGAAAGCCGAAAATGAATATATATGATGAAAAAACCATAATATCTCCGATTATATTAATATGTAAAATTATAAAGCAAACTTGCGTTTATGTCAAGGGATAAAGGCTTTGAGTTAATATGAAAATATTATTTTTCGACTTTATTTGACTTTTTTAAATATATTTAGTATAATACGTATGATTGGAGATATAAGATGAAACACTTTTTTATAATAAACCCGGCATCGGGGAACGGTAAATTCCACAAGGAGCTTATCGAAAAGATACACTCGGTCTGCCGTGAAAAGAAGCTTGAATACGAGGTGCGCAACACGGAGTATGCGGGACACGCTAAATGGATAGTGTCAACAGAGCTTGCAAGCACCCGTGATAAAATAAGATTTTATGCCTGTGGCGGAGACGGTACTGTCAACGAGGTCGTAAGCGGTCTTGTCGGACATCCGAGAGGTGAGCTTGCGATAATTCCCGTTGGTACGGGAAATGACTTTGTGCGCACTTTCTCTGTAAACACGGATTTTCTCGACATTGACCTACAGCTTGAAGGAAAAACGAGAAGCGTTGACGCGGTATCGGCGGGGGAGAGCATATTTATTAATATGCTGAACGTCGGATTTGACAGTCGGGTGGTCTCGACTATATCCCGACTCCGTGATAAAAGCCGTTTGATGAGAGGGAAATTCGCATACATAATAAGCGTCGCAATAAACTTCTTTAAAATGCCAAAGACCCGCCTTAAATGTGTCTTTGATGACGGAGAAAAAATAGAAGGTGAGTTTTTGCTTTCCGCTTTTGCCAACGGTCAGTATTACGGCGGTGGCTTTAAAGCGGGTGCGAAGGCTGAGCCTGACGACGGAATGCTTGACGTTATATTTGTTCGTCCTTGTTCGAGATTTACGTTTTTGACCTTAATTTCCAAATACAAAAAGGGAACACTTCTTGATAGCAAGAAAAGTCTCAAATACGTGATATTTAAAAAGTGTCGAGGACTCACTGCAGAGTTTTCTCTTGATAGCGACGTATGCGTTGACGGAGAGATAGTACAAGAGCATTCATTTACCGTGGAGATGCTTGAAGGCTCAGTCAACCTATGTGTACCCGAAAAGGAGAAGGTATGAAGATAATTGATATTACAAAAGAGCTTTTTTCAACCGAGCCGTATCCCGATGACCCCATTCCGCAAGCAAAGCTTATAAAGGACATGAAAAAAGGCTTTTCTTATAATCTTTCCGAAGTGACCTTCGGGGCGCACAACGCAACGCACATTGATGCCCCACTTCATTTTCTCGACTCGGGTGAGGACGTTTCGGATATTGCGCTTGATAAGTGCTTTGGCGCCTGTCGGGTAGTCGAAGAGCGTTTTGTATCTCTTGCCGAAGCGGAAAAAATCTGCAAGAATAATAAAAGATTGCTTTTTCGAGGCAAGGTAGACATTTCAGCTCCCGCCGCATCCCTTCTTGCCAAGAACATCGTGCTTATAGGCACCGAGAATCTTGCAATAGGGGACGCTATGGTTCATAAGATATTTCTCAGAGCGGGTGTTGTTATAGTCGAGAATCTTGATCTTACCGCTGCCCCTGTAGGGGATTACGTAATATCTGCGTTACCGCTTAAAATGAAGGGCGTTGAGGGCAGTCCTTGCCGTGCGGTGCTTATAGGTGAATAAAAACGGAGATGTAAAAAAGTCCAGACCGTCAAAAAAACACAAACAAATAGAGTTTTAAGTGTATTTAAAACTTTTAATAATGTTCAAGGCAAAAAACTCAAAAATGAGTTTTTCTCAATAAACATATGTTTTTTTGACTCTGAACAAACCTCGCCTCTGCCGTACAATCGTACGCCGACGGGCTTCGGTTTGTCCATTCGCAAGCTTTTCCAATCTCCTACAATTCAGGGGCCGTAAAAAACTCAAACAGAGTTTTTTACAGCCCCACTGTTTTATAATTCAATTGCTGTTTTGTTTCTTTCTGCAAGCTTTTCTTTTATTCGTGCTATAAGCTCTTCGGTCTTGTCGTCAAGTTCTTTGTTCTTTATGCACATTTCAAGGTCGGTGAGCATTTCGTCAAGCTCGTGTTCGCTTTCTTCAAGCTTTTCATTGGCGCCACGAGGACTTTTCTTAAACTCGGTGCCGAGCAAATTGAGCGCTTTTGAAAATTTTTCATCATTACACATCTTTATGAGTGCAGCAATCCTGAAGACTGCGCTCTTGATAAAATCCTTCGGTGCGGACTTCTTTGAAAATGATGCGTGAATGAGAGAGAGAAGGTAAAGGAATGCGTATACCGCAAAAAGGATTATCTGAACGATAAAGGTGACCTTCATGGAAAAGGTTCCGAAAATCATATGTATAAAGTCAAGCACGGCACACGCACCGAAATATATTGCACAAAGATAGTAAATCGGTATGCCGACAAAAACGGTTTTTAAGTCGGATACTTTTCCGAGAAACTCAAGTATAACAAATACCGTTGCGGCAAGTGCGAAGGTGAGAAACGCAAAGCCCACGAAGAAATCCTTTGTAAAGCCCGTAATAATGACCGAGAGTATTGTGACGGTGAGATATACGATGCCGATAAGAACGAGAATCAAAAATTTAGAAGAGGAAGCTTTTTTCATATTTTTCTCCTTCGGTGTATGTTGAGGCTATTTTATCACAAGAATAACACTTTGTAAATAGTTTTTTTGATATAGAAAACAAAAGGTGAGCTCCGAAGAACTCACCGATTATTTTACGTCCGTCCCGCCCAGCCGTGTACCCGGCTATAAAAAACCCTGCATGAGCAAGGCGGTTTCCGCTCTCTTGCATTTTTGCTCCCAACGTCCGTGCATAGCACGGGAGGTCTGCACCTGCTTTGAGTAGGGGAATCCATTATAGTTTTGTGGGTTTATATCACAGGTATCACGCGAAGCGCAGGAAGATAGTGTGGGCAAACAATCTTTTTGTCGATTACTGCGTCATGCTCGCTCACAATACTGGAGTATTGCATCGCTTGCATTCCTTGTACTCGGCAAAAATCTTCGTTTGCATTTGTGTTTGCTTAGTGGGCAAACAATCTTTTTGTTGATTACTGCGTCATGCTCGCTCACAATACGGGAGTATTACGTTGCACACGCTTGTTGTACTTGGCAAAAATCTTCGTTTGCTCAAACGTTGCTATTACTTATCCTCGTGGCAGTGGTCGCAATCGCAGTCACAGTCATCGTGGTCGCACTCGCACATGAGCTCATCCTCGAATGCATCTGCAACCTTATCGAATTCGTCGTCATCATCAATTGTGACGAGCATATCCTCGCCGTTCTCGTCCTGAGTAACCTTAAGGATAACGAATTCATCTCCGTCTTCGTCACGGGGTACAAGAGCGAGGTAAACGTTTCCGTCGATCTCCATATCACCGATCACTTCGAAATCAATTTCTTTTCCGTCTTCGTCTGTAAGGGTGATAATATCTGCTTCAAAATCTTTATTATCAGTCATTGTTTTGTCCTCCCGGATAAATTAATTTGGTATATTACCTTTAATCATTTTACACGATTTTTATCTGTAAGTCAAGAGTTTTTAAAAACCAAGTTCATTCTTTATTTCATCTCTTCTCAAAATCGCCTTATCGGGGGTGGGAGAAGAGATAAAATAATACAGTTTTATCTTCGGCTCGGTGCCTGACGGGCGCACGACAACACGTGTTCCCGACTCAAGGGTATATTCTAACATATTTTCGCTTGCAAGATCAATTTTCTCTGTATTTCCCGTAACCATATCCGTGACAGTCAGAGAAAGCCAATCCGAAACACGCACAAGCTTTTCTCCAGCCAACGTCTTTGGCGGTGCCGTACGCAGGCGCTCCATTATCTTTGCGGATTCCGCCTTAAAGTCGGGAGCTGTGATAACGTTCTCTGACCAGTATTCTCCCCAGAATCCGTATTTTTTATATATGGAATCAAGTGCGTCAAAGAGAGATTTTGACTGAAGCTTGTAATATCCCGCGGCTTCCGCTATAAGCATTGATGCGACCACACCGTCCTTATCACGCGCATAGGTTCCCACGAGATAGCCGTAGCTTTCCTCAAATCCGAACAGGAAGGAATGAGAGCCGTCCTGTTCAAATTTCTTGATTTTTTCTCCTATATATTTGAATCCCGTATATACGTTGAAGATGTCAACTCCGTTGTTTTTGCATATTACCTCCGCAAGCGCTGAAGATACAAGTGATTTTACCACTGCGGGATTTTTTGGAAGCGTAGAGCTTTCTTTTTTTGCGGTAATGATATATTCAAGCAGCACAAGTGCTATCTCGTTTCCGCTGAGCGTCTTGAATTGCCCGCTTGCATCCCGCAGAGCAACTCCCATTCTGTCAGCATCGGGGTCGGTTGCAATTATCAGGTCGCAATCTTGTCCCGTTGCAATAGCCTCGGAAAACGCTTCTATGAATTGAGGATTAGGTCTTGTCACAGTAGGGAAATCTCCATCGGGTATCGACTGAGAGGGTACCTGAACGACGTTTGTAAATCCTGCGCGTTTGAGCGCCTCGGGTACCAATCTGTATCCCGCACCGTGCAAGGGGGTGTAAAGTATGTTCAGTGTGTCACCGGAGCTTTTTACGGTGTTTTTGTCAACTGCTTCGGAGAGAACGTTTTTTAAATATTCTTCGTCTATTTCATCGGAGATGATTTTTATTGCGTCGGAATTCACAAGCTCCTCAAAATTACCCTCCGAAATTTCCGAAAGCGAGATGGTGGGGATTAGTGAGGATATTCTTTCGGCTTCTGTAGGAGGAAGCTGAGCGCCGTCTTCCCAGTATACCTTGTATCCGTTATATTCGCGAGTGTTATGGGATGCGGTTACGTTTATTCCCGCTTTGCATTTGAGATGCCTTAAAGCGAATGACAGCTCGGGCGTCGGGCGTAGTGAATCGAAGATGTAGACCTTGATTCCCATATTCGCAAGTATGGAAGCGGCAAGACGCGAGAATTCCGCAGAATTATTTCTTGAGTCCCAGGCAATTACAACACCGTTGTCGCTGCCGTCTGCTTCAATAACCAGCTTGCCAAGTGCAAAGGTCGCAAGCGCAACGGTCATCTTGTTCATATTCGATGTTCCGGGGAGCATCTTGCCTCGAAGCCCCGCAGTGCCGAATTTTATAAGGGTAGTGAACGCAAAGTGCTTTTCTTCATCCGTCATGCTATCAATGGAGCATGCTTCCGATTTGTCGCAAAAGCAACTTGCCTTCCATTCGTTAATATTGCCAAGAGCAATGCGGTTTAATTCTTCAAACGCTACCCCTTCAGTTGTTTTTAAAAATACCATGTGTGACTCCTTGTTGTTGATAGTAAATGCCAAGCTTTTTAAAAGCGAGTTTTAAATTGTCGGTTCAGTATGATTATATTATATCAAAAAGTTTTATGTTTTACAACACAAAAGCTTGTATATTACTTGATTTTTTTGAAAAATATGGTAAAATGTATGCAGAGCCACATGAAAGGATTAAAATATATGAAGATAGCACTTATTGCACACGATAAAAAGAAAAATGATATAATAGAGATTGCCAAGACTTACAAGGACGTGCTTGCGGGACATGAGCTTTATGCTACGGGTACAACAGGCACGCTCATCATGGGAGAGACAGGACTCCCGATATTCAGAATGAAGAGCGGACCTCTCGGCGGAGATCAGCAGATAGGAGCAATGCTTGCAAACGGTGAGCTTGACCTCATAATCTTTTTGAGAGACCCTCTTACGGCACAGCCCCATGAGCCTGACGTTTCCGCGCTTTTAAGACTTTGCGACGTGCAAGCAATACCGCTTGCCACCAATACAAGCAGCGCAATCATAATGCTTGAGTCTATAAAAAACAACATATACTTCAATTAAAAAAAGGCTGCTTTGTGCAGCCTTTTTATTACTAAGGGAATTGCGCGGGCATTTGCTTGTAACACAAAAGTCTTTTTTGAAATTTGTGAAAACAGGCAAGCAATACAATCAGTTGCCGAAGGGGTGCTCTTATTTGTTGTCTTCAGCCAAAGGGGAGGTGATAGGTCCGTACTTGAATACGAGCTTGTCTCCGTCCTCTACCTCATCGTGCTGAGCGGAAAGACCGGTCTTATCCTTGCCGTTTACATAGTAAACAAAAGCATATTCCTCGGTACATGCAATGTCGCCAACGTTTGTGATAGAGTAAGCGTCGATATCGTTCTTGTCTACGTAATACTCGATGCCCGCCTGACGGAGAGCAGATTCAAAGCAATCAATTCCGTAGAAGTTTGTGCCTTCAATAGAGGTGGGATTCTTGCCGCTTATCTTAACGGTCTCGTTGCATAATACATTGCCGTCGCCGTCAATGACCTGAACGTTTACGGTTCCCGATCCGCAGGAAGTGAGCATAAGAGCTGCGAAAACAACACAGATAGCCAAAAGTAAAACAATTTTCTTCATATCAATTCTCCTTGAAATATATGTGCAGAGGTCTAAAACATATATATTATAACCGAGTGAAGTCTTTTTGTCAATAGATTTGAAATTTTGAATGCCTCCTTTTTACAAAAACTTTAAAAAGAATAAGACGTGATAGAGAAATTGTTCGTTAAAAATATGAACAATTTGTAAATTATTTGTTTTTATAAAAAATATTTTATGGAAACTATTGCAAATAAATATATGTTGTGGTACACTATCAAGGCTTGATATGCGAAGAAGCGGGAGGTTGCTACCGAGAGGTAGGGAATTTCCGTGGAGTATGTCCGATAAACGGGCGACAGTTACAACTGACATATTTTTGATTGAGGTTTTGGTGAACTCTTCCTTATTATATAATGGGGTTGGACGCACCGGGTTGCAAGCCTTGGTCAAAAGACGATTTCCTCGTAAGGGGGAAGAGTGCGCCTTCGGATTTTGAGCTTCTTCAGAATCCGTTTTTTAGTGCGGTGTTATGAAACACCCGGCGCAGTGTTAAGTTAGACCTGCCCCAAGAAATCCAAAAAGTTTTTAAGGAGGCAAAATCATGGCAAAGGAAAAAATCCGAGTAAGACTCAAAGCTTACGACCACACACTCATTGATCAGTCTGCAGAAAAGATCGTTGAGACGGCGAAGAGATTCGGCGCTCAAGTATCCGGTCCTATTCCGCTTCCCACAGACAAAGAGATCGTGACAATCCTTCGTGCTGTCCACAAGTACAAGGATTCCCGTGAGCAGTTTGAAATGCGCACCCACAAGAGACTCATCGACGTCATCAAGCCGTCTAAGGCCGCTGTGGAAGCATTGACAAGTCTTGAACTGCCTGCCGGCGTTGAAATCGAACTCAAAGTTTTTTAATCAACACGACGGACAAAAAACAACTAGTCAAGTTGGGCGAGTGCTCAACCAATAATTAGGAGGAAAATATGAAAAAAGGTATTATCGGCAAGAAGATCGGTATGACTCAGATCTTTCTTGAAAACGGAACAGTGATTCCGGTAACCGTCATTGAAGCCGGCCCCTGTGCAGTAGTACAGAAGAAGACAGCTGAGACCGACGGATACGATGCGATCCAGCTCGGTTTCGCAGATGTTACCGAAAAGAAGGTAACAAATCCCATCAAGGGACATTTTAAGAAGGCAAATGTAACCCTCAAGAGACATCTTAAGGAATTCCGTCTTGAAGACGTTTCCGGTTACAACGTAGGTGATGAAGTCAAGGCTGACGTTTTCGCTGAAGGCGACAAGATTGACGTAACCGGTACCTCCAAGGGTCACGGTTACACAGGCGCTATCAAGCGTTGGAACCTCTCCATGCTCGGTCAGACACACGGTATCGGTCCTATCCACAGACAGTCCGGTTCCATGGGTGTTATCGACCCCGCGAGAATCTTCAAGAACAAGAAAATGGCAGGTCAGTGGGGTAACGAAAAGGTTACTATCCAGAACCTCGACGTCGTAAAGGTTGATGCAGAAAAGAACCTTATCGCAGTTAAGGGCGCTATTCCCGGTCCCCGCGGCGGTATCGTTTTCATCCGCAACTCCGTAAAGGCGTAACTTTAGAAAGGAGGAAACAAAATGCCTAACGTAAAAGTATATGATATGACAGGTAAGGAAACAGGCGAGATCGCACTCAGCGACGTGCTTTTCGCAGCTGAAGTGAACACAGCAGTGCTCCACGCAGCAGTTCGTACCTATCTTATGAATCAGAGACAGGGCACACAGTCCACTCTTACCCGTGCAGAAGTATCCGGCGGCGGAAGAAAGCCCTGGAGACAGAAGGGTACAGGACGTGCACGCCAGGGTTCGACCCGTTCACCTCAGTGGACACACGGCGGTATCGCACTCGGCCCCAAGCCCCGTGAATACAGACTTTCTATGAACAAGAAGGTTCGTGCAGTAGCTCTCAGAAGCGCACTTTCCGCTAAGATGGCTGAAGCTCAGGTTAAGGTTGTTGAAAACATCACCGCAACCGAGTACAAGACACGTACCATGGTTAATATGCTTGCTGCAATCGAAGCAGGTCGCAAGGCTCTCGTAGTTCTCCCCGAGAACGACCAGATGATCGTTAAGTCTTTTGCAAACATCCCCGGTGTTAAGACCACTCTTGCAAACAACCTTAACGTATATGACATCCTCAATGCTACCACACTCGTAATTGCAAAGCCTGCAGTTGAAAAAATCGAGGAGGTATATGCAAAATGAAATCATCCTACGATATAGTCATTAAGCCCATCATCACTGAAGCAAGTATGGCAGGGCTCGCTGAAAGAAAGTACACTTTCAAAGTTGCAAAGACTGCAAACAAGGTTGAAATCAAGAAGGCCATTGAAGAAATCTTCAAGGTTAACGTTGAATCAGTCAACACAATCAATATGAAATCCAAGCCCAAGAGACTCGGTGTTCACCTCGGAAAGACAAGCGAATGGAAGAAAGCCATCGTTACTCTTACTTCCGACTCCAAGACCATTGAGTTCTTCGACGGAATGATGTAAGAAGGAGGAGTGAAAAATGCCTACAAGAGTATATAAACCCACAACTCCCGGCAGAAGACAGATGTCCGTTCCCACATTTGAGGAAGTAACAAAGAAGAGCCCTGAAAAGAGCCTTATCGTTGAACTCAAGAAGAACGCTGGCCGTAACAATCTTGGTAGAATCACCGTTCGTCACAGAGGCGGCGGAAACAAGAAGAAGTACAGAATCATCGACTTCAAGCGTTTGAATTCTGCTCCCGCAACCGTTCTCGCTATCGAGTACGACCCCAACAGAAACCCCTACATCGCTCTCATTCAGTATGAGTCCGGTGAAAAGGCTTATATTATCGCTCCTGTCGGACTTAAGGTTGGAGACACTATCGTTTCTTCTCCCGAAGCTGACATCAAGCGCGGTAATACACTTCCCATCGCCAACATCCCCGTTGGTACATTCATCCACAACGTAGAAATCTACCCCGGCAAGGGTGCTCAGCTCGTAAGAACTGCAGGCTCCAGCGCACAGCTCATGGCTAAGGAAGGCGCACTTGCTCAGGTAAGACTTCCTTCCGGCGAACTTCGTTTCATCCGTATGGATTGTAAGGCAACTATCGGTCAGCTAGGTAACGTTGAGGCTGAAAACATTAAGCGCGGTAAGGCTGGTAAGACCCGTCACCTCGGTATTCGTCCTACAGTACGCGGTTCTGTAATGAACCCCTGCGATCACCCCCACGGTGGTGGTGAAGGACGTTCACCCATCGGTCGTCCCGGACCTGTTACTCCTTGGGGTAAACCCGCTCTTGGTTATAAGACACGTAACAAGAAGGCTCGCACTAACAAGTTCATTGTTAAGCGCCGCAACGACAAATAAGCTGTTATCGAAAGGAGGATAAATTTATGAGCAGAAGCGTAAAAAAAGGACCTTTTGTGCAACAGGTACTTTACGACAGAATCGAAGCCATGAATAAGGCAGGCGAAAAGAAGGTTATCAAGACCTGGTCACGTGCCTCAACGATATTCCCCGAGTTCGTAGGACATACGATAGCGGTTTATGACGGCAGAAAGCATGTTCCCGTATATGTTACCGAGGATATGGTAGGTCACAAACTTGGTGAATTTGCCCTGACAAGAACCTTTAAGGGTCACTCGGGCTCCAAGACATCTAACAACTAATAATATTAGGAAGACGCGGTAACAAGGAACAACCGCGAAAGGAGGATCTGCATGGCAGAACAAGCAGTATCAAAGGCATACCGTCGTGACATAAGAATTTCGACAAGAAAAGTCATGATCGTGCTTGACCTTATAAGAGATAAGGATGCAAAGCTTGCACTGGGTATTCTTAAGAACACCCCCAAGGCTGCATCCCCGTATATCATCAAACTTATCAATGAAGCGTGTGCAAGTGCTGAGATCAACTTCGGCATGAACAAGGACAAGCTTTATGTTTCCGAGTGCTATGCAACACCCGGAAGAACACTTAAGAGAATTATGCCTCGTGCAAAGGGTAGAGCTGACAGAATCCTTAAGAGAACATGTCACATCACCGTTGCAGTTAAAGAGAGAGACTAAGGAAAGGGAGGTTAAAGAAGTTTTATGGGACAGAAAGTGAATCCGCACGGCTTAAGAGTCGGCGTAATCAAGGATTGGGATTCCAGATGGTTCGTAAAGGATGAGGAAATCGGTGATACACTCGTTTCCGACTACAACCTCAGAAAGTATCTCAAAGAAAAGCTTAAACTCGCAGGCGTTCCCAAGATTGAAATCGAGAGAGACAGCGCAAGAGTTAAAGTTCTTATCCACTGTGCAAAGCCCGGTATGATCATCGGTAAGGGCGGCGCAGAAATCGAAAAGCTCAGACAGGATATCGAAGCCTTCCTCGGCAAGCCCGTTTCGGTTAACGTAAACGAAGTTAAGAATCCTGATCTCAACGCACAGCTCGTAGCTGAGAATATCGCTCAGCAGCTCGAAAAGAGAATTGCATTCAGACGTGCAATGAAGCAGTGCATCGGCAGAACAATGAAGCTCGGCGCAAGAGGTATCAAGGTATCCGCCTCCGGTCGTCTTGCAGGAGCTGAAATTGCTCGTTGCGAACATTATCACGAAGGAACTATTCCTCTGCAGACTATCCGTGCCGATATCGACTACGGTTTTGCTGAAGCAAACACCACTTACGGTAAGATCGGTATAAAGGTATGGATCTACAAGGGTGAGGTTCTTGCAGCAGCGGCTAACAAGCCCGCAAGAACTGAGGCTCCCCGTCGCAGAGAACGCTCGTTCAGAGAAGGGGGAAAGAAAAATGTTAATGCCTAAGAGAGTTAAATTCCGCCGTGTTCAGCGCGGAAGACTTAAGGGTCGTGCAACTCGCGGTAACACACTTACCTACGGATGCTTCGGTCTCGTTGCTGAAGAGCCCGCATGGATCAAGTCAAACCAGATCGAGGCAGCCCGTATCGCTATGACCCGTTACACCAAACGTGGCGGTAATGTATGGATCAAGATATTCCCCGATAAGCCTGTAACAGAGAAGCCCGCTGAAACCCGAATGGGTTCCGGTAAAGGTTCTCCCGAGTACTGGGTAGCAGTTGTTAAGCGCGGACGCATCATGTTCGAGATGGACGGCGTTACCGAGGAACAGGCAAAGGAAGCTATGCGTCTCGCATCACACAAGCTTCCCATCAAGTGCAAATTCATTAAGAAAGAAGCCCAGGAGGTAGCGGAATGAACATTAAAGATATAAGAACAAAAACTACCGAAGAGCTTAACGCAACCCTTAGCGAAAAGAAGGAAGCGCTTTTGAATCTCCGCTTTCAGCACGCAATCAATCAGCTTGACAACCCTCTCAAGATAGTTGAAACCAAGAAGGACATCGCAAAGATCATGACAGCTATCCGCGAGAAGGAACTCGCTGAGAAAAACTAAGCGGAAGGAGAATAGATTATGAATACAGAAAGAGCACTCAGAAAGACTCGTGTAGGTATGGTAGTTAGCGACAAGATGGACAAGACTATCGTAGTTGCAATTGAGGATAATGTAAAACATTCTCTTTACGGCAAGATTGTTAAGAAGACCGTGAAATTCAAGGCACATGACGAAAATAATGAATGCCGTGTAGGTGATAAGGTTAAGATCATGGAAACAAGACCGCTTTCCAAGGATAAGAACTGGCGCCTCGTGGAAATCATTGAAAAAGCTAAATAAAATACCGTTAAAGGAGGATACACAAAGTGATACAACAGCAGAGCCTTATGAAGGTTGCCGATAACAGCGGCGCTAAAGAATTAATGTGCATCCGTGTGCTTGGCGGTACAGGCAGACGTTATGCCAACATAGGCGACATCGTTGTCGCATCTGTTAAGAAAGCTGCTCCGGGTGGCGCAGTAAAGAAGGGCGAAGTCGTAAAGGCTGTTATCGTCCGCAGTGTAAAGGGTATCAGAAGAGCTGACGGTTCTTACCTCAAGTTTGATGAAAACGCAGCAGTTATCA
The DNA here is from genome assembly GCA_045660745.1 of Eubacteriales bacterium. Taxonomy (GTDB): domain Bacteria; phylum Bacillota; class Clostridia; order Oscillospirales; family SIG627; genus RGIG6353. The sequence goes on from JAZREJ010000015.1 coordinate 49,308, forward strand.
TCAAGGATGACAAGACACCTAAAGGCACTCGTATCTTTGGCCCGGTAGCAAGAGAACTTCGTGAAAAGGACTATATGAAGATTTTGTCCTTGGCACCTGAAGTACTTTAATCTGGAGGGTAGAAAATGAATACAATTCACGTTAAAAAAGGTGATACCGTTATCGTTGTTTCCGGTAATTCCAAGGGAACAAAGGGTAAGGTTCTTGAGGTTTCTCCCAAGGAACGTAAGGTAATTGTAGAAGGTGCTAACATCGTAACAAAGCACGTTAAGCCCCGCCGTCAGGGTGAGGCAGGCAGCATTGTTAAGGTTGAAGGCGCACTTCACGCTTGCAAGGTACAGCTCTTTTGCTCCAAGTGCAATAAGGGTGTAAGAGTAGGCCACAAGAACGACAAAGGCAAGACAATCCGCGTTTGCAAGAAATGCGGCGCAGAACTTTGATAAGGGAGGACAAGAATTATGGCAAGACTTGCAGAAACTTATAAGAACGAAGTTGCTCCCGAGTTAATGAAGAAGTTCAATTACAAGTGCGTTATGCAGATTCCCAAGCTTGAAAAGATCGTTATCAACGTTGGCGCGGGCGATGCAAAGGAAAACGCAAAGGTTATTGACAGCGTAGTTGAGGACCTTTCTGCTATCACAGGTCAGAAGGCAGTTCCCACAGTCGCAAAGAAGTCGGTAGCAAACTTTAAGCTCCGTCAGGGCACCAAGATCGGTGCTAAGGTTACACTCAGAGGCGAGAGAATGTATGAGTTCGTAGACAGACTCTTCAACCTCGCACTCCCCAGAGTACGTGACTTCAAGGGTATCAATCCCAATGCATTCGACGGACGCGGCAACTACTCACTTGGTCTCAAGGAGCAGTTGATATTCCCCGAAATCCAGTACGACCAGATCGATAAGATCCGTGGTATGGACATCGTATTCGTAACAAGTGCAAACACCGATGAGGAAGCTCGTGAGCTTCTCCGTCTCATGGGCGCACCCTTTATGAAGCAGTAAGGAGGAGATAAGTATGGCTAAGAAGTCAATGGTTTTGAAGCAGCAGAAGGTGCAGAAGTTCTCCACCCGTGAGTACAACCGTTGTAAAATCTGCGGCAGACCTCATGCATATCTTCGCAAATACGGTATTTGCCGTATCTGTTTCAGAGAACTTGCTTACAAGGGACAGATTCCCGGCGTAAGAAAAGCAAGCTGGTAAAAAATTTGTGCCGGCAATACGGCTTGGCACAATAAGTTATTAAGTGCGAAAGGTAACCCCGAGTAGCAAACTGATTTCTTAAGGAGGAAATTATAATGCAGATCACAGACGCAATTGCTGATATGCTTACAAGAATCCGTAACGCAAACTCAGCAAAGCATGAAACTGTTGATATCCCCGCATCCAACGTTAAGAAGGCAATCGCTCAGATTCTCGTTGATGAAGGTTATATCAAGAGCTTCGCAGTAATTGAAGACAACAAGCAGGGCATGATTCGTGTGACCCTCAAGTACGGTGTAGGTAAGACCAGAATTATCTCCGGTCTGCGCCGTGTATCCAAGCCTGGCCTTCGTATTTACGCAGGCTGCGAGGAGCTTCCCCGAGTTATGCGCGGACTTGGTATCGCGATCATTTCGACCCCCAAGGGTATTATGACCGATAAGAAGGCAAGAAAAGAAAATGTTGGCGGCGAAGTGCTTGCCTACGTTTGGTAAGGAGGAATAGAATATGTCAAGAATTGGTAGACAGCCAATCGCTATTCCCGCAGGCGTTAAGGTAAACTTCAACGACGGTATCATCACCGTTGAAGGCCCCAACGGAAAGCTTTCTCAGGCTGTTCACAGTGCAATGGCACTTGAAATCACTGCAACCGAAATTACGGTTACACGTCCCAATGACGAAAAAGAAAACAGATCACTCCACGGTCTCACAAGAACCCTTATCGCTAACATGGTAAAGGGTGTTACTGAAGGCTATAAGAAAGAGCTTCAGATCAGTGAAGGCGGATACAGAGCTCAGATGAACGGAAACAAGCTCGTTATGAACCTCGGTTATTCGCATGACGTAGTGGTCGAACCGATCGACGGTATCAAAATCGAAGTTCCCAACCCCAACACACTTATCGTATCAGGTGCTGATAAGCAGAAGGTAGGACAGGTTGCAGCAGAGCTTCGCTCTAAGAGACCTCCTGAACCTTACCACGGCAAGGGTATTAAGTATGCCGATGAGGTTATCAGACACAAGGCCGGTAAAGCCGGTAAATAATGAAAGGAGAGGTAATCGATGTTTACTAAAGTTGATACTAACAAACAGCGTCTTAGAAGACATAAGAGAGTTCGCGCTAAGATCTCCGGAACCGCTGCAAGACCTCGTCTTAACGTATTCCGTTCTAACGCAAACATTTACGCACAGATTATCGATGATGAAAACGGCGTAACCCTTCTTTCTGCATCCACTTTGGATAAGGAATTTAACGGTTACGGCGGAAATCGCGAAGCAGCTAAGGCTGTTGGAACAATGATCGCTAAAAAGGCCGCTGAAAAGGGCATCACCGAAGTTGTATTCGACCGCGGTGGCTACGTATATCACGGACGCGTTAAGGAACTTGCAGACGCTGCTCGTGAAGGCGGATTAAAATTCTAATTGTTAAAGAAAGGAATGGTTACATTCATGGCTCGTAAAATAGATGCTGCAACACTCGATCTTAAAGAAGTTGTTGTTGATGTAAAGAGCGTTTCCAAGACAGTTAAGGGCGGTCGTGTAAGAAAGTTCACAGCTCTTGTTGTAGTAGGAGACGGAAATGGTCATGTAGGTTATGGCCTCGGCAAAGCCGCTGAACGTCCCGAAGCGGTTAGAAAAGGAACAGAAGAAGCAAAGAAGAATATCATCGAAGTTGCCCTCAAGGGTACCTCGATCCCTCACGAGATCATCGGTGAATTCGGAGCAGGTCGCGTTCTTCTCAAGCCGGCTGCACCCGGTACCGGTGTTATTGCAGGCGGTAAAGTAAGAAGCGTTGTTGAAATGGTAGGTATTAAGGACGTTAGAACTAAGTGTCTTCGTTCCAACAACCCCATCAACGTCGTTAAGGCTACTTTTGAAGGCCTCAGAAATCTGAGAACCGTTGAAGAGGTTGCGGCAATCAGAAACATGACGCCCGAAGAAATTCTGAACTAAGGAGAGAAAAACGATGGCTTCTGTTAAAATAACACTCGAGAAGAGCCTTATCGGTAGACTTGATAAGCAGATCAAGACCGCAAACTCTCTCGGACTTAAAAAAATCGGAGATACAACCACTCAGGCTGATTCTCCCGCTTTGCAGGGTAAGATCTTTGTGATCAAGCACCTTGTAAAAGTTGAAAACGTTTGATTAACACTCACGAATTCAAAAAATCAAAGGAGGAAAACCTATGAAGCTTCATGAATTATCTCCCGCACCCGGCTCCGCTAAGGATGCATGGCGCAAGGGAAGAGGAGCTGGCTCCGGAAACGGCAAGACTGCCGGTAAGGGTCACAAGGGTCAGAACGCTCGTACAGGCGGCGGTGTAAGACCCGGATTTGAAGGCGGTCAGATCCCCGCATATAGAAGACTCCCCAAGAGAGGCTTTGATAACAGCAAATTTGCAGATAAGTATGCAATTGTTAATATCAGCAAGCTTGAGAATTTCAACGACGGTGATGTAATTACCGCTGAAGTTCTTCTTGAAAAGCGCATTATTACCAAGGCATATGATGGTCTTAAGGTTCTCGGTAACGGTGAACTTACTAAGAAATTGACCGTTCAGGCAAAGATCTTTTCTGCTTCGGCAAAGGAAAAAATTGAAGCCGCTGGCGGAAAAGTTGAGGTGATGTAAAGTGTTTAAGACATTCAAGGATGCGTGGAAGGTTGCAGATCTTCGTAAAAAGATACTCTTCACACTCTTCATCCTCATTGTGTTCAGAATCGGTTGTAGAATCCCCGTCCCCTTCGTAAGCGACAGACTTTACGATCAGTTTAATACAGGTGGCGCATTCTCTTATCTTAACATGATTTCCGGTTCTGCACTCGCAAACGGAACTCTCTTTGCACTTTCGATTTCACCCTATATCACAGCACAGATTATTATCCAGCTTTTAACTATTGCTATCCCTGCTCTCGAGCGTCTTTCCAAGGAAGGCGAAGAGGGTCAGAGAAAGATTCAGGCACTCACACGTTACGGAACAGTTATTCTCGCTGTTGTTACCGCAATCGGTTATTATGCACTTCTTAATAGCCAGACCTTTAACTGTATCTACCTTCCCGAAGGTATCAGCAAGGGATTCGGTGCAGTAATTATAGTTGCTGCTTATACAGCAGGTGCTTCTCTTGTAATGTGGCTTGCTGAAAAGATTAATGAGCACGGTATCGGAAACGGTATTTCCATTCTTCTTTTCGCAGGTATCGTATCAGGCTTGCCCACTATGCTTTCAAACCTCGGTGACTCTCTTGCAGTAACCGTTTGGGGTAAGGTACTTGTTTGGGCTGTTACAATCGTTTGTTTGATTATAGCAATAGCGTTTATCGTATTTGTAACTGAGTCTGAGAGAAGACTTCCCGTACAGTATGCTAAGAAAGTTGTTGGCAGAAAGATGTACGGCGGTCAGAACTCTGCTCTTCCGATCAAGCTTAATATGTCCGGCGTTATGCCCTTCATTTTTGCTCAGTCGATTATGTCGATTCCTGAGACGATCAGAATGGTAGCACAGCCCAAGGCTGGTGGATTCTGGGAGAAATTCTTCAACGTATTCTCCACATCCCATCCCGTTTATATCATTCTTCTTTTCGTTCTCATAATCGCATTTGCTTATTTCTATCTCGCTATATCTTTCAATCCTGTTGAAGTTGCAAACAATCTTAAGAAGAATGGCGGTACCGTATTCGGTATCCGTCCCGGTAAGCCTACTTCCGATTATATCGGTAAGGTAGTCAGAAGAATCACCCTCATCGGTGCGCTCTTCCTTTCTATCGTAGCAATTCTTCCCATGATTCTTTCAAACGTTGACAGACTTTGGGCGCTTTCTCTTGGTGGTACATCACTTCTCATCGCAGTAGGTGTTGCACTTGAGCTTGAAAGAGAACTCGAAGCACAGATGTCAATGCGCAACTATAAAGGATTCCTTGAATAATTTCCGATTTGCATAAGAAAGGGACGATTTTATGAAAATCATCTTTTTGGGTGCTCCCGGAGCCGGCAAAGGAACTCAGGCAGAGATCGTTGCTAACAAGCTTAACATTCCCACCATTTCCACAGGCGTAATAATTCGCGGAGCAATCAAAAATAAAACTCCTCTCGGCAATTCGGCACAGTCCTATATCAAAAACGGACAACTCGTTCCGGATGACGTTGTAATTGGAATGCTTAAAGAACGCATTTCACAGGATGACTGCAAAAACGGTTACATCCTCGACGGATTCCCCAGAACAATAGCACAGGCAGAAGCTCTCGACAGCATGGGTATTACCATCGACAAGGTGGTAAATATCCATGTTGAAGATGAGAAGATCGTCGAGCGTCTCAGCGGCAGACGTTCATGCCCCGAATGCGGAGCTACCTACCATGTAGTGTATAACCCCTCAAACGACGGCGTGCACTGTTCAACCTGCAGTGCAGAACTGACAAGACGTGATGACGATAATCCCGAAACCATCAAGAATCGCCTCTCTGTTTATCACGAACAGACTGCTCCTCTCGAGGAGTTCTACGCAAACCGAGCGCTTCTTGTAACGGTTGAAGGTCAGGAACTCCTTGCCGATACCACCTCACTTACGATGAAAGCGTTGGGACTCTGATGATTAACATTAAGACTCAACATGATATCGAACAGATGCGCCTTGCATGTAAAATTACGGCAGGTGCGAGAAAATTGGCAGGAGAACTCATAAGACCCGGTATAACTCTTTTGGAAATCGACCGTGAGATTCGGCGTTTCATCGAATCTCACGGAGCAAAGCCTTCATTTCTCAACTATAACGGATTTCCCGCATCGGCTTGTATAAGCGTGAATGAGGAGCTCATCCACGGAATTCCGAGTGATAGAAAGCTTGAAAACGGTGACATCGTTAAGGTGGACGTAGGTGCTTATTACCACGGATACCACGGTGATTGCGCAGACACCTTTGGAGTCGGCGAGATCTCGGACGAGGCAAAACGACTCATCGACGTTACCCGTCAGAGCTTTTTTGAGGGCATTAAGAACATTCGCGACGGCTCAAGAGTCGGAGACATAGGTGCTCAAATACAGCAGTATGTCGAAGCGGCGGGATTTTCGGTAGTCCGTGAATATATAGGTCACGGAGTCGGCGAAAATCTTCACGAAGAACCGGACGTACCGAACTACGGAAGACCCGGACGCGGTCCGAGACTTTACAAAGGTACTACCATTGCGATAGAACCGATGGTGTGCGAGGGAAGTGCGAGAGTAAAAACTCTTGCAAACGATTGGACAGTCGTCTCCGTAGACGGAAAGCTTACAGCTCATTACGAAAACACGGTTGCAATAACGGCAGACGGTGTTGATATATTGACAGAGGCTTGAGATGTCTGCAGAAAAAGGAGCGCTTGTCAGAATACTGGCAGGCAAATATAAAGGTCTTGTGATGGCGGTAGTTGACACGGATGCGACAAGTGTGTTTGTAGCAGACGGTCGGCACCGAAAACTTGAAAAAACAAAAAAGCTTAACCCAAAGCACGTCGAATTGCTCGGAGTGAAAACGAGTGACTGTGTGACAGTACGCTTAGTTGATAAAACGCTTACGAATAAGGCGCTTTGGGAAGAACTTGTGACAAGAGTCCGTCTTGATAGAAAGGATTAGGAGGGATTATTCTGGCAAAAGAAGATGTAATGGAGTTTGAAGGAACGGTTGTTGAAACCCTTCCCAATGCAAATTTCAGAGTTAAACTTCAAAACGAACTTATCATCTTAGCTCATATTTCCGGCAAGATGAGAATGAACTATATCAAGATTGTGCCCGGTGACAGAGTGCTGGTCGACGTATCAGTCTACGATCCGACAAAGGGCAGAATCACCCGCAGACTTTAATGTGAAGTCGCGGTACACACTAAAAACTTTAACACAATGGAGGTTACTGATATGAAAGTTAAGCCTTCCGTAAAAAAAATCTGCGAGAAGTGTAAGATTATCAGAAGAAAAGGCGTTGTAATGGTTATATGCGAAAATCCCAAGCATAAACAGAAACAAGGCTGATTGAAGGAGGTGCAATTCAATGGCTCGTATAGCTGGTGTTGATATTCCCAGAGAAAAACGTGTTGAAATAGGTCTCACCTACATCTTCGGAATCGGAAGAACCGCGTCGGGAGAAATCCTCGCTAAGACCGGTGTAAATCCCGATACACGTGTAAAGGACCTAACAGACGACGAAGTTGCAAAGCTTCGTGAAGTAATTGAAAACGATTACTTGGTAGAGGGCGACCTCCGCCGTAAGATTGCTTATGATATTAAGTCCATGTCCGATATCAGTTGCTACAAAGGCATCCGTCATCGTAAAGGACTTCCTGTCAGAGGACAGAGAACAAAGACAAATGCAAGAACACGCAAGGGTCCTGCAAAGACTATTGCAAACAAGAAGAAGTAAAGGAGTGACTGATAGATGGCAGCTAAAGTACAGGCTAAAAAGACTGTTAAGAGACGTCGCGAAAGAAAAAATATTGAAAAGGGCGCAGCACATATCTGTTCCACTTACAATAATACCATCGTGACTCTTACCGATGTAAACGGCAACGCTCTGTCATGGGCATCTGCCGGAGAGCTCGGATTCAAGGGCTCCAAGAAGTCTACACCTTTTGCAGCACAGATGGCAGCAGAACAGGCTGCAAAGGCTGCAATGGAGCACGGACTTAAGACTGTTGAAGTATTCGTTAAAGGCCCCGGTCAGGGAAGAGAATCTGCAATCAGAGCTCTCCAGACCGCAGGACTTGACATTACTCTCATTAAAGATGTAACCCCGATTCCGCACAACGGATGCCGTCCTCCCAAGAGAAGACGCGTATAATTAAAGAAGGAGGTATACACAAATGGCTAAATATACAGGACCTTCCTGCCGTCAGTGCCGCAGAGAAGGCGTAAAGATGTTTCTTAAGGGTGACAGATGTTACTCTGAGAAGTGTGCTATTACCCGTCGCGGTAAGGTTCCCGGTCAGCATGGTGGTGCACGCCGCGGAATGATGAAGGACTACGGTCTTCAGCTTCGTGAAAAGCAGAAGGCTAAGAGATATTACGGCGTACTCGAAAAGCAGTTCAGAAATTACTATGTAAAGGCTAACGCTGCTGAGGGTATGACAGGTGAGAACCTTCTCAAGCTTATCGAAAGAAGACTTGACAATACCGTTTACAGAATGGGTATTGCAGAAAGCCGTCGCGATGCAAGACAGCTCGTTCGCCACGGACATTTCACTATCAATGGCAAGAAGGCTGACATTCCTTCAATGCTCGTATCTCTCAATGATGAGATTGCAGTTATTGAAAAGAGCAAGTCTATGCCTAAGTTCAAGGCTCTTGCAGAGACTCTTGCAAACAAGAACGCTCCTGCATGGCTTGACGTAGACAAAGAAAAGATGAGCGCTAAGGTAGTTGCTCTTCCCGCAAGAGAAGACGTTGACTTTGATATCAGCGAACATCTTATCGTCGAGTTGTACTCGAAATAATTCATCACAAGACCCCGAGCAAAATATCGGCATCTTAGTGATGCTGTATATCGGGATACCACAAGTTTGTTCAGATAATAAACGAGGAGGATTATGATGATAGAATTTAAGAGACCGAGTATAACCTGCGTTGAGCAGAGTGACGACGGATCATATGGCAAATTTGAAATCGAGCCTCTTGAAAGAGGATTCGGTACTACTCTTGGTAACTCCCTTCGCAGAGTTCTTTTGAGCTCACTTCCCGGAGTCGCTGTAACCTGTGTAAAGATTGATGGTGTTTTACATGAAATCTCAACGGTTCCCGGCGTGAAGGAAGACGTGACCGAAATTATCCTCAACGTCAAGGGCATCACAGCGAAACTGTTTTGTGATTGTCCGAAAACAGTTGTAATTGATATGACAGGCGAGTGCGAAGTTACCGCAGGTGATATCAAGGTAGATTCGGATATCGAAATTATCGACCCGACTCATCATATCGCAACACTTGCTCACGGTGCACGCTTCTACATGGAGCTCACCTTCGATCAGGGACGCGGATATGTTAGCTCGGACAAAAACAAGGCAAACGGTGTCGGTACTATTGGAATGATCTATACCGATTCCATCTACACACCTATCCGCAACGTGAATTATACAGTTAATCCCGCGCGTGTAGGAAACAGCATGGATTTTGATAAACTTTCCATAGAGATCAAGACCGACGGAACCGTGACCGCTAAAGAATCGGTTTCCATTGCCGCCAAGATTCTCAACGATCATCTTGAACTGTTTATCAATCTTTCTGACACTGCTAACAAGAATGTCGAGATGATAGACGGTGAAGAAACCGTCAAGAAAATCCAACTTGAGATGACCATTGAGGAGCTTGACTTGTCAGTTCGTTCCTTCAACTGCCTCAAACGTGCAGGCATTGATACAGTAGGCGACCTGACAAACAGAACCCAGGACGAAATGATCAAGGTTCGTAACCTTGGCAAGAAGTCACTGGAAGAAGTCATGCAGAAACTTGAGACAATGGGTCTTTCCCTTAAAAAGGAAGACGAATAAAGCATTTCATACTGAGTAAAGGAGGAGCATTCAAATGCCCGGAATTAGAAAGCTTGGTCGTACAACCGACCATAGAATCGCTATGCTCAGAGGAATGACTACATTCCTGCTTGAGAACGGTTCCATAGAGACTACCGTTACCCGTGCTAAGGAAGTAAGAAGACTTGCTGAAAAGATGATTACTCTCGGCAAGACCAATACCCTTGCATCCAGAAGACAGGCTCTCGCGTTTATAACCAAAGAAGATGTAGTGAAGAAGCTCTTTGACGAGATCGCACCTTCCTACGCTGAAAGAAACGGCGGATACACAAGAATCCTTCGTACAGGTCCGAGACGCGGTGACGCAGCTGAAATGGCGATTGTTGAACTTGTAAAATAAGTTAAAAAATTCCCGTTGGTAAAAATACCAACGGGAAATTTTTTATTGCTAATTGGGCGTATGACTTAGCCAATGAGGCGGCGCGTTCATTTGTTAACCTGTGTATTTCAGCAATAACCAGCTTGAAAAATCCCGATTGATGCATGCGACGGCATATACTCTTGAGCTTATTGGATTCTCTTTCCTCGATTTTGATTTTTCTACATTGCTTATAAGCTATGACAAAATAAAGCCACACACACTAAAACAAGTAAGATACACATAAAAAAGCTCCTTTATGAGTTTTTGTAACAAACTGTTACGAATACCATTGTAACAAGATGTTACACTAATGTCAAGAAAAAAACATAAGGATATTAGTGTAATGAGTGGTACTATAGGCTTAAAAGGGCTGAAGAATATAAGGATAAAAAGAGGACTGACTCAACAAAAGGTTGCGCTCGATCTGAGTATATCGCGTGAAGCACTGTCATATTACGAGACAGGAAAGCGTAACCCCGATATACAAATGTTGAGAGTATTATCGGAATACTTTGATGTTTCAATCGACTATCTTGTCAACGGACATGAATTTATTTCAAAATATAACGTATAATCCCGTCTGAGAAACCGATGGGATATTTTGTTACTTTAAAAATGAATTGTTTTTCACACATAATCTATCAATTTTAATTATATTACCTATAGTAAATTGCTGATTTTTGTGGTAAAATATATTTGAAATAGCAGAAAAAGTAAGGAGTACACTATGATACCAAGAAGTGAACACCCCAAGCCACAATTTGAACGCGACACTTGGATGTGCCTCAACGGCGAATGGGATTTTTCAATAGATCATGCCAAAAGCGGCATTGAAAGAAAAATGTTTCTTGAAAATGACGCCTCTTTCGATAAAAAAATTATTGTGCCCTTCTGTCCCGAATCAAAGCTTTCGGGAATAGAAAACCGTGATTTTATGGAGTGCGTATGGTACAGGCGGACAGTAACACTCTCAAAGAATCAGCTTTCGGGCAGAACTTTTTTACACTTCGGTGCAGTTGACTACGAATGCCGTGTGTGGGTCAATTCAAATCCCGCGGGAGTACATATCGGCGGATATTCTTCTTTTAAATTTGATATAACAGACCTTGTTCGTGAAGGGGAGAATACCATAACCGTTTGTGCATTGGACGAGCTTCGCGCGGCATATCAGCCCGCAGGCAAGCAGTCAACCCTTTATAACTCATATAGCGCATGGTACACAAGAACAACGGGTATCTGGCAGTCTGTATGGCTTGAATTCCTTCCCGAAAATTATGTAAAGTGTGTGAAGATTACCCCTGATATCGACACGTCAAGCGTTTATATCGACTGTAAGGTTGCGGGCGAAGGAGAGATTGCCTTCACGGTGCTTTACGACGGAAAGACAGTTGGTAAGGCTGAACGCCGTGTGAAGGGTGACAATAATAAATTTGTCATTGCTCTTTCCGAGCTTCATCTTTGGGAATGCGGAAACGGAAGGCTCTATGACCTTTTCATTGAATATGGCGACGATAGAGTGAAGAGCTATTTCGGTATGAGAAAGGTTGAGCTTGACGGTTACAAATTCCGTCTTAACGGTCAGACTGTTTTTCAGAGAACAGTACTTGACCAAGGCTTTTATCCTGACGGACTTTACACCGCTCCAACCGATGAGGCGCTTTTAAACGATATCAGAATATCAATGGAAGCGGGCTTTAACGGGGCACGCCTTCATCAGAAAATATTTGAGGAACGTTTTCTTTATCATGCGGACTGTGAGGGATACATGGTATGGGGAGAGCACGCAAACTGGGGACAGGACGTTTCCGACCCCAAGTCGTTTTTGTACTTCATTCCCGAATGGGTAGAGGCAGTGGAGCGTGACTATAATCATCCGTCAATTATCGGCTGGTGTCCCTTAAACGAGACCTTTGACTATAAGGGCAAGAGACAGGATGACTTGATAGTAGCTGATATTTATAAAATCACAAAGTCTCTTGATACCACCCGTCCCTGTATCGACACCTCGGGTCATTACCACGTTATAACCGATATTTATGACGTGCATAACTATGAGCAGAACGTTGAGGAATTCAGACGTCGCTTTGAGGGCTTCCCCGAGGATGAGAAAACTTTTGAGACTTATCCCGACAGACAGCACTATACAAAGGGGCTTCCGCTCTTTGTCAGTGAGTACGGCGGAGCATACTGGCAGAATGATGATGACGGGAATAATGCTGCTTGGGGCTACGGCAACGCGCCTAAAACACTTGATGAGTACATGGAACGCTACGAAGGACTGACTCGTGTACTTTTAGAGCATCCGTATATTATGGGCTTTTGCTTTACTCAGCTTTATGATATCGAACAGGAACAGAACGGAATCTATTATTACGATAGAAGCAGAAAATTTGATGTCGAGCGCATAAGACGTGTAAACACAATGCCCGCCGCAATAGAAGCGGAATAATACTATTGCAGCAAGTGCCTCAACAGAAGAGGCAAGAGGCGTTGCGGACACTGTTTGCGACGAAAAAATGAGCTTGACCTTCAGGCGGGTGTATTGCAGAAAATAAAAGCGTATATCTTTATAATGGAAAATATAATATAGACGATTTCTATGACTTTGGTGACGGAGGTCCTCTTGCCCCGTGTGCTTCCCAAATATCCGTCGGTCAGAATGCGAGTAAATTCCTATAAGATAAAAATATTCCCGAAACAGATAATCTCCGTTTCGGGATTTTCTTTTAAGGCTCAGATTCACCGAGAATCGTCTCAAGCTCCCAAAGAGTTTTTTGACGGTCGAAGGTGTTTGCATGAACGTGGAGTGTATCACCTTCCTCGATAAGACCTGTAGAGTGTGTGGAGCTGCTGCCTTTCTTTTTTACCGATAATATTATGCATCCTGGCGGCCAAAGAATATCGCGTATTTCTTTTCCTATAATGAACGCCCCTTCTTTGACTTCGAGGTATTCATCAATTACGGATTTTTCTTTGCCTTTTGTTTCTTCCTTGACTTTCGTGTGAATTACCTTTTCATAGAAGCATTCAATTGCAAGAAGCTCGATGATTATATAGGACACGGTAACCGCAACGATTACGGGAAGTATGTTGTCGAATGCTCCGAGCACTTCGACGGAGAATATTGTAGCGGTAATAGGAGTTCTTACAAAAGCCGACATGAAGGATGATATCGAGACGATAACAACCACCGCAAAATACCTCTCGGGTAATATATTGATGATTATGAGAGCACGTGCTAATAAGGCTCCGATTATTGCGCCGAAAGCAAGAGTAGGTATGAAAAGTCCACCCGTAACGCCTATATTGTTGGCAAATATAAGGAGTATCAGCCTTATGAGAAGGATGAGAAGTAGCATATACCATACACCGTCCCCCTCGATAAGCTCTTGAATAAGCGAGTGTCCCGATTCGAGTGCATCCGAGAAGTGAAACCCGATGATGGCGGTGATAAGGAATATCAAAGACATCTTTAACATGAAAGGAGCTTTTGCAAGCGTTTCTGTTATAAGCTTGTTTACGGCTGAGTAAAGCTTTGTGAATGCTCCCGCACTAAAGCCGCAAATGATTCCGCATATAATGGGCACCCACAAATATTCGTGGGGAAGGTGCAGAAAATTCGCAAATCCGAAAAGCTCAGCACTCATGCCAAACGTCTTGCAGAGAATTTCCATTACCGCAGTGCCCGATATGACAGCGGTCGATGCCACCATGATGAGCATTGGAGAAAATCGTCGAAAGGCTTCTTCAAGGGCGAAGAAGATTCCGCTCACAGGCGCTCCCGTAGCACAGGCAAAGCCCGCTGATGCGCCTCCCGTCATTATGTAAAGATTCCATGCCGCGTGCTTTTTTGAGAAAAGCTTTACCGAGCCTTTTCCTATTGCGGTGCCCATCTGTACGCTCGGACCTTCATTTCCGAGCGGTATTCCGCAAAGATAGGTGAGCATTGCGGATATCGGTAAAAGAATAACGCTTTTCACCCAGTGGAAGGAAATAAGACCGCGGAGAATGGCAACCGACGTCGGTATACCTCCGCCTCGACAGTTTTTTGAAAAACCGAGAATGAGTGCCGAGATAAGTCCTATAAGTATGCATCCCGCAAGAAGACAGGGGATATATTTCGGGTTGTCACGCACCATTTCGTAGATGTCCTCGGAAAAGGCTATGACGTGGTTTGCAAGATATTTGAAAAAGAATATTACACCGCCTGTAAGAGAACCTGCAATTCCCGAAAAGAAAACACAAGGGAATAAAATGTTTTTTATATATGATGAGTAGTTATGTTTCATGTTAAAAGCTCCTGATTCTGTAGTTAGTTTATCACATATTTTAATTTTTGACAATGCAAAATGTTGATTTTTTTGAAAGTGTGTGGTAAAATAGGTCGAGAATTATCAAGGAGATATTATGAACGGATATAATATTATAAAGGTTACGAAAGACAGATTTGAAGAAGTTCTGTCAATATATGCCGCAGCGCGTGAGTTTATGCGTCAGACGGGAAATCCGAATCAGTGGAAAGGCTTTCGCCCTGAGCCTGCCACGCTTGAAAAAGATATAGAGATAGGTCAGCTTTATGCAATAGAGAAGGATGGAGAGCTTTTCGCTTCCTTCGTGCTTATGGGCGAGGATTCCATATATAATGACCTTATAGAAGGGGCGTGGCTGAACTCGAAGCCATATCATACCCTTCACAGAGTCGCATCAAACGGCAAGGCACACGGGATGCTTGGCATGATAGTGGAGTTCGCCAAATCCTTCGGGAAAGACGTGAGAATCGACACGCATGACGATAACAAGGTAATGCAGCACCTTCTTGAAAAGAACGGCTTTGTAAGGTGTGGCAGAATACCGATATACGGCAATGAGGAAAGAGTGACCTTCCACTATGCCGTGCCTGAGAGATAAAAAAACAGCCTACGTCATCTTAAAGGACGTAGGCTATGTTTTTTGTCTTTCGGGAACGTGCGTCAGGCGATTTTTTAAAACTTAAAGCGCTTTCTGAAAATGTCGATTATTCTGTGAATTGCGGGAGCGAATACAAGGTTAACTCCAAGCTCGACAATGAAATTAATGCCTGCACAACCGATTACAAGGAAGTATATAAGCGAGTCACCGCCAAGGAATCCCGCCTTAGTAAGTGCATCTCCGAAGAAGAGGAGGCCGCCGATGATAAAAATTGCGGTGTTTGCTATCGGGGCAGCGGCTGCCGCAATGAAAACTCCAACAACTTCGCTTTTCTTTTTAAGTGCCTTCCATATAATTCCGGGAACAAAGCCTGCCGCAACCGCCTTTAGCAAACAGACAATAACGGTAAATGCAGGTTCTTCATTCATCAGTACGGATGTGAAGTAGTCCTGTCCCGTGACACCGCTGATTACTGTCATAGCACCAAACACAAGTCCTAAAACAGCACCGATTGTAGGTCCGAGTGTCAAAGCACCTACTACTATGGGAAGAAGAACAAATGAGAAGCTTGTTCCTCCGATTTTTACAGAGCCTCCGATGAGCTGTAAAACTATAATTATGGCAACGAGAATGCCTGTCATAACGATTTTGAACACGTAGTCATTTTGTCTTCTGATAGACATATATTTCACCTCTTTGATTATTATGGAAATATCATAACATAAATTCAGCTTTTTTTCAAGAGGTTCAAAAAATAAAGATTGACAAAATAAATTAAAAAAATTATAATTTATTTGTAAAAAGAGGTGATTTTTTGAAGGCAATTATTACAGGCGCATCATCCGGAATCGGACTTGAGATAAGTAAATATTTGTCACAGCTCGGATGGGAGTGCGTGCTTGTCGCAAGAAGGGAAGACAGACTTCAAGCGTTGTCGAAGGAGCTTAACACCCCGTCTTATATTGAAGCGTGTGATTTGACGCTTGACGGCGAGTGTGAGCGACTTTTTGAAAAGTATTCCGATGCCGACCTTCTTGTCAACTGTGCGGGATGCGGAGTGTTCGGTGCTTTTGACGAAACAGACGTTGAGCGCGAAAAGAAAATGCTGTCTCTCAACGTTGTTGCCCTTCATATCCTCACAAAGCTTTATTTAAGGTCATTTGCCCAAAGGGGAAGAGGAAGGATACTTAATATCGGCTCCTCCGCGGGATTCTTCTCTGGACCTCTCTTTTCTTCTTATTATGCCTCAAAAGCCTACGTTTTGCATCTTTCCGAGGCGGTAGCCTGGGAAAGGCGAAAAAGCGGAGTCAGCGTGTCGGTGTTCTGTCCCGGACCCGTTGCAACCGAATTCGGCAAAACCGACGGAATATCCGACGGCAAAGGGGCAATCTCGGCAGTGCTTGCCGCAAGGCGTGCTGTTGACGGAGCGCTCAAAGGCAAGCGCATTATTTATCCGGATTTCAAAACACGGGTGCTTGTCTTTTCTTCAAGGCTCATTCCGAGGGGACTACTTTTGAAAATTATTGAAAAACAGCAAGCAAATAAGCGGTAAGGTATTGCCAAAACGGACAAAATATAGTATAATAATACAATATTAAAACAAAATTGATATTGGGGACGTTTATATGAAAAAACTTCGTGAAATGATTGATTCAAAGGGAAAGGTATTTCCCGGAAATATTTTAAAGGTTGACAGCTTTTTGAACCATCAGATAGACGTTGATTTTCTCAATGAGATAGGCAGTGAGTTTTACCGCCGCTTCGAGAAGGATAACGTTACGAAAATCCTCACTATCGAGGCATCCGGAATCCGAATTGCCTGCATTGCGGCTCAGTATTTTAAG
>JAZREJ010000016.1:0-40890 GCA_045660745.1 Eubacteriales bacterium
AATCTCAAAAAATTCGCTAAAAGAAAGTGGAGAGATAACCATCCCTCCGACTTCTTTGCTTTTCTTTCTCTTTTTGGTTTCAAATACATCAAAACGTCCACCATCGCTTCTGCGTGATGGACGTTTTTCGACAGACTGAAAAAAGGAGCTGATTACAGCTCCTTTTTTGTTTAGTTATTATTTTGTTCTTCCTTGATATAGCCGCGTGCAATAAGCTTTTGACGCGCAGATTCATAGAAGTCCTTCATGTTTTGAAGGCTTTCACGCATACCGCCCAAGGTGTCATAGGTGCAACCTCCTGCTTCAAGGGAGTAGTAGCCCTTGTAGCCTGCGAGGATGAGAATTGAGAAGATAGCTTCAAAATCAATAACACCGTGTCCAACGATTATCTGTCTTACGAGATTATTGTGGGAGGTTCTGTACCATCCTTTTGCCTTTGGCGGAACCTTGCTAAAGTCCTTTACGAGAATATCCTTGATGTGAACGTGCTTGACGAACGGGGCAAGATATGCGGCATATTCAACCGCATCAATATCGTGCCAATAGGAGTTGCCTGTGTCAAGGCAGATACCCACGTTCTCCATATCAACCTTTGCAAGAAGGTCGCCGAGTCGCTCGGGGGTGTTTGCAAAGTATCCCTGATCCTCATATACACAGGAAACACCCTTTTCGCCTGCATAGTAAGCTATTTCACGGCAGATATCAGCCATGTAGTCAAGGTGCTTCTGCCAGAGGGGGATAACGGGGGTGTGGAAGGAATTTTGAAGAGTGTGATGAAGTATGGGGGAGCCAAGCTCGACGCATACGTCAACGGATTCTTTAAGTCTCTTTACCGCCTCTTCACGGGAGATGTCGAGCATTGTCATGCCTCTTGAAAAACAAGGACATGCAATTCCTTCTTCCTCAAAGCGTGCGCGGAGCTTCTTTGCCGCTTCAAAGTCATTCTCTCCTCTTCTGTAAAATGCGTAGTGATCGGGTTCTCCACCGTCGAAGCCTTCTGCCTTGAGAAGGGCTGCTATATCGACATTGGGGTCTTCAATATAGTGCTTGCCGAATGTTGCAAGAAAAGTACATGTTTTCATAATATTCCTCCTTTGGGTTTATATATCTATATTAGCATCCGACAGATACAAAATCAATGCTTTTTGAAAAAATAGCAATAAAAAACAAATTTTTTTGTTATCACACGAAAACAGGGTATTGCATACTCTTACAATGAGCCAAATATTCCAAAGGAGGAACGAACATGATTCAGAAATGCCCAACGGGCGCAAACAAATGCCCTGACCACTGTGGCGGTGATATCTTTTGCATCGACACTAACCGTATATATGATTCCAGCCGCGCTCAGGATTGCCTTGACAGTCTTCGTGTGATACTCCCGCCCGGTGTGTCCGACTGCCTTTCCGAGTGCACGAATATAAAGATAAAGGAGGTAAAGGTAATCTGGGCGCAGATAAGCGCTGACGAGCTTCCCTTTAATTGCGGATACTATCAGATAAAGGTTCGCTATTACTTCTGGGTGAATTTCACCTGCTGCGATACTTCCTGTAACGTCCGTGAATTTGAGGGACTTGCAATTGCAGATAAGTGTACCGTGCTTTACGGCGGCGAGGGAAACGTAAGTGTATTTTCTTCCAGCATCACTGACGAGGTATGCCCTACAAACTGTATATCAAATGTTGTTGCCGGCACTAACCGTCCAAAGGTAGTGCTTGAGGTTGCCTGCCCTGTACCCCTTAATATCTGTGTGCGCGAAAATGCTTGCCCCACACCGTTTCCACCCGAATATAACGCCATCCCCGAACAGATATGCTCTCTGTTTGAATCCGGACTTGACTCATCCTGCAACCAGTGCATATCCGTTTATATTTCTATCGGTATATTCGCTCTTATCCGCATAGAGCGTCCCGCACAGATCATAATTCCCGGATGTGACTTCTGTATTCCCGATTCGGACAAAACTCCCGTTACGGTATCCGACCCGTGCGCTCTCTTCTCCTCGACTCCGTTCCCTATATCCGAGTTTTATCCGTCAAGTGAGTGCAATTAGAAAACAAAGCCTGTGAAAACAGGCTTTTTTTCTTGACAAAACAGAACTTTTAATGGATAATAGTGTAAAGCCTTTTCAGGAGAAAAAATATGCTTTGTGAAAAATTTTTAACAAGAATGAAAAAAATACTTGGGGAAGACGGTCTTAAGGCTTATCTTGAAGCATTTCAGAAAAGTCCCGACAGGGCGCTTCGCTTTAATCCCGTCAAGTGCGGTACGGTAAAACCGTCAGGACTTGATAAATCCATTTTAAAGCCGCTTGATTTCTGGGATGGAGCGTGGACTTTTTTACACGACAGGATAGGCACTCATCCGTATCACCATGCGGGAGCGGTATACGTTCAGGAACCATCTGCCATGGTGCCCCTTTCAAGCGTTGATATTCCCGCAAACGCGAGGGTTCTTGATATGTGCGCCTCTCCCGGAGGCAAGACCTCTCAGGCGGCACAGTGGGCGACAGATGGCTTTGTCGTGTCGAATGAGATAATCACTTCCCGCGCAAAAACTCTTTCGGGCAATATCGAGCGCCTTGGATTTAAAAACGTTACTGTTACAAATACAGATACGAAAACACTCGCGGTACTTTTTAGCGAATGCTTTGATTTAGTTATTGTAGACGCGCCTTGCTCGGGGGAGGGAATGTTCCGTAAGGACGAGGGGGCTGTCGCTGAGTGGAGCGAAGAAAATGTTTTGATGTGTGCCCGCCGTCAGCGTGAAATACTTGAAAACGCTGCCACTTGTACTGCACAAGGCGGATATATCATATATTCCACCTGTACTTTTTCTTCGGAAGAGAACGAGGAAAACGTTAAATGGTTTCTTGAAAATCATTCCGAATTTACCCTTGAAACTCCAAGTGAGAGGTCGGCTCTTGCTTCTGTTTCGGGTGTGGGGTATTCAGAGTGCCGACGCCTTTATCCGCATACGGGAGAGGGCGAGGGACAGTTTTTTGCACTCTTTAAAAAGAGTGAAGGGGAAAGAGGGGAGTTTTCTGGGAAGAGTGCCCTTGAGCGACTTCCCGTAAACGAGCTTTCGGTAATAGAGAAATTTCTTAAAGAAAACCTTGAATACCTTCCTCAAGGGGAAATAATGCTTTTTAAGGACAACGCGGTGCTTGTTCCCGATATTCTTCCCGTTCCCGCAAAAATCACCTATTCCTGCGGTGTTACTCTTGGCCGGGTGGAGAAGGGGGTATTCCGTCCGCATCATCAGCTCTTTTCGTCTCTCGGAGGTCTCTTTAAAAACAGGATAGAGCTTTCGCCCGATTCGGAGGAGATAAAAAAATATCTGCACGGAGATACCTTTAACACGGATGCTCCCGACTCATGGGCTTGTGTTACTGTGGATTCCGTGCCGGTCGGAGGAGCCAAGGTAACGGGCGGTGTCGCCAAGAATCATTATCCAAAGGGACTCAGAAACATGTAAATATTAAGCTTATAAATGCTTCGGCTTATGCCGAGGCATTTTTTTGTTTACCAGAAAATTGCATCGCAATTTGCTTGTAACACAAAAGTCTTTCTTAAATCTGCGCGCGGGCGAGCTTTACAATTAGTTGCCGAAGGTGACTTTTTATGTTGTCATGCTATGTCAAAGACGTGTCATTGTATGGCGGTTTTGCTTGTGTTAAAATCGGGGTGTCAGAAATCACGGGGGTATTCGGACGGCTGATATCCTCGGACAGAGCGGAGGTGATTTTATGATTTTTGACATTTGTTTAATTCTTTTCACCGTGCTTCTGACTTCCCTCGGAACACTTACCGTCGGTACGTTATTGATGCACGAGAAGAAGGAAAAGAAAAAGAAAAGTGACGGTTGGGAAGGCATACTCAACTACGATCACAAAAGAGGAGGTGAGGACGAATGAGATTTTCACGGACAAAAGAAAGTGTAAGCGAGGATTGGGAAAAGCTCGAAAAGGGGCGCGAGTATAACAGACGGCTCGGATTTTACGAGACTGTTGACAGAAACGAGCGCTTCTGGAGAGGGGACCAATGGAATGGAGTGAGAAGCGGAGGACTTCCGACACCCGTGTTCAATATCTTCAAGCGAGTTGTAAGCTATTTCGTGTCAAATCTCATGTCATCCAAGATATCCGTCAAGGTAGATGCGGACGGGATGGGAGCAATATGTAAAAAAGAGATGCGGGAAAAGCTTTCCGCCGCATCGAAATTGCTTACTTCCTATCTCAACTACCGACTTGAAAAGGATGACGTTACAACTCTCCTCTACGATGGCGTAAAGGACGCCGCACTTTCGGGCGATATGTTCCTTTACGTTTATTGGGACCCCGACAAGAAGACACTTCAGGATTATCGAGGAGACTTTTCCACAAAGCTCCTTGATGCGACCGGAGTGTTCTTCGGAGATGTCAACACTCCGGACGTTCAGAGCCAGCCTTATATTATTATCTCGGGCAGAGAGCTGGTTGACAGACTGAAGGAGGAAGCAAGGCGCCACGGAGTGTCTGAACGGGATATTGAAAAGATTGTCCCTGACAGTGATTCCTCGTTTGAAGCGGGGGACGAGGGCAAGCGGGAGCTTGCCAATACAAAGACCGGATACGTGATAAAGCTTTGGCGTGAAAACGGTAGCATACACTACCGCAAGAGCACCAAAAACTGTGTGATAACAGGGGACATTGACACACGCTTGACGCTTTATCCGATAGTTCTCATGAACTGGGACAGAACGAAAAATTCCTACCACGGAACTTCTGCCGCAAGTAATCTTATTGAGAACCAGGTGTATATCAACAAAGCGTTTGCCATGGTAATGAAGCACATGATAAACGTATCCTTTTCCAAGGTCGTGTATAATGCCAACATGATCGACGAGTGGACGAACGAGGTCGGCGAGGCCATAGCCGTCAGAGGACCTGTTGACAACGTTGCAACGTCCATTGCCCCGGGCTCTATGCAATCAGGATTTCTTGACGTCATCAATATGACTCTCAGCCTGACGCGTGAGCTGATGGGCGCTACCGATGCGGCTCTCGGTAATGTCGAGGCAAACAATACCTCGGCAATTATGGCACTTCAGGAATCCTCCGCCGTACCCTTGCAGATACAGAAGCGTTCGCTTTACTCAGCGGTAGAGGCGCTCGTTCTTATCTGGCTTGACTACATTTTGCATTATTATGACAGATACAGAATGATGGTATGGCGTGAGGGCGATGAGCTGAAAGGGGAGGCGCTTGACACTACTGCTTTTTCCAACGTCATATTCTCCTGTACCGTTCAGGCAGGTATGTCTACCTATTGGAGTGAGCTTGCAAGTGTCACAACTCTCGACGAGCTTTTGAAGAGCGGTCTTATAACCCTTGAGCAGTATCTTGAGCGTATCCCCGACGGATATATCTCAAAACGTGAGGAGCTTTTGGAGGATTGCAGGTCTGCAAGTCTTGTTATGGCAAAGGAGGGGACGGCATGACGGTAAGAGAAGCGTATACAATGACGCTTGCGCTGATAAATGAGCGCGACAGTGAGGGAGATTACTTCTCGGACACCTCGGATTTTGAAAAAAACCTTCCGAGCCTTGTAGGTCTTGCTGTCGCGGGTCTTTGGCAGGATGATTGCACAGTGAGGGGTATTTCACCCGACTGCCACGGATATGCATTTGAAAAGATAACCTCTCTTGACTGTGAGATTCCGTTGCATGAGGCAACGAGTGCGCTGATTCCTTATCTTCTTGCCTCCCTCCTCCTTCGTGAGGAGGACCGAGAACGGAGCGAATATTACAGAACGCTCTTCTCGGAGCAGGAGTACAAGCTGCTTTCCACCTTTAAAAAGGCGCGTCACACATCTGTCGTTGACGTGTACGCCTAAAGGGGGAATAGTATGTCACAGCGCTTTGAATACCTACAGGATAGGTTTTTGGGACTAAATAAAAGCCGCGACAAAGCCTTTACCCTGAAAAAAGGCGAAAGTCCCGAATCGGTGAATTTCTCCATTGGCGACGGGTACACCTTGAAGAAAAGACGCGGATACTCGGTTCTCTGCCGTCACGGCGGGGAGGGGCGCGGAATAGGACGCCTTGTAAACGACCGAGGTGAGTGGACGGTGTACGTTGTGAACAGCAGTGTTTATGCTTACAAGGACGGTAACGAATCTCTTATCGGTCAGCTTGAGAGTGAGAGCGGAAAAATTGATTTTTTAAGCTTTTCTAAAAAGCTCTATATTCTTGACGGTAAGAAGATTAAGGTCTTTGACGGAGAGGTGTTTTCGGATATCATACCCTATCGCCCACTCGTGGCGATCTCCACAACGCCCGACGGGGCGGGGGTAAGCTTTGAAGAAAGAAACCTTCTGACAGGCCGAATGCGACAGAGTTTCACAATGAATTCCACAACACTTTCTGTAAAGCTTGCTCTGAATCAGCTTGAAAGTGTTGATTACGTCAAGGTGAACGGCGTTGAGCTTAGTGTGAGTGATTACACTATTGACCTTGAAAGGGGTGCTGTAATACTTCCGGAAATCTACAAAAGCCATCCGATACCGAATGGCATCGAGGTAGGCTTTACTGCCAAAAGTGACGGCAGCGAGGCGCTTATACACTCAATGCGTCATGCGGTGGTTTACGGCGGTGAGAATGACACCAGAGTTTTTCTGTACGGCGACAGAAACAACCCCAACTTTCTAAGGTTTTCCGGGGTGTTTGAAGGGGTTTCGGGGCCTGAATATTTCCCCGAAAACTCATTTAACAAAATAGGAGGAGCGGGAGGAATAACCTCAGTCATAAGACACTATGACAGACTCGTATGTTTCTGCCCGAGCGAGGCGTTTTATTGCTATGAGGAAAAGACCTCCGACGAAAACGGAAAGGTATATTCCCGCTTCCCTGTGCGTCCTTTGTCGGAC
The DNA here is from genome assembly GCA_045660745.1 of Eubacteriales bacterium. GTDB lineage: Bacteria > Bacillota > Clostridia > Oscillospirales > SIG627 > RGIG6353. Next base: position 6,909 of record JAZREJ010000016.1, read on the forward strand.
AGTGTCGGATGTGAGGCAGACGGCTTTGCTCTAACGGTGGACAGCTTTCCCGTGACCTTTGACAGAGGGACGCTGTTTCGTTGGCGTTCAACGTCTGTAAGAGACGAGCGCTACGCGGAGGACATGGGCAAAAGGATAAAATCCGGTTTTGCGGAATGGGATACGGACAAAATACGTTCATTTGACAGTGAGACAACAGACGAGCTTTTTGTATGGTGTTCGGATGAGATATACGTATACAATTACTCGTTTGATGTGTTTTACTATTGGAAAGGTATTTCTCCCTGTTCATTTGTAACGCTTGAAAACGGGCGTATACTGTTTGTTTCGTGTGATGGCTCCCTTTGTGCTCTTTTTGAGAGCAACATGGATGACACACAGCCCGTTTATGCGGTATGGGAAACACCCTATCTCAAGATAGCGGACGGAGTCAAAAATCTGTATTCCATGAGTGCGGAGGTGTTCCCCGAGATAAATACCGGCGCACACATCACCTGGATGTCGGATAAAGGTGAGAGTATTGAGCGAAGCATGAAGGGAAGATACCGAAGATTTTCCTTTGAAAAGCTTGACTTTACCGCATTGGGATTTATGACGGGTGTCAGCTCCCAAAAGCTGAAATTCAGACAAAGACACAAGAGATTTGAGAGAATAAAGGTGCGGTTTTCCTGTCCGGGGGATGCCATGCTCCATATGATAGGCTTTTCTCTTGACGGCTTTGTTACTTCAAAAAAATAGAGGTTGATTGCCTCGGAAAGGATATGTAATGAATAAGAACACAGAAGAGATGCTTCATGAGATTGGCACTCTTACAAAGAGCGGCGAAGGGGACAGAGACGAGCTTGAGGCTCTGCGCCGCGAAAAGACGATCCGTGAAAACCTCGCACTTGAGCTTGAGGAATTTCACACCCTTTTCCCCGAAACGGGAATCGACGATATTCCCGATGAAGTCTGGGAGAAATGTCCCGACGGCTACGGACTTTGCGCATGGTTCGCGCTCCACCTTTTGAAGAGTGAGGGCGAAAAGAAGAGTGCACAGCAGAAGAACGAGGAGAACTCAACAAGCGCCGTGCCCGATATCAAGGCGGAAGCCGAAGAAAACTATTTTTCACCCGAGGACGTTCTTCAGATGTCCGAAAAAGAGGTTGAAAAGAACTATCAAACAATACTCGAATCCATGAAAAAGTGGAAATAATTTGATTAAAGAAAGGAATTTAATATTATGGCTATTACTAATTTTATCCCTACAGTGTGGAGCCGTGCGCTCTACGAGGAGCTTTCCAAGAACTACGTTGGCGTTAAGCTTTCAAACAGAGAATTTGAGGGCGAGATCAAAACCCAGGGCGACCGCGTCAAGATAAACGGACTCGGCCCCGTTACCGTATTCAACTACACAAAGAACTCCAATATGCCTTCTCCCGAGGTGCTTTCGGACAATACGAGAATGCTTGTTGTAGATCAGGCGAAGGGCTTTAACTTCTGCATTGACTCTATTGATGACGTGCAGTCGTCTCCAGATCTCATTCGTGCTGCTATGAAAAAGGCGGCTGATGCGCTCAGTGACGTTGCTGATAAGTATGTTTACTCACTTGACGATCCTGAGGTTGAGGTTGTGGAAAATGCGGCGGTGGATACCGAAAACATCTTGAAGACACTTTCCAATGCACGCAGAATCCTCATGGAGAACAACGTATCCAACTCAACTCCTATTTCCCTTGAGGTTCCGCCCGCTATCGAGCAGATACTCGTGCTTGCCAAGGTGCTTCGTGACACCGATAACAGTCGCGACTTTGCAAATGGCTATATCGGACGTCTTATGGGCTTTGACATTTACGTTACCAACAACATTACCCAGGATGAAAACGGCAATTACAAATGTATTGCAAGAACTGAAAGAGCAATTGCTTTTGCTGAACAGATCAACTCCATTAAGCCTTATGAGCCTGAACAGCGTCACGGCACTGCTGTAAAGGGACTTCATCTTTACGGTGCTAAGATCGTATATCCCAAGGAAATGGTATTTCTTAATCTTAAGACTGCCTGACGGCAATATCCGTGTCCCGATTTTTTCGGGACACGGATAAAAAAGGAGGATAACTATGGCACTTAAAAGGCTTGACAAAGATATCTCCCACGTATCAAAGCTTCCCGATATACCGACTCTTGAGAACGGATATACGCCGGAGTCTCTGAAGGAGAGGTTTGACATGGCGGGAGAGGATATAAAAGAATATATAAACGAGATCCTTATAAATGAGCTTGAAGGAGAAATGGGGGCGTCATCTATAGGTATCAGAGCTGATGAAAGCCTCAGCGGAGCAACCGTACAGGAAGGACTTTGCGACCTTGCGGGTAAGATACGCGAGGTTGTCGGAGGACAGATACCCGACGGCACTATATCTCCCGATAAATTTGTTCCGAGCATTGCAAGCTTCATTAAGGAAGGGTCTCATAAAATGAGGCTGTTTGCAGAGCCGGGCGAGCACGTCTTTACACCTACAAGAACAGGGGATTACAAGATAACTGTACAGGGCGCGGGCGGAGGCGGCTCCGTTTTCGGGGTTTATTATCACTCCTACGGAGGCGGCTCAGGTGCAGTTACAACGGGATGTATAAGACTTACAGCGGGGCATGATTATACCGTGAAAATCGGTAAAGGCGGAAACGGGGTCAAGAGTGACCTCAGCGGTAACCTTTTGTCAAATGCGGAATGCGGAGAGGCATGCGGATTTTATGACGGTGAAACCGAGCTCCTTTTTGCGGAGGGCGGTAAGATCGGCACTCACTATGACGGAGAGGCGACCTCACGAGGGGGTATAATCTGCAAGACAGGTGAATGCCCGCGAATGAAATTTAAGTCGAATAATTCGACTCCCACCTTTGAAAACGGTGCAGGCTCCGAATTTGCCTCGGAAACATCAAACAAAGATATGAATGCAGGATACGGCGCAGGTGGCTTCGGCGCTGAATATACCCTTACTTCTTATACCTATGTGAGGTCAGGCGGTCAGGGTGGCAACGGCTGTGTCCTGATAGAATGGGTGGAGTGATATGGTAAAAGAATATTCATATGAAAAAAATAAAAACGACCTTCTTACTCCTAATTTCAAGGTAGGTGAGTTTCGGGCAAGACGCGGCGGACATCTTGACGGAGACAAGATACTCATAGATGAGGAGCTTGTGGAAAAGCTTGAGCTTCTATCCCTTGCTGTGAGGCGTGTTCCTGTTATAATCACAGATGGCTACCGTACAGAGGAGTATGATAAAATACTCACCGGCGGTATCGGACAGCACACAAAGGGTAAAGCGGCGGATATTAAGGTCAGGGGCTATTCCTCGTATGAGCTTGCAGCTCTTGCCGAGGAAATCGGCTTTAACGGTATAGGCATTATAAACGGGGAAGCCATACACGTTGATACGAGAGGATATAAAAGTTTTTTTATAGAAAACAGTACCCAAAGCACAGATATAACAAAGGTGATACATTTCAGGAGTGACGAAATGAGACACCGTCTTGTACAAAAATATTTCGGTCTCGGAGATAACACTGTTGAATATCTTAAGGCGTGGAATTGGGGAGCCATACTGTTTGATAAGCTGTTCCTCGGAATACTTGATGCGGGGAGGTGAGAAAAGTGAGCAGTGTAAAAAACTATGCTTCTCTTATGGAGAAGGGATATGCATCCGCGCTTAACAGAATACAGAAAAGATTTGACCTTGAAAAAGGATATCTTGACGAGCAGTATCTTGCCCGTGCAAGACAGATAAACAAGGAAACTCACGACGCTAAAAACTCTGCTTCAGCGGGACATACAATAGGTCTGGCTAACGTTCGCGACGAGCTGTTGTCTAAAGGGCTTTCAAGCTCCGGAGAATCGGTGAACGCAGTTATAAGATCAAATCTTGCAAAGAATTCGGATTACGCAAAGCTTGATGCTGAGGCTACCCGTTCTCATACCGAAAACGCTCTTTCGCGAAGCCGAGAGCTTGGCAATCTCATCTCAAACAGAATAGATGCCGAAGCGGAGCTTGAGGATAAGATGCTGAAAGCGGTAAGAGATGAGGAGCGTTACGCTGATGAGATGCGTATGAAGGAAGAAGCAAGCGCCGAAGACAAAAGACGCTGGGAGACAGAACAGGCAATGAAGGAGGCATCTGCCAAGGATGAGCGTGAGCGTTGGGAGGCTGAACAGGCGTCAAAGGAAGCATCTGCCAAGGAAGAACGCGAGCGTTGGGAGAAAGAGACCGAGCGCCGTAATTTTGAGTCTGACAGAAAATTTGCCGCTGACGAGGCTCAGAGAAAGATTGAAAATTCTCAACAGGCACAGAAGATAGCTATCTCAATGGAAAAAACGTCATCGGGCACATCCGATGGTGAGAAAGGTTCATCTGTTGCAACAGGCGGTACACAGACACCGAGCGGATACGTTCCCGATTATTCGGCGGATGAGCTTGTGCGTGATATATTCAAGTCTATCCAGCGTCAGTATTTTCCGTCCGAAAAGGCGAGAAGCGCTGCAATGGAAAAATCCATATATCAGATTTTAAACGATACTACTCTTGCTCCTTCCTTCAAGGCGGAGGTAAGAGTATACGCATCGGCACTCGGATATATTTAAAGACTTTTGAAAAAACTGCATAAATTTCCCTTTCCTGTTTCATATTAAAGAGGAAAGAGAGGGATAAGTATGCATGATAGGTTTTTGAAGGAAGAACTTATACGGTCGGTTGGAAAAGATCCCGCCAAAACCGATATCAAAAGATCAATGAGAAAGATACGGGCGGCGCACGATCTTGTTAAAAACGGAAGAAGTCCGCTTGACAGGATACAGTCCGCCTGGCTTTTTGAAAATTTTTATCTGATAGAAAGAACTGCGGCAGAACTTGCGGGATATACGAACGAGATGTATATCCCGTTAAGCTGTGTTACCGACAAATTTGCAGAGCTTGTTGATATCCCCGACAAGGAAAACGTATCTGTACTTTTTGAGGTCATCACCCGTGAAAAGTCAATAGATGACAGGGTGCTTGAGAAGATCAAGGAAGCGCTTCTTGTTTCGTGTATTCACAAGATTTGCGAAAGGCTTGAAAACGGAGGAGAAGTAGGATGTAAAATAGAGCTTTTGAGACAGATAGGAATATTTGACTTTACTCCGTATATAATCGGTTTTTCCGAGTCCGAAAGACTTTTGCGTTCCGATCCTGCGGGTGTGTGGCAGAAAATGCGCGGGGAATCAAGGGCTCTTTATAAGCGCAAAATATACAATATGGCGAAGCGTGATGGGGTAAGCTTTGAGGAAAAGTGCGAAGAAATCCTGTCAAATGCTGTCGAGCACTCCTGCCACATAGGTGAATTTATAAATTTCAAGAATCGGGCAAGGTTTGTTTATTATCCGCTACTGCTGATCATATTTCTTCTGAGCTACGGAACATCTGCGTGGTTCATATTTTCAAACTTTAAAGGGCTTGTCCCCGTTCTTATAACACTGACCCTTTCCGTTCCGCTGTTTGAGACAAGCGAAAGGCTCAGCGCATTTATACTGTCGCTTTTTTTCAAGAGTGATATCCTGCCAAGGGTGGAGATAGAGAACATAGGAGAGGATATTCCAACTCTTGTAGTCATTCCCTCAATGATTCCGGATAAGGCGAGCGCGGTAAAACTTTTTTCGCACCTCGAAAGACTGTGGTTGAAATCGAGGAGCCGTAAGGGGAATGATACAGGCCTTTATTTCGGAATACTTGCAGATTTTCCCGAAAGCGATATCAAGAATCCCAAAACGGATAATGAAATTGTGGACACATCCCAAAAGTGGGTCATGTCGCTCAATGAAAAATACGGTGAACACTTTGCATTTTTCACCCGTGACAGGGTACTTGATAAGCGAAGCGGCAAGTACGGTGCTCACGAGAGAAAGAGAGGCGCTCTTCTTGAGCTTACAAAATTTGTGCTTGGGAGAGAAAGCCGTGTTAAGAGCTTTGGCGCGAATATGCCGAGGATAAAATATGTTGTGACACTTGACAGTGATACAGACGTTGCAATGGACGACATCAGACGCTTTGTCGGTACAATGGAGCATCCGTTGAACCGCCCTGTGCTCTGTAAGAAGGAGGGGGCTGTTTTTGTCGAAAAGGGCTTCGGAATACTTCAGCCTAAGATAGAGACTTGTCTTGAATCGGGCTTTGCCACACCGTTTTCCCTTCTTATCAGTGGTATCGGGGGGCACGATATATATCACGGTCCTGCGTTTGATTTGTTTCACGTGCTTCACAGACGCGCAATGTTCTGCGGTAAGGGGATATTTGATGCCGAGTGTTATCTCAAGGTTCTTGAAAACGCCTTTCCCGACGGAATAATTTTAAGTCACGATATGCTTGAAGGCTCAAGGCTTGGAGCGGGCATCATGACGGATATGTCTTTTTCTGACAGTGTACCGAAAAACGTTATTTCTTACTACAAGCGTGCGCACCGATGGGCACGAGGAGACGTTCAGGCTCTCGGATTTGTGACACGCCGTGTACCGGATAAACATTTCAAAAGAGTGAAAAATCCTCAGAGTCACGCCGACCGATTTTATTTTTTCAGCGGTCTTTTAAAGCTTCTGTCTCCGATATTTTCTGTGCTTGCAATTTTTCTTGCAGCAACTGAACGTGGGACACTTTCTGTATGTGTGCTTTTCCTGTCTACCTCTCCGCTCTGGCTTTACTCGGTCATACAGATCGTGTCAATGCTCTCTCGCCTTTCTTTTTCAAGACTTTTAAGGCGTTTCTTCAGTGAAGCGGCGACAGGTCTTGTCAGAGAGCTTGCATATTTTTTTGCATCGTTTTGTTCACTGTTTTTCAGAGCATGGAAAAACTTTACCGCTATTTGTACCTCTGTGTGGAGAATACTTGTCAGCGGGCGAAATCTTCTTGAATGGTCTACCGCGTCCGATACCGAAAAGGCAGCGGAAAAAGGCGGTATTATAGGTTATTTCATCTTTGCTATTCCTTCATTTGTTGCGGGAGTATGCCTTCTTGTTTTATCGGTAAACGGAGCGGCAAGGCTTGCCGGGATTGCGTTTTGTATATTTTTTATATTCGGATATGCAACGGCAAGAAATACTTCTGTAAGGCGTCTTGTTTCATCAAAGGACGCAGAAAAGCTCAAGACGTATGCAGAAAGAGCATTTGCGTTTTTTAATACTGTCACGGCTACAGATAATTTTCTTCCCTGTGACAATCTTTCCGTATCCCCGAATAAAGCTCTTGCACACCGTACCTCTCCCACTAATATAGGTCTTTATATGCTTTCGCTTCTTGCCGCAAGAGACCTTGATTTTATAACCACCTCGGTACTTGTAAAAAGACTTGAAAACACCGTTTCAACACTTGAAGCGCTCCCGAAATACAGGGGACATCTTTATAACTGGTATGATACCCGTACAGGAGAGGTGTGCGGGGAAAAATATATCTCATTTGTTGACAGCGGAAATTTAACAGTATCATTGCTTACACTTCGCATGGGACTTCTTGAGTATCTTGATGAAGATGAGCGCATTAGAGCGCTTTCGGGACGGCTTGAAGCACTTGAAAAAAATACAGACTTTAAATTTCTTTACAATTCATCACGAAAGCTGTTCTCTATAGGCTACAGTGTAGACCGTGAGGAATGTGATAAAGGGTGCTATGATCTTTATATGAGCGAGGCGCGCACTACTGACTATTATGCCGTTGCGCGCGGAATAGTGGATAAAGAGCATTGGTCGCGTCTTTCACGTGCGCTTGTTGCAAGACATTTACGTCTTGGAAGTGCATCCTGGAGCGGCACAGCTTTTGAATATTTCATGCCGATTCTGTTTCTTCCCGTTTATGCTAACAGCTTTTCTGATGAAGCTCTTTCATTTGCCTTTTGCGAACAGACCGAGTACGCATCCGCGACATCTCACGGCAGAGTCTGGGGAACCTCCGAGAGCGGATATTTTGCCTTTGACAGGGATATGAATTATCAGTACAAGGCATTTGGGGTCCCTTCGCTGGCTCTTTCTACTGACAGCGAAAAGGACAGGGTGATATCGCCTTATTCGTCTTTTTTGATGCTTTCAGAGAATCCCTCTTACTGTACAAAGAACCTTGAGCGCCTTGAAAAGTGCGGTATGTGGGGAGAATACGGTTTTTACGAGGCTCTTGACCTCACTCCGTCAAGAGTTGGCGGTGGCAGTGCAATGGTAAAAAGCTACATGGCGCATCACGTAGGAATGAGTATTTTGTCTGTGGCGAACGTTCTTCTTGACGGAGTATTCAGAAAACGGTTCTTGCGGGATGCCGAAATGGGAAGTGCGGTGGAGCTCTTAAAGGAGAAGATACCCGTTGATGCTCCCGTGGTAAAGAGAAAAGCCTTGAAAAAACGCGCTAAAAAGCCTTTATCAACAAGTAATTCGGAAACACGCACTGTGTGTAAGAATCGTTCAAGAAAGGCTACTTGCGCACTTGTTGGAAGAGAAACGTCGCTTATTCTTGATGAGAGCGGAATAAGAGAATTTTCTTCAAAGGGAATATCGCTTACGCGCCCCGACACACCGCTATCCTTTCTTCCGTTTTTGAGAAAAGATAATACTTTCTTCACTCCTGCTTCGGAGGAGCGATCAAACTTTGCGTGTGGCGGAGGGTATGCGGAATATTCGTCGGAGACAGGAAGGATATTAATAAATCTTTCAAGTGATAAATGTGCGGTGAGGATAAAGCTTTCTACGATGTACAGAGACGGAGACACCGCCTGTCAAAGCGGTATTTATATAGAGCCGTCAGCCGTCTCCCGTGAGGCATACGTTACCCATCCTGCATACACTGAGTTGTTTTTCGAAGCGGTGTACGACGAAGAAAAGGATGCTTTATTCCTTGAATATAAAGGACGCGACGGGCTGTTTGTTTGTCTTCTTTCGGATTCCCGATTTGAGTTTGAGGTGTTTCGCGAGAGAATATTTGCAAGATGCGACAGGAATCTTAACACTCTTTTATCATATATTAGGAAAAATGATTCCTTCACTTGTGATACCGGAACGCTTCTCTCTCCGTGTATACTTGCAAGAGGTGTGGGAGTCACGGATGCTACTTTTGTTTTAGGTTACGGAAAAAGCTTGTCCGAGGCTTACTTCTGTGCAAAAAGCGAGCTTGATAAGAGCGCGCATAAAAGTGTGTGCGATTCCGATAGTTGGGAAAAGAGAATGCTCATGTCTGCCGGCATCACATCCTTTGATTCTTCTCTTTCTGAGAGGCTTCTTTCCTCATTTGACTCAGGAGACAGTTTTAAGCTTTGCGAACGTTTACCTCAGGTATTTTCAAAAAATTCCCTCTGGGCGCTCGGCATTTCGGCAACGCTTCCCATAACAGCGGTAAGAGGCGGACTTGACGCAGAATTTTTAAGGAATATACTTGAGCTTCACCGATTTCATTATATTTCGGGTGTTTTTTACGATCTTGTTTTTGTGTGCGTTGACAAGGGATACCACACTCCCGAAAAAGATGCTGTTACATCACTTATTGATGAGTGTCGATGCCGATTTATGGAGAATCAACGAGGCGGTATCTTTGTTGTCGGTGCTGACTGTGAGGAGCTTATAAGATGCGCCGCAGCGGTGTTTATCGACGGTGAGGAGAATAAGGAGGTGAAAAGGGCGGATGAGATAAAATTTAATTGTGCTTCACCAGCTTTCCCAATATCCGATAAGCCGTCGGGATTTATTGACGGCGGATATGTAATAGACAAGAGGGTATATGAGCCTGAAATACTGTGGCATCACATAATAGCATCCGATGCATTCGGAACACTTTTATCCTCCCGCGGGCTTGGGCATACCTGGGTATACAATGCAGGGCTTACAAGGCTTGACGTATGGGAAAACGATAGGGTAAGCTGTGAGCGGGGAGAAAAGCTGTTTCTTGAATGGCGAGGTAAGACCTACGATGTGTGTCAAAGTGCCGCAAGGGTGGAGCTTTATCCGGGAATCGCAAAATATATAACACCGTTTTGCGAGGTGAGTGTTTCCTGTCATCCGAGACTTTTATATAAGAGAGTAAAGGTGCATCTTCTCGTTGAAGGGCAGGTAAAGCTTTTTTATAAAATGTCGCCTGTCATGGGGGATGGCAGTGTTCGGGCAGGCGGAGTGTTTGCCCGCGATATCGGATGCGGTATTAAATTCTGTCACCCATTCTCGGACATCAAAATGGATGGTTTTGGCATACTGCTCTGTCCGAATGAAAAAAATGTTAAGGCGAGTGCATTCGGTATAGAATGCGAGAAGATTTCATTTGTCGGTGCGAGGGTGGATTTTATTCTCGGCTTTGCGGGAAGTGAAAAGCATTTTGAAAAGATAATATCTGACACTGAGGACACGGAGGCGTTGTCCGAGGGCTATGCAAAAAAGTTTTTACCCCGTTTTGTAAAGACAGACTTTTCCGAGAGTGCCGAAAAAATGTATAATCTGCATCTCCCCTTGCAGTGTGCGATATCGCGAATAGTTGCACGTACAGGTCCGTATCAGTCAGGTGGTGCGTGGGGCGGACGCGATCAGACTCAAGATATGCTTTTTCTTATTGACGTCTGCCCGAATAGGGTGCTCTCACACCTTTTTCGTGTGGCATCTCACCAGTTTGAAGACGGTGACATCATGCACTGGTGGCACGGCTTCAGCGGTACACGGACCCTTTGCTCGGATGACTATCTTTGGTTTGTGCTTCTTCTCAGTGAGTATTTCGGACGCACCGGAGACGAACGTGTATTCGGCAAAAAGGCGCCTTATCTTGTTTCACCGGTGCTCACAAAGGGAGAGCGCGAAAAATATGCTCTTGGCAGAAAAGGGGACGTGCATGAAAACCTTGTAATGCACGCTGTACGATGTGTAAAGCTCTTTTTTGACAGGGGCTTCGGTGCACACGGCCTTCCGTTTATGGGAAGCGGAGACTGGAATGACGGAATGGACAGAGTGGGAGAGAGTGGTGGCGAGAGCGTTTGGCTGGCTTTCTTTGCAATTACTGTCATTTACAAAAGCTTTCCTATGTTTGAGCATTTCGGAATCGACACATCTTACTGGCGTGATGAGTGTCGGGCACTGTATGACAGAATTGAAAAAAATGCTTTCTTTACCGACAGATACGCAAGAGCGTTTTTATCGGACGGCAGTGTTGTAGGCGCGGAAAGCTTTGAGACGGGATGCAAGATAGATTCCTTGTCAGCCGCTTTTGCAAGTATCTGTTATCGTATTACAGGACTTGGACAGCCCGCGAGGATAAGTGCGGCACTTGATACCTCGTGGAAGCATTTGTATGACGAAAAAAATGAAATATACAAGCTGTTTTCACCGCCATTCACATCGCGTGATACTCGTATAGGATACGTCACAAATTACCCGGAGGGGGTACGCGAGAACGGCGGACAGTATACCCATGGAGCAATGTTTTCGGCTCTTGGATATTTGTGGGCCCCGTCCGAAAAGAAGAAAAACAGAGATCGCGCCTTGAAGATACTCAAGGCGGCGCTTGCATCCGAAAGAGATCCAGAAATATTAAAGACAGAGCCCTACGTGCTTGCAGCGGATATATACTCAAATCCAACACATCCCGGAAGAGGCGGCTGGAGCTTTTATACCGGCTCTGCGGGATGGTGCAGATATCTTATGAGCGAGATTCAAAAAACTTTGGAGAAGTCGGAATAATTTACTTTTTTCTTTAATACAATGTAGCAAAAAGAAAAAAGGAGAAAACGTATGAATAGCATTCAAAAGGGAGAATTTGCTCAACTGATATATACGGGAGATGGAACTGTACGCCTTGAAGAGGAGATAATACTTCCCGATTATTGCCCCGATGTTGCACGTCTTTTGAGAGTGGATATGACCCCTGTTTTTGAAAAGAGCCGTGCGTATATTCAGGATGGTGCTGTTAACGTCGGTGTTACGGGCAGAGCCGAGTTTACCGCAATATATGCCTCCTCCGAAGGGGACTGCGAGAGCTACTCATTTTCGGTGCCTATAGACACCTCGTATAAAAAGGATGCAGGGAGAAGGCAGGGGATTATCTCTGACAGCGTGGCTGTTTCCGCAATCCCATTCGTATCTACGGCAAGCGCCAAGCCTCTAACGTCACGCAAGCTTCTTGCAAGAGGGGAGATAAAGGTGGCAACGGACGTTTTCGCAAACATTGAGTATGCCTTATACGATGCCACCCATGACACGAGAGAAGAGAGTATTGAAACAGACGCGTGTGAAAGATTTGCGGCGTATCTTACAGGCAGCGTGACGTCCCCCTTTAGTGTTGTTCAGGATATAAAGATTCCCCCGACGCTTCCGTCAGGGGCTAAGGTGCTCTCCTGTATCGCGTCACTTTCTGTTGATTCATGCAGTCCGTCGCGTGATAGCGTTACGGCATTTATGACGGCTACCTTCAACGTTTTCTATCTGTCTGAGGAATCCGGAGAGAGGGATGCCGAGTACGTGAGCTTCTGTCAGCCGATAGAGTTGCGGGAGCGTATCGAATGTGATGACTGCGCAGAGGATTCCGTCTGCCGAATACGCGCTATGGTGGGAGAGGCGAAATGCACGCTTGAAAGTGACAGTTTCGGCGAGATGAGAGTGTTCCGATTCGAGCTTCCGTATACACTTTCCTGTCTTGTGTTTGAAAATATGCCTGTTTCACTTGTAAGCGATGCTTACGGAATTGGGTGCGAAGCTGAGTGTCAATTCTCCGATGAGGAATTTTTGAGGTATATAGGTGCGCTGTCAGAGGGATTCCAGTTTAAAAAGAAGATAGGTGCTTCGACTGACGCCGATTCGGTGAGCGGCGTACACGGCAAAGCGCGTGTGAGGTCGGTCACAGTTACCGGTGGCGCTGCTGCCGCTCATGTCGAACTGAATGTGAGTGCTATTCCCAGAGTGAGCGGATCTCTTTCGGGAAATATATTCGAGACAGTGGAGATAGATATTCCGTTGAATCTGCCGGAAAGTATCACAGCTGAGGTGGATAGCGATAACACATTGTGTGATGCTGTGGCAACTCTTTCGTTTATTGATGCTCAGATGTCGGGAGGGGAAATGGAGGTTTCCGGTGAGATAGCGTTGCATGTGCAGATGTGGGAAAAGAGCAGAGTAAAGTTTGTAAGTGACGCAACACTATCGGAAAAGTGCGAAAGCCCTAAGACTACTCTGTTTTATTACCCCGCACCGAACGATACTTTGTGGAGTATCGGAAAACGGTACGGAGTGGGAAGTGAAAAACTGAAACAGATTAACGGGATTGAAAACGGAGTACTTCCGAGGGTATTGAAAATTTTCGACGGGAATTGAAAAAGAGAGGCTTTCGCCTCTCTTTTTTTGTATAGAAAATTGCAATGCAATTTGTGAGTAACACAAAAGTCTTCCTTGAAAATTGTGAGCGCAGGCGAACTTTATTATTAGTTGCCGGAGGAGACTTTTACATTTCAGATATTTTTTTGATTCTTTCAAAACAGGTGGCAATAAACTCGTCGGGGTCCGTGTCAATATATTTTCCTTTGCCTGCTTTTGTTGAGACCTCAAGGGAAAGGGGACCTGAATAAGAATATTTATGAAGTCTTTTCATCGTATCCTTATAGTCACAGGTACCGTCGAAGGGGAGAAGATGAAGGTCGGGGTCGTCGGGGGCGTATTCGTATCCGAGGTTATCGTGGATATGGGTGCATATTATCTTTTCTCTGAAGATATCGGGGAAGGATACAAAACGTGTATATCCGTACTCGTGACCGCAGTCATAACAGAAGCGCACGTTGTCAAAATCCTCATATCTGTCAACAAGATACGCAAGGTTTCCCACCTTTCTGAGATTTTCAAAAGCAACGGTTATGCCGTTTTTCTTTGCGTAATCAACTATCGCATCGAATCTTGCAAGGCCCTTGTCGCAGATAGCGGGAGCCTTCCATCCCGATGATACGTGAAGAATTATTACAGGGATATTTGCTTCTTTTGCAACGTCTATCGTATGTTTTACACCGAGGAATATATCAGGTACCGTGTCATCGTCAAGCCACATATCATTGATACCACGGAAGGGAGCGTGGATAAATTCCGTTTCAAGTCCCAGCTCGTCGGCGCGTTTTTTGATTCTGACTGAGTTGTCAATATCCTCTGTTGAGATGAATACCGTGTTAAAATCGGCATTCTTTATTCTGTCGAGCGTCAGCACGGAATCCTCTCCTGAGATGCAACCGACTGTAATACCAAGCTTATGCTCCATACTTAAACCTCTTATAAAAGCTTTTCAAGGCATGTAATTTTAGCACAAACACAAAGAACCTCAATTGCAGCTGCAAGCTCTTCAGCACTCGGATATGAGGGAGCGATTCGGATGTTTCTATCACGGGGGTCAAGTCCGTATGGGTGAGTTGCGCCCGCATCGGTAAGCTTAACACCTGTTTCAGCACACATCTGAACGGTACGCTTTGCACAGCCGTCAAGAAGGTCAAGGCTTACAAAGTAACCGCCGAGAGGATGAGTCCAGGATGCGATATCGCCGTTTTCAAACTCTTTTTCAAGAGTAGAAAGAACAACGTCAAACTTGGGACGCATTATAGCGGCATGTCTCATCATGTGAGCACGAACGCCTTCCGCATTCTTGAAGAATTTGACGTGACGTCCCTGATTTACTTTATCATGACCGATGGTCTGAACGAACATATGCTTTGTAGCCCATGCAATGTTCTTCTTGCTTGAAGCAAGAACTGCGACACCTGCACCGGGATAGGATATCTTGGATGTGGAGGCAAAAATGTACGCCATATCCTCGCGTCCGGTCTTCTTAAGCTCGTCAAGAAGGTTCAAAAGAACGTCAGCCTTGTCCTCGTATATTTCATGAACAAAATATGCGTTGTCCCAGAAAATTCTGAAATCGCTTGCCGCGGGCTTAAGTGCGGCAAAACGGCGGACGGTTTCGTCAGAATATGTGATTCCTTCGGGGTTTGAGTATTTCGGAACGCACCAAATGCCCTTTATCTTGTCGTCACTTGCAACGAGACGTTCAACCTCGTCCATGTCGGGGCCGTCTTTTGTCATCGCAACGGAAATCATCTTGATGCCCATGGTCTCGCATATTCTGAAGTGGCGGTCATATCCGGGAACGGGGCAGAGAAATTTAATTTCTCCCTGATCCTTCCAAGGGGTAGACTCTGCGTCAACACCGAAAAGGAGAGCGCGAACAATGGTGTCATACATTATATTAAGGGAACTGTTTCCGCAAACAAGAACTTCATCGCTCTCAACTTCAAGCAGTTCGGCAAAAAGCTTGCGACATGCGGGGATTCCCTCAACAACACCATAGTTGCGAAGGTCCACTGCGGCGGATAGTGTGCACTCGTCACCGCCGAGACAGGAAAGCATTCCGTCGGAAAGTACGAGCTGTTCGCGACATGGCTTACCTCGTGACATATCAAGATTTAAATTTTTTGCTTTGAGTTCTTCAAGCTTTTCGTAAAGGGATTCAAGTTCTTTTTTGATAAGTTCCGGGGAAAGTGTTTTGTATTGCATATTGTTCCTCTTTTAAAAAATTTTCAATTGAATATATATATTACATTAAATATTAACACTTGTCAAGAAAAATTGACGGTTTTAACAAAAATATTTTCGGTATTTCATCAAAATGAATAAAAAAGTGCGAGAAGGTAAAAAATAAAAGTGAAAAAAGTAAAGGAGTTTTTTAAGATGACTGTAAAACGTGGGGATATTTTTTATGCTGATTTAAGTCCCGTTGTCGGCTCGGAGCAGGGTGGGGTAAGGCCCGTTGTTATCGTACAGAATGACGTAGGAAACCGTCACAGCCCGACTGTTATTGCCGCTGCCATAACCAGCAAGACCGATAAGACAAGACTGCCGACACATATTGATATTACCGCCGACACCTTTGGACTTTCCAAAAATTCGGTGATTTTGCTTGAACAGGTACGTACTATTGATAAGACAAGACTCCGTGAGAAGATGGGGCATTTAACACCCGATACAATGGAGAGGGTCAATGATGCGATTTCAGTGTCATTTGGATTGAATCTGTCATAAGTTTACTTGCTGATATGTCTGTGAAGCTATAATGCGGAAAAAGTATTTTATTGCATTGAAATTATTGTCTTGAACAATCCTTATTAGAGCTTTGTTAGTATTTTAAAGCCGCTCGCAGTGAGCTTATGTATGTGTTACCCAAGCCGAAGGTCGGAGAGGGTCCTGTCGGCTTGGGTGGGATTAATCCAGTGCCTTTAATAATATTATATCAAAACAAATGGGTTTGTCAATAGGTTTTATTACGAAATTCTTTCGTTTTTATTACGATTTGTTTTCGGTTTGTCCAAATTAAGGGCAGACAGCATGCGTTTTGGATAAAGTATTGAAAAACTCAATGACAGAGTACGAAGCGGACAAAACTTGCATAAATGTAATAAAACGAATATAATTGGACAAAAATAAAGAACAGGGCATAGCCCTGTTCTTAGTTTATGCTTCTGGTTTATTCCTCGACAATAAGGTCCTTTACGGCTTCAATGAGCTCATTCTCGTCGGCGCCGTTTACAGTGAGGTTTACGGGCTGCATAAGATTGAGTGAGAAGATTCCCATGATGGACTTTGCATCAACAACGTATTTACCGCTGGAGAGATCAGCGTCAGACGTAAAGCGGGAAACGGTGTTGATAAATGATTGTACCTGAGGAATGGTTTGAAGACGGATTTTTACTTGTTTCATATTGTTTTCCTTTCGTTAAGGGAGCATTCTGTAAGGAACGATTCTGTGTGCAACGAGACAGGGCTCGAATGCTTCGGCATACTTAACCTTGCACTGCATACCGCGGAACTCCGAGAGAATACGGCACTCGTTGGTGTAGTCAACATTGTCATGCTCACGGAGCCAAACCTCCTGAGTTTCGTGGCACATGAGCATCTTTATCTTTGTCTCGTATACGTCAGTGATGTCAACGTATTCGGTGGGATTGAAGCCTACTTCGGAAGCGGTACCCATGTAGTAGATGGGAGCAATCTTGTCAATTGCGGGGTACTTTGTCTCATAGTGGGGGCAGGTTGCCATGAAGGATGCATCAAAAGCAAGGTGAGATGCGGCAACGTGGTCACACATATAGTCGTTGGGCTTCTGGATGAAAATGAGGTCGGGATTAACCTGACGGAAGATATCAACCATAATATCCTTATGCTCACGGCTCTGATAATATGACTGGAGGTCTCCAATATCTGCTGTGATATAGTTGAAACCTGCAAGCTTACAGGAGTTAGCTGCTTCCTTCTTTCTCATTTCAGCAAGCTCGTCGGGCATGATAACTGCATGGCCCATGCTGCCGTTGTTAACGGTACAGATCCATACCTCATCGCCTCTCTGCTTGCACTTAAGAAGTGTGCCCGCACAGTGAAATTCAATATCATCGGGATGTGCTGCTACTGCTAATACTACCATAATACTATCTCCATATCTTAAAAAGTTATTTTTCGTATGAATACAAATCAATTATAATCAAACTGCAAAGTTTTGTCAACAGTTATTGCAAAAAAATCAGGGGAGCATTCTGTAAGGAACGATCCTATGTGCAACGAGGCAGGGTTCGAATGCTTCGGCATACTTGACCTTGCACTGCATACCGTAAAATTCCGAGGTAATGCGAAGCTCATCTGTATAGTCAACTCCGTCATGAATTCGGAGCCACTCCTCCTGTGATTTGTGACAAAGAAGCATTTTGCGCTTTGCTTCATAAACGCTCGTGATGTCAACGTATTCGGTTGGTCTGAAGTCCATCGCGGAGCCGGTGCACATATAGTATATGGGAGCAATTTTGTCGATTGCGGGGTGCTTTGTTTCATAGTGGGGACAGGTCGCCATAAACGATGCATCAAAGGCAAGCTCGGAGGCTGTGTTGTGGTCACCCATATAGTCATGCGGATGATGTATGAGAATGAGATCGGGGTTTACTTGTCGGAATATATCAACGAGAATATCCTTATGCCCGCGGCACTGGTGATAGGATTGAAGATCTCCTATTCCTGCCGGAATGTAGTGAAATCCCGCAATTTTACAGGACTCAATGCACTCCTCACGCCTTATTTTTTCAAGCTCATCCGGCATTATTTCAACGTGACCCATATTGCCGTTGTTGACGGTGCATACAAAGACCTCGTCACCTCTCTCTCGGCATTTTAAGAGCGTTCCGGCACAGTAGAATTCCATGTCGTCAGGATGAGCTGTAACTGCAAGTACTATCATAATAAAAAACTCCGTTTGTGATAATACATGATTATACACAAACGGAGTTTTTTTGTCAAGACTCGTATATTCTTTTTCGGATGTCCTCTATATCGGTCTCAAGCACGAAAGCTAGCTCTGAGAACAGTAGTTTTTCGGCTTTTTCACAAAAGCCGATATCTGAGCTTCTCGGCTTTTTTCCTCTCTTTTCAAGCTCATCTCGTTTTAGCCTCACCATATTGATAAGACCCGCGATAAGCAAGATGTTGCGGGAATCGAGTGTCTTCTTGAATTCCTCAGCACGCAGCTTGTCATTCTCTTGCCAAGGGTGTTCAAGTGTTTTAAATACAGATATTGTTCGCTCTGCCTCGTCATTTGACATGAGCGGATACATTTTTGAGACAAGTGCACTGCTTGATGTTGGTATGAGAATGGTGTTCTTGTCATCATTTATAGGACGCAGATGATAGTATTCGCATGCTTCTCCGGAAAAGCTTTCGCTTGTTATCCTTTCAATCACGCAGATGCCTGCCGTTTTATATATTAATCTGTCACCTGTTTTCCACATAAAAAATGCCTCCTTGTCATAGTAATAATATTTTACCATAACAGGGAGGCTTTTTCACGAGTGATTTTACACAAAAAGAGCTGATTTATATGTGTTTAAAGTAGCCAAACTTCTATTTTTCTGTCGCTCTTCGGTTTGTTATAGTCTGCAAGAGCTGTGTCAAGCAGTCCCATGAATTCCGTTCTTGCCTTTTCGGGGGATACTATTTGTGCTTTACCTGCAGCAAGAAGCAGCTTTGAGAAAAGCTCCGTCGAAACAACTGAAAATTCAGCCTTGTAATTCTCTTC
The DNA here is from genome assembly GCA_045660745.1 of Eubacteriales bacterium. Lineage (GTDB taxonomy): Bacteria > Bacillota > Clostridia > Oscillospirales > SIG627 > RGIG6353. The sequence continues at coordinate 25,989 of JAZREJ010000016.1, forward strand.
GTCTACGACTTTCGTTTTTTTGCCAAAGAGCTTTTCAACTTCCGTTTCGTTCTCTTTTTTGTATTCAAGAGTAATCTTCACCGTAGGACGTGTGTCGGTGACGGGCTTTTTGTTTTTGGTACCCTCCATGTAGTAACCCTTCTTGTTGTCCTGACAGAGCGTTATCTTATATCCGTAGTTTATAAGTGTGTTGATATCTCGGCATACGGATTTACGCTCGGCGTCTGCACCCTCGTTCTTGAGCATTTCACATATCTTCGTTGCGGTAACGGGATGAGATACATCGGTTTCGGATAGAATATCAAGTACTTTTAAAAGCTTTACCTTTGATTCCATGATTTTAACCATTCCTTTTTTTGTCTTTGGTATACTGTTACGCATTATATCACACATATGACAAAAAGTGTATAGGTTTTTGAAAAAAATTCAAAAAAATTCAAAGCGTCATATATTTCGCCCATTATGCATACGCTTTATTACCCCAAGGAGGCAAATATGAAAAAGCTTGTTATAATACTTTTACTCGTTCTGTTGTTTTTCTCACTGATTGGGAGAAGGGAAGAAGGGGACTTTTCAAAAATAAATGCGGTACTTGTTTCAAAAATAGCCGAAAGCCCTGCGGCGTCAGAGGTATTCGGACTTTATGAGTCGGGGGCAGTGGAAACGTGAGAGTCAGGTGGAGTACGGGATTTATTCTGTTTCTTGCGGTAATCGTCTTTCAAAACGAGCTTTCTTACACCTTGACCTTCATGTCAGCGGCATGTCTTCACGAGGCGGGACATCTTTTGTGTCTTAAAGCACTTAACATAAAAAAGCCCGAGCTTTCACTCGGGCTGTGCGGTGCTGTAATAAAAGCGGACACGTCAAGTCTTTCCTACCGCTCGGAAATACTTGTTTTTATTTCGGGCGCGGCAGTTAATCTGCTTGCCTCGTTTACGGCGCTTATTGTACTGAGGAGTGGTTTTAACACTCGCCTTGTATTCTTTTTCTTTGCAAATCTTTTTTACGCCGGCTTGAATATTCTTCCGTTAAAAAATTTCGACGGTGGCAGATGCCTTGAATGTATACTTCTTCTTATCACCGATCCTTTCAAGGTGGACAGAATAATGAATAAAGTATATTTCATCGGGAGTGCAGTACTTCTTTTTATAACAGTATACGGCATGCAGGTGTTCGGATTTAATCTGACTCTTGTACTTGTTGCTGTTTGGGCTGTTTTTCAGTGCATTCCTTCAAAGCCTTGCTGCCTGAGTGCCTCGTAGACGGCAACTGCGGCGGCGTTTGAAAGGTTAAGACATCGAAGCTCGTCTCGCATCGGTATTCTTACACACTCGTCAGGGCGAGAAAAGATGAGGCTTTCGGGAAGTCCGCGTGTTTCTTTTCCGAATATGAGAAATACCTCGCCCGTCATGTCGGCTTCCGTGTAATTCCTTTTTGATTTTGTGGTAAAAAACAGCATTGTGCCGTGATTGTTTTCGAAAAAATGCTCAATACTGTCCCAATAGCGTATATCAAGCTTATCCCAATAATCAAGCCCTGCGCGCTTCAGCTTTGCACTGTCCGGCTCAAATCCGAGAGGTCGTATAAGATGGAGCACAGCGCCGGTTACGGCACAGGTGCGTGCGATGTTCCCTGTATTCTGTGGAATCTCAGGCTCGTGAAGTACGATATGTATACGGTTTTTAATGCTCATTTCAGATCTCCTAAAAAAATTTTAGCTTCTAAATACTAGCATATACAGGGCCTTTTTGTAAAGACAAATTGTAAAAATTTTTTCGATGCTTGACAAAATGGCATTTTAACAATATAATATTGAATGATAATGGGTGTTTTTACCCACTAAGTCATGCTTTTACCAGTTGTAACAAAGAAAGGAGAATATCATGAAAAAAGGTTATCCTAACCACCCCTACCGTGTTACAACCAATTTAAAACAGCTTGTAAAAACAGCGTCTGCTGATTTTGGTGATAAAGTACTATTTCGTTCTAAAGGAAAGACTCCGGAGGATTTTGTAGAGGTTACCTATTCTGAATTTGACGAAACTGTTGATGCTATGGGTACCGCATTTTACGCGATGGGCCTTGCGAAAAAGCATATTGCCGTAATAGGAGATACATCTCCCGAATGGGTGGCAACTTATCTTGCAACCATCAACGGAGGAGGAGTTATAGTCCCTCTTGACCGAGAGCTTGATCACGCGGAGATAGGAAAATTTCTTGAAAGAGCCAAGGTGTCGGCAGTGGTTTTTGCTCCGAGATTCCGTGAGCTTTTTGAAAAAATATCCGAGGAGTCGGATATTTCCTACTTCATTGAGATAGGTAACGGTGACGGATTCAAGAGCGAGCGCTTTATGTCAACAGCCGTTCTCATAGATAAAGGACTTTCACTTCTTGATGACGGATATTCCGACTTTATTGATTTTGAACCGAACGTTTCCTGTACTGCCGCTATCCTTTTTACTTCGGGTACTACAGGAACAAGCAAGGGAGTTATCCTCACTCATTCAAATATAGTTGCCGCAATGAACGGCGCTATGGCTATGCTTGAATTTTCTCACGACGACGTTCTTTTGTCGGTGCTTCCCATTCATCATACCTATGAGATGAGCTGCGGAATACTTACTCCTATTGCACTCGGGCTTACTGTTTGTATAAATGACAGCCTTAAATATCTTGTCAGAAACTTTTCACTTTTCAAGCCCACTGTCCTTATACTTGTTCCTCAGTTTGTCACCACCGTCTATAAGAGAATATGGGACAATGCCGCAAAGAAGGGCAAGGATAAGAAACTTAAAAGAGGTATCGGTATAAGCAACCTTCTGAAGAAAGTAAAGCTTGATATAACCGGTACGCTTTTCGGTGAAGTATCGGCATCCTTCGGTGGAAAGCTTAAGAAGATTGTGTGCGGTGGCGCCGCACTTTCCGAGGAGCACGTCAGAGGCTTTAATGAGCTTGGCATAAATCTCGTACAGGGTTACGGTATTACCGAATGCTCTCCCCTTATTTCGGTGTGTCCGTTTAACTGGAATAAATACGGCTCGGTCGGACTTCCTATTCCGGGGCTTGAAGTCAGAATAGACAGAGAGCGAGTAGGCGACAGGGAAGGCGAGATAGTTGTCAGAGGCGCAAACGTTATGCGCGGATATCTTGATGCTCCCGAGCTTACGCGCGAGGTGCTCGGTCATGACGGATGGTTCAAAACCGGTGATATCGGATACGTTGACGAGGACGGTTTCATTTATATCACGGGCAGAAAGAAGAATATAATCATCCTTGATAACGGAAAGAACGTGTTCCCCGAGGAGCTTGAGGAATACATCTACCGTTCACCGCTTGTTTGCGAGTGCGTGGTAACGGGTAAGGTTACACAGGACAACGAGACCGTTATATGCGCTCAGATCTATCCCGATTTTGCCAAAGCCGAGGAGCTTGGCATTGTCGGAATCGAAAACGTTAAAAACGCTCTTAAGGATTACGTTCAACTTCTTAACAAGTCGCTTCCTCTGTTCAAGCAGATAAGAAGTGTCGAGGTCCGCAAGAACGAGTTTGATAAAACCACTACCAAAAAGATAAAAAGATAGTTTAAGGAGTTTTTTGCTATGTTTGAAGAAATCAAAGCAACACTTGAGGAGGAGCTTGACGTTTCCTCCGACATTATCACACCCGACGCAGAATTTGTAAACGACCTGAAGCTCAACTCTCTTGAGCTTGCAGACCTTGTAGTGCTCTGCGAGGAGAGATACGGTATTGAGATTGATGAGCAGGACGTTCATTCCCTTCTCACAGTCGGAGACCTTGTTGAGTACATTGAGGCAAAGAGGTAATTATGGAAAATAAGATTTTTGTTAATATTGAAATGGAATCGGGTAACGTAATTGAACTTGAGCTTTATCCCGACGTTGCTCCCATTACGGTTGAGAATTTTACAAAGCTTGCAAAAGAGGGCTTTTATAACGGGCTCATCTTCCACCGAGTAATTCCCGGATTTATGATTCAGGGTGGCTGTCCCGACGGAACAGGCATGGGCGGTCCGGGTTATCAGATTAAGGGTGAATTTGCTCAGAACGGTGTAAAAAACGACCTGAAGCATACAAGAGGCGTTATTTCCATGGCACGCGCCATGCATCCCGATTCAGCAGGCAGTCAGTTCTTTATCATGCATGCCGACGCTCCGCATCTTGACGGTGCATATGCCGCATTCGGAACGGTGATTTCGGGTATTGAAGAGGTAGACCGCATTGCAGGAGTTGAGACAAACTTCCGCGACAGACCTCTTGAGGATCAGAAGATAAAAGAAATAAAGGTGCTTTAAATAAAAATCTCCGCAAAATCTTAGGCTTTTGCGGAGATTTTTTGTGTAACTACAACCACCAGCAATGCAGGTGGGATAAAAGCTTTAGCTATGAGTAGAAAAAATATTCTCCTTTGATATAATAAAGGCAGTTCTAACCAACCGCCAAAAAAATCAAAGAAGGAATTAAGTAATGAAACTTGACTAAAATATGTGCTTGTAACTGAAAAAATTGTGGATATACACATCTAATAGGCACATCGGCATTCAGGACCATATACCGTCTTAAAGCAACATGAACTAAACGTAGCCCGTGCATAAAAGGAGATTAGTAATATGAAAATAATAAAAAAGCAAGGTCAATGATTTAATATAAAAGATAAAAAATTTGTTTTACCTCTTTTCAAAGTCATTTTTTTGTGGTAAAATAAAATGAATAAGTATATAAAATGGATAAATTTTGGCAAAAGGAGGACATGTTTCGTGATAATAAGGGTCGGAGACCGCATTGATATGAAGAAAAAGCATCCGTGCGGTGCATCGTCGTTTACAGTGCTACGTGTTGGCAGTGACATCAAAATAAGATGTACAGGGTGCCTTCATGAAGTGACCGTTACAAGAATAAAGCTTGAACGCTCAATAAAGAAAGTATGGACTCCTGATGGAGAAGAAAGGAAAGATACACCCAATGTTTGACAGACTCAGCGACGCAGAGAAGAGATACGAGGATCTTTCTGCACGCCTTTCGGATTCTGACGTAATGGACAATATGGAGGAATATCGAAAGCTTATGAAGGAGTACAAAATACTTACTCCTATCGTCGAAAAGCTTCGTGAATATAAAAAATGGAAAAAAATAGGCGAAGAAGCATGTGAGGTTCTTGAAAATGAGAGCGATTCCGAGATAAAGTCACTTGCTGAGGAGGAGCGGGAATCCTCACTTGATATGTGCGAAAAGCTTACTGAGGAGCTTAAAATACTTCTTTTACCGAGAGACGAAAACGATGATCGCAACGTAATTGTCGAGATACGTGGAGGAGCAGGTGGAGAAGAGGCGGCGCTTTTCTGTGCTGTGCTCTACCGTATGTATACAATGTATGCTGCATCTGCAGGATTTCGTGCGGAGCTTATCTCGGCAAATGAAACGGAGCTTGGCGGATTTAAAGAAGTGTCGTTTATGATAAGCGGTGATGGCGCATTCTCACGCTTTAAGTATGAAAGCGGTGTTCATCGAGTTCAGCGAGTTCCTGAAACCGAGGCACAAGGACGCATACACACCTCCACTGTTACCGTTGCGGTATTACCAGAGGTGGAAGACGTTGAAGTTGAGATAAATCCCGCTGACCTTGAAATAGAGGCACATCGCGCTTCCGGTGCGGGAGGACAGCACGTAAACAAGACTGATTCGGCAATAAGAATAATCCATAAGCCAACAGGTCTTGTTGTAGAGTGTCAGGATGAGAGAAGTCAGCACAAAAACCGTGAAAAGGCAATGAAGGTACTCCGCTCGAAGCTGTACGAAATGAAAAGAGATGAGCAGGAGGAAAGCCTTGCCACAGCCCGTAAGAATCAGGTAGGTACGGGAGACCGCAGTGAACGAATACGAACCTACAACTATCCGCAAGGCAGAGTCACAGATCACAGAATCGGTCTCACTCTTTACAATCTTGAGGCTATCCTTAACGGAAGCATTGAGGCAATAATCGAGGCTCTTGCTGCGGCAGAGCGAGCTAAAATGCTTGCAGACGGAGAAATATATGAAAACTGAAACAGTAGTGATAGACCCCGAGCGTGTTGAGGACTTTGAGGATGAGATACAGCGCGCCGCCGAGATAATAAGAAACGGTGGACTTGTTGCATTTCCCACAGAGACTGTCTATGGACTCGGAGCCAATGCACTTGATTCAACCGCGTCTGAAAAAATATATGAGGCAAAGGGCAGACCAAGTGACAACCCACTCATCGCACACGTTGCATCAATTGAAGATTTTTCAAAGTATTGCAAAATAACAAACGAAGAAACATTTAAAGCCGTTTCCACGGCATTCATTCCGGGCCCCATAACGGTAATACAGAAGAAAATGGATTTTGTTCCCGAAACGGTTACTGCAGGACTTGACACTCTTGCTGTGCGTTTCCCTGTTCATACTGTTGCACGAGCGCTTATAAATGCAGCGGGTGTACCCATTGCCGCACCGTCGGCAAATACCTCGGGCAGACCCAGTCCCACAAGGGCATCGCACGTAATAGAGGACCTTGACGGAAAGGTCGATATGATAATTGATTCGGGAGAGTGTTCTATCGGCGTTGAATCAACTATCATTCATATCGCGGGGGAAACACCCAAACTGCTTCGACCCGGTGCCGTTACCCTTGAAATGCTTGAAGAAGTGCTTGGACACGTTGAGTGCGACAAAGCGATTCTTGAGAAAATGGGGGAAGGGGAAAAGCCGCTTGCTCCCGGTATGAAGTATCGCCATTATGCTCCGAAAGCACCTGTCATTGGACTTCACGGGAATGATAGCGCTGTTTTGCGTGCGCTTTATGAAAAATCTCTTGATCTTGATACCGCAATCCTTTGCTTCGACGAGGATGTCGGACAGATATGCAATAGTGACAGGGTACTTACTCTAGGTAAAAGAGATGACAAGGCGGCACATGCCAAAAATCTTTTTGACAGACTCCGTGCATTTGATAAAATGCAGGTGAAAAAAATATACACGCGCATTCCCGATGATTCAGAGCTTGGGCTTGCTGTGGTGAACAGACTTTTAAAGGCGTGCGGATATACCGTCGTCGATTCGGAGAAAATATGATAATAATAGGACTTTGCGGTCAAAGTGGAGCAGGGAAGACGACAGCGCTTGAGGTCTTTTCAAAAAAAGGCTTCGGTGTGATTGACTGCGATAAAATATCGCGGCAGGTGACACTCCCCGGTGCTCCATGTGTGACAGCACTTGCCACGGAATTCGGTGAAGAAATAATTGCCCCCGATGGCTCTCTTAAACGACAGGCGCTTGCGGATATCGTTTTTTCGGACGGTAAAAAGCTTGAGATACTTAACACAATAACTCACAAATATATATTAGACGAGGTCTTTGAGAGGCTTGATACTTTTCGGCAAGACGGATACGGTGTTGCCGTAGTGGATGCTCCCGTGCTGTTTGAGTCCGGGCTTGACAGACATTGCGATACAACGCTTGCAATATGTGCCGATACTGAAAAAAGGATTGCCCGTATAACAGAGCGGGATTCCATCAGTCGGGACAGAGCTCTTGCGCGGATAGCAAGACAGCTTTCTGAGGATGAGCTTTCAAGACTTTCGGATATTGTAATATACAATAACGGAAGTGTAGAGGAATTTGAAAAATCAGTCACACTATATGCTGAAAAAATAGGAGATAAAAAATGCAAAGACGTAAAATGAGGCCCTTGCCACTAGCAATAATTTTGATCTTTTCTGTTCTTATTATTGTTTTGTTTATACTCGGTGTTTACGACGTGTTTTTCGGTAAAAAGTCTTACCCCGTAAAATATAAGGATGAAATAAGACTTGCCTCCGAGACTTGGGGAGTTGATGAACATATAATATATTCAACGATTTTCTGTGAGAGCAATTTTGACAAGGATGCAATTTCCAGAATGAATGCCAGAGGTCTTATGCAGCTTCTTCCCGAAACCTATGAGTGGCTCAGCGAAGAAGAGGCAACCGATGAAAACATTTTCGACCCCGAGAAAAATATTCTTTACGGAACAAAATACCTTTCAATCCTTTATACTCACTACAAAAAGCTTTTGGAAGAGGATAATTTTTATAAGAACTGTGACGTCTGGGATATCGTTCACGCTGCATATCATGCAGGCAACGGACGTGTTGATAAATGGCTTCATGACGGAAGCATAATTATTGATTCAAACGGGAATATTTCCAAGCTTCCCATCAAGACCACCAAGGTGTATATAGACAAAATAAACGAAGCGAAGAAAGCATACATAAAAATACTTGATAAAAAGGAGACAGATAATGGATTACAAAGCACTTGAAGAAAAGCTTGTTTATAAAAAGAAAAACGGCTTTGACGTATACAATGACGAAAAACTTGAAACCGCATGGGCTTTTGCTGAGGATTACAAAGTTTTTCTTAATGCATCCAAGACCGAGCGCGAGGCGGTAAGCGAGAGCGAAAGGACAGCACTTGCAAACGGCTTTGAAAAGTACGACTGCACCCGCACCTACAAGACGGGCGATAAGTTTTATAAGATAAACCGAGACAAAAGTATTATACTTGTCAGAATGGGTCAAAAGGATATTGCTGAAGGCGTGAATATTGCAGCGGCTCACATTGATTCTCCTCGCCTTGATCTTAAACCCTGCCCGCTCTATGAGTCAAGCGACCTTGCATTTTTCAAGACTCATTATTACGGCGGTATCAAAAAATACCAGTGGACGACTCTTCCTCTTGCACTTCACGGAGTTGTTGTAAAAGCGGACGGTGAACGAGTTGAGGTTTGCATCGGTGAAGATGCCGATGATCCCGTATTTTATATTACAGACCTTCTTCCTCATCTCGGTGCCGATCAGATGAGAAAGACTCTTGCGGAGGCTATTCCTGCCGAATCGCTCAACATTCTTATCGGTTCAAGAAAGATAGACAGTGATGAGGTCAAGGACAGAGTTAAGCTTTATACATTAAAGCTTCTTAACGAAAAGTATGGAATCACTGAGTCCGATTTTATGTCGGCGGAGCTTACCCTTGTTCCGTCAGGCCCTGCCCGCGATATTGGTTTTGACAGAAGCCTTATCTCCGCTTACGGACATGACGACAGAGTGTGCGCATATCCGGCACTGAGAGCACTTATCGACACTGTTCCGGAAAGATGTGCCGTTGTTTGCCTTACCGACAAGGAGGAAACGGGAAGCGACGGAAACACGGGTCTTAACAGCGAATACCTTTACGATTTTATAAGGTCTCTTAGCACAAAGCACGGTGCTGATCCCATTGATGTGTTTGAAAAGTCAGCTTGCCTTTCGGCGGACGTTAATGCGGCATTTGATCCTGATTATGCTGAGGTATACGAAAAGAATAACGCATCCCTTGTGAACTGCGGTACCGTTCTTACAAAATATACCGGTGCGAGAGGTAAAAGCTCAACGTCGGATGCTTCGGCAGAGTTTGTTGGCAAGGTTAGACAGGTATTTGATAAGAATGACGTTCTTTGGCAGCTTGCAGAGCTTGGAAAGACCGATATCGGCGGTGGCGGAACAGTCGCAAAGTATGTGGCAAACAGAAATATAGATACCATAGATCTCGGAGTCGCAGTGCTTTCCATGCACGCTCCGTTTGAGGCAGTATCAAAAATAGACATCTACGAGACTTATAAGGCGATTTCTGCCTTCTTTAAAGATTATGTGTAAAAAACCTGAGATACTCTCTCCGGCAGGTAATTTTGAAAAGCTTCGTTTTGCTTCGCTTTACGGAGCTGATGCCGTGTATTTCGCAGGAGAAATGTTCGGAATGCGCGCTATGGCGGATAATTTTTCAAAGGATGAGCTTGTAAAAGCCACCGACCTCCTCCATGCTCAGGGTAAAAAAGGGTATCTTACCCTCAACACAATGCCGAGGAGCGCGGAAATGCGACTTCTTGAGGAGTATCTTGAAACGGTTGATGCGGCGTGTGTTGATGCGGTTATAGTTGCCGACCTCGGTGTATTTGATCTGGCGCGTAAAAGACTCAAAAATACCGAGATACATATTTCCACCCAAGGCGCTAACATGAATTACGCCTCTTGCCGAATGTGGCATGAGCTTGGTGCAAGCAGAGTTGTACTTGCCCGCGAGCTGTCTCTTGATGATATTGCCGATATACGTGCCAAAACCCCGCGGGAGCTTGAGCTTGAGGCATTTGTTCACGGTGCGATGTGCGTGTCGGTTTCGGGAAGATGCTTGCTTTCCGAATATTATACGGGCAGAGATGCCAATCGCGGCGCCTGTGCACAGCCCTGCAGATGGGTGTACAAGTTTTCTGAGGAAAAGCGTCCCGAGGACACTCTTACCGCAGAGATACATCCCGAAGGCACCTACATTTTCGGCTCAAAGGATATGAATCTCATTGAGCATGTGCCCGCTCTTATCAGTGCCGGAATCGACTCCTTCAAGATAGAGGGGCGGATGAAGAGTGCGTATTACACTGCAGTTGTAACAAACGCTTACAGAATGGCACTTGATGCGCATTACGAAGGGAAGCTTTCAAGTGAGCTTGTTGCCTCTCTTGTGCGTGAGCTTGAATCGGTATCTCACAGAGAATATTGCACCGGTTACTTCTTTACAGACCCGCATGAGTCCTCAAACCTCGCTTCAACCTCGGGTTATCAGAAGGAAAAAGCATTTCTTGCAACCGTTGAGGCGTATGATGCAGAATACGGTGCGGCGCTCTGTCGTCAGAGAAACAAAATGTGCGAGGGCGACGCGTGTGAAATAATTTCTCCGGGTAAGGTGGGGGCTGCAATCACTGTGGGAGAGCTTTATAACGAAAAGAGGGAGCGGATAAACTCTACTCCCCATGCGCAGATGCTATTTTACATGAAAACAGATAAGCCTCTCAAGGCGGGAGACGTTATAAGAGGGGCGTAAAAGCAATATTGTTATAAAAAAGCACAAAATTATTAATTGAAAAAGCAGTAATAATGTGCTACAATCAATATCAGATGGAGAACTCTATTGATTGTATGGACTATTATTTCATTTTGCTTGAAATCTATTTGAAAAGTTAAAAAAATATGATACAATTACAGAGGTTAAAATGAGTAAGGTCAATATACGCGGTGTTGAATTCGACAACGTAACCATGGACGAGGCAGTTGAAATATGCGAAGGATTTGTCCGTGATTCGAAGCAAGGCGTGATATTTACTCCCAACGCCGAGATTGTGCAGATGGCGATAGAGAACGAGGATTTTCGCACTCTTGTAAATTCTGCTGAACTCATAATTCCCGATGGCGCGGGGGTCGTACTTGCTTCAAAAATACTGAAAAAGCGTCTTAAAGGAAAAGTTGCGGGAGTTGAGCTTGCCGAAAACCTTGTGAAAAGAAGCGGTGAGAGCGGAATAAAGTTCTTCTTTTACGGCTCTTCACCCGATGCGGGCAACGGCAAGAGCGTTGCTGAGACAGCGCGTGAAAAGCTTCTTGAAAAATACCCTGATGCAAAGATTGTCGGAACAAACGACGGATATGTCAAAGAAGACGGAATGGATGCGCTTGTTGATAAGATAAACGCATCGGGTGCGGATGCACTTTTTGTGTGCCTTGGAGTTCCGAGACAGGAGAAGTGGATTTGTGCAAACCGCCAAAGACTTAATCCCAAAATAATTATCGGTCTTGGCGGAAGCCTTGACGTTTTCGCAGGTACCGTTAAACGTGCTCCGAAGTTCTTCGTAAAACTCAATCTTGAATGGTTTTACCGACTCATCAAGCAACCAAAACGCATTGGACGTATGATGAGCATACCTAAGTTTTTAATTTCAACTATATTTTCAAAAAGGAAGTGACGGGGATGGGAATACTTATTACTCTTGACGGTCTTGACGGATCGGGTAAGCAGACTCAGTCTGAGCGTCTTTACGATAATCTGAAGAGCGCCGGATACCCCGTAAAGCTTATCTCATTTCCTGATTATGACAGCCCGTCAAGTGCGCTTGTAAAGATGTATCTCGGAGGTGAGTTTTCTCACGACCCCGATTTTGTAAACGCATATGCCGCGTCCTCCTTCTTTGCGGTTGACCGTTACGCAAGCTTTGCGAAGGATTGGAAAAAGGACTATGACGAGGGCACGATAATTATCGCAAACCGCTATACTACGGCAAACGCCATCCATCAGCTCACAAAGCTTTCGGATGACAAGAGAGCGGAATTCCTTGACTGGCTTTGCGATTTTGAGTTTGGGAAGCTTGGCATCCCCGCTCCCGACCTTGCAATACTTCTTGAGGTGCCTGTTGAGGTGAGTCTTTCGCTTATCGCGAAGCGCCACGATGACACGGGACGGGAGATTGATATTCATGAAAACGCAGGTCACCTGACTCGTGCGTATTCGGCAGCCGTATTTTCTGCCGAGAAGCTTGGCTGGCAAACGGTTCACTGTACCGATAACGGGGCAATGCGAACCCGTGAAGATATATCGGAAGAAATTTTTTCAATAGTTAAAAATTTTTTTAATACATATGAAAGGATACAAAAAAATGATTAAAGCAGCAGTTATCGGCCTTGGCGGAATGGGCAGAGGACACTTTAACGTGTACAAGAGACTCATGTCCGAAGGCTACCCCATTGAGCTTGTCGCAGTTTGCGATATCGACGAGACAAGATTCGGCGAAAAGACCACAGAAACCAATCTCGATGAGTTCAAGAAGAACAACGACTTCAACTTCTATGACTTCCACACCTACACAAGCGTTGATGAAATGCTTGAGAAGGAGGACCTCGACGTTGTATCCGTTGTTACTCCTACCTACGAGCACTATTCTGTTACCTGTAAGTGCCTTAAGGCAGGCGTAAACGTTCTTTGTGAAAAGCCTATGGCTAATAATCTCGAGCATTGCCGTATTATGATTGAGACCGCAAAGAACACAGGCAAGAAGCTTATGATCGGTCAGTGCCTCCGTTTTCAGGATGACTACCGTTTCATTAAGGAATGTATCGAAAAAGGCACCTTTGGTCGTGTGTTTGGTGCATTCTTCTACCGTGGCGGCGGACCTGTTACCAGAATGTGGTTCCGCAATCATATCATCGGAGGCGGCGCTCTCTTCGATCAGCACATCCATGACGTTGATATGGTTCAGCTCCTTTTCGGTATGCCGAGAGCTGTTCAGTCTGTAGGAGCTTCCGCTATGGAAGGCTCAGGCTATGACTGGGTATCCACCAACTACATTTACGATGACAACATTATGATCAACACTCAGAACCGTTGGATCGACTATAGTACAGGATTCGAATCGGGATTTAGAGTTACCTTTGAGAAGGCATCTATCGTTAAAGACGAGAACGGATTCCGAGTATTCAATAAGGATGGCGATATCACTCCCGAGCTTAAGATGGACAGCCCTTATTACAATGAGATAAAAGCATTCTGCGATGCTGTTATTAACGACACTCCCGTACCCGTTGAAAATAAACCTGAATCGGTTATGGAAACTATCCGCCTTGCACTCGCAGAAATCGAGTCCTGCGACAACAAGGGCGCTGTAGTTGAGCTTTAATGAAGGAGGAAGAGGAAAATGAAAAAGATTCGTTTAGGTCTTATAGGTCTCGGTGCAATGGGCATGGGACATTTCAATACTTACGTTCAGCTTATGAACGAGGGCTTCCCCATTGAGCTCGTTGCAGTTTGTGATATAGACAGAAAGAAATTTGAAGCAACAGAAAACAAGGACACCAACCTTGAGGAATTCAAGGACAGCAAGGTTGACTTCTCCAAGTTCAACTGCTACATCAAGTATGAAGAAATGATAGCAAAAGAGAACCTCGACATGGTTTCTGTTGTTGTTCCCACATATCTCCATTATGAGGTTGCTGTTTACGCGCTCCAGCACGGCTGTCACGTTCTTTGTGAAAAGCCTATGGCTCTTTCCGATAAGCTTTGTCAGGTAATGATTGATAACGCAAATAAGTACGGAAAGAAGCTCATGGTAGGTCAGTGTCTCAGATTCTGGGGTGAGTACGTTGCCGCAAAGGAAATCATCGACAGCGGTAAGTACGGTAAGGTAGTTGGTGCACGCTTCTACCGTGGCGGTCAGAATCCTGCATCTCCCTGGTTCTTTGAGCGTCATAAGGGCGGCGGTGCTCTCTTCGATCAGCACATTCATGACGTTGATATGGTTAACTGGCTCTTCGGTATGCCTAAAGCTGTTTCCGCTACAGGCTGTATTGCAGTTCCCGGCTCGGGCTACGACATCGTATCCGCAAACTACATCTATGAAAACGGCGTTGCTGTTACCACTCAGGATGACTGGATGAACTTTACCCCCGAATTCAAGATGGAGTTCCGTATCAACCTTGAAAAGGCTACTATTATCTACAACTCCAAGGGCTTCACCGTAAGAGTTGACGAGAAGGCAGGAATTGACTATCCTCTCTATATGGCAAAGCCCACAGAGGACGGCACGCCCGAATTCGTTTCCGGACAGGGTTACTATAACGAGATAAAGTATTTCGTAAACTGCATCCTCAATGATACAGAAAATACAGTAAATCCCCCCGAATCCTCCATGGATACCATCCGTCTTGCACTCGCTGAAACTAAGTCCTGCGATCTTAAGGGACAGCTTATAGAGCTTTAATATCAAAAAAGAATTGCCCGTCAAAAAGGGCAATTCTTTTTTGCTTTCTATAAAAACAGAATGTTTATCAACATTTTACTGTTGACTTTTCCTAAAAAATATTTTATACTGATAAATAATAATAGGGGAATTGTCCCCGTAAAAAAGAAAATGGAGGAAATTTTATGCAAAAGACAAAATTCAGCCGTGTTATTTTAGTGCTTGCAGCAGCAATGCTTCTTGCTCTTGCACTTGCAGTCACGGCAATGGCAGAAAGTCTTGTTTTTGACTTTGCTACAATGT
>JAZREJ010000017.1:0-24106 GCA_045660745.1 Eubacteriales bacterium
ATTATCGGAAATTTGTTTGATCTCTGCGGTGTTTTTCAGTCGGCGTTGCATATAAACCTCAATGCCGCGCTTCTCAAATTCTTCTTTGAGTGTTTTGAGGTCATTTATAAACGCATCACTGTGGCTTGAAACAATGACAGACACCTTTTTGATCTCGTTCTTATTAAACGGAATAGCTACGTTTCTATCGCGTACAAGCGTCATACTTCTGTCCGCGATAAGTGCGTTTATCTTTTTTGTTTCAGGGGCAACGTCAGCCATCGTGTAAGGAATATCGTTATAACTGTCCTCAAACAGTCCTATCTTTTCCTTCATGTCGAGAACTCTCTGACATGCATCGTCAATTCGCTCCATCGGTATTCTTCCGTCAAGAACTGCCTTTTCGATAATGTCACCCGATTCAAGCTTTGCACCGAGTATTACGTCGTTGCCCGCATTTATAAGACCTACGATAAGCTCCTCATACGGAAGAAGTGAGAAGAGTCCCGCCATTGTAATTCCGTCGGTCACGACAACTCCGTCAAAACCTATTTCCTTCTTTAAAAGATCGGTTATTATCTTTTTTGAAAGTGTTGCGGGTACGTATTTCCCGTTTATTTTAGTATCGTCTGCAGCAGGGAAGGAGCAGTGGGAAATCATTACCGAGTATACTCCGTCGCTGATAACTTCCTTGAATATTTTACCTTGCTCAGCCCACCATTCTTCCATTGTGCAGGAATTTGATGAGGCGGTGAAATGTGAGTCTCGTCCGTCAAATCTGTCATGCCCGGGGAAGTGCTTGACACAAGCCGCAACACCTTCCGATTGCATACCTTTGATAAGCACCTTTGAAAGCCTTATCATTCGTTCGTTATCGTCAAGAGCGATACTGCGTCCTGTTGCGGATCCGTTTCTGCTTCCGATATCTGTTACGGGATACCATCTCCAGTTAATTCCTCCCGCACGAAGCTCACGTGCAATGCATGCTCCGAATTTATATGTGAGCTCTTCGTCGTCTGCAGCGCCTATAGCCGCTCCGTTGCATATAGCAGAGCCGTCTTCGAATATTCTCGCGGTGCCTCTCTCACAGTCTGCCGCAACGAGGGGCGGTATTTTAAGATAAGTTCCCTGTTTGTCGATAAATTTTTTGTATGGAGCACTGAGCACCTTTAAGTCTCCTTGCTCAGAAATGTCAAGTGCATGCTCTGCTCCGGAATCTGCAGATGCATAAAAAATACCAACCTGCTCCCCGTAAAGAGTTCCGAACTGTTCCTTTTCATGAAGTGCGCGCACCTTATTCTCGTCACTCTTCGAATAGTCATAACCGACTTCAATCTTATCATATATATCCCACTGATAGACCAAGAGACACTGACCTATTTTTTCTCTCAGTGTCATTTCCGAAAGGGTGGGCTTTTTCATGCGTATTATCCTCCATACGATTTTTGTTTTATTGTAACATCAACTTTTTGCTAAGTCAATAATGTTGCTAAAAAACATCAAGATATTCATTGACTTTTGCTTTGTGTGGTGATAAAATCAACTCAACGATAATAACGAGCGAGGATAGACCATGGAACATAAAAACGGACGAGTATTTTTGAATTTTGAAGAAAGGTTTTCTCAGGACCGATTTGTTAATCCGCCTGATGAATTTTGGCCCGTGTATTCTTGGGCGTGGACGTCCGAGTTGTCAAAAGAAAAAACAGACAAAGCTCTTGAAGAATTTAAAAAACTTGGAATCAAAGGTGTTTACGTTCTTCCGGAACCGACAACCTTCAGAGCGACAACTATTCCTACTACGTTATCACCCGGTTATATGACCCCCGAATATATGGAACACTACGTTTATGCGGTCAATAAAGCCGTTGAGCTTGGTATCGGACTTTGGTTTTACGATGAGGCGGGATGGCCTTCGGGAAGTGCCGGAAATATAGTGCTTTACGACCACCCCGAGTATTGTAAAAAGGTTTTAGCCGCACGAAAAAAAGAGTTCAAAAAGGGCGACGTATACAAGAAAACGGATGACTGTACACCGTTTCTCGCAAACGGCGGAATGATAAATGACGGATATGAGTTCTCGGAGGATGATTGCGTTGTTGAATATTATTCCAAGAATGAGCTTTTCCCATATCCCGGAATGGCAGATTATCCCGACCTTTCACTCAAGGAAGCAACAGAGTATTTTCTGAAGGTCACTCACGACGAATACAAAAAGTATATAGGAGACTTCGGAAAAAACTTTCCTATCGTTTTTACGGATGAGGCGGTTCTTCCTTATCCCGTGCCGTACAGAGCCGACCTTGAGGCAGAATTTGAAAAGCTTTACGGTTATTCTATCCGCCCTTGTCTTCCTATTCTTAACAAGGACAGAATGGCGCTTACCGATTACGAAAAGCGCGGCGTTGTTGATTGGTATGATTTTTGCAGCCGACTTTTCTGCGATAATTTCCTTGAACCGTATAAGAATTGGTGTCACGAAAACGGCGTTGCATTTTCAGGACACTTTAACATCGACCACATTCCCAACGGCTCGGTTCTCGGACGAACCTTTAATTTAATGCGTGCTTTGAGATACCTTGACATCCCCGGAATCGACGCGATATGGCGACAGATATTCCCGGGCAAGAGAACTCCGGTACAGGGCACAAATATCATGTGTGACAATCGCTTCTTCCCACGTTACGCATCCTCTGCCGCTTCTCAGATAGGCTCTCCTCGCGCCATGACAGAATGCTTTGCTATTTACGGAATCGGATTCACCTTTGATGAGATGAGATACGTACTCAACTTCCAAGCGATACGAGGAATAAATCTTTACAATTTTATGGGAGCCATATACGGTGAAGACAAAGGCGTTCAAATGGCGGGCGCTTTACCGAAATACGGCGAAAAGTATGCGTGCTACAGCGATTTTACGCACTTCAACGAATACGCAGGGCGCGTGTCTTATATCACCTCACTCGGAAAAAATATATGTGATACAGCTCTCTATCTTCCCATTAAAGACTTCTATCTTGTGAAAGATGAAAGCGAAGAGGTGCTTGAGTTTGACAGAGCGGGAAGAGGGCTTGAAAACCGTCAGATACCGTTTGATATATTTGATGATGACGTTATTCTTTCCTGTGACCGCGATGCTTTGAAAAAAGGCGTTATCTCAATGGGGGATGCTAATTATAAGACTCTTATTATAACCGAAGCCCGCATGATGCCGAATGACGTTGCGTCTCTTCTTGAGGAGTTTATAAATGGCGGAGGAAGGGTGTTTACCACAAGAGAATATATTTGCGACATGATAAAAGGCGCAGAATTTTCCGAATCCCCATGCGACCGTCTTGTTTCCCCTCTTAGTTTTAAGGGCGACACAAACGGTATAAGACTTATGCACAGAATTTGTGACAATGCTGATATTTACTATATTTCAAACGAGAATTATTTCTCGTCTGAAATTGAGCTTTCCGTTGACAAAAAAGCATATCTTTTAAATCTCACAGACGGAAAAACAAAGGTATACCGCAATGATTCAATATCTCTTTTGTCAGGTGAGATGATTGCATTGGTATTTACCGACGAAGCACTTGATACTGTTTGTGATTCATGCTACACCGCAGCGCTTCCGCTTGAAGGCGCTTATACGATCCGCCCAACAAAACAGTTTGTGATAGACCACATAAATTCCTACTCTAAAGAGCTTTCCGTTAAATCTGAACCTGTCGCGCTCGGTGACTGGTGTGAAAAGCTTGGTAAATCCTTCTCGGGAAGCTGTGTCTATGAGACGGAATTTTCACTTTCCAAAAAGTGTGATGCACTGCTTGATTTAGGAGTTGTCAAGTATTCCTGCGAGGCTTTTGTCAACGGTAAATCTCTCGGTGTCAAGGTCATGCCGCCGTATGTGTTCGAGCTTCCGCGAGAGCTGTTAGAGGATAATAATATCCTCACCGTCCGAGTTTCCAATACCGCCGCGAATGAGTACTACCATACTCGATCGTTTGAAAAATGGCCCGAATGGATGCTGACATCATACTTTAAGACAGAACAGTCCTTCCATCCGACGTCAATACCAAGCGGGCTTTTTGGACCTGTAAAGATTCATTACAATAAGTGACATAATCCGTTCTTTTGATGCCATTATTTTGCATTTTTAAAAAAAGTGTTGAAAAAACTTTGGCTCAAGAGTAGTATTGTTGCGAGGTGATATTATTGAACAGTATTATTGAGATAATTGACAAAGAAATAATGGATGCTAAGACGAACGTCATTTCCGATACCATAAAATTTGTCAGCATCGACAGTACGAAAGGCGAGCCTGTACCGGGCGGCCCGTTTGGAGAAGGCCCCAAAAAGATGCTTGAAGCAGTGATGGAATATGGAAAAAAAGACGGCTTTTTCCCCAAGGACTACAAGGTTGGTGTAGCAAGCATCTCAATGGAAGAAGGCGTGCCCGACCTTGGTATCTGGATACACGGAGATGTTATGCCTGTGGGGGACGGTTGGATATACGAGCCGTTCAAGGCTTTTGAAATGGAAGGCAGTATCATCGGACGCGGAGCGGGTGACAATAAAGGACAGTTTGCCGCAATGTATAACCTTTTGAAGATATTCAAAAGGCTTGGCATAAAGCTTAAATACAATCCCGCAATATACGTTGGCTCGGATGAAGAAAACGGACTTCACGACCTTCTCGGAGACAAGCGTATCCCCGAAGCGAAGGGCTTCCTCAATACCGAGACTCCGCCACGTCTTTCACTGGTCCCCGATGGAAGCTACCCCGTCTGCTACGGCGGAAAGGGTAGGGCAGTGTTCTTCTTGAAAAGCTGTAAACCTTTTGAAAAATTCACGTTTCACGCGGGAAGCAAGGAGACTCCTTGGAAAGCATTTGCGGAATTTGATTCGTCTGCCGATATCCCCGAAGCTCTCGAAAACTGCGAAATTGAAAGGGGAGAGAAAATAACGGTTTGCGCAAAGTCCCTCGCCCGTCACGGCGCATCTCCCGACCCTAACGGGAATATGATAACAAAGCTTGCGAAAGCACTCCTTGACGCAGGTCTTGTCCCTGAAGAAAATGTAGCCGTTATGAATGCATTCCGTGAAATTACATCGGATATATGCGGTAAAGCACTCGGAATTGATAAGCCTCATCCGATAATGGGCGTGGCAAAAGTTAATGCACAGAGGGTTTATAACAGAGACGGCTATCCGGAGCTTGAAATAGGGGTTAGATATCATATCGGTACCTCTTTGGAGGAAATGAAGAAATCGGTTCTTGAATATGCACAGCGAAACGGACTTGAGCTAACCTACTGCGAGGATACAACTCCCGCATATATAATGGATAAAGAAGCTCCTGTTTTGAAGGATATCTGCGGTATTGTAAATACCGTTATGGGAACAAATTCAAACCCCTATCTTATGGCAGGCATAACCTACGCTCATGCGCTTCCCAATGCATATACCTGCGGCACTGCCGCGAACATCGCACCGAAAAGCTTCCCCGAGGGACACGGAGGAGTACACGGCCCGGATGAGGCGGTGTCTATTGACAGACTTCTTTTGGCAATGAGAATTTACGCGCGCATACTCCTTATGCTCAACGAAACAGAATGGTAAAATGAAGTCCCCGAAGGTTTTTCGGGGATTTATTTTATTTCCCGAAAAAATTCGATTTGCTATTGCAATATTGGAATATATTTGATATAATTTTCTTAATATGAGAAGGAAGGAGAAATTTATGGATATTGTTGATTTAAAAATACTCAAATGCTTAAAAGAGCATTCAAGAATGAATGCAACAGCTATAGGAGAAAGGATAAATCTGTCTACTTCTGCCGTTATAGAGCGTATTAAGAAGCTTGAGAATGACGGTGTTATAAGTCAGTATACTATACTGATTGATCACAAAAAGATAGATAAGGATATAATCGCTTACATTTCGGTTTCACTTGAGCACCCGAAGTATGATGCGAATTTCCGTGATATGGTAAGACTTAACGATGAAATAGTTGAGTGTCATTATATCACGGGTGAATATGATTATATTTTGAAGGTTGTAACCTCTACATCAAGAACTCTTGAGGATTTACTCAATTATGTTAAATGTATACAGGGTGTAAACCTTACGAAGACCCTTGTTGTAATGTCCACCATTAAGAACGAAATATCCTCACTTCCTATTATGGAAGAGGAATAATAAAAGGAGTAACACCTATGGAAAAGTGGTATAAGAAAAGTTATTTTAGAAATCTTGTGGATATGCATATCCCGAGCGGCGAACAGAATCTTGAGAATTTTGATGCCGAAAAATATGCCGAGTGTATGGAGATAGCGGGTGTTGATACGGCTTATGTTTACGCTTCTAACTGTCTCGGACTTTGCTTGTTTCCTACCGAAATAGGATTCCGTCACACAATAACGTATAAGAGAGATATATTTGGCGAAACAGTTGCAGCACTCCGCAAAAGAGGAATCAGAGTTGTCGGATACCTAAACAGCTGGTGCTCGGAGGGCGCACGTCGCCATCCAGAATGGCAGATTATCAACAGTGCGGGCGGACGTAGCGGAGATGCGGGAAGGTTCGGCACTTGTTGTGTTAATTCTCCTTATCGCGATCTCTTCTTGAATCTTGTTTACGAAATGGTATCAAAGTACGACATCGAAGGACTTTGGGTAGACATGGTCGGCTTCTTTATGGGCGACTGTAACTGTACTTACTGTCAGAAGAAGTATAAGGAAGAAACAGGCTTCGATCTTCCCAAGACTATTGATTGGACAAACGAGAACTATTTAAGATACATTCAGTTTAAGTTCGATACAGTTTCATCTTATGCACGCAGTATGACCGAGCAGGCAAACCGTGCAAAGCCCGGAATCGCTGTTTCCTATCAGTGCGCAGGTTGGTCAAACTCCTTCCTCACAGGTCTTGGAAATGACTATTTTGCGGCTATGGATTATGTTTCGGGTGACTTCTATGCAGACCGCGACAAGACCGACGTTGTTTGCCGTCTCCTCCCGAATCTTACTCAGAATAATCCCTTTGAGTACATGATATCCCGTGCTCCCGACCTTGCTTATCACACAGCAATCAAGGATAAGAGCGAGATACTTCTTCAGGCATACACTGCATTCCTTTGCGGAGGAAGTTTCCTCTTTATTGATGCTATCGACCCTGACGGAGGTCTTAACGTTAACCTTTATCGCATGATGAGAGACGTAAAGACCGAGCTTGAGCCGTTCTTTAAGACCATAGACTATGATGCAAAGGTCATGCGTGACGTTGCGGTATATATTAACTTTGACTCTTATACAAGCAGAAAAGCAGAGGGGAGACCCGCTCATGAGCTTGGACATTATGTAGGCATTATCTACGAAAAGCTTATCACGCTTAACAAAGCCTTATCCCGTGCACATATTGACTACGATATACTTACCGCAAAGAATCTTGGTGAGCTTTCTCGCTATAAGACGATCATTGTTCCCGATATCTACCGTATGAGCGAAGAGGAATGTGATAAGATTCGCGAATATGTTGCAAACGGCGGACGTATCTTTGTTGAGGGGTCTTCTTCGGCTCTCTCTACCGACGGTAAGAATAAGGATAAGTTCATGCTCGAGGACGTACTCGGCGTTAAGTACCAAGAGTTTGTTGACCGTTATCCCGTTTATATGGCTCCCACAGAGGCAGGTCAGAAGTTCTTCGAGCACTTCAACGAGACCTATCCCACAATGTTTACAGAGCCCGCAATAACCGTTGAAAAGTCAAGCGATACCGCAGAGGTTCTTGCAACTGTTACTTATCCATTCACAGATGCCCGTAATTTCCATCGCTATTCTTCCGCTATCAGTAACCCTCCGAGCGAAAAGACAAGCATTCCCGCACTTGTATATAACAAGTTTGGAAACGGTGCTGCTATGTACTCGTTTGCTCCGTTCTCTCGTTCTAAGGCGGTTTGCAACTACGATATCTTCGCAGAGCTCATCTCATCTCTTATCGAAGAGAAGGGCGGTAAGATATTCGAGACTGAGGAGTGCGAATATCTCGAGCACGTTATCCGACACAGCGAGGAGAAGAAGCACTACACAGTATCTCTTCTCAACTATCAGAACGTTAAGAAGATAGCACCTCTTTACAACGTTGCATTCTCACTTATGCTTGATATCGAACCGAAGAAGGTTTATACAAATCTCGGCACCGAGATCAAGTGGGAAAAGCGCGATGGTAAGATTTACTTTGATCTTGCAAAGCTTGACATCTACGACGTTGTTTATATTGAATATTAATTAAAAATAGCCCAAGGAGATCCACCTTGGGCTTATTTAGAAAAGGAAAAATTATGGAAAAGTGGTATAAGAA
Source organism: Eubacteriales bacterium (assembly GCA_045660745.1). Classification (GTDB taxonomy): domain Bacteria; phylum Bacillota; class Clostridia; order Oscillospirales; family SIG627; genus RGIG6353. Next base: position 8,327 of record JAZREJ010000017.1, read on the forward strand.
AAGCTATTTTAGAAACCTTGTGGATATGCATATCCCAAGCGGAGAAGGGAATCTTGAAAACTTCGATGCCGAAAAATATGCAGAGTGCATGGTGATTGCAGGTGTTGACACAGCCTACGTTTATGCTTCCAACTGCCTTGGCCTTTGCCTTTTTCCCACGGAGATAGGTTACCGTCATTCAATTACCTATAAAAGAGATATATTCGGTGAAACCGTTGACGCACTTCGACGACGCGGAATACGTGTTATCGGGTATCTCAACAGCTGGTGTACGGAAGGTGCGCGCCGTCATCCGGAATGGCAAATAACCGACAGCAGAGGTGCGCACTCGGGTGACACAGAGCGCTTTGGCACTTGTTGTCTTAATTCTCCTTACAGAAATTTGTTTCACAGCCTTGTTTATGAAATGGTTTCAAAGTATGACGTCGAAGGACTTTGGGTGGATATGGTGGGCTTTTTTTCACCCGACTGTACCTGTCGCTTTTGCCGAGAAAGATACAAAAAGGAAACAGGCAGAGATTTGCCCGATACGATAAATTGGTCAGACCCCAATTACGTTGGCTATATTAAATATAAGTTTGACGTAGTTAGCGAATATGCACGCGAGATTGTCAATATGGCACATAGCGCAAGACCTGATATTACGGTGGCTTTACAATGCGGTGGCTGGGACGCCTGTCATTTTGTAGGAATCGGTAATGAGTATTTTTCGCTTATGGATTATGTTTCGGGGGATTTTTATTGTGACCGTGACAGAACCGACGTTGTTTGTCGCCTTTTGCACAACCTTTCCGAGAATACTCCGTTTGAATATATGATTTCTCGCGCTCCGAATCTTACCTACCACACAGCAATCAAGGATAAGAGTGAAATACTCCTTCAAGCGTATAACGCTTTCCTTTGCGGAGGAAGCTTCCTCTTTATTGATGCTATTGATCCCGACGGTGGACTCAATGTTGAGCTTTACGAAATGATGGGGGAGGTGAAGCGAGAGCTTGAGCCCTTCTTCAAGACGGTTGACCACGATGCCGAGGTTCTTCGTGACGTTGCGGTTTATATCAACTTTGATTCCTTTACAAGCCGTGAAAGTGAGGGGAAGCCATGCTTTAACAGTGGTGAGGACCGTAGCGTTCCCGAAAGGCTTGACCTACTCAATAAAGCTCTTTCACGAGCTCATATTGATTACGATATAATCACTCCCAAAAACTTGAACTCACTCTCAAAATATAAGTTAATAATCATTTCCGACCTTTATCGTATGAGCAAAGAGGAATGTGATAAGATACGTGAGTATGTCAGAGACGGCGGCAGAGCTTATATAAGCGGTTACTCATCTGCATTGTCAACCGATGGAAGCATCAGGGACAAATTTATGCTTGAGGACGTCATCGGTGCTTCTTATGTCGAGTATGTAGACCGTTATCCCGTATATATTTCACCAAATAACAAGGGACAAAAATATTTTGACAAGTTTAATGACACCTATCCCGCTATGTCCTCTACTCCCGTTTCTGTCGTTAGAGTAAATTCAGATTCTGCAGAAGTACTCGCAACGATTACTTATCCGTTTACGGACGCTCGCAACTTCCATCGTTATTCCTCTGCAATAAGCAATCCTCCGAGTGAAAAGACGGATTTGCCCGCACTTGTGTATAATAGGTTTGGCGAGGGCGCTTGTCTTTACAGCGTTGCCCCGTTTGAACAGTCGCCCGCAGTCTGCGATTATGATATTTTCGCTTCGATTTTGAAAGGAGTTCTTGATGAGGTTGGCGGTATAACGCTTGAATGTGATGAGTGCGAGTGCCTTGAACACGTTCTTCGTCATAATCCCGATAAACATCATTATACTCTTTCTTTGCTTAATTATCAAAGCTATAAGAAGATTATTCCCATGAATGACGTTGAATTATCCCTGCAGCTTGATATCGAACCGAAAAAGGTTTATACCAATCTCAGCACCGAAATCAAGTGGGAAAAGCGTGACGAAAAGATTTTCCTTAACCTTGCAAAGCTTGACATCTACGACGTTGTTTATATTGAATATTAAACTAAAAAAATACACCCTTTCGGGTGTATTTTTTACATTAATGCTTCTTTTTCAAGCTTTTCTCCAAGTCTTAAAACAGGTCGCTCACAGGTGACAATGTTCTTTTTATAAATTATCTGTGCTTGTGCTTCGGGGGAGGCAGTTGAGTATTCCGCGTATCCGTCAAAGGAGAAGCCGAAGGTGTTGCCTTCGATTAAAAGCTCGCCGCCGTAGGTGGGCTTTTCCATTCTCCATATGAACAGGTGGTGCCCCATCGGGTCGGGCCAATGTACCCATCTTCTCGGACGCAGGTCTCCTTGAGCCGAAAATCCCATTCCTGCCATATCGCAGATGTTAATTCTGAAGCTTGACGCAAGCGGAATTTTATCTCTTATTTCATATGCCGCCATACCGCAATATGCAATGGTATTAAAGGAAAAGACTATATTCTTCGGAGTCTTGTATTCACCGTTTTTCTGTCCCTGATGAGTCAGCGCCGAATCGTATATTTGATTAAAATCACATTCGGTTACAAGGATGTCCTCGCACTCGTTCCAAAATTCAACTCCGTTGCCGAAGCGAACCTTATTTTCGGCATTCCATACGCATCCGCCAATGTTGTGGAATTTGCATCGGCGTATCGTGATGCGTGACGAGTTTGTTGCCGCAAAGCCGTGAACACCCGAATTTTTAAAGGTGATATCTTCAAAAACAACGTCGTGTGTGGCTGTTGCAAGATTTCTCTTTTTAAAGCAGGCAACTTCAATACTTTTCCAAATTTCGTTTGGATTTTTTTCGGAGTACAAATATAAATTACCGCCTCCCACATCCTTTGATTGATAAGCTGAGTAGTAGAAGTCACCATTAGCTGTTAACTCTTCAAGACTCCATCGAAGCGTTCCGAACTCTTTTCCATCATCAAAGATGATGTTACATACTTCACCCTCATCAGCGCCAAGCCATTTCCATATATTTTCTCCGCAACTCTCCCATGAGTCCGCATTAACCGAACCGAGTATTACAGGTTCATCTCCTTCGCCCCAAGCACCCCACACAATCGGCGCATCGGGTGTACCGCTTGGAGAAACTATCGCATCTCGGAAAATACTGCCTCTTTTTAATAGCACAGTATCTCCCGGAAATATATCAAGAGAGTCGTAATCTCTTCTCGGATTATTTTCATCTCTTCCCGAAAAGTCGCCCGTTTCACAGCTTGAATCTATGTACCAAACGCTCATGCTATCACCTCACGAAAATTTTAACAAATCTCATTTTGATTGTCAATCTTTTTTTGAAAAAACGGTATGCTTTTTATATAGTTCCTTATCATTCGTAGATGTGTCTTTTTATTATCTCTTCTTGAAATTCGGGTGACAGTGAAACGAATTTTGCTGAAAATCCCGTTACACGAACGATTAAATCTTGGTGCTTTTCAGGGTGCTTTTGTGCTTCTGTTAAGTCATTTACAGAGACGCAGTTTATTTGCAGATGCTTGATTTTCAGCTTTGCGAATATACGCAGAAATACCGAAAGCTGTTCTTTGGAGGTCTTGCCAAACGGAAGCTGAATATCAAGTGCACTTGTACCGCAAAGATCACAGTTTAGCTTACAAACGCTTTGAATCACATCCGAAAGCGAGTCTGCGGGATGATATTTTGACGGCCCGATACCTTGAGCGTACATTTCCCCGTCTCGTCTTCCGTCGGGAGTGGCGCGTAAATCTTTGACTTTTTTGAAAAACTCTCTGTAGACATAGTAGTTGAGAAAGTATTTTCCGCCTCTTTCACTTTCTATTCCGTCAAGTGCGTGATACAGGTCGGAATGAAGTCGGTTACTTATATCAAGCGATTCCTTTGTGTTATCTCCAAAGTGAGGGCAGTGACGGACTTTATATAAAAGCTCTTCGTTGTCCTTCCAGTTGTTTCGTACGGCATTCAGGTAATTCTTCAAAGATATGTATTTGTCATCATAGCATAGCTTTTTGATTGCAAGAAGAGCGTCAACAATGTTAGCAAATCCGGCAATGTCACAAGTGTTATCGTTGTATATCGATCCACCTTGCGTGTAATCACGCTTTTTTTCGATACTGCCGTCTCGCATTACCGATGTCAAACACATAGGATTAACTAACGGAGAAAGCTTTCCGTATTTACCGAACGTTTCACACCTGAAGCGTATTACAGTTCTTAAATTGCTGTAAATAATTCTGTATACTTCATCAAACGTTTTTGCACCTTCAAGCGGGATACACTCAAATCCCGCGTCAACGAACTCCTTTCTCGGACCGTATACTGTTTCCTCAAGTATTTTAACGGCGTACAGATAGTTTGCTCCCGGCATACATTCCTTGTTCGGTATCTTGTTCTCCCAGCATCCTACGGTCTCATAATTTCTGGCATCCTCAAGAGTTTTTCCCGCTTTGATAAGTCCCGGGATTATTCCGTCGTCGCAAGAGAGTCCGATTGTGCTTCTTCCGTTTACGAATTCATTAGCTAAAAGCTCAAGATATTCCTCAGGTGAATCTGAAGAGAAGCGTGCGTGAATCTTAGGGAAAATACATCCCATTTCGCTGTGCGCTCTTATAAACATTTCTGTAAGCTCGTTAAATACGGGTTTCCCCTCAATGTCGCATCCGCCGAGCGCAATTCCCATTTCAAGCTCATGGTCACAATCTCCCTCGACCGTTGTATCCTTGTCATATTGCATATCGCCAAGCAATACAAATTGTTTTATCAGCTCGTATGCATCTTCTTTTGTAAGCCTGCCATCTTCAATATCGTTTTTGTAAAGGTTGTAGAGTATGTAATCGACACGACCGAGCGTGGAATTGCCGACACCTTCCATAGCCCCTAAAACGTTTCTGGAAAACCAGCAGGTGTTAAGTCCTTCAAAAAATGTTTTAGGTGCCTCCCACGGACAGCGGCTTGCCGATTCGATGAGCATCTCCATGTTGTGACGAAGCTCCGGAGAATTTAATGTTTCAAGCTTTTTATATGCCGTTTGTACATAACGTTCACATATTCTCTTTGCTGCAAGAAGCCCTCTTTGTGCTGAATTTAAAAAATCCAGTTCGTCGGGAGAGGCATTCTTTTTTGCTTTTTCAGCATCATCGTAATACTTTTTCATGCCGTGACTTACTATGTTTTCGATAGGTACGGTATAGTGAACCTCGTCACAATATGAGCCTGAATGAAATAATCCGAGGTCAATTTGCTTTCGGTAGTTTTCGTATATCGTGGGACTTGCATCTTTGTATATGTGTCTGTTTCTGACATATAACCAGGCACAGCAAGAGCCGCTTAAAAGCCCCGGGCAAGGAGCAATGTTGTTAACAAAATAAAACGGAGTTTCTTCGAAAACGGCTGTATCAATATTTTCTGCCGTGATTTCATATTGAGCCGCTTTTAACTCGAAAGAGGTTGCCTGAGGATGAAGCTTATCGTATTCATTGTACAACAGAGTTATGGGATGATTTGAACATGAGGTTATCTTTTTTAGCTTTTTAAAATATTCAAGACATTTGCGTACAAGAATTTTATTACTCATTATAAATTACCCCTTTACAATACTTATAAAATTTGATAAACTTATAATATCATATATAAAATGATAGTGATATAGGAAAACAACAATAAAAATATAAAAATCCGAAAGTGAATTATGATGATTAAAAGAGATATTTATATAAATGACAGAATAAAACCGATAAGAGCCGAATGCAGTGATAACGAGGAATATTGCGGAGATACACCGGTAACTATTTACGATGATTTTAAAATCAGTCTCGTGCTCTCGGACGATTGTGGGGCGGTTATAGGAGATAAGGCTTTCTTCCCGAAAAGGGGAGACGTTATGATATTTCGTCCCAACGAAGTACATTTCGGGCGCTTTCCTTTATTGGGAAAATACCGATTTATATCTTTTTTGATTCCTGTAAACGTTTTCGAAAAGGTCTTTACAACAAGCAGAGAGATAATGCGTCCTTTCGAGGATAACGAAGACGATAGGGTAAATTATATCCGCTTGCCCGAAAAGGAAAGAACCCGTCTTATTGATATAACCGAATCGATTTTTGAAATGATAAAAAGCAAAAGCTGTCCCGACGTGATCCTGTTCTCAAAGCTTATCGAAGCACTTTCGTTGTGCAATGCCTTTTATGAAGAACAGAAGAAAAATCCTTCCGTTTCCGACTTCCCGGTTGCAGTAACGAAAATAATGAGCAGAATTAACGAAACGTTCCCGGAGTTCGACGGACTTGACAGGCTTTCCGAATATTGCGGATACAGCGTTACGCACCTGACACAAACGTTTAGACGCTATACTAATAAAAGTATTTACGAATACATTACCGAAAGAAGACTTGAATATGCTAGGAGACTTCTTGAAAAAGGAGCGAGCGTTACAGAGGCTTGCTATAAGAGCGGATTTTCGGACTCATCAAGCTTTATTACACAATTCAAGAAACGGTTTTTTTGTACTCCGGGTAAATATAAGGGGTGAGTTAGTAGATTTATGTTGACAAAAAAATGAAAAAGGTATATAATACGTGTGAAAAAAGTAGAGTAGAATTTGTTGCGTTTTAGTGCCCGAGGGACGGGGAGTTGCCGTCGGGACGAAAAGGGGGAGCCCCTGCGGTGACAGATTCGCATCCCGCTGCTGCATATCGAAAGGCTTACTACCTCCTTATGTAGCTTATATAAGGAGGTATTTTTATGTCTAAAAGACACATTTATTCGTTTTCGCCAAAGAAGATAGCCTTTGCCGCAATGCTTGTAGCAATGAGCGTTATCATAGGTATTTTTTGCAAGAATTTCATGAATTTCGGACTCGGGCTTTTTAGGATAACTTTTGAAAATTTGCCCATAATTCTTGCCGGAATTTATCTTGGACCTATTGTCGGAGGATTTGTCGGAGTTGCAACCGACCTTATTAGCTATTTGCTCTCATCACAGATTTATCCTCCTAACCTGATTGTCACAGCAGGAGCCATGATGATAGGCATCATCGCAGGTCTTGTACCTATGTTGTTGGTGAGAAAAAGAGGTTGTGCACAAATTGTGATATCTTCGATATGTGCCCACATTATAGGTTCTATGATAATAAAATCCATCGGTCTTTATCAGTTTTACGGCATAGCCGTTTTGTGGCGAATCCCTGTGTATATCGGAATCGCATCTGTTGAAATTTTTATTATATGTATTTTGTATAAAAACAGAAATATCAGAAATTTGCTTGAAGGTCTTTAAGACCGTGGAGGTAATTTTGACCTACGAAACAGCGCTTGAATATATTCATTCAGTCTCTTGGAAGGGAAGCCATCCCGGGCTTGAGAGAACACGTACACTTCTCTCGCTTATGGGAAATCCCGAAAAAAAGCTTAAATTTATCCATATAGCAGGTACTAACGGCAAAGGCTCAACCGCATCAATGAGCGCCCGTATTTTGCTTGAGGCGGGATATACCACAGGACTTTATACGTCTCCTTATATATTCACCTTCAATGAGCGTATGCGAGTTAACGGTGAAAACATTTCAAACGACGAACTTGTTGAGATTGTAGAATTTGTAAAGCCGTTTGCCGACTCGATGGAGGACTCGCCTACGGAATTCGAGCTTGTTACATGTATCGCGTTTGAATTTTTCAAAAGAAGAAAATGCGATATCGTTTGTCTTGAGGTCGGTATGGGCGGTGAGCTTGATTCTACCAACGTTATTGACTCTCCTGTTGCTGCCGTTATTACTAATATAGGACTTGACCACACCGATTTTCTCGGAGACACAGTCGAGAAGATTGCCGAGACGAAATCAAAAATAATCAAGGACGGAACTCTTGCTGTATTTTATCCCAACACCGACTCGGTTGAGAAGGTGATAAGAGAGCGTTGCAACGATGTACGGGCATTTTTTACCAAGCCCGAGTTTAACGCTATCGTTCCAATATCGGCTGATTTCGACGGACAGGTATTCGATTATTACGAATATAAGAATATGAGACTCCATCTCCTCGGAAAGCATCAGCTCAAAAATGCCGCTGTAGTTATCGCACTTATGAACGAACTTATTCTCAGAGGCTGGGACATCACACATGATGATGTGAGATACGGAATTGAGAATACCGTTTGGGAGGGAAGATTTGAGGTAGTAAACAAATCACCTTTGTTTATTGTTGATGGCGGTCACAATCCGCAGTGTATAGAGGCGCTTGTTGAAAACGTGCGCGAGTACCTTTCTGGACGCCGTCTTGTAGTGCTTACGGGGGTGCTTGCCGATAAAGACTATGAGTGTATGTATTCGGAAATGTCCGAGTACGCCTCGGAGTTTATCGCTGTCACACCTCCGAACCCAAGAGCCCTTGATGCGGAAAGTCTTAAAAATTACCTTGAACGCTTTGAAAAGCCTGTTTCGGCTTTCGGTGATATCAGAGAAGGCGTTATGTATGCAAAAGAGAGGGCGGGAGCAGACGGAGTCGTGCTTGCCTACGGCTCACTTTATATGGTGGGCGATATCGAAAATTTTGCAAAATAAAGCTTGTAAGTTAAAATTGTTCCCCCTTGCGCTTAAAAAACGCGTAAGGGGGAGTTAATTTTTTTTCAAACCTCTTGATTTTTACGGATAAAGAGGATATAATATGGTTAAATGTTTAATTATTAACCATTTAACGAAAGGAGCATCTATGTCAAACACAAAACTTACGCGCGCTATCGAAATGATGATAAAGATAAATAAAATGCATCGTGATATGGTTGATAATCGTGCAAAGGAAATAGGCATGCATCGGACTCAGCACAGAATACTGATGCATCTTGCAAGGGATAACGTGCTTGCGTCACAAAAGGAGCTTGCCGACAGGCTGGGCGTAACACCTGCTGCCGTTACGGTTGCACTGAAAAAAATCGAGCAGGACGGATATATAGAGCGTACACTCGGCTCTGACGCAAGATACAACGAGATTAAAATAACCGAAAAGGGAAAATCCTTGGTAAATCGGACAAGGGAGCTTTTTATGGCAGCCGATACCGCTATGTTTAGCGGCTTTACCGATGAAGAGCTTGACGCTTACGTTTCTTGTCTTGAAAAAATGCAGATAAACATACAAAAGCAAACAAACTCATGAAAGGGATGAGACTATGAAAAGATGGATGAAATACATAAAGCCGCACCTGAGGTCATTTATACTCGGACCCTGCGGAATGATAATTGAGGTTATAGGCGAAATGTTTATGCCGCTTGTACTCGGTGCTATAATCAATGACGGCTATGAAGGAACTTTAACAGTAGGAAAGAGCATCGGATACGCAAGTATACTTGTTGCCATTGTGCTCTTTATGATGACGGGTGGCGTTGCGGGTGCGTATTTCGGCTCGAAGGCGTCGGTAAACTTTGCGGCAGATTTAAGACTGGACGTCTATACGAAAATACAGAAATACTCTTTTTCCAACATTGATAAATTCTCGGCAAGTTCTCTTGTTACAAGAATGACCAATGACGTAACTCAGCTTCAGAATTTTGTTAATATGCTTCTCAGAATGGCTTTGCGTGCACCGGGTATGTTTATCGGCGGAATTATTATGGCAGTGAGCCTTCGTCCTTCACTTTCCGTTGTTCTTGCAATCGCCATGCCACTTATGCTTATTGTTATTTTTATGCTGATAAAAATGGGCATGCCCCGTTTTGCGGCACTTCAAAAAAAGGTAGATAAGCTCAACGGGACAGTCAGAGAAAACGTGACAAACGTAAGAGTTGTAAAATCCTTCGTCCGTGAGGATTACGAAATCGACAAATTTGAAAATGATAATGCAGAACTTAAAAACTCAAGCGTCAATGCTGTGAAGGTTATGATATATATGGCTCCTGTAATGAATCTTTTTATGTACGGTGCTATCATTGCCATCATTTGGTTCGGACATGGTGAGGTGCTTGATTTTGGAATGCCGGTAGGTGATCTTTCTGCCTTCGTTACTTACGCAACACAAATACTTTCATCACTCATGATGGTATCGTTTCTTCTCATGACATCATCTCGTGCCATGGCGTCTTCAAAGAGAATTTGCGAGGTTCTTGATGAGATTCCCGATATTCAGGATTCTCAAAACGCAAATTCGGAGAAAAAGGTCACTGTGGGTGAAATAGAATTTAAAAATGTCAATTTCCGTTATTACAAAAACAGCGAGGAAGCCGTGCTTGATAATATCAGTCTGAAAATACCCGCGGGATCCACCGTAGGAATTATCGGATCGACGGGATGCGGAAAAACAACTCTTGTTTCAATGATACCCAGACTTTACGATGCGGATGAAGGAGAAGTGCTTGTTGACGGTGTAAACGTTCGCGATTATTCTCTTGTAAATCTCCGTGACGGAATCGGTATAGTACTTCAAAAAAACCTCCTCTTTGCAGGTAGTATCGCTGACAATCTTCGATGGGGCGATATGGAAGCCGACGATGAGGAAATGATTAAAATGTCAAAATATGCGGCGGCGGATAAGTTCGTTTCCACTTTTAAGGATGGATATGACACCGAGCTTGATAAAGGCGGAACAAACCTTTCGGGAGGACAGAAGCAAAGACTTTGTATTGCAAGAGCACTTTTGAAAAAACCTAAGATCCTTATTCTTGACGATTCAACAAGCGCTGTCGACACCGCCACCGAGGCTCAGATAAGAAAAGCTTTCAAGGATGAAATTCCCGATTGCACAAAGATAATTATTGCCCAGCGTATAAGTTCTGTCATGGAGGCTGATACGATAGTTGTTATGAATGATGGAAAGATAACAGGTGTCGGCACTCACGCAGAGCTTCTTGAAAAAAATTCTGAATACAGCGAAATATACTGTTCGCAGATGGATAAAAAGGAGGCGTAATTGTTATGGCAAGAAACTTAGATGTACTTAAAAAGCAATACAACAGCGTCTCTCACGGTCAATCCTTAAGAGGCGGTCCCGGACATCGTCCCGGCCCCGGACCTAAAGCAAAAGGAAAACCTAAAAATATCGGAAAGACGATTTCTCGACTCCTTTCCTATGTCGGAAAATACAAGTTCAGACTTATGTTGGTTTTCACTTGTATGATTATGACCACGGTGTTTTCTCTTTGTGCGGGATACCTGCTCGTTCCCATTATCAACAGAATCACACTTGCAATAAATCCAGATGCCGTGCTTAATCCCAGTCCCATAGCGGAGTTTGCGGACGGGATTATCGAGTCGCTTGTTTCAACGTCGTTTATCCAGGCGCTTACAGAAAACGTTGCTCTTGAAATAAGTGTTTATATAGTTGCCGCTTTGATAATACTCGGAAGCGTTTATTTCATATCCGCTTTCGGAAGCTATCTCCAAGCACGCCTTATGCTCTCAATTTCACAAGGCTCTATACAAAGTATAAGAAACGATCTCTTTAATAAGCTTCAAAAGCTTCCCGTAAAATATTTTGACTCTCACCCGACAGGCGAGATAATGAGCCGATTTACCAACGACGTGGACAACATTGACGTAATGCTCAACAACTCTTTAACGTCTATCGTCAGCGGTGTCGTCAGCCTTATAGGTACGTTTATCTTTATGATAACCACAAACGTATGGCTCACTCTCATTACCGTAATTTTCGTTCCGCTTCTTGTTTATGCGGCAAGCGTAATAGGTAACAATTCGTCAAAATATTTCGGTGAACAACAGGCTGCCCTCGGCGCTGTGAATGGATATATAGAAGAAACCATCAGCGGACAAAAGGTTGTAAAGGTATTTAACCACGAGGACGAATGCATAGAGGAAATGAGCCTTATAAACGAAGACCTTCGCTCAAAGCAGGAAAAGGCGCAGTTCTGGGGCGGTGTAACAGGACCTATCATGCACAATATAAGCCTTATCTCCTATGCTCTGACTCTCGGTGTCGGCGGTGTTTTAATCGTTCTCACAGGCTTCACTCCGGGTGAGCTTACAGCATTTGCCAATTATTCAAAGCAGTTTGCAATGCCCATAAATCAGCTTTCCATGCAGGTTTCAACCCTCTTTGCCGCACTTGCGGGTGCGGAGCGTGTGTTTAACGTCATGGACGAAGCACCCGAAGAGCCCGACGGTGAAAATGCTTTGACCGAGCCTATCAAGGGACACGTTGTTATGGAAAACGTAACCTTTGGATATAACCCCGACAAGACCGTTCTTAAAGACATTTCTCTGTACGCAAAGCCGGGACAGAAAATTGCTTTCGTCGGCTCGACTGGTGCGGGAAAAACAACCGTCACAAATCTTCTCAACCGCTTCTACGATATCTCGGAAGGCACTATCACCATCGACGGCAAGCCTATCAAAGAATACTCTCGCGAGTTTTTGCGCAAGAATATTGCAATGGTTCTTCAGGATACGCACCTGTTTACGGGTACAGTTATGGAGAACATCCGTTACGGAAGACTTGATGCGAGCGATGAAGAGGTTATCGCCGCCGCAAAGACCGCAAGCGCACACAGCTTTATTATGCGACTTGAAAACGGCTATGAAACGGTTCTTGAGGGAGATGGAGCAAACCTTTCACAAGGTCAGCGTCAGCTGTTGAATATAGCAAGAGCCGCACTTTCAAAAGCTCCGATACTCGTTCTTGACGAGGCAACTTCATCTGTAGATACCCGTACCGAAAGACACATCGAGCATGGTATGGACAGACTTATGAAGGACAGAACCACTTTCGTTATTGCACATCGTCTTTCCACAGTTCGCAACTCAGATGCCATTATGGTACTTGAGAGGGGAGAGATAATCGAAAGAGGCAACCACGAAGACCTCTTAAAGCTTGAAGGAAGATACTACGAGCTTTACACAGGTAAAAAAGAACTCGACTAAACATACCGAAAAGCACTCGCCACAAAGGACGAGTGCTTTTTTTCTACATTGTACGTTCATTGGCACGGCGTAGGTTGAAAAAAGAACGTTTTGATTTATATCGAAATTGTCAACTGCTTTTATAAGTCCGACACACCCCACTTGAAAAAGATCGTCAGGATTTTCCCCGCGTGAAGTGAATTTTTGTATAACGCTCAGCACAAGTCTGAGATTCCCCATGATAAGCTCGTCACGTGCCGCACTGTCACCGTTTTTGGCGCGTCTTAAAAGCTCGTCCTTTTCCTTTGCCGTGAGGGTCTTGAGTTTAGAAGTGTTTACTCCGCATATTTCAACTTTGTTGTACATTTTGCCGCCTCCTTTTGTTTCATTTATGAGTATTCCCGAAAAAGGCTCTTTTATTTTGTGAAAACGTCAAATCTTTTTTTAAAATTGTCATTTTTTTGTCAATTCGATATTTACAAATTGAATAAAACATTGTATAATAATGGGTGGAAATAAAAAACATAGGAAAGAGGCAATAAAATGGAAAACAAGATTTTAGTTGAAACTTCCGCAAGACACGTACATCTTACCGCAGAACACATTGAAATTCTTTTCGGTAAGGGTGCAACTCTTACACATAAGAAAGACCTTTCTCAGCCCGGTCAGTTTGCATGCGAGGAAAGAGTTACTGTTGAAGGCCCCAAGGGCGCTATCAAGAATATCATCGTTCTCGGTCCCGCAAGACCTCAGTCTCAGGTTGAGGTATCCCTCACAGATGCTCGCTCTCTCGGCGTTGTAGCTCCAGTTCGTGAATCAGGCGACCTTGCAGGCAGTGCAGGATGCAAGCTCATCGGCCCCGCAGGTGAAGTTGAGATTGTTGAAGGTGTTATCGCCGCTAAGCGTCATATCCACGCTACTCCCGAGTATGCTGAAGCTGCAGGCATTGCTGATAAGGAGGTTGTAAAGGTTAAGGTTACCTCCAACGGCCGTTCACTTATTTTTGATGACGTTGTTGTCAGAGTAAGCCCCAAGTTTGCTCCCGCAATGCATATTGATACTGATGAATCCAATGCCGCTTGCGCATTTGGTGAAGTATACGGCGAAATCATAAAGTAATAAATTTAAAGGAGATATAAAAATGACAGATCACATTTTTTATTCACATGAAGTGGAAAATATGTGTCCCATCGCTAAGGGTCCCCACCACGGTCCCGCTCCCATCCCCGAAGAGGGCAGATGGGTAAAGTCGTATGAGATCAAGGACATTTCAGGACTTTCTCACGGTATTGGTTGGTGTGCTCCTCAGCAGGGATGCTGTAAGCTCACTCTCAACGTTAAGGACGGTATCATCGAAGAGGCTCTCGTTGAGACTCTCGGATGCTCCGGTATGACCCACTCCGCTGCTATGGCTGCTGAGATTCTTCAGGGTAAGACCCTTCTCGAAGCTCTCAACACCGACCTCGTTTGCGACGCTATCAACGTTGCAATGAGAGAAATCTTCAAGCAGCTTGCTTACGGCCGTAGCCAGACCGCTTTCTCCGAAAACGGACTTCCCATCGGCGCTTCTCTCGAAGACCTCGGTAAGGGACTTCGTTCACAGGTTGGTACCATGTTCGGTACTAAGGCTAAGGGTGTTAGATACCTCGAAATGGCTGAAGGCTACGTTCTTAACATCGCTCTCGATGAGAACAACGAAGTTACAGGCTATAAGTTCGTTAACCTTGGTAAGATGATGGATGCCATCAAGGCAGGCAAGGATCCCAAGGAAGCATACGAATCCAATATTAAGACCTACGGTCGATATGACGGCGCTGCTAAGTATATCGATCCCAGACACGAATAAGAAAGGAGGCACAATACTATGTCTAACGATGTAAAGTTTGAAGGAAAAGAAAGAAGACTTGCGGGTATCGTTGCCTGCATGAACGAATACGGCATTAAGGACCTTGAGGATGCAAGACAGATTTGTCTCGACAAGGGAATCGACGTTGATGCTATTGTTAAGGGCATTCAGCCCATCGCTTTTGAAAACGCTGCTTGGGCATATACCCTCGGATGTGCTATCGCACTCAAGAAGGGCGTTAAGACTGCCGCTGACGCTGCAGAGCTTATCGGTGTAGGCCTCCAGGCTTTCTGTATCCCCGGTTCTGTTGCCGCTAACCGTAAGGTTGGTCTTGGCCACGGTAATCTCGGTGCTATGCTTCTCCGTGAGGAGACCGAGTGCTTCTGTTTCCTCGCAGGTCACGAGTCCTTCGCTGCTGCTGAAGGCGCTATCGGTATCGCAAGAAACGCTGATAAGGTTAGAAAGAACCCCCTCCGAATCATACTCAATGGTCTCGGCAAGGATGCCGCTTATATCATTTCCCGTATTAACGGCTTCACCTACGTTGAAACTGATTACGATTACTATACCGACGAGCTCAAGATAGTTCGTGAGGTTGCTTTCTCCAACGGTGACAGAGCTAAGGTTCGTTGCTACGGTGCAAATGACGTTTCCGAAGGCGTTGCTATCATGAGAAAAGAGAATGTTGGCGTTTCCATCACAGGTAACTCCACTAACCCCACCCGTTTCCAGCATCCCGTTGCAGGAACCTACAAGAAGTGGGCGCTTGAAAACGGTGTTAAGTACTTCTCCGTTGCGTCCGGCGGTGGAACAGGTAGACCTCTCCATCCCGATAACATGGCTGCAGGTCCCGCTTCCTACGGTCTCACCGATACAATGGGACGTATGCATGGCGACGCTCAGTTCGCCGGTTCTTCTTCCGTTCCCGCTCACGTTGAGATGATGGGACTTATCGGCGCTGGTAACAACCCCATGGTTGGTATGACCGTTGCTGTTGCCGTTGCAGTTGAAGAGGCTATGAAATAATTACAAATTATTTCAATGAAATTTGCCCGAGTATCTCGGCCAAATGAAATTCCACAAGTGGAATGAAATGCTGAC
>JAZREJ010000018.1:0-21462 GCA_045660745.1 Eubacteriales bacterium
AAGTTATTTCCGATGCCGTTTATTACTTTAATTACATTAAACCTATTCGTAAATTAAACAGAAAACCGCCTGTTCAATACAGACTTGAACAGGCAGCTTAAAATATTCTTTTTTGTGTCTACTAACTATTGACTATTTCACTCATCCGAGTCTTGCTTTTTTTATTACACAGGAAATCGCTGTAATACAAAAGCCTTTTTGAAATTTGTAAGCTTTACTGTCGGTTGCCGTATGAGACTTCTTTATAAAGCTTTAATACATATTCTGTTGTTAAGTATGTTGAATGATATTTTATTTTCACCTTTAAGATAGGTAAGATAAGCTTTTAGAGTTGCCGAGCATAGTGCATTCTGTTCAAAGGTCATTTCAAGCCCGAGTACTTTGAAAATCTCTGCAAGAAGTGTTTCGACGCTTATAGTGTCAGTGCAAAGAGAAAGAATCATTTCGCAATTCTTTAAAACAGAATCGCGGTTTATTTTTATAAGATCTGACATATCCTCGCATACATCAGCGTGAGACGGAACGAACACCTTTCCTTCAAGAGTTTCAAGCGTTTCAAAGGTTTCAAGCTGACGCTTAATGTCATACATGAAAGCAAGAGGATATTTTTCAAGAGTTGCTTTGCTTGAAAGCGCATCCCCGATAAACACAGTACCGTCGGGCATTTTGTATCCGAGCATATTGAACGAATGTCCAAAAAGGGATATTGCTTCAACCCCTTCGGGTAAAATAAGCTCATCGGGATTTGACGGCTTTGCTAAAAGGAATTTGTGACAAAGCTCATCGGGGGGATATGCTCCGTACAGAAAAGATGGCTCAAGTATAGGGAAGTTGACGAAAGTCTTTTCTATTCCGCTTGAGTAAATCTTACAGCCGGTCTTTTCTTGTAGGAAATTGCATCCGCCAATATGATCGGCGTGTGAATGAGTGACAAGCACAGCACGAAGTGTGAGTCCCATTTCATCAAGCTTTTTAAGTACTTTTTTAGCGGCATCACGGTCGTTTCCCGAATCGACAAGATATGCATCGGTGCCTACGCTATAAAGACCGATTTTTGCGGGGCTTGCAAAATATCCCGTGGAGTCTCCGACTTTTATAAATTCGTACATTATTTCTTTTTCTTCTCCCAAAGCTTCAAGTATATTTCATCCTCCTCAGGAAATTCCGCTTCAAACAGAGCAAGCGCATCGGATGCAAGCACTGAATCAAAACTCTTGAATGCTGTTGCAAGCGTGAAATAACCGTACTGACGTGCGAGCGACTTGGGGGTCATGCCGTCAGTATCTTCAACGCGAGAGGTCA
This sequence comes from Eubacteriales bacterium, assembly GCA_045660745.1. Taxonomy (GTDB): domain Bacteria; phylum Bacillota; class Clostridia; order Oscillospirales; family SIG627; genus RGIG6353. The sequence goes on from JAZREJ010000018.1 coordinate 1,303, forward strand.
TAAAATCCTGAGCGGTAGGGAGGTATAAAACAGCATATTTACTTGTTGTGCAAATTGCAAATGCATCGAATTTTTCATCAATAACTTTTGCAAAATCAAGAGCTGCAGCACAAATGTCACCGCTTGACGACATTTCTTCCGAAAAGTCATCAGTAAATGCAGGAAACCACCCCTTGAATATCTGTCCTTCGGAAAAGTTTCCCGGAACGATTACTGCCATGCCTGAAGCAAATTCATTGTTTTTCTTGATGATTCGCGCAAATCCTGTGTTGACTTCATCTATCTTGTAGCATGTGGTCCAATGATGCATGGTATCGGGATAAAGACAGTTGAGTGTGGAGGAAATCTCCGGTTTATCTATTTTCTTCGCAGTTTCGAAAAGTACGGGTGGTATTTTTTCTCTGTAGACCTTAAGGTAGGCGAGAAGAGCCCTTTTTTTCAACGAAAACGAGTAGAAGAAGGTTGAAGTGTAGGTTATAAGAAAGAATATAATAACACCGATTATGCCGAGTGCAAAGTATCCGAGTACCGTCATAGCAATACAAGATACAAAAGAGACGATGGTGAGTCTTTTTGAAAGACTTTTGTCTGCTTTTTTAATGTCGACGCCTGTTTTGTGGAGTGAGGCAAACTCTTCGCTTTTAAAAATCGAACTGAATTTTTCTTTTATATTTTCCATAGTTATTCTTCCGAATTTGTAATCATTTCTAAGTATTTTTCACGTGATATGAGGACTGTTCTCGGCTTTGAACCTGCAAATTCACTTACAACTCCGAGAGCTTCCATTTTGTCGATAAGACGGGCGGCTCTGGCATAGCCGAGCTTTAAACGTCTTTGCAGCATTGAGGTGGAGATAGTACCGCTGTCAAGCGCAATTTCAATTGCAGGTTTGAGCATTGCATCAGATGTGAGAGAAAGCTCCCCGTCATCCTCATCGTCCTCGTCAAGAGAGGCTTTAGCCCGTCCCTTGTCAGCGCATCTCTCGGCCTCTCTCTCGATTCCTTCGATAACCTCGTCACTGTAGGATGAACCACCGTTACCCTTAAGGAAGTCTATGATGTCCTCAATCTCTCCGTCACTGACGTAAGAGCCCTGTACACGAGTCGGAGTCATTGCACCAACAGGAGCGTAAAGCATATCGCCTTGGCCTACAAGCTTTTCGGCACCTGCAACGTCGAGTATTGTCTTTGAGTCTACCTGAGAGGCAACAGTAAATGCGATACGTGAGGGTACGTTTGCTTTGATAAGACCTGTGATAACGTCAACAGATGGACGCTGAGTACCGATAACAAGATGCATTCCCGCAGCTCTTGCTTTTTGTGCGATACGGCATATGGAGGATTCTACGTTGTCTCGCGCCATCATCATAAGGTCAGCAAGCTCGTCTATAACAATAACGATTCTCGGGAGTGTTTCGCGGTCTTCCTCAAGTCTTGCAACGTCATTGTATGATCTAATGTCGCGAACTCCGACCTCCTCAATAAGAGCAAAGCGGCGTTCCATTTCGCCGACCGCCCAGGCAAGTGCACCCGCCGCCTTTTTGGGGTCACTGACAACGGGTACCATCAAATGAGGTATTCCATTGTAAACTCCCAGCTCGATCTTTTTGGGGTCGATCAGGATGAATTTTACATCATCAGGAGTAGATTTGTAAAGAATACTGACAAGTAAACTGTTTATACAAACTGATTTACCTGATCCTGTGGTACCTGCAATAAGTATGTGAGGCATTTTTGCAATGTCACAGTAAACGGGGTTTCCTGCAACATCTACGCCAAGACACGTGGTGAGCTGACTCTTGGAATCGCCAAAGGACTTTGCTTCAATAAGCTCACGTATGTTTACTATGGATTTGTTTTTGTTAGGCACCTCAATACCAACTGCTGCTTTACCCGGAATCGGAGCTTCAATACGTACGCCCTTTGAAGCAAGGTTTAAGGCGATATCGTCTGAAAGGTTTCTTATATTACGCACCTTTACACCAACTTCAGGCTGAAGCTCGTAGCGTGTTACAGTGGGTCCCTTTGCAACGTTGATTATTTTTGTTTTTACATTAAAGCTTGCAAGTGTTTCAACCAGTTTTTTTGCCGTTGCCTCATATTCCTGTGTCATGGCGGTGGAAATGCCTTCACCGCGTTTTAAAAGTTCAACAGGAGGGAATCGGTAAGGTTCCTCTTCTGTCTCATTTTCAACAAAGTCGATGGTGCTCTTGGTTTCCTCAAAATCAGGCTCGTCATCTTCAAGCTCAAGCTCCGAGGAAATCACATCCTGAGCATTACTTGATTCTTCTTCGATACTCTCATCAAGGTTTTCTTTTTCATTTGTTCCGTCCCCGAGAAAAATTTTCTCAAGCTTGCTTCTTTTTTCGGATATTTCGGCAATCTCGGTGTCCGTTATATCCTTTTCCTCCTCGGGAAGTTCCTCTATGAATTCTTCTCTTGAAGCTACCTCTTCTTCAACGTTGAATTCCGGTTCTTCTTCCTCAAGCGGTATTTCGTCGAACTCTACCTGCTTATGACGTTTTGACGGTACCGTAACAGGAGGCTCCTTTGATGTTTCCACAGCTTTTTCTTCTTCAAGATCTCTGGTTTTAAAGTATTCTCTACGCTCTTCTTTTCTCGCCTTGACCTCTTCTCTCTTTGCTCGTACCTTGCGTGCAAGGTATCTGAGTAGATCGAGAGGAGTTTTTGATACTAAGAAAGGTGCTATCATAAAAAGCGCAATTGACATCAAAATTATTGTGAAGGGTTTGCCGATAATGGGACAGAATATGTTAGAGAAAAATCCGCCAATCAAGCTGTTTGTTGTAAGGTCTCCGTTTTTGTTGTATGCAAGTGTGTAATGCTCAAAGGAAAGCACTTCTTTTATTTCGCACTTGATTGAAGACAGAAGACATGCGAATACGCAGATGAAAGCAAAGGAGAGCCACCAGTTGATAAAAGGATAACGCGATATTGCTTCTGTGCGGAATTTTACAGCTCTTATAATAAGTAAAAACGGGATAAGATAGGCTCCGTAGGAAAAGAGTCCACCAAAGAATTTCTTCAAAGCGACTCCCAGCCATCCCGAAAGGGAAGGTAAAAACATACCGAAAAGCAGAAATACACCCAAAAGTCCCAATATCCAGGGAACTATTTGAAGGCTGAGCTCGCTCGGAGGCGTGTAAGCGGAAGATTTCTTTTCGCTTTTGTTATTCACTTTTACCGGCAAGCTTTTATTCTCTTTCTTATTCTTTTCGTTTTTTTGTTTGTTCATATATCCATCCAACCTTTGTAGATTTTTGAGCAGATTAATAATTAAATAATATAAATATTATACTAAATTATGAAGGATATGTCAACCAAAAAGATTGTTAAAACATTAAACGAATTTACGCGAATAAAAAACTTTTCAAAAAACGAAATATATTTTTAAAAAACTGTTGACAAATTCATTTTGGTATGATATAATACAACACGTTGCGGAAGGCACGCAACGCTGGAATGAATACTTGCTGGTGTGGCTCAATGGCAGAGCAGCTGATTTGTAATCAGCAGGTTGGGGGTTCGACTCCCTTCACCAGCTCCAATATTTGGGAGCGTTCCCGAGTGGCCAAAGGGGGCAGACTGTAAATCTGTTGCGTAAGCTTCGGTGGTCCGAATCCACCCGCTCCCACCAAAAATCGACAGGTTTCGACCTGTCGATTTTTTATCCATTGCGAAAGCAATGGTATATCATCGCCGTAGGTGTATATCATCAGCCGCAGGCGGTATTTTGCTTTCGCAATGATGATATACAAGGCTTTGCCTTGATTTGTACGAGAGTTCGAATCCGTACGAAAAACTCCCAAAAACATTTTTTGTATCCCGCATCCGGAAAAACCGACTTGTTTCGACAAGTCGGTTTTTATTTTTGAAAGTTCAGTTTTATAAAAACAGAATGCTGTTTTGCGCGCTGAGTTTAAAAGCTTTGCACCAAAGTATGGGTGTACTACATATTTTCACTTATCCCGAATATTTGTAATCCCCGATAAGCGTCTACTGCAATTACTGAAATTCGGTTATTTTTTCGATATGTAAAATATCAATTCTAGCTTTTTGAAGGGGGATTATTTGTTATCTTTGTGTAATTGTATACAATACACACCTGTACTTTTGTATAATTGTATACAATTATTTGGAAAGTGTTGAAAAAGACTTGCAAAATTGATGCTTTTTTATTATAATATGTACATATTTATAAAAAATCGGATTTATCCAAAAGGAGGACTATTTATGAAACGCATACTTTCAGTTTTAATTCTTTTGACTCTCGTTGCTTTTGCACTCATTTCTTGCTCAAGCGGCACGACAATGACAATGGGAACAGGTGGTACTCAGGGTACCTATTATGCATACGGTGCAGTTCTTGGCACTCAGATTAAGAACGTTACCGACATTTCCGTTAATGCAGTATCTACCGACGGCTCTAAGGCAAACATTCTCGGTATTGATGAGGGTGACTATCAGCTCGGTACAGTTCAGTCCGACGTTATGTCATATGCTTACGAAGGAACCCGCTCCTTTGAGACAGAAGGAAAAATTGATTCCTTCCGTGTTATCGGAGGCCTTTATGCTGAGGCAGTTCAGCTTATAACTATGGATCCTTCCATCAAGAGCGTTGCCGATCTTGCAGGTAAGAAGGTTTCTATCGGTGCTCCCGCATCCGGTGTTTACTTTAACGCTATAGATATTCTTTCAGCAGCAGGACTTACTGAAAACGACATTCAGCCTCAGTATCAGTCCTTCGGTGATTCTGCCGATGCTCTCAAGGACGGAAAGATTGATGCGGCATTTATTGTTGCAGGCGCACCTACTCCCGCTATTCAGGAGCTTACCACAACAAACGATGCATATCTTGTTCCCATTGACGGCGAGATTGCAGAAAAGCTCATGGCTGAATCTGAATTCTACACAACCTACAACATTCCTGCAGGCACCTACAAGGGTCAGACAGAGGACGTTACTACAGTAACCGTTAAGGCAACTCTTATCGTTTCCACCTCTGCTTCCGAGGATAACGTTTATGAGATCACCAAGGCTATCTTTGATAACGCTGAAAAGATAACCGCTTCACACGCTAAGGGTGCTGAACTTTCTCTTGAAAACGCTACAGAGGGTATGACCGTTCCCTTCCACAAGGGTGCTGCAAAGTATTTTGCTGAAAAGGGTATCACTGTAGAGTCTAAGTAAGATTTTTAAAGCTTTTCCTTTGATTGGCTACGGCTTTGAAGCGGTAGCCAATCTTCTTGTGTAATTTCATTTTAGGAGGACCCATGGCATTTTTTAAGAAAAAACGACCAAATGACTCACAGGCTCCGTTGGACGTTGATGCTGTAATGAAAAAATATGACCGTGAATCAAACACTCGCGTGTGGGAGGGTACACCCAAGATAGTTGTCAGCTGCATACTTGCTCTTTTTTCGCTGTTTTGTATCTACGTTACCTTCTTTGCATCCTGGCTTGATGAGATTCGTCTTACGACCTTCGTTGCCTTCATTATGTTTATCGGATACATTGTGTTTCCTGCTAAAAAGGGCGTACAGAGAATTAACTATATCCCTTGGTATGACATTGTTCTCATGGTGCTTGGTACAGGCTCGGTTTTATATCACACTTACAATGCATTGACAATTATCCAGCGCGGTAAGATAACAAACGTTGATATGATCGTTGGAATCGTCGGCATTCTTTGTCTTGTAGAGCTTTGCAGACGAAGTGTCGGACTTCCTATCCTTTGTGTTGCGGCGGCACTGCTTATATATGCACTCATATGGGGATATAACAACCCCGATTTTATGAAGCGTGTTGTAGCCGTGATTAAAAACCTCTTCTATTCAAAGGAAGGCGTTCTTGCAACTCCTATAAACGTATGTTCCAAGTATATTGCCGTCTTTATCATATTCGGTGCATTCCTTGAGCGTACAGGTATTGCTGACTTCTTCATCAAAATTGCAAATTCTCTTGTCGGACGCTTTTCAGGAGGTCCCGCAAAGGTTGCGGTAGTTGCTTCAGCTCTTGAAGGTATGGTTTCCGGCTCATCTGTCGCTAATACTGTCGGCTCAGGAGCAGTAACCATCCCCTTGATGAAGCGTACAGGCTATAAGCCTGAATTTGCGGCTGCTGCTGAAGCGGCGGCATCAACAGGCGGACAGATAATGCCTCCTATCATGGGTGCTGCGGCATACCTTATGGTAGAAACTACAGGATTCCCGTATTCAAGTATTGTTGTAAAAGCGATACTTCCCGCACTTCTCTATTTTGCGGGTGTCTTTATCACGGTTCATCTTGAAGCGAAAAAAGAGGGACTCAGAGGTCTCACACGTGAAGAGACTCCTCGTCTTAAGCCCTTACTTAAACAGCTTTATCTGCTTTTGCCCATTATACTTCTTGTATACTTTGTAAGTTCTAATAAGTTTTCTATCGCATATGCTGCCGCAATTGCAATAATTGCCGCAATTGTTGTAAGTATGTTCTCGAAAGAGACCAGAATGACACTCAAAAAGATGCTTGACGCACTTGCGGCAGGCGGTCAGGGTATGATAACGGTTGCCGTAGCGTGTGGCGTTGCGGGTATGATATCAGGACTTATTACATCCACGGGTGTATTCAATATTGTTAAGGATGGTATTTTCAGCCTTGCAGGAGATAACGTCATTATAGCACTCTTCTTTACCATGCTTTGCTGTATAGTTCTCGGTATGGGTGTTCCCACTACTGCAAACTACTGTATCATGGCTGCAACCTGTGCTCCGATTCTTATAGAAATGGGAGTTCCCACCATTGCGGCACACTTCTTTGTTTTCTATTTCGGTATTGTTGCGGATCTTACACCCCCTGTTGCACTTGCGGCATATGCGGGTGCGGCAATTGCTCAAGCAAATCCGATGAAGACTGCATTTACTGCTACAAAACTCGCAATCGGAGCTTTTATAGTTCCTTATGTGTTTGCCCTTAATCCTGCTCTGTTGTTTGTCGATACATCTGTCGGCGAGGTAATACTAATATGTATCACATCATTCATAGGAATGTTTGCGGTTTCGGCAGCATTGGAAGGGTATTTTGTAATACCTATGCGGTGGTATGAAAGACTTATCAGTTCTGTGGGCGGATTGCTCCTTATATACCCGGGACTTGTAACAGACTTCATAGGACTTACCCTTGTGGCGCTGATTTTGGTGTTTCAGTTTGTTCAAAAATATAAGATGAAGTCTAAATAATACAAATATTGAAATTTAATTATACGATAGTGAAAATTTCAGCCAAAAGACTGCGAGATTTAAAATATACTCGCAGTCTTTTTGATGTGTAGTTTTTTGAAATAGTTTTTCAAAACCCTTGACAAAAATAGTGTATGTGGTATAATTATCTAAAATAGGTGTGTTGTTCACACCTTTAACAAAGTTATATTAAGGAAGGTGTATTCTAATGAAAAATTGTACCAATTGTGGCAAGCAGCTCGACGATAGCGTAATGTTTTGCGATGCTTGCGGAACCAAGCTTGCAGCTCCCGCTCAGCAGCCTACCAAATTCTGTAACGCATGCGGCAAACAGCTCCCCGCGAGTGCTGCTTTCTGCGACGGTTGCGGAAACAGATTCGGTCAGCCCAAGAAGCAGAGTGCCGGTTTGACTCCCGCACTTGTTCAGCTCTTCAAATTTATCTCCGGCGCAGCTTGCAAGCTCGCAATGTTTTTCGCAGCGTTGTCCATCCTCTTCTTGGGCTTCTCTGTAAAAGGAATGAGCGTTGGTGTGGCAGTAGAGCCTATTACCGCTATCTTTGCATTGATCTTCGGCCTTGCAGCTCTCGGTCTTGACATCGTAGTATTTATCTCTGACAAGAAGAGCGACATATTTACTCGTATTTCTATACTTATCCCCAGCGCTTTGATGTCAGTATTCGGACTGATTCTCATGTTTAATCTTTAATCAGCAAAACGGCTTGTGAAAACAAGCCGTTTTAATTTTTTGCAACATTTTCGTTGCGCTTCTTTTATTACGTAGGAAATTGCATCGCAATTTGTGAGTAACACAAAAGTATTCCTTGAAAATTGTGAGCGCCTCGCAAACACTATAATCAGTTGCCGGAGGCGACTTTTTTTCATCATTGTAAGAATTGGGGGTGTTGTGTTGCTCTGAACTGAGTCGGAGTCATTCCGGTGAACCTTTTGAATACTCTGGAAAAATAATTTGTGTCGTAAAATCCAACCTCTTCGGAAATATTCAATATTCCTTCGTTTGTGTTCTTTAAAAGATACATGGCTTTTTGTATTCTGAATTCATTGAGGTAGTCGGTTACTGTAACTCCTGTTGCTTTTTTAAAGAATCTGCAAAAGTAACTTTCGGTAACGTATGACATTTCCGAAAGCATCTTTGAAGTGATTCGTTCATTGTAATGCTCATCTATAAAGTTTAATGCGTTATTCAGCCTTTGTATTTCTCTTTTTTGTTTTTCTGAAGCAGCATTTGAGCGAATTGAGTGGTTTTTCACAAGGTGTGCTATTAAAGTATAGACGATACCTTTTACTGCAATATCACTTCCTGTTTGCCATTCCGCATATTCATCTTTGAGCTTGTTGAAAGACTCGTGAACGAAGTTGGAATTTTGAATATGATTTTCAATCGTTATATCTTTAAAATCCACGTCGGATAAAATTATAGGTGATACTATCAGAACATAAAAAGCCGTAGCGGTATCGCTTGTCAGAGAATGAACCTCCCCGGCGTTAGCGCAGATGAGGTCACCGCTTTTTACATTAAATTTTTTACCGTCGCAAAAAACTTCTGCGGTATGTGCAAAAAACAAGAACTCAGTATGTTCGTGCCAATGAGGAAGTATAGAAGTACAATTAGTTATGTCAAGAAATTTGATAGGGAATGAATTATTGTTCAGATCCATTTTTTCAAATAATGAAATATCTTTCATGACTTCTCCTATATGTCAAAAAAATCCGATATTTGTGATATATAAATACTACTATTAAAGAAATGAGTCAACACAGTGCTAAAAAAGTTCAAAATAATTCTATTGATTATTTGTGTTTTATGATACACTAAATTCAAATAAAAGTCAATAATGAAAGTGAGTTTGAAAATATGAAGATAGGATGCTTTATAGCACACAGTCTTGATATGGAGAATCAAGCTGATATTTTGGAAACTAAATTCCAAGAGCTTGTAAATATGGGATTTGACAACTGTCAGCTACAAGGATGGAATGCAGATAATTACACTTTTGAGAATGCCGCAAAAATCAGAGAGCTTGCCAAACAATACGGCGTTACGATTACTGCATTCTGGTGCGGTGCGGCAACCTGGGGTGATGGTCCATGCATATGGGATGATTTTGAAGGACCTATGACTATCGGTCTTGTTCCCCCTCTTTATCGTGAAAAGCGAGCCGAGCATATGAAACGCGGAGGAGATTTTGCTAAAGCAATCGGAGTCACAGATGTTATCACACACGTTGGATTTTTGCCCGATTGCCCTAAGTCAGATTCTTTTAAAATGCTTGTTATCTGTCTTCGGGAAATAGTTGATTATTTTGCTGTTATTGGATGCAACTTCCTTTTTGAAACCGGACAGGAAACGCCCGTAACACTTCTTCGCACAATAGAAGCAATAGGCAGAGATAACGTCGGTATTAACCTTGACCCTGCAAATCTCATTACATACGGAAAGGGAAATCCCATTGACGCTCTTACTACTTTTGGTAAGTACGTTCGCGGAGTTCATGCCAAGGATGGTAATCCTCCGACCTATAACGAGACCGGCGCTAACGAAACGCCGCTCGGCGAAGGCGCTGTAAATTATCCTGCATTTATTAAAAAGCTTAAAGAAGTGGGCTACGACGGATATCTCACAATAGAAAGAGAAATTTCCGGAGAAAAGCAGAAGATTGATATTGCTAATGGCAAAAAATATTTGGAAACGCTTATTTGAGGAGGAATAAAAAATGTTGAAGTATGCAATAATCGGCTTTGGCGGACTAGGTCAGCTTCATTTCAGAAATTATGAAAAAATCAAAGAGAAGGCTTGTACCGATGTGCAGCTTGTTGCCCTTTGCGATATTCAAGGTAAATTTGACAAGGCTGTTGCTACAAATTTAGAGGGATCGGGCGCTTCAAACGATGCATCTGCTTACAGAACTTATCTTACTGCGGAAGAGCTTCTTGCAAATGAGCAGCTTGATTTTGTTATCACTGCACTTCCTACTTATATCCATGCAAAAATTGCAAATCTTGTTATGTCACACGGTATTCATGTGTTTTCCGAAAAGCCTATGGCAATAAGCTACGAAGAAGGTCTCAGCATGATCGAGACCTCCAAAAAGAATAATGTTAAGCTTATGATAGGTCAGTGCATGAGATATGATGCGATGTACACAAAGCTTAAAGAATTTGTAGATGACGGACGTTACGGCAAGCTGCAACGTGCACATTTTGACAGACTTTCCGTGACTCCTGTTTGGAGCTGGCAGAACTGGTTTATGGACGAGGCAAAGAGCGGAGGCGCCGCAATCGACCTTCACGTTCATGACGTTGACTTTATCAACTATTTGCTTGGCAAGCCCAAGAGCGTAACTTCATTTGCAATCAATACTCATTCGGGCTTTGATTCTATTACAACACGCTATGAATATGATGATATGCTTATTACTGCAACTGCTGACTGGGGCAACACTATAACCTTCCCGTTCCACGAAGAGTATCTTGCTCAGTTTGAAAAGGCAACACTTGAGATAACGAATAAGAAGCTTATGTGTTATCCTGCAGAAGGGGAGGCATATGAGGTTGAGTGCGATAAGGTGAACTGCTATGTTGAAGAAATAGTTGATTTTATTGACTGTATCGTAAATGATAAGGTATCTGCAATCAACCCCGCGGAATCATCTCTCCTTTCTTTGAAGATAGCACTTAGCGAAAAGGAATCGGCAAAGACAGCTAAAACAGTAATGCTATAAAACGAAAAACTTGAATCGGATCTACCGATTCAAGTTTTTTTCTCTGTATTCGCTGGGTGAGACCCCTGTTTTCGATTTGAATATTTTGGAAAAGGCGAGCTGATCGACGTATCCGACGGAATACGCGATATTGCCTATGCTCAAAGAATCGTCTAAAAGAAATTCCATAGCACTTCTTATCCGATAGTCTGTGAGGTAATCCTTTGGGGAAGTCCCTGTGAATTCTTTGAAGATGGCAAATAAGTATTTTCGGCTGATACCGACATGGGATGCAATGATGTCTACGGAAATATTATCGGAATAATGAGCTTTGATGTAGTTTGATGCCGTGCGAAAGTATGATTCTTTAGTTGAGATATAGGATGTAGTATTTGGTAACAGTGAAGACAAAAATTCATAAAGCCTTGCGGAAAAGATAAGATCATTATGCAAGCTTTCACCATATTCGTATGGCATTTCACGAAGCATTTCAAGTGCTTTGGTTTTGTTTTTGACGCTCATAACCGGAGATAGGACAGAAATGCCGACTTGCTTCAAAATGCGTTTTGCCTCTTCTCCTGTGAAACATACCCATGTGTAATGCCAAGGGTTCTCTTTATCCGCTTGGTATTTTACTATAGTACCGGGAAAGATAGTAAAAATGTCACCTTTTTTCAGATTGTATTTCTTTGTGCCACAACAAAATGTCCCACACCCGTCTATAACGTAATGAATTATATATACTGAGCGTACACCGGGTCCCCAAGCATGTTCTGACGTGCACTTTTCCTCTCCTTTGGAAATAGGCAAAAGATTGCGATTCTCGTTTGATACAGATTCATATTTAACACTGCATGGGTCCAACATAATATACACCTCCATAACTTATAGACATTTTACCATAAAAGCATGACAAAAATCAATAGACATCAATAAAAAAATCATATATAATGAAAATAGTAAAAAAACAAGGAGGATGTTATGAAGAAAATTGCTTTTATTGGAGGCGGAAGCTTCGGATTCACAAGAAATCTCGTCCGTGATATTTTAACCTTCCCTGCATTTCGTGATGCAGAGATTGCTCTTATGGATATAGACGAGGAAAGACTCGATTTTATTAAACAGGCGTGCGAAAAGATTGTACGCGTTGGAGGATATCCTGCTAAAGTTACAGCAACTACAGACAGAGTAGAGGCGCTTAAAGGAGCGGATGGTGTTCTATGCACCATTCTTTCCGGAGACGTTGACGTTTGGAAGCACGATATTCTTATTCCCGAAAAGTATGGAGTTGATATAAACGTCGGAGACACAAGAGGTCCGTCCGGTATTTTCAGAGCGCTACGTACAATTCCCGTTATGCTTGATATTTGTGCTGATATTGAAAGATATTGCCCCAATGCCATATTTTTGAATTATACAAATCCTATGGCGATGCTTTGCCGAGCGATGCAGGAGAAGTTTCCTAATCTTAATATTACCGGACTTTGTCATAGCGTTCAAGGAACCGCGAGAAAGCTTGCGGAGTGGGTTGGAGCAACTCCCGAGGAGGTTACTTATACTTGTGCGGGCGTTAATCATCAGGCGTTTTATCTTGACCTTAAGTTAAATGGAGAGGATATGTATCCTCTTCTCAGAGAGGCAATCAAGAAGCCCGAAATATATAACGAGGAGCAGGTACGTAATGATATGTTCCGTCATCTCGGATATTATGTCACAGAGTCGAGTGGTCACAACAGTGAATACGTTGCGTGGTACAGAAAGAGAGCTGACCTGATAGATAAGTATTGTACGAGCGGTACCGGATGGAATCCCGGAGAGCATTCATATATTCTCAACTATTATCTCAGTCAAAAGGATGCTTGGCGCGACGGCATAAGAGAGTATCTTGAAAAGCCCGACAGCGAGATTGATCTTAAAAGGGGAGAAGAGTACGCGGCATATATTTTCAATGCTGTGTTTGGCGACGGAACTCCCTTTGAGTTCAACGGAAATGTTCGCAATTACGGACTGATAGACAATCTTCCTGAAGGCTGCTGTGTTGAGATACCTGTAAAAGCATCTTCTGACGGGCTTAAGCCTGTTGCCGTTGGAAGCCTTCCTGATCACCTTGCAATCATGGTAAATACAACTGCCCGTTGCGAAGAGCTTGCAGTTCAAGCAGCTTTAGAAGGAAATGCCGATAAGGTGTTCTGGGCATGCGCGTTTGATCCGCTTACGTCTGCAGTACTCTCTCTTGAGGAGATACGCTCGATGGTGGACGAAATGCTTGAAATGAATAAGGATTATCTACCTTGGTATAAAGGTTAAAAATATCCCTCCAACAAGACTTGTTGGAGGGATAACTTTACATATAGAAATCCATTACAAGCATCAGACAAAAGCCGGTAATGAGTGAGTATGTAGCACCCGTTTCACATCCGTGAGAGTGAGTCTCGGGTATCATTTCGTGGCTTATGACATATATCATGGTACCTCCGGCAAAGGCAAGAGCAAATGGGAGGATAGCCGCTGAAATGCTTACCGCGAAATATCCGATAAAGGTTCCGACAACTTCAATGATTCCTGTTGACAGTGCGGCAACAAACGTTCGTTTTGGTGATATTCCCGCCGCAAGCATTGGACCGATTATGACCATTCCCTCCGGAATGTTTTGAAGAGCGATAGCACCTGCTATGGTGAGAGCCTCGGTTGTATTTCCCGTGCCGAAGCCGACTCCTGCTGCAATACCCTCGGGGAAATTGTGCAGCGCGATAGCGCAAACAAAAAGCAAGACCTTATAAAGCTTTTCATTTGCTGCGGAATCACCTTCAGCTCCTGTCAGCTTGTGAAGATGCGGGACTGCTTTATCAAGTGCGTGTATTGATAATGCACCTGTAAATATTCCCAAAACAGTTGTAATTATGGCATACTTTCCGCCGCATTCAATGGCTTCCAGCACAAGTCCTATGACTGCTGCCGCAAGCATAACTCCCGCTGCGAAGGACAGTACGATATCACTGAATCTGTGGGATATTTTTTTGAAGACGAATCCCAAAAGAGAGCCTATAATTGTTGCACCGCCGACTCCCAAGGCGGTCAGAATTACTATATTCATAAGTTTACTCCGAAACCTGTATAAAAAAACGCCTGACTGTGGTCAAGCGCTTTTTTAGGTCATTCAATAACTTTTAAAAATGACAAAACTGATAAAACAATGCCTACGACACAGTAAATGTCAACGATTGCACCCACTATACCGACTATTATGTTAACAATCGGAATATGTGCGATAACCCAGATAACAACACCTGCAATAATACCGATAACAAGATAAATAACGATCGATATTATAAGCGCCTTAACGTCAGATAACTTAAATGAAAAAGGGAATAATTTTTTTAAAGCATCCATGACAATACTCCTTTTATACTATTGTGCATCTTAACACGTTCCCATTATACCAAATAATACGTTGCATGTCAACTGTTGTTATAAAGAAAAAATTAAAACATTTTATCAAATCTGTTGAAATAAACTTTATTTTGTGATACAATTGCCGTGTTAGTACTGATATGGAAGAGAGTTATAAAAATGAAATTCAATAATCTTGCAAGACTTATGGAGCATTTTGTTGAGGAAGGGTATGCGCCCGGAAATACCGTTAAGGTATATTATAAAAATGACCTCGTTTTTGATTATTCCTGCGGTTATTCTGACATAAAAAAAGAAATCCGCATGACGGGGGAGGAATATTTCAATCTTTATTCATGTTCAAAAGTCACGACTGTCACAGCAGCACTGCAGCTTATTGATAAAGGTTTAATTCTTTTGAATGACCCCCTTTATGAGTATATTCCCGAATATAAGGAAATGTACATAAAAAACGGTAATGGCGAACTTGTTCGCGCAAAGAATGACATTAAGATACTTAATCTTTTCAACATGACAGCAGGTCTTACCTACAATACCAAGACCGAGAATGTCGAACGCGCAAGAGTGCTTACGAACGGTCGTATGGATACCGATGTTGTTGTAAGATGTATTGCGGGTGACCCTCTTTCCTTTGAACCCGGTGAGAGATTTCAATACAGCCTATGTCATGACGTGCTTGCGGGACTTGTTTCCATTGTAACGGGAAAAAAATTCCGCGATTACGTCAAGGAAAACATTTTTGATCCACTCGGAATGGAGTCCTCTGTCTATCATATGACGCCGCGCGAGGAGGCGAGGATGGCATCCCAATACAAGTTTGTTCCTTATTCCGACCTTGACAAGGACTTTGACGCCGTAAAGGCTCAGTCGAGCGGTTGCTCAAGGGACGGAATCTATGAGAACGTTGGCGTTGGAAACTATTTGGTGGTAGGAGACGAGTATGACAGCGGAGGCGCCGGAATCATTTCAAATGTAGGTGATTACGCAAAGCTCATGGCGGCACTTGCCGGCTACGGAATGGGAATCAACGGCGAGAGAATTCTCTCAAAGGGCGCTGTTGAGCTTATGAGAACAAATACACTCAGCGAGGAACAGCTCAAGCCCTTTTCGTGGAAGCAGCTCAGAGGATATGGATACGGACTCGGTGTGCGTACAATGATGGACCCTATTAAGGGAAGCTCAACGGGAAATGTCGGTGAATTTGGCTGGGGAGGTGCCGCAGGAGCTTCGGTTTACGTAGACCCCGAAATCGGACTTGCCGCAGTATATGCAAAGCACACCCTGAATCCGAGGGAGGATTACTATCAGCCCCGTGTGAGAAACGCTATATATTCTTGCTTGTAATTTTTGGAGGAAAACATGAGAATAGTTATTGCAAAAATCGGAACGGATAAGACAATTTCCTATGCTGTTGATGAGCTTTCACGCTACCTGAAAATGATAGATGAAGCTCTTATGGTAGACCGCCGCATATATTCTTCGTATGATCCTGATATTAAAGGAGTTATCTGGGTTGGTGAGGATAAGGCATTTGACACGCTTCTTCCCGATGTTTCTGAACGCGAGATTGACGATGCGATTTATATCGACGTCAAGGATTCTGTGGGAATTGTAACTGGAACAAATCCCCGCTCGGTGCTCATTGCGGTTTACAGACTCTTGAAGGAGCTTGGATGTGCATGGGTCAGAAATACCTCCGACGGAGAAATTATCCCAAGCTATACCGTAAATCCATTTTCGGTCTTTGTTTGCGAGAGCGCAAGTTACCGCCACAGAGGTGTGTGTATCGAGGGCTCGGACGCTTATGAGCACGTTTTTCAGATGATAGATTGGCTTCCCAAGGCGGGAATGAACGCTTTTTTCAGACAGTTTATGATACCGGGAGAGTTTTTTGACCGTTGGTACGACCATCTGAAAAATCCTTATAAGGAAAAGGAATCAGTCACAACGGAAGACGTTGTGGCGATGATGCGCTCACTTGAGGAGGAGATTGAGAAGAGAGGACTTCTTTATCACGCGGTCGGACACGGCTGGACAAGTACCGCAATCGGTATTAACTCGACGGGCTGGGAGGATAAGAGCCACTCTGTCCCCGATGATAAAAAGGAAATGATTGCTGAAATCGGAGGCGAACGCAAGTATTTTAACGATATGCCTCTGTGTACAAATCTCTGTTACTCGAACCCTCGAGTTCAAAAGGCTCTTGTTGAAACCATTGTGAGCTATTGCGAGCTTCATCCCAATACGGATTACGTCCATTTTTGGCTGGCTGATGGTGCCAATAATTTTTGTGAGTGTGAAAAATGCTCGCACCTTCGTCCGTCCGATTTGTACGTTGACGTAATGAATGCCATTGACGAGGCCCTCAGTGAAAAGGGACTGCGGACAAGAATCGTCTTTTTGGCTTACGTTGACCTGCTGTGGGCGCCTGTGAAAAATAAGTTGAAGAATCCCGACCGCTTTACCATTATGTTTGCTCCGATAAAAAGGAATTTTGACGTAAGCTTTAAGAATTTAAACTGTGACTCAATCAAGCTTCCCGAATATGTGTTGAATAAGAGCCCCATTCCTAAGGATATTGTAGAAAATGCCGCGCACCTTGCAAAATGGCTTGAGTCATCAAACGTCACCGACGGCTTTGACTACGATTATCACCTTATGTGGAATCTTATACGCGATGCAGGCGGTCTTATGACCTCTCACGTGCTTTTCGACGATATGCAAAATCTTGACAGAATTGGTCTTTGTGGCATGGTTTCCTGTCAGCTTATGAGATGCTCCTTCCCGACGGGACTTGCAATGGAGATGATGGCTGAGGGATTATGGGATAAGAAGTGCGATTTTGAGGAGAAAAGTGACCTTTATTTCCTCTCAGCCTTCGGGAATGACGGCTTGGCAGTTAAGGAATATCTTAAACAGCTTACCTATTGCATTGACCCCAACCGCGACGCGTGGGAGTTTGAAGCAGTTTCCGAGGAGCAAAAGGCAAGACTTCTCAAGCTTGTATCAGCAGCTCTTGACTTTGAGAAGGTAATAAAGAAAAATATTGTGGAATATGACGGAAATATACGTCGCTCATGGGAATATCTTGACTTCCACCGCGAGGTTTATCTCCGCTTTGCAAACGCTCTTATCCGTCGCGCAGACGGTGCTTCTATGGATGAGAGAAGGGTACTTTCAGATGAGCTTCGCGACTTCCTTGCAATTAACGAGATGAAGTATCACAGAGTGCTTGACTATAATAACAGTATCGGTTACTTTATAAATTCATTGACGTATTATAAAGGAGAGTAATATGATTAAAAGAGAAATATTTCCCCCCGTGAGAATTATGAAAAGCGAGGGTGCGATCAAGTCTCCCCAAGGTCTTCTCACTCTCGGCACGACCCAAGCCTTCGTCGGTGAGCCTGTTGCTCCCGTTATGAAGGTTTCGGGAAAAGGTTACGTGGTTCTTGACTTTGGAAAAGAATTTCGAGGCGGAATAAGAATTATCACGGGAAATTCCGTTACAAACGATAAGAATTACATCCTGATTCGCGTAAGATTCGGCGAGTCGGTAAACGAGTGTATGGCTGAAATGGGAGAAAAGAACGCAGGTTGCGATCACTCCCCGCGTGATATCGAAACGAAAATCGTAAGCTTTTCCACCGCAAGGATAGGTGATACGGGATTTCGCTTTGTAAGAATTGACTTTCTTGAAGAGGTTGATTCCGAAATACGAGATATTCTCACGGATGCTGAGATTTTAGACCTTCCCACACAGTATGAGTACAAGGGATGCGACCCTCTTCTTCTCGATATTTTCAAAACGGCAAAAAGGACGATTGACTTGTGTGCCGCGGGCGACTGCGTGTGGGACGGAATAAAGCGTGACCGAATGGTCTGGATAGGGGATATGCACTCCGAAATGCTCGCTCTTGCTACCCTTTACGGAAGGGTCGAGCTTTTCGAAACCTCAATGGAATTTTTGAAGGAAACGAGTCCTCTCGACAATTTTATGTGCCGTATCTACACCTATTCTGCGTGGTGGATTATCTGCCTTGCCGATTGGTGTCGTATGACCGATGCCGTGGATTTTGCGGCAAGGAACGTAGAATACGCCGAAGGTATCATCAAGCAGTTTCTTGAATGCATCGACGAGAACGGAGACTTTCATTTCAAAGTTAGGACACTCGTTGACTGGCCGACTGTCGGACGCTCGGACGAGATGGACGGCACTCGTGCAATTCTCACTCTCATGGCGAAACGTGCCGTAGAGCTCTTTGAGTCATTATCGAGAGATGTTGAAAAAGCAAAAGAATTGCTCTCTCGCCTTGAAAAACATCCGATAAAAGCAAAAGAAATGATGCAGGTTGCAGGACTTAAATTTATGGCAACGGGAAGCCTTGACGAGGATGAGATAGAGCTTCTCAAAAATCACGACTCCCGAGGTATGTCCACCTTTATGTCCTACGATATTCTCACCGCATATGCCCATTATTTCGGAAAAGACGAGGCAGTGCGTGTTATGAAGGAGTATTACGGCGGTATGCTCTCGGTCGGAGCGACAAGCTTTTGGGAGGACTTCAGCCTTGATTGGCTTTCGGGAGCGGGCAGAATTGACGAATTGACTCCGAGTTCCCTTGAAGACCTTCACGGAGACAGAGGTGCTTTTTGCTATAAGGGCTTTCGTCATTCGCTTTGCCATGCATGGAGCACGGGAATAATAGCTTTTATGAAGGAAATTAATCTTTAAAATAAAAAATCAAACAAAAAAGCACAGAGCTTAAATAAACTCTGTGCTTTAATATTTTCACTAAATGTTTTATCTTACAACTCGTCCTGAGCCGTCGCCGCCTGCAAGCTTTTCAACCTCAGAAACGCTTACTCTGTTGTAGTCGCCTTCAACCGAGTGCTTGAGAGCAGAAGCTGCAACTGCGAATTCAATTGCACTCTGACAATCCTTGCCGTTTACGAGAGAGTAGATAAGACCTGCGCCGAAGGAGTCGCCTCCGCCTACACGGTCAACTATATGAAGAGCATAGCTCTTGGAGAAGTATGCCTTCTCCCCGTCATAGAGCATACCTGCCCAGTTATTGTCATTTGCGGAAATGGAGGTGCGGAGTGTGATTGCAACCTTTTCAAATCCGAACTTCTCGCGAAGCTTTTCTGCAACCGAGATATAACCCTCATGGTTGAGCTTGCCACCGTAAATGTCTGTGTTTTCAGCCTCAATACCGAATACGTCCTTTGCATCCTCTTCGTTTGCGATGCATACGTCAACGTACTCGCAAAGCTTTGTCATAGCCGCTCTTGCTTCGTCTCTTGTCCAAAGCTTACCACGGTAGTTGAGGTCGCAGGAAATCTTAACTCCCTGCTTCTTTGCTTCGCGACAAGCTTCAAGACATATCTCAACGAGATTCTCTCCGAGTGCGGGAGTAATTCCTGTGAAGTGGAACCAGTCAGCACCCTTGAATATCTCTTCCCAGTTAAAGTCGGACTTGTCTGCCTTCTGAATTGCACTGCCCGCTCTGTCGTAAATACATACAGAGCCTCTCTGGCTTGCACCCTTTTCGAGGAAGTAAATACCAACTCTGTCTCCACCGCGTGTGATTTTGGATGTATCAACGCCGAAGTAACGGAGAGAATTTACAGCTGCTTCACCGATAGCATGCTTGGGAAGCTTTGTAACGTAGGTGGAATCCATACCAAAGTTAGCAAGAGAAACCGCAACGTTAGCTTCACCGCCTCCGAAGGTTGCTTGCATTTCATCATTTTGGAAGAAACGGTAGTAGCCGTTAGGAGCAAGGCGGA
>JAZREJ010000019.1:0-29615 GCA_045660745.1 Eubacteriales bacterium
TGAGTTGGTTTAAGTTCATATGATTTCATGATAACTATATCCTTTCTTGTTATTGACTACATCATATCACAAATGCCGTATTTTGTAAAGTACTGCCGTATATTGTATTATTAGGTCGCAAAGAATTACCGCCGAGAGTAACCAAACGGTTACTCTCGGCGGTAATTTGTTCTATAACGCACAATCGCGGTTGGTGGTGAGTAAGTGCGCATTTGTAGGAATTGCTGATTGTAATCTTTAGTATGTCTGCTATATCATAACAAAACTGTCCTTCAGAACCAAACGCCTAAAGGCTACCGATTTTTTCATTACAAATCACAACTGAAAATTATCTCTTGAGAAGAACCTCTTCCTCATACTTTTTAACTTCGTCAAACCAAGAAGCGTCGGACTTCACTCCACACTCCTCGCAGTACTTCTGCCATACGTCTCCGAAGGGAAGAGTCTTGCACTCCTCAAACATTACCATAAGCTCTGTAAGGCGGTTTTCGTCCTGAAGAGAGGCAAGCTTTTTGTTAGGGGTACAGAGTGCTGAAAGCAAAGCCTTCTGCCAGCTTCTGATGCCTACCGCCCAAGCGGCAATACGGTTAATACTTGCATCAAAGTAGTCAAGTGCCATATAAACTCTGTCAAGAGCATCAGAGCGCACGATTTCCTTGGCAATCTCTCTTGTCTCATCATCGAAAAGAAGAACGTGGTCGGAATCCCAACGAACACCTCTTGTTATATGAAGTGCAATCTCAGGGAAGAAAGTAAGAAGTGCGGGAACTTTATCGGAAACGACCTCGGTGGGGTGGTAATGACCGTTATCCATCAAGGGCAGACATCCGTCGTGAGTTGCGGCAAATGTGAGAGAAAACTCAGCAGAGCCGACAGTGTAGGACTCAACGCCTATGCCAAACACCTTAGACTCAACGCAAGGCTTTACGAGATTCTTGTCAAAGGGCTCGCTAAGAATTTCTTCAATAGACTCCTTATATCTTACACGGGGACCCATTCTGTCTGCGGGGATATCCTTAAATCCGTCGCCTGTCCAGATGTTCATTACACAGGGGATACCTGTCTCACGGGCGAAATATTCGGAAATTCTGATACAAGCACGGCCGTGCTCAATCCAGAACTTTCTTGTCTTTTCATCGGGGCTTGAAAGGGTAAGACCATCCTTTACCATGGGGTGTGAGAAGAAAGTGGGGTTAAAGTCAAGTCCCATTCCTCTTGCCTTAGCAAACTCTACCCACTTTTTAAAGTGACGAGGCTCAAGCTTATCACGGTCAACAAAGCCGTCCTCAAAAATAGCATAGCAAGCGTGTACGTTTATTTTTTTTGCACCGGGGCAAAGAGACATAGCCTTGTCCATATCAGACATAAGCTCATCGGGGGTAGTCGCTTTTCCGGGATAATTACCCGTTGTCTGTATTCCGCCTGTCAAGGGACCATCGTGGTCAAAGCCGATAACATCATCTCCCTGCCAGCAATGGATGGATACGGGAATATTTTTAAGCTTTGCAATTGCGGCATCGGTATCGACGCCGAGCTTTGCATATATTTCTCTTGCTTCTTCGTAGCGTGTCATTTGCAAAATCTCCTTTATAATTACTCTTTTGTCATTTTACCATAATCTGTCGCATTTTTCAAGTACAAGGTTGTATTTTCCATTCATTAGAGAATAAAAAAGGCTTTTCGGAATTTCCGAAAAGCCTTTTTATTACTTTTTAAAGAGATTCTTGAGTTTTTCCTTGAAGGATGCCTTTTGCGACAGATTGCGATCGTCACAGCTAGCCTCAAACTCACGAAGAAGCTTTTTCTGAGTTTCGCTCAGATTTTTGGGGACTTCAACGGTTATCGTAAAGATGAGGTCGCCCTTAGTGTGGGAATTGATAACGGGAATACCCTTGCCTCTGAGAGTTACGGTCGTGCCCGTCTGAGTTCCTTCGGGAAGCTTATAGCTGTAATCTCCGTCAAGAGTGGGTACGTTAACGTTCGCGCCAAGTGTTGCTTCGGCAAAGCTTACAGGCACCTCACAATAGATGTTATATCCGTCGCGTTCAAAAATCGGATGCGGACGGATGCCTACCTCAATGATAAGGTCACCCGCGGGACCTCCGTTGGGACCTGCGTTACCCTGACCTCTGCCGTGTAGTCTCTGATGATCGTCTATACCCGCAGGGAATGAAAATTCGAGTGTCTTTGATTTCTTTTCAAGACCCGTTCCGCTACACTTTTTACAGGGAGAGCTTATTATCTTACCCTTACCGTGACAGCGGTCACAGGTACGGGAGGACTGCATGATACCGAAGGGGGTTCTCTGCTGAACTCTTACCTGACCAGAGCCTCCGCACTGCGGACAGGTCTCGGGATGGGTACCGCTTTCAGCACCGCTTCCGCCACACTCCGAGCAAGTATCATATTTTGTATAAGTAATCTCTTTTTTACAGCCGCGTGCCGCTTCCTCAAAGGAAAGCATTACTCGAACACCTATATTACTGCCTCTTTCGGGACCGCGGCGTGAGGAGGATGAAGAAAATCCTCCGCCAAAGATATTGGAGAATATATCTCCCATATCAAAGTCCATTCCAAAGCCGCCACCAAAGCCGCCCGCACCGAAGTTAGGGTCAAGACCGTCATGACCGTACTGGTCATAAAGCTTTTTCTTTTCCGAGTCGGAGAGTACCTCGTACGCCTCGTTTACTTCCTTAAATTTTTCCTCACAGGTGGCATCTCCCGGATTCATGTCGGGATGATATTTTTTTGCAAGCTTACGGAACGACTTCTTTATTTCATCAGCACTTGCGTCACGATTTACGCCAAGAACCTCATAATAGTCTCGTTTCTGTGCCATATTCTTAGGAAAATTCCTTTCTTTGAAAGACTTTTTGAGGGGCAATTTTTGTGCCCCTCAAAGCTTAATTGTTGCTCTTGTCAGTAAAATCTGCGTCGTAAACTCCGTCGTTACCGGGATTTCCGTCACCGCCAAATCCACCCTGAGCATTGGGGTCAAAGCCCTGTGCTCCGCCGTTCTGTTGATATATCTTTTCGGATATCTTGTAGAATGCCTGAGTGAGTGCCTCGCTGTCAGCCTTAATAGCCTCGGTATCGGTACCCTTGAGAGTCTCGCGAAGCTTTTCAACAGCCGCCTTTACTGGAGCCTTATCGTCTTCGGTTATCTTGTCGCCTGCTTCATTCATGATCTTTTCGCTCTGGAATACGAGGCTTTCAGCATTGTTGCGGATCTCAACCGCTTCCTTCTGCTTCTTATCCTCTTCTGCATGAAGCTCTGCATCCTTTACCGCCTTTTCGATATCCTCCTGAGACATGTTGGAGGAAGCGGTGATGGAGATATGCTGCTCCTTGCCTGTACCCTTATCAAGAGCGGATACGTTTACGATACCGTTTGCGTCGATGTCGAAGGTAACCTCAATTTGAGGAACACCACGCATAGCGGGCATGATTCCGTCAAGGTTGAATCTGCCGAGAGTCTTGTTATCGCGTGCCATTTCACGCTCACCCTGAAGAACGTGTATCTCAACAGAGGTCTGGTTGTCAGCCGCGGTAGAATATACTTGACTCTTCTTTACAGGGATGGTGGTATTTCTTTCGATAAGCTTATTAAATACGCCGCCGAGAGTTTCGATACCGAGGGAGAGAGGAGTAACGTCGAGAAGAACAACGTCCTTAACGTCACCGCCAAGTACACCGCCCTGAATAGCCGCACCTACTGCAACGCATTCGTCAGGGTTGATGCCCTTGAAGGGGTCCTTACCGATGAAGCTCTTAACAGCTTCCTGAACTGCGGGGATTCTTGAGGAGCCGCCGACGAGAAGCACCTTGTCAATCTGTGAGGGTGCAAGGCCTGCATCGGAGAGAGCCTGCTTTGTGGGAGCCATAGTCTTTTCAACGAGGTCGGAGGTGAGCTCATTAAACTTAGCGCGTGTAAGGGTTGTCTCGAAGTTCTTGGGTCCGTTTGCATCTACTGCAATGAAAGGAAGGCTGATCTCGGTAGACATCATACCGGAAAGCTCAATCTTAGCCTTTTCAGCCGCTTCCTTAAGTCTTTGATGTGCGGTCTTGTCAAGACGGAGGTCAATTCCCTCTGCTGCCTTGAACTGCTCTGCCATCCAATCGATGATTCTTGCGTCGAAGTCGTCACCGCCGAGTCTGTTGTTACCTGCGGTTGCAAGAACCTCAAATACACCGTCGGATATTTCAAGAATGGATACGTCGAAGGTACCGCCTCCGAGGTCGTATACCATTATCTTCTGCTCATTTTCCTTATCAAGACCGTATGCAAGAGCAGCTGCGGTAGGCTCGTTGATAATTCTCATTACTTCAAGTCCTGCAATCTTTCCTGCATCCTTGGTAGCCTGACGCTGAGCATCGGTAAAGTATGCGGGAACGGTGATAACAGCCTGAGAAACGCCTGTTCCGAGGAAGCTTTCAGCATCTGCCTTGAGCTTCTGAAGAATCATTGCGGAGATCTCTTGGGGAGTATAATCCTTTCCGTCGATGCCTACCTTTCTGTTGGTGCCCATATCACGCTTGATGGAGCTGATAGTACGGTCGGGGTTTGTGATAGCCTGTCTCTTTGCAATCTGACCGACGAGTCTTTCACCGGTCTTGGAGAATGCTACTACCGAGGGAGTTGTTCTTGCTCCTTCGGGGTTGGGGATAACACTGGGCTCACCGCCCTCAAAAACTGCAACGCAGGAGTTTGTTGTACCAAGGTCAATTCCTATAATCTTTGCCATAATAAATACCTCTATCTTTCTTCTTAATTTATATTAGTTCACGACTTTTACCATTGCGTGTCGTATAACGCGTTCCCCGAGCTTATAACCCTTCAAAAGCACCTCGGAGACGGTGTTTTCGGGGGCACCCTCAACGTCCTCGTGAAAGACGGCTGAGTGCAAATTAGGATCGAATTCGAGTCCCTCTGCGGGAATCTCCTCTACTCCTATCTTGGTCAAAAATTCATCAAACTGCTTATGAATAAGCTTTATACCCTCTGCAACCGTGGGGTCCTCTATTACCTTTTCGGCTCTGTCAAAGTTGTCGATAACGGGAAGCATGCTCTTAACAACGTCAGACTTCGCATGAGCGTAAATATCCTCTTTTTCCTTTTGGGTACGCTTTTTATAGTTCTCAAATTCGGCAAGAAGTCTTAAATACTTATCGTAAAGCTCCTTGTATTCACTGTCCCCGTTTGACTCTGTTTCCTGTTCTTCAACAATCTCCTCAGCCTTTTCTTCAGCTTCTTCGGTAGGAGTCTCGGGAATGTCTTTTGTCTTATCTTCCATTTTGTGCCCTTTCATTATTTATCTTCAGTTCCTCCCGGTGGAGTTTCACCGATCAGATTTTTAACAACATATTCAAGTCTTGCGATAACGCCCGAATAATCCATTCGGTGAGGTCCGATAAGTCCGAAGACTCCCGTAATATTGTCGCCTATATTGAATTTGTGATAAACGAAGCTTGTGGAATCCAGTCCCTGACGGAGCGTTCCGTCTCCTATCAGTACGTTCAGTCCGTCACGGTCGCCCGAGTTCTCGTTTATAAGAGAAAGAAGCGCTTGCTTTTCTTCAAGAAGCGAGAGAACTGTTCGCGTCTTCTCAATATCCGAAAAGTCGGGATACTTCAAAAGATTGGACATACCGTCAAGATAAACCTTGCTTTCTTCTTCCTCTCGTATTACGGAAATTACAGTCTTGATTATTCCCGTAAGCACGTCGGCATAAACCCCGAGAATATCCTGCATCTTATAGAATATCTCCATGCTTATAGCGTCCGCCGTGACTCCCGCAAGATTTTCATTAAGCACCTTCAAAAGCAAATTCAAAACATCCTGATTTATCGTGTACTCACTCTTGACCTGCTGAGTTTTTACATTGTCGGATGAGGTTACCATAACGAGCAAGAAGGAATTCTTATCAAGCAAAACGCCTTCAAACCGCTTTACAGTGCCCGCAGCACTTTTGGTAGTGTAGGCAAATGCCGTATAGTCGGTAGTCTCAGACAATACTCTCGTTATATCCTCAATGACTGTATTAAGCCTCTTTATTTTAGAGTTCATTATCTCGTTGAGAACCGATATCTCCTCAAGGGAGAGGTAATAATCATTCATCAGGTTTTCAACGTAAACTCTGTAGCCTCGGCTGGACGGTATCCTGCCCGCTGAGGTGTGCGGTTGTTCGAGAAGTCCGAGACGCTCAAGCTCGCTCATCTCATTTCGGATGGTTGCCGATGAGACGTTGAGACCTATAGAATCCGACAGATATTTCGAGCCGACAGGCTCACCCGATGAAATATAGGTATCAACGATAGATTTCAGTATCTTCTTTTTTCTGTCGTTTAGATCCATGCGCCTTCTCCTCTCTTTAAGCTTTTAGCACTCTTGGTGTTCAAGTGCTAACTTACGGTATTAATATACCCCAGAAAGCATATTTTGTCAATACTTATTTTCAATATTTTTCATTTTTTCTTGTTAATATATTGTGAACAGTCAACATTTTTTGCTCTCGCTACAGAAAAGTGCTAAAAAAATACGATGCCACAAGGGAGATCCCCTCAAAGCACCGCTGTTTTATTAGTATATTATTTTTCTCACAACCAACAAAAAACGACTGTAGGCTAAAAGTAACCTAACAGTCGTTTGAAAAAGCTCATACTACACGACTTTTTATCTTCAGACGAAGATTGTCGGCAATCATTGCAATAAATTCCGAATTTGTAGGCTTCCCTTTTGTATTTTGAACCGTATAGCCAAAAAACGAGTTAAGCATATCAACATCTCCTCTATCCCACGCAACCTCTATCGCATGACGTATAGCACGTTCAACGCGTGAAGGAGTTGTATTAAACTCTGAAGCGACTGTCGGATACAAAGTTTTGGTCACTTCGTTTATAACCCTGTTATTCCTGACGACCATCATTATTGCAAATCTCAAATACTGATATCCTTTAATATGCGCGGGAATCCCTACCTTATGTATTATCTGGGTCACCTGTGTCTCAAGATCAAAGTCATCCTCATCACTTGTGTAGATTCGTTCTATCTCGTTTTTCTCAACAAGACGGTTTATTCTGAATACAAGACTTTCATATTCAAAAGGCTTTATAACGCACCCGTCAGCTCCGAGTGCAAGCATCTCTTCAATAAGGCGGCGATTGTTTATTCCTGTGACGATAAGAAACGCGGGACTGTAACTTGAGTCAAATTTTCTCGCCTCCTTTATAAGACTGCCGGCATCAAGCCCCGGAAACCATAAATCCGTTATTACGACATCGGGACGGAAACGTTTTATGGCACCAAGTGCTTCCGAACCATCACCGCTTTCACCTACAACGTCAATTCCGAGCTTTCTTAAATTATCCGCACAAACGTACCTATAATCGTTGTTTGAATCAACGATGAACACTTTTATCCTTCTGTTCATTTTTCTTTCCTCCTGTTTTCTTCTTTCTTTTTTTGGCGGTGAGTAAATATTACCATATTTTACCAATTTTATCAAGAGGTTTTCTGAACTTTTTCCAGTTTTTACCAAATTTGTATATTTTAACAGTAAACAGCGCAAGATTTCGATTATATTCCACGAAAGATTTAAAAGTATTGTCGAAACGGATGCGACATAGTAAAAACACATTAAAAAAAGCCTTTTACGGTGTTATTTTACCGTAAAAGGCTCTTGTTTTTTGTCAAATTATGTTTGAAGATTACATTTTACCGTTAGCCTATATTGTCAATAAGCCACTCAAACACTTCTTCGATGAGGCAAAGCTCATCCTTCTTGTTCTTCTCACGCCATTTTGCGCTGAACAGTTCAAGCCATGCACGAGTGTCGGTGATGCGCTTTATCGGATATCCCGCGATGATGCCGAGATACTCATACATTACCATAATCCCCTCGGTACACAGCCTCATCTCAACCGACAAATCATCATTATTCGGAGGAATCTCCGACATAAGTATCTTATACTCACGCTGCGCATTATAAATGTCATGCTCGTTGACAACGGTGGTGTAGTCGGTAGAATAACGCTTGTGGAAATACGCTTTAACAAGGTCGCTCCAAAAAATCGGACGGTGCATTTCGTTGATGCGACGGAGAATATCAACGGCAGTCGCATGCTTATATATATGAAGGTTTGCGGCGGCACGGAAAAGGTCGGTATCCTCCGTCATGGTATCCCACGCAACGGAGCCTCCGAAAATAACTCCGTAAAGGGACATATCAATACTTGCAATATTGCCCCAGTCCCCCCAGTTGGTATTGAGCATACCCTGACATCCATACGTCATGCCGTAGCCCACAAGCCTCTTGATGATAGGCACAGAATAGTGAATTGCCTCGCACATTCTGTGCTGTGAGCAGACGCTCGGACCGACTATGTGGAGTCTGCCGTTAAATCTTTCAAAGAGATATTTTTCAGCTCCCTGATTGTAATTCCATTTTATAAACATTACATCTTTGGGAAGACGGTCAAGCGCCTCGGGGTGCTCACGGGCAATGTCCCCCCACATCATAACACGTTTTCCTAAGCTATTTACATAGTCAGTAATCTTTGTAACAAAGTCAACGTAAAGGTCAACGTAATTGTAGCCTTCCTTTTCAAGTTGCTTGAGGTCAAAGGTCTCGTCGCAACAAATATTCACCCATTCGCTCTTGAAAAGAGGAAGATATTCGTCAAAGAGAGATTTTATAACTTCAAAGCTTTCAGGCTTTCTTGGGTCGATGGTATGGTGTTGTCCCCTGAAATTCCATGCAAATCTGCGGTCTATATCCTCTTTGTGGCATCTGAGATGCTTGTAGCGGTCAAGCTGAAGCAATTCAAACAAATGTCCGAAGCAGGAAAGCGAGGGCTGAAAATCAATAAAGTTTTCTTCACAATAATCTCTGATTGCTATTATCTCATCTGCGGTATAATAGCCTGTCTTTTCCTTGATTCCATCATACTGCGGGAAGTCAAACACGTGCTCAACGTAAATTTGAAAAACATTGTGCTTGGTGAAGGCAAGTATGTCGATAAGCTTCTTTAAGGTTTCCACCTTGGGAATCTTACCCCTTGTGACATCGTGATAATATCCTCGGAATTTAAGATCAGGGAAATCACGGATATACAGATGAGGAATATTAGTGTGTGCAAATATCTGGCGAAGAGTTTGGAGAGCATAGAATGCGGCTCTGTCGCACTCTGCCACAATCCTTATCTCCTCGTCCGAGACGTTAAGAGTGTACTCCTCGCCCTCTCCGTCCTTTATTTCAACTGTCAAAAAGACACCGCTTGTATCCTGCGGAAGGGTTTCAATTACTCTTTCAAGTCTTCTGTCAAGCCCCTTGTTAAAGCCCGAAATTGCCTTAACCTTAAGAAAAACTTCCTTTTCTTCGATATATTTAACCTGTGGAATAAGTTTCAGCATAAAAAGCACCTCTTTTCTGTCTTGATTATAAACAGAAAAGAGGTCTTTGTCAAGCGTTAACAGGTATATTCCTGTCTTGAAATAATGTGATTTTGATAGCTCGGATCAAGCTCGTTGAAATATCCGCTCCAGCCCCAGACCCGAACTATGAGATTGGGGTATTTTTCGGGATTTTTCTGTGCATCAAGAAGTATTTCACGGTTTGCGGAATTGAGCTGCAGCTGATGTCCCCCAAGGTCGACAAAGGTCTTTACAAGCATTGCAGTCTTTTCAACACCAACGTCATTTCGAAGAAGATTCGGATGGATCTCAAGAGTCAGAGGTCCGCCGTTTATGATGTTTGTCATATCGTGCTTTGTAAAAGACTGAATCACCGACAAAAGTCCGCTCGGCTTTACCAAAAGAGATGGAGAAAAATTAGCTGAAAAAGGCTCTCCCGCCCTTCTTCCATCGGGGGTTGCGGGACATCTGACAGAAGAGAGAATATATTCCATTGCAGTACCCGTACCCGCTCGCCAGATTCCTCCGAAGGGAGTTTTGTGTCCGTTCATATTTTCCGAAAAAGTGCTCATCAGGTGGGAGGCTATCGAATCAACAAAATCATCATTATTACCCATTTTGGGACAAGCAGCAATGGTATTTTTAAGTTCTTCAAAGCCCTCAAAGTTTTTGTCAAGTGCTTCAACAAGAGTTGTTGGAGAAAGGGTCTTTTCATCATACACAAGCTTTTTTATGACAGCAAGTGAATCTGCGGCAGTTGCGATTCCGACTCCGTGGCATCCGAAATTATGATATTTGGAAGCAATATATGCGGGCATCAGCTTTTCTATAGAGCCGTCAATAAAAATCGAGTCAAAGGCAGAGCTTCGTTTTACCTTCCTTTCATTCTCAAGATCTCTAATTTCACGGCACTTTTCCGCAATCAATTCGTTTGTTGCCGCCATAAACTCATCAAAGCATTCGCACTTTTCAAGATACTTGTGGATTGCTTCATTTATAATAAGCGGGAAATTGAACAGATTTCTGTTAGGTGTATCGGTACCGCAATTCGGGATTATAAATTCCCAACACGCCGCAACAGTATAATCAAGCGCGTCTTCAAGGTCATATCCAAGCTTTACAAGTCCCGGAATTACAATGTCGTCATTACAGTATTGCGGAAATCCGAGCCCTTTTTTCGTAAGCTCTGTGCCGAGAATATACTGCTCGACGGGGGTATTCTTTCCGACTCTTAAATTAATTTTCGGGTCAATTAAGGAAAGCTCGAGAGAAGCCTTCATACAAAGCTCGGAAAGCTCGTTATAGGTTGAATTTCCTTCGCGGTCAAAGCCTCCGAGCATAAGGCTCTGTCCGTTGTCTCCTTGTTGAACACCTATATAAATGTCGCTGTCATAATTCAGAGAAACAAAGAAAAGCTCAAGTGTCTCAAATATTTCATCCTTTGAAACGCCGTTTGAAACATCCCCGAGGTAATAAGGATACATATATTTGTCAAATCTTCCAAGTCCCAGATGATTAACTCCGTGGCGTCTTAAAAGGTATAGACATATCTTCACAAAAAGACACGCTTCAAAAAACGTTTTGGCACCCTTTCTCGGAATTTTCTCAAGAGACTTGTAAAGTCTTTCGTTTTTGCCCTTTACACTTTCTCTGAAGGTGTCACAAAGCTCAAGTGCCAGATCGATCTCACGGAGCATCGCTCTTCCGAATTCACGCTTCTCTTCATCAGTGTGACTTTTTATGCTCTCTTCTATTTGTTTTTTTACCTCTTCAAAGCCACCGCTCATGATCCTTGCATAATTGGGCGAGACGTTTTCAATACACGGGCCTACAAAAAGCTTATTTGCCGACACGTTGAAGCCAAATACGTCTATAGGAAGAAGTCTCGGAAAATCCTTTTCTCCTTCTTTAAGCTCGACCCTGGTCTTTCTGTATTCCTTTTGCAATAACTGTTCAAGGTATTTTTTTACGTTTTCCGTCATAATATCACCTCATAGAATTTTAGTTTTTATGCCACAGCTTTTGAATATATTCTCCCCAAAAAGCACCTCTTTTTCTTCATCAAACAAAGGAGCATATTCCCGACCTACAAGCTTATATTTAGCACCCGCCATCTTATTGTAGGGTAAAAGCTCTGCGTAAGAGCATCCGTTTTCGGCAATAAGAGAGGCTATTTTCAAAAGATTGTCCTCTGTATCTGTGACGCCCGGGATAAGCGGGATACGAACAACGTAAGGTATGTCGGAGCGTGCGAGAAGCTTAAAATTTTCAATGATTAGAGTGTTGTCAACACCTGTATATTTTCTATGCATAACATTATCCGCAAGCTTTAGATCGAACAGGAAATAATCCATAACCGAAAGGGCTTTTTTGAAATTCTCGACAGCCGTATATCCGCAGGTTTGCACCGCCTGATGAAGTCTTCCTTTAAGGAGCTCTGCCGTTTGAAGCAAAAACTCACTTTGAAAGAAAGGCTCGCCTCCCGAATAGGTAACTCCACCGCTTTTTTTGAGGATAATTTCATTCTTCAAAAGCTTTTCCGCAAGGCTCTCCGGGGTATATTTCTTCCCGCAAATCCTCAATAGGTTTCGCGGACAAGCCTTTATGCTTTCAATTGTATAACAGATCGAAGCTTGTTGCTTTTCCGCCTTTTCAATACACCTTCCGCATCCAATACATCCGTTGGGGCTTCGGACTATCTGTTCTCCCTTTTCCTGTCCTTCGGGGTTATGACACCAGGTACAGCGGAGAGGACATCCCTTCAAAAACGCAGTCGTGCGAATACCGGGGCCATCCCATACCGAAAACTCTTCTATGGAAAAAACTGTTCCGTACAATAATCTCACCTCCGCTTCAGTATAAAAACATTTTATTGACTTTACAAGAAATATGTTATATAATTATAGACAGAAGTTAAGATTTTATATTTGAGGAAAGTGCTATGATACAGCATCAAACAGACAACAGCCGCAAGGATTTCCAATACAATTCACGCCTATATACAGACGTTTTTTGGCATTCTCACTATCACGGAAATTTCGAGCTGATATTTATGATATCCGGCGAAATTGAGCTTTTTATAAACGGAGAAATGTTCAGGCTTTGCAAGGGTGAAGCTTTTCTGATAGCTCCTTATGCCATTCACTCTTTTTACGTTCCTCAAAACGCGCTTGCATGGGTCGGGGTATTTTCCGACGAATACATTTCTGTTTTCTCGGCTAAATACCAAGACGTTCAGTTTTCCTCTTTCCGTCTCTCTCAAGAGTCTGAGAAACTACTCAGAGAAAAGCTTTTTACAGAAAATGTTCCCGACGTTTATCTTCTCACCGCGTATCTTAATATTGTTTGCAGTGAGTGTATATCAAATTCGCAAATTCTTAACAGCTTTAAAAATAGCGGATTTATGAAAGAGGTTATAGACTACGTTTCGGAAAATCTGTCTCAGAATATTTCGATGTCATCCCTTGCCGCCTCAATGGGATATGAATACCATTACTTCTCCGCACTTTTTCACAAATGTTTTGGCGAAGATTTTAAAAAATTCATAAATCAATTCAAGGTCTATTCCGCTTGCGAATATTTACTTGCACAAGAGAAAAGTATAACCGAGATCTGCGGAGTTTGCGGATTTGCAAGTATACGCAATTTCAACCGTGTTTTTAAAGATTTCATAAAAATGACACCAAGAGAGTATCAAAAAAAGCATTAAAGAGGAAAGCCTCTTTAATGCTTTTTTAAGCTCTCCGGGAGCTCTGTATCTGATATTATTTCGTCAACATCCGAAATAGTACACTGTATAAAGGAGGAGCGTGTTCCAAACTTTGAGGAATCGCATAAAAAGACCTTTTTGACACTGTTTTTAAGCATAGAATTTCTCACGTGTATTTCTTCCTCTGTGCAATCGCTTAAGACTCCTTCATCAGACAGTGAATGAGTTGAGAAAAACGCAATGTCCGCAAATATACCTTCAAACGTTTTTTGCGCGGGATAACCTATAAGACAGTTAGGATTTTTGCGGCTGACGGTTCCTCCGCTGGAATGCAGCACTATATCCGTTTCCGAAAGAAGGATAAGTATTTCAAGGTTATTGGTGACGACCGTGAGATTTTTAAATTCCGCAAGTCTCTGTGCAAGAAAAAAGGCGGTTGATGACTGGTCGAGAAAAACAATGTCTCCGTCATGAATAAGCTTTACCGCTTTTTCCGCAATTATCTCCTTTTCAACCGATCGCTTATGGGCACGGGTAGAAAACGAGCTTACGTTGGTCCTTGAGCGGATTATCTCCGCACCTCCCCAGCCTCTTTTCACAAGATGCCTTTTTTCCATATCATCAAGATCGCGTCTTACACTTGACGAACTTGTGTATACAGCCTGACTTATTTCCTCGACTGAGGCATATCCTTTTTCAGCCAAAAAAGCGTATATTTCACTCTGTCTTTCACTCTTTTGCATAGCTCTCTCCCGTGACACATTTTGATTGAATTATCAATTATTTTTAAAATTCTGCACAAATTTGCTCAAATCATAAAAAACTATTGATTATTCTTGACGGATTTATTATAATACAAACAGAAACATTTGTAAAGAGGTAATATTATGGATATCAATAAGCTTTTAAAGGGTGTTGACTGCTCTTGCGGAAAACATCACACCTGTGATATTGGAAGTGTATACGTTGAAAAAGGTGCTGTAGCGCGTCTTGAAGAGATTTGTCACGGATTTTCAAGCGCACTTATAGTTTGTGACGAAAATACATACGCCGTTGCCGGAAAAAGCGTTGAAAAATACGCCCCTGTTAAGAAGGCGGTCATGTTCTCGGGCAAGACCGTTGTGATCCCCAACGAAGATGCAATAGAGGAAGTTACCTCCTCGCTTGAAGGTATCGACCTTATCATCGCAATCGGCTCGGGAGTTATGCAGGACCTTTGCAAATACGTATCCTGGAAGTCGGGAATTCCCTACTACGTTGTTGCAACCGCTCCTTCAATGGACGGCTACGCGTCAAGCGGTGCGGCAATGATTACAGACGGCATGAAGGTTACATACTCGGCTAAAGTACCCGATGCTATAATTGCTGATACCGAATTTATTGCTACCGCTCCTCTTGAAATGATAAAGGCGGGCTACGGCGATATTATCGGTAAGTACTCGGCACTCTGCGACTGGGAGCTTGGAAGAATAGTCAACGGCGAATACTTCTGTCCCGAAATATACAAGCTTACGATGGATATGGTGGAAAAGGTTCTCCCTCTTGCGGAAAAGCTTCTTTCACGCGACGAAGAAAGCATAAAGGTGCTCATGGAGGCGCTTATCATCGTGGGAATTGCAATGAGCTTTGCGGGTAATTCCCGTCCCGCATCCGGTAGCGAGCATCATCTGTCTCACTACTTTGAGATAACGGGTATCGTTGACGGAACAGAATATCTTCCCCACGGAATCGACGTTGTATTCTCCACGTGGGCTACCTCTCTTATCAGAGAGAAGCTTGCAACACGTCCCTTTTCCGACAAGCTTTTTGTTCAGGCTGACAAGGACGCTGAAATAAAGAGAGTTTACAAGAGCGTTGCAGACGGATGCATCGCACTTCAGGAAAAGCTCGGCACCTACAAGACAGACAGGATACCCACATACATCAAGTGTGAAAAGGAAATCAAAGAGGTTCTTGCAAAAGTTCCCTCCGCAGACGAGATAAATGCTATACTCGACAGAATCGGGCTTGACCTTGATGATTTCTTCAAGACATATTCAAGAGAAAAAATTTGTGATGCAATCCGCTATGCCAAGGACTTGAAGGATCGTTACACGGTTCTTTGGATGTGGTATGATATGTTTGGATTGGAGGAAGTATTATGATAAAAGTTATTGCAATGGACCTTGACGGTACCCTTACCCAGCACAAAACCCCCATGACTCCAGAGTGCCGCGAAACACTTACACGCCTTTCCGAAAAGTACAAGCTTATTATGGCGGGTGCCGGAATGTGCCGCAGAATCTTCACACAGATGGAGGGCTTCCCCATCGACATCGTAGGTAACTACGGAATGCAGTACGCTGAGTACAACCCTGAAACAAAGGATATAGACATAATTTTTGACGAAGTGCGTGAGTGCGACAAAGAGAGCATCGAAAAGAGAGTTACCGCCCTTCGTGAAAAGTACGGTTTTACCGAATTCCGCGGAGAAAACGTTGAGTATCACTCATCGGGCTGTGTAACCTTCCCCATCCTCGGCACAAAGGCGCTTCAGGAGGACAAGCTTGCGTTTGACCCCGACCGCAAAAAAAGACGCAAAATTTATGACGAGGTAGTTGCAACCTTCCCCGAATACAACGTGTTTATCGGAGGTTCTTCCTCATTCGATATGGCTCCCGCTCCCTTCAACAAGGCATATGCTCTCAAGAAGTGGTGCGACGAGCGCGGAATCCGCCCCGACGAGCTTGTATACGTCGGTGATGACTACGGTCCCGGCGGAAACGATGAGTCGGTATACCTTTCCGACTTCGGATATATCGAAATCGACGACTACAGAGATTTCCCCGACAAGGTAAAGCATCTTCTTTAAAAAAGCAATCGGCTACGGAAAACCGTAGCCGATTTTTTAACATCTGTAAACAACCTGCCCATCCGACAGAGTCAGATAACATCTGTATCCCATATCCGACTCTGCGACGTTTCCCGCTTTATCAACGAGAGAAAATCCCTCGCCACAGTAAGAAAGCACTGTAACGTCCGCAACACATCCAACCTTCAGACTGCCCCCGTTTATTCCAAGCACCCTTGCGGGAGTGGACGTCACGGCACGCAGGATATCCTCTTCCTCCATCCCCGACGCTTTGGCAAGGCTCATGCACATGGTCATTCCGTAACGTCCGCCTCGCTTATAAGCGCTTGCGCAGGTAATGTCGGTGCTGAGTGTATCGGGAAGAGCACCAAGGCTTATCGCCTTCTTTAAAATTTCAAAGTCGGTATGCACGCCTCCCGCAAAGCCCGAGTCGACAACTATCCCCTTCTCGCGGGCAAAGAAAAGGCACTCAAAAGAATCCTCGGCGCTGTTATTTTTTCCGCCGTGATATGCGTGTGTAAGTATATCCCCCTTCGACAGAGTCTTTACGATATCCGCCATGCTCGCGGGGGAGCCCGTCGTGTGAACGGTTACGGGAAGGCTTCTTTCTCTTGCGTATTCACAAACGTCTTCAAGTGCTGAAATGCTTGTGATTTCGGGACTCGCGGAATCAAAAGCAATTTTCACACCGACAGCACGCCTTCCGTAGCGCAAAAGCGCCTCGTCAAGCTTTTTGCGATTGAGTCGGTTATTTATTATCTCACCGATTGGGAACACATAGCTTTTAAGTGCGAAAAGGTCAAGAAGGCCTTCATCCCCGCTTATCGCGCCCGAATCGGCCGCGGCGGTAACTCCGAACGGGAAGGCACTCATCTCGGCTTGTATTCCGTAAATGTCGGGGGATATTCCCCTCATATGAGTGTGTATATCTACAAATCCGCAGGAAACGGTCTTTCCCTCGGCGTCATAAACGTAGTCGGATGCCACGCTTATATTCTCCTCTATTTTTGTTATAATACCGTTTTCCGACAAAACGTCTGCAAGAAAGAATTTTTCTCCGTCCCAAACTCTTCCGTTCTTTATAATTATCGTCATATATGTCACCCCTCCCTGAAAGTATACCATGTTTTCCTTCTTTGTAAATGTAATAAATGATATTTTTATCAAATATGCTAAAAAACAGTTGGGTTGCCCCAACTGTTTTTTTGTTAATTTTCGATCGTGAGTCCTTCGGTAAACTCGGTGTAGATGATATTCTCTTTTCTTGCGGTGTTGATATTTTTAATCTTTACGTTCTCAAAATACTCGGGTGCGTCAACGTAGAATTTAGTGTGCATGCTCTCGCCCGCCGTGTGATTCTTACCTGCAAGGAAGTCGAAAAGCGGTTCTTCACAGCTATTATTGGCATCGCAGTAGATTCCGTCGAACGTAACGTTACGCATGGTTGCGCCCGGGAGAAATTCGTCCATCTTGGTGCTGGTAGTGATAGCACTTCCTGCCTCGGGGCCCATAAATATATTTGAGAAATGGGAGTCGGAAACAGTGAGGTTTATCATAGCCGCAACGCCATGATTAACGTGAACGTTGTTAACGTAAATTCTTGAGGTCTCGCCAATCTCGGAGGGACGGATTCTGCAGAATGCCTTCTGTCCAAGTCTTATTGCGGTCATGGGCTTCGCTGTAATACCGTCGGAAATATCGGTGATGCCATCAACCGTGATATCGTGAAGCTTGATGCCGTCCATGTTACGCAGACCTACCGTCGCAAACTGTCTTGAGCAAGCCATAAGGTTACGGATATAAACGTGGTGAATGTCATTGGACTTACCTTCAACCTCAAAGCCTTGAGCTCTGACATATCCCATAAATCCTGAAAGCGCTACAACGTCGTCTCCACACCAGCCGTAAATGTTCTCAACCGTGATGCTATGGCATCCGTTACGAAGGTTTACGCCGTCCTGATTGGGAGCGTCGTTCTTCGCGTCAAACTTCAAGTCGGACACAAGACCGCCCGAGCAGAAGATAAGATGTATCGCCCACCATCTCTGGTTTATCATCTTGATACCCGTAATGGAGAAATTATCAATATTGTGAAGGAGAATAAAGTTATTGACCCACATGGGAGGATCGCCCGGCTTCTTGCCCTCTTCGGTAATTCCGTTGTGAAGTCCACCATCCATAACGGCGTTTCCTATACCGTTTATGTGGATATTCTGCTGTTCGCCCTCGGGCTTAACACGAAGCTCGGTGTTATAGAAATTCTCGTTACGGAAAATGTTATCAAACACGCCGTCAACAAGTCTCATATAGCAATTATCAAGAATAATCTGCATATTGCTGGGCAGAAGGATTGCAACGTCGATATCCCATCTTGCATCCCCTGTTCTCTCATTGATTCGGGGAATTACGACCTTATTATAGCCTGTCTTTTTCGCCATATTAACGGCATTCTGTATAGATTCGCTATCCGTCTTGCCCATACATTCGGGACAGTTAGGTGTAAAAAACTGTGTCATATTTTTTCTCCTAGCATTTTTTTAGAGTATACCACTTACGATTTGTCTTGTCAATAGATTAATCAACGAAATTATTTCGTAAAAGTCGTCTCCTGCAACTAATTATAAAGTTGCCTGTACTCACAATTTTCAAGGAAAACTTTTGTGTTACACACAAATTGCGATGCAATTTCCTATGTAATAAAAAAGTATGACTCAACCATAGCACACAGAGTGTGATACACAGGCAGGTGCAGTTCCTGCACCTTAAAGGTCTCATCCTCGGGGACTGCAATGCAAATATCGGAGAGTGAGCGAAGCTTTCCTCCGCTCCTTCCCGTAAGAGAGATAACACTGTTACCAAGCGCTTTTGCAACCTCTGCCGCACGGCAAACGTTTTCAGCATTGCCCGACGTACTTATCGCAATAAGAACGTCCCCCTCTTTAGCAAGAGCCATGAAGGACTGCGCATATATCAAATTCGGGTCAACATCATTACAGAAGGCGGAATTAAGCACCGAAAGCGACGGAAGCGAAATTGCGGGAAGACCCGATTGCAGACTGTCAAGCACACAATCTTGAATACCTTCAAATCTCTTTTTCATATCGTTTTTTTGAGAATCGGACAGAGGGCGCTTTTTCAAAAAGCCCTTCATCAATTCCCCTACGATATGGTCGCAATCGGCAGCACTTCCTCCGTTTCCGCAAAGAAGAAGCTTTCCGCCTTTTTCGTAGCATTTTATAATTTTTTCAATTGCATTTTCTATATCCTTTCGACTCATCTCAAGCGCAGGATATCTTTTTATAAGCTCACAAATCATAATAAACCTCACAGAAGCGCCGTCGCAACAGCACCAAAATCTCCTATCTCTTCACCAAGACTTGCGGGAACAACACGGCAACAGGACGCACTTCCCGAAAGAGCTTCTCTTTCGATTACCGCTTTTGCCTCATCCCACAAAAGGTCATGGCATCTTGCAAACACGCTTCCTATGACTATTCTTTCAGGGTTAAGAAGGTCGATGAGAATCGAAAGTCCCTCGCCAAGCCGTCTGCCCGATATACGAAATACCTCAAGTGCGGTTGGGTCTCCCTCTCTTGCCGCATCCGCAATACTCTTTGCGGTGACCTCTTCTTCCTTCATACCGTTCTTAAAATAGGCACACTCACCCTTGAGGAGAGCAAGTCGGAGTCCGAGCTTGGAAATACCTCCACCACTGCAAAAGCCCTCAAAGGAGCCCGCCTTACCAAAGCCTACGGGTCCGTCGTCGGCAAGTCGCACGTGTCCTACCTCTCCCGCATTTCCGTTAGTTCCTTCGTAAAGCTTACCGTCCAGAATAAGACCTGCACCAAGTCCCGTACCGAAGGTCATAAACACCATATTACGGCACCCCTTACCTGCTCCGAATTTCCATTCGGCAACCGCACAGGCATTGGCATCGTTTTGCAAATGTGTGGGGGCGTTAAAGCGTTTTTTTATAATTTCGACGATAGGCACTTCATCCCATCCGGGAAGATTCGGAGGGGAGAGAATGACTCCCTTACCGGAATCAAGCGGTCCTCCGCAGGAAATCCCTATGCTGTCGGGTACCCCTTCAAGAATCCCATCGGCAAGAGTCATGAGTTTATCTATCATTTTCTCGGAAGCAATTGAGGTATCGGTCGGGAGCTTTTCCTTCTTTAAAAGCTCCACCTTGTCACCCTCAACACGGGCAGTCAAAACGGCACACTTTGTACCGCCTATATCAAAACCGAGTATATACATCATTTTTCACCGAAATTGTATTCTTCCATAATCTTTTTATAATAAGCAAGATCCATAGGAGGATATCCGCAGAAATAGTGATTCCAGCCCTTTTCCCCATCTGCCTCCCACTCAAAAATAAGGAATTTCTTTTCGGAATAATAGGTCTGGAAGCTTGTGATCTTGGTTGCCTTATTAGCACCCGCCGTAAAGCTTCCCTCATATAGGACCTTATCGTTTGTGATGTCCTTCACTGTAAGACGGACATTCTTATCCTTCAGAGTATCGTTGCACGCATATATCGGAAGCATCCAGCTTGATATCTCACCCGCTGCAACAATAAACGGTGCTTGTGAGCGTTTTATGTAGCCGTAAGCAAGCTTTTTCTCAAAGTAATAATCAACAACAGCATCCGACATCTGAGGCCATCCGTCAAGGAGATTCCACCAGATTATACCCGTCTTTTCGGGACGTCCTGTACGTATTCTCTCAATAAAGTATTTTTTCGCCTCAGCCTGAGAAATCTGAGATGCTAAAATATAGTCCTCGGGAGTGCTCGGAAGCTCTCCGAAAAGCTGTTCCACCTGATATTCCATAAGCATGACCCTGTGATCGCGTCCGTCCTGATCGCTTGAATGAAGTATCCATTCGGGATTGTTTCGATAGGGCCACACTCTTTCGGGGGTAATAAATTTTTTTATAGATTCAAGACTCGGGCATCCGTGATAACCCGTTTCACTAACAAAGCATGCGGCATTGTTCTTGTAAAAATCACTCTTGAAATAATCTCTCGGTCCCCAAAGGTGATCCTCGACAAGGATAGAGCCGTCAACCTGAGAACGCACTCCTGCATCGTGCTCAGCCCTTGTGATATAGGGAGAGCTTGGTAGATAGGGTCTGCCGAAATCATTAAGCTCTATCGCTTTCGGGAAGACTCCGCGTGTGATAGAATTGTCATCGGGATTATATCCGAATGAGCAAGAGTCACACTCATTATCGCCCGCCCACAGAATAATGGACGGATGGTTTCTGTATCTTCGGATGACAGATACAGCCTCGGCTTCTATATTCTTTTTGAATTCATCGTCCTCGGGATATGATATACATGCCATGGCAAAATCCTGCCACACCATGATTCCGTGCCTGTCGCAATAGTCAAAGAAGGCATGGTCCTCGTACACGTTTCCGCCCCAACATCTGAGTATATTACAGCCGATATCGCTGACAAGTGCGAGCGCCTCGGGATACCGCTCCACGTCTCTTGAGTGAAACGGGTCAAGAGGCACCCAGTTTGAGCCCTTGCAAAGAATCTCCTCGCCGTTTACGAGAATACGGAACTGTCCTTTTTTACCGCAAAGCCTGTCCTCTCGCTCCACCTTAACACTTCTTATGCCAAAGCTTATCTTCTCCTCGTGTATAACTTCGCCGTTTTTGTAAATGCGCACTGCTCCGTCATAGACGTTAGCTTCTCCGTAGCCGTAGGGCCACCACAGCTTTCTGTTAGGCACATAATAATCAAAGGTGCCCGCGCGTTTTTTGATGGGTACTCTTCTCTTAACCGTGCTGTCTTCACCGCAGGAGGCTTCAAGCTCAATCTCAACGCCCGAAAGGTCACGGTCAACAGCGTCAAGAACGTAATAAAGACGAGAGCAATCGTCGCCATTGCGGAAGAAAAGCTGTGAGAAGTATATATCGTCTCTCACCTCTATTGAAACACTTCTCCAAAGGCCCGCTGTCACGGCACGGGGCATGATATCCCAGCCGTAGGAATGGGGAGGCTTTCTTAAAAATTTCGACTCGGTATTTGTTACCGTTCTCAAAAGCTTGAGTGTATAATCGTGCTCAAAAGATTCAAGCACGGCAGATTTCAGGTGTACGATGACAGTATTTTCGCCGTCTTTAAGATATGAATCTATCAAAAACTCATGAGGAATAAAGGCGTTACAGCTCTCACCTATCTTTTCTCCGTTGAGGTAATATTCCGCAATACAGTCAACAGCCTCAAAAACGAGCCATACGTTGTGCCTTTTGTCAGGTGCCTCAAAGCTTTTCTCATACCACCATTCGTAATCCTCAAATCTTTCGGTCTCCTTTATGTTTTCACCCATAAAAAGGTCCTTCGGCAAAAATCCGTTTTCCGAAAGGTCAAGCTGTACAACTCCCGGCACCGTAGCCTCGGTCCTGATAGAAATCTCGCTTTCCTTAATCTGTCTCTTACCGCAAAGAGACCATTTTCCGTTAAGTGATATCCTTTCCATTTTTTACCTCCAATTAGAGATTTAAACCTTAGTCGCCTTTATGCGACACAAAATATTCTCCGTTACTATAAATGACTTTGACACCGAATACAGATTCAACGCACCCGCTTGAGCACACCCCGTAAGGCGTGTCGAGTGCGACAAGTCTTCCACCGTTTATAACGGCAAGCCTATCGGAAAAATTAAAAGCAAGCGCCAAATCGTGCATTACAAGCAAAATTCCCTTATTAAGCGTTTTGGCTATATCCTTCAAAAAATTCATAAGCTCAAGCTGTGCGCCGATATCAAGGTAAGCACATGGCTCGTCAAGTAAAATATAATCCGACTCTCCAACAAGCACAGATGCAATACTCACCTTGCGTCTCATACCGCCCGAAAGCTCAGACATTTTTTTATCGGATATATTTAAAAGTCCCATTTCTTCCATTGTGTGCTCCGCCGCGGCACGCTCTTTCTTACCGTATGTGCCGAACACACCGACGTGTGGATATCTGCCCTGTAGTACTGCTTCGTAAACACTCATGTCGGGAACAGTGCTCTCCTGAGGAAGGTATGCCACCTTAAGCGCTCGTGCCCTTCCCGAAAGTCTTGAAACACTTATACCGTCAATCAATATATCACCGCCCGACAGAGGAATAACTCCCGCAACGGTTTTTAAGAGAGTACTCTTACCCGAGCCGTTCGGCCCGATAAGAGAGACTACCTCCCCTTTTTTTGCGGTAAGTGAAAATCTTTCAAGCACGGTCTTTTTGCCGTAGCCTGAAACGGCATCAAAAATCTCTATCATACTCTATCCCTCCTTTTAACAAGAATAAAAATAAAGAAGGG
Source organism: Eubacteriales bacterium (assembly GCA_045660745.1). Taxonomy (GTDB): domain Bacteria; phylum Bacillota; class Clostridia; order Oscillospirales; family SIG627; genus RGIG6353. Next base: position 23,298 of record JAZREJ010000019.1, read on the forward strand.
GGCGCCAAAGAATGCCATGATGATACCCACAGGTATCTCAAACGGTGAAAATAATATTCTTGCAAAAGTATCGGAAAGTGCCACAAATCCGCCTCCGAACAAGGCGCACAGCGGTATAAGGTTACACGCAGAGTTACCTGCAAAGCGTCTGAGTGCATGAGGGACTATAAGCCCCACGAAGGATAAGAGTCCCGCAACACTCACGGCACATCCCGCAAGGAGTGCCGAAAGAATTAAAAACAGTGCTCTTGCAAGGGACACGTTCATGCCGAGTGATCTCGCTCTGTCCTCTCCGAGAGAAAAAAGATCAAGATGCCGAGACAGCAATGTAACAACGGCTATTCCCACCAATATTATAATCAGTGACGGCAAAAGTATGGGATATCTCACGGATGAAAGGTCTCCCACCTTGAAGTCGCGACTGATAAGCCCGACCTCGGGAATAAATGTTACGACCGACTCCGAAACAGCCGAAAAGAAGCTGTTGAGAGCCACTCCGATAAGAATTACAGTGGTTTTCGATCTTCCCCATTTCAAGGCGCACAAGCTGACAAGCGCAACGCTTACAAGAGCACCCGCAAATGAAAAAAGCGCCACGGCAACCCCACTCCACACCCCGAAAGAAACAGAGAGTGTCACGGCAAGCCCCGCTCCCGAGTTTACACCAATGACACTTGGGGAAGCAAGCTTATTTCCGAGCACCGCCTGTATCACAGCACCCGACACCGACAATGCAGCACCGCAGATAACGGCACCGAGCACTCTCGGCAATCTCACGAACCCGAAAATACGAGTGCCCGCCGAAGAGTCAAATCCGTTTTTTAATGCATCCGCAATATCAAAAAAAGACAAGTGTGTGCTTCCGAGTGCTAATCCGAGAATACACGAGAGCACCAAAAACAACGTACCGAAAATATAAAGAAAACCTATTCTATTTTTCAAAAAGTATTGTGACAAGTTCTTCATAAGCCTTTGCCCATTTTGCATTCGGCTTCATATTAAAAAGCCGTTTATCCATTATGTGAAATCTGCCCTCGGAAACAGCCTCAAGCCCCGACCAAGCAGGATCGTCCTCCAGTATTTTTCGCAGATTGGCATCCGCCCTCTCACTATTGCTTCCCATTGTTACCGCGAATATCCTGTACGGCTCCTGTCTTATGATACTCTCAACGCTCAAATTTTCAATAAGCGTTGTATCCGAGTCTGCAATATTCACGCATCCAAGGTCAGAAAGCATTTCTCCAAGCACCGTGCCTCGGCTCCCCTTTGCCTTAACCCCGCCTGACGACGCACGCAAAAGAAGCACTGTCTTTTCTCTGTCTTCAAGGCTTTCACACTCTTTTTTTAATGCACTTACCGTATTTTTTAAAGCCTCTCCGTTTTTTTCATACAGGTCAGGTCTGCCTGTTATTTGGGTACAGATGTCAAGCATTTCAAGATAGGAATAAAAGTCCGTCACCTCAAAATACACGACATTTATTCCCGCACTTTCAAGAATGTCGCACATTTCAACATTTGATGCCGTGGCGGCACTTGCAATAACAAGGTCGGGGTCTGCAGAAAAAAGAAGCTCAAGACTCGGAGAATGTGCTCCACCTATATTGACTGCATCAAGCTCAAGCCCGAAATCCTCCCACGCGTCATCCGCCGTTGCTACAACATCTCCGCCCGCAAGAAGCCATATTTCGGCAAAGCTTCCAAGCAGTGCGGCAACGCGTTCCGGATTCTCAGGGAGAGACACCTCCCGCCCGAGTGCGTCGGTAAAATTCACAGCCTCGGTATCATTCACCGTCTTTTTTTCGCTGCATCCGACAAGCAAAAGTGACAAAACGAGTATAAATAAAACTATGTACTTATTCACCGATAAGACTCTTCTCAACGTATTCAAAGCCTAATCTCTCCACAGTGTCGGCAAAGCGTTCTCCCTTAATTCCGTTGTCACGGAAGAAACATATAGCCTTTTCGACAACCTCAAGCACCTCGTTCTCCGATGTAAATATTTTTCCGAGGACGCGACCTCTCGCACTCTTTTTGCCCCAGCGACCACCTATATAAACCTTATAGCCTTCAGAAGCTTTATCAAAAGCACCAAACGGGCATTTTTTGATACATCTTCCGCACCGATTGCAAATCTTATCATCAACTTTTATCTTACCGCCCTCAAGTCTTGCCGCCTTCATGGGACAAGCGTTTTCTACGGCACAAGTCTTACATCCTCTGCACTTATCAATATCAGGGGTGAATATTCTCTGTCCGATGATACCAAGGTCATTGATATCGGGCTTAACGCAGTTATTCGGGCATCCGCCGACTGCAATCTTGAACTTATGAGGCAGCACTACCGAGTGATATCCCATATAAAAGCGCTCGTGAATTTTAAGACTCAAAGAATAAGTGTCGATAAGTCCGAAAACACATGTGGTTCCTTTACAGGAAACAACAGGCCTCACCTTTGGTCCCGTTCCGCCTGTCTCAAGTCCTTTTTCCTTCAGAAACATTATAAGCTCCGGAATCTTATTGTATTTTACGCCCTGTATTTCAACTGTAAGGCGGGTGGTCATTGCCACTTCACCCGAGCCGTAAAGGTCTGCCGCCTCGGCGATGGCTCTGGATTCATCGGTAGTTATTTTTCCGTTTCTCGTTATAACTCTTATATTAAAAACATCATCAAAGCGCTTGTCCCGAAGCGCACCGAGTGCCTTGACTGCGCCTATCTGCTCAGGGGTAGGTTTTCCTTCGCACGGGGTCAATGATAGCTTTTCAAATGCCTGTTCTTTGTTCATGATAATTACTCCTCACATCAAAATGCAAAAAAATCAAAAATACTTTTTATGGCAATATCCATCTTTTGGGGATCGTGGAATCTGTGATCCGCTCCCTGTACCGAAACAAATTCAATAAGGTTGGTGTCGGCAAATTCAAAGGAGGAATCATAAGGGACAACTTCATCTGCGGTGCCGTGAATTATTATGATATCCTCGGCAAAATCAAGAAAGTCTCGCTTTGTTATATCGTTTTCCGAAAGCTCATCAAGGAAATTCCTTGTAACCGCAACCTTTCGGTCAAAGCCGACAAGCGCTTCCTTGCCTTTTTCTAATTTTTCAAGTGAATCCTTTCCTACTATCACACCCTTGAGTGTGTCACACATTTTGACTGCGGGACAGCGAAGCGCAATTTTCTTAAACGGATTTGCGTGCTCCGAAATATATTTAAGCGTAAGATATCCGCCAAAGCTTGTGGCATAAGAGTAGATATCCGTCACCGAGAATTTTTCTTTTACATTTTTTATAACGAGCGAAATATATTCACTGCAATCCGAAAGTATGAGCTTCTTTTTAACGTCATCCCCGTGACAGGGCAGATCAAATGTTATTAAAGACGCTCCTTTTTTCTTGTTTATCATCCACTCGGCAAAGCGTGCGGCAGCGGAATTATCCTTGTGTCCGCCAAAGCCGTGACAAAACACCACCGCAAAGCGGATATCCTTTATATCTCCCGCATAAAGCTTACACCGTATACTGTGTCCGTTTTCATTTATATCAAAATAGCGTTGCATTTTTACTCCTTTGATGTTACTCGGCTCAATTTACCGATTCAATAAAATCCCATATACCATCCCTTTTCACGTTTATAATTCTACCACAAAAGCAAGCAAAAGGCAACGAAAATATGCACTTCCGTTTAGGAGTGCATATCATGTTTTAAATTTTGAGTGCCTTGGGAGTTCTTTTTTGATAGTAATAAACATTTTCAAAGCCTATATTTTTAAGAGTCTCAAGTGCCTTATCAAAGTTCAATGAGGCGTTTTCGGCAATGTGTGCATCCGAGCCGAGTGTTATAAGCTCCCCTCCGAGACTGCGGTATCGTCTGATTATCCATTCGTCAGGCATAAGGTCCCCGAAAATTGACAGATAGGAGGTGTTTACTTCAAGAGCCTTCCCGCTCGATATTATCTTACAAAGAAGCCCTTCTATCTTTTCTTCAAACGAAGAAATATCAATCTTACGCTTATATTTGCCGTTGATATAACGAAGGGGGCAAGTAAGGTGTGCCGCAATGTCAAAGTCAAGAGCTTCAAGCATTGTTCCGATATCGTTAAAGTATGAGTTAAGATATTCGATAACAGTCCTCTCGTCAAGCTTTCCAAAATCTATCGTTGAATAGGGTTTTGTGAGGTCCTCGTGCTTCACGCAATGCACCGAGCCTATGATAACATCAAAATCTGCAAGAGCCTTTATTTTCTCATATTCCGCGGGAAACCAAAAACTCTCACTTATTTCAACCCCTGCAAGAATAAGACCTCTGCCACTGTTTTTCTCGTTAAGCTCCTGTACCTTGTCATACGCCCTTCTGATGGGAGTGAAAATATTATAATCGTTAAAGCTATAGGTGTCAAAATGGTCCGTCACGGCAAAAATATCCGTTCCGCACGCCATCTGTGCATTATACATATCCTCTATTTTGCAAACCGAATCATGTGAATTTTCGGAATGTGTGTGCATATCCGCTATCATACAGTTACCTCCTTTATACCTTCGTATCAGGTATGAGCCGATCGCCTATAAAACTGTTCGCTCTCTCAAGTATCTCTTTCATATTATCAAAAGACAATGTTTGCCGGGCCTCGTTATACTCAAGAAGCATATATTCGTTGTTTTCAAATCCTTCGTTGTGAGTAGGTATCTGGTTCTCATATTCAGCGACGTAATATATGACACGCTTAGTCTTCCCCGACGGCATTACGTATTCTACATGCTCTTTAAATCCGTCGCAAAGTCTTGTCTCAACAGAGGTTTCTTCAAATATCTCTCTCAAAGCCGCCTCTTCCTCTGTCTCACCGAATTCAACGTGTCCTTTGGGGAATCCGACGTCTCCGTTTGGCGATTTTATAAGCAAATACTTGATTCTTCTGTTCGTGACCGTATAAACGACAGCGCCTGCGGACTTTTCGTATAACGATTCGATACGTGTTCTGTAATACTGTTCCTGAAAATGCACCGCCTCTGCAATATCATTCTGATAAAACACAGTGTCGACAGGTGCGGCAATAAGCTTATCCTCAACGTCATTTTCGCGGTGAACGATACCGATTATCCGACAACGGTATTCTGTCATCGGGGAGGTCACGCCCATGAGATAAACGTCAAGCTCTTCCCCATCACCGCCAAGAATTTCGGGAATATAGCCGTAATTTATCGGGTATGTCAGGCTGTAGCCTTCCTTTGCGTGAACGTATCCTATCGGACGGTCTATTTTTATGTCAACGGTCTTGCCAAGATACCTCTTCACAAGAGCCGTACGCTCATCCTTTGTCATATATTTGCTCCTTTGAGACTCTCTCTAACTTTCAAACTCTTTATATACCGCACATTTTAAATAATTGTATCACAAATTATCTTTAAATACAATAAAATAAGTACAGAAATATTTAAAGTTGCAAAAAAAGCATCCCTCAGGATGCTTTTTTATTAAACAGAGAATTGCAAGCAAGTACTTGTAGCACAAAAGTCTACCTTAAATATATTCACAACACTTGGTACACCGAGGAAACCCAAAAGGCATACGACAAAATATGGAATAGTCTTTCCAAAGCAGAGCAGAACGCTATCTTAAAACAAGAGCGTTATAAAAAGTATGCCGAGATGTACAAAGGCAATATGGAATTGGTGAAGCAAGAATTTATTGCCGATGTGTTAGCAGGTATGACCTCATACACAAAGCGATTTGCCGATACCATTATGAGCTATTGGAATAATACCGAAACTATTGACAGTTTCAAGGTTTCCGAGTATACTCATAGCACAGATGCAGGTGGAAAAAAATCATCAGAAAGCAGTGAAGCAAATGGATATGGACAAAGTGATAGAGGCGAAAAATTGGGATACCTCGAAAATAATTGTATTTTCTGTATGTTTTTGCACCTTTAAAGCAAGAGAAAACCCCTGTAAAATAGGTATTTTGCTTATTTTACAGAGGTTTTTGTTTTGGTGAGCCACGGGGGATTCGACGCGTATTGCTTCGCAATCCGCACTACTCGGAAAACTCCATTTTCCTCATACCTTTCAGCTAAAAACCATTCCCCGAATGGTTTTCTTGACGCTGAAAGCCCTCTCGATTATCTTCCTCTCTATTCTTTGGCACAATTTTTATACACGGGGGATTCGACGCGTATTGCTTCGCAATCCGCACTACTCGGAAAACTCCGTTTTCCTCATACCTTTCAGCTAAAAACCATTCCCCCAATGGTTTTCTTTACGCTGAAAGCCCTCTCCGGCTCGAATCCCCCTCAACAAAAAAAAAAAAAACCAAATGGGTGTC
>JAZREJ010000020.1:0-10200 GCA_045660745.1 Eubacteriales bacterium
CCTCGGACGGCGTTCCTTCAATACCGATGGATGCTGAAAAAGCCACGGTATATATCCATTTAGCAAGTGTCGTATTATTGCACGGCGAATTTTCAAGCGCAATTATTGCACGCTTTATTTTTCTTTCTTCCCATTTGTTAAGCCTCACTGTATACAACTCCTTTTATGCGTCTGCACACATAACAAAAGCGTTATGGCAAACAATATCAATAAAATATTTACCATCACCATTTCATCGATGGTCTCAAAAGAACAAAATATTCGTCAACCGCAATAAGACCCTCAAGAAAGATATCCGTGCTGTTAACCCTTGTTCCGTTCTCAAGGTCCACCAAATCCTCTCCTGAATATATGTAAAGACTTACTTTGCCCTTCGCCGAAAGAAGGATAAGGTCGCCCGTCATAAGGTACTCCCTCTTCATAAGAGAAACACGGCCTGTGGCAAAGGTTTCGGTAAAGAATTTTCTTCCGCCCCACATATTTCTCACTGTAATCTCCGAGGCTTTTGCAATATACCGCCCTTCCTCATCAATACTCAAAAGGGACACGGAAATATTCTCAAGGCTTTTTTCCGAAAATACCTTTTTCCCGAATGCCGACAGATAAATTGCATTTACGTTTTCCACAGCATCCGCCGTCCACTCAAAGAGGTCTACTGTTTTTTTAAGAATAGCCATGTCCTTCGCAGAAAGGGTGTTTCCCACGGTAACGTCGGGACAGGAGACCTCAAGTCCGCCCACGGTTGTTCCCTTACCCGAAACCGTCTTACCGCCTTCGACCCTCAAGGTGTATGAAAGCTCCCTTTTCTCTCCTGCGGAAAGTGTGAGCGCCCCCGAAATATCCTTACTGACAAGAGTAGTATTTTCGGGAACAGCGCAGTTTATCTCCAGCGTTTTATCAACGTCGCCAACATTATAAATCGATACAGTATACGTAATGCAGTCGCCCTTTGTTACACTCATACCCTTATTATGAGAGCAAAGCTTTTCGGCAAGAATATTTTGCATATTTTTCATTCTGATAACAGTAGGAGACGAAAGGGTAAGAGACTTGTTTAAAATCGGTCTGATGACAGCAATTTCCGTAAGCTTTTCAAAGAAATAAGACGTCGGATAAACCTCGGCATCAAAAAGAGCCTCTGCCCTTTGATATCTCACCGTCGGCTCGTAGGTCTCATAGGCATCCGCGTATTTATAGCTTGCACCGCTGGAATGGATAATATCACCGCACCCGATATAAAGCATTACGTGTCCCGAAAGCGGTTGCCCCGGGGCTGTAAACCTGAGAAACGCAATTATATCCCCCGGCTCAAGTAAAGAGAGAAATTCCGCTTTAATCCTGCACCTCTCCTCCTCCGTCTCCTTCAAGGTCGGCTTATAACGGTAAACACAAATGTCATCCTCCTTCATAAGCCCGGACCCTGAAATTGCAGAAGTCTTAAAGTCAAGCGCATTTTTGTAAACGTCAATGGCAAAAGCGGCACAGTTGGAATATCCCCATTCCTGAAGGGTATACTCCTCGGGAGCTTTTCCGTGTATCTTCCAACGAAATTCTCCACCCGGCATAAAGCGAGTGTCATCATACTGAAATCTCATTCCGCGAAGCAGATAAGACTCGGCAATTGTCACCACTGCCCTTTGCTTTTCGGTAAAGCCTTCTTTTGAAAACTCGGTTGACGGACATATCTTTATAATCTGTGCGGGACGAAGAAGCGCCCATCTCACACTTTCGTTAGTCTCCCTCAAGCAGTCCTCGATGCCCTTTTTGACAATACCGTCACAGCAAAGCTCCACAAGTGCCTCTCCGTCAAAGATATAAACCTTCTCATCGGTATAAAGAAGGTCGCCTACGGCAAAATCATTTACTTTAAGCTCTCTCGGACTCCCTTTTATAAGCGCTTTTGCTTTATCCGATATCTCTTCGCTTTTGTAAAGGCAGGGAACAAGCATATCGATAGCGTTTACCGATATCGCCACTACCTCCTCGGTATGAGAGGAATCTGTTTCATTTGTAACCGTCTCGGTTTTTGGGTCAAAAATGAGGTCAAGCACCTCGGACGGCGTTCCTTCAATACCGATGGATGCTGAAAAAGCCACGGTATATATCCATTTAGCAAGTGTCGTATTATTGCACGGCGAATTTTCAAGCGCAATTATTGCACGCTTTATTTTTCTTTCTTCCCATTTATTAAGCATAAGCGCCTCCAATCCTTTGTCACACACAAAAAATATATCACCTCAAATTATACGTGTCAACAAAAGCATAAAAAAAGTAAATTAATGACGCAAAATAATAATACTTTGACACAAAAAGGGATGCTACTGCACCCCTTTGAATTTAAGTTTTATTCCGTATTTGTTTTCAAGATAAATTTTGTTTTCTCTCTTAAAGCCAACACTCACCGAAATATCCCTTTTTAAAACGGGTATTTCAATAAGCTCTCCTTTATTAAAGTCGAGTGAATCGATGTATTTGTCAAGAGTATCACGGCGGTCGCGGGAAAGTATCCTCTCTCCCATCGCCTCATCATAAACGCTTATCGCATCGTCTCCCCTCACTCCGTCGGAGGAACAAAGTCCTATACGAAGAATCTTAAGTCCCGCATTCTTGAAAACTTTATAGACTTCATAGGTACGCTCTAGGCTTTCCTCAAGAGTAAGCGGTACAAACTCTCCGCTTTCAACAAGACGTTCAAGTCCCGTCCCCTTAAAAACAACGGTGGGATATATTCTTGAGCTTTTCGCACCGCAAGAAACGATGGTGTGCGCGGTAAGTATCTCACTCTCCGAAGTTGCCGAGTACATTCCCGTCATCATCTGACCTGTGAGAGTAAACCCGAAGTCCACAACTCTTTTCATCGCTTTGACTGCGGTTTCGGCATCATGCCCTCTTGCGTTTTTTTGAAGCACTCTGTCGTCAAGCGACTGTATACCAAGCTCAACGTCGCGAACGTGGTGGCGTAAGAGTATTTCAAGAATCTCCTCTCCCACGGCATCCGGACGGGTGGACAGCCTCACACTTCCGACAAGCCCCTTTTCAACGTAGCTGTCGGAGATATCGAGAAGCGCAAGCATCAAATCTCTTTCAATTGCCGTAAAGCTTCCTCCGAAAAAGGCTATCTGCACGTCACTTCCATTGGGTATGGTGGAAAGACAGGTATCTATCTCCGATCTTACGCTATCAATGGAAAATTGGGTCTTACCCGATATTTTCCTTTGATTACAGAAAAGACAGGTATTCGGACACCCTTCATGAGGTACGAAAACGGGGATGGAATAGTGCCTTACGCTCTTTTCCATTTGGTGCCTTCGGCTGTATCCTCAAGGATTATGCCTCTTGCCTTAAGCTCGTCACGGATTCTGTCTGCCACAGCAAAATTCTTTTCTTTCTTTGCAGCGGCTCTTTCGGCAATAAGCTTTTCAATCTCCTCGGCAAATTCATCACTTTCAGCGGGTGTATCAGCCTTGTTAAGCTTTTCTGCTTCTTCTATGAGATCAAGAGATAAAACCTTGTCAAAGTCGGCAATAAGCGCAAGCTTGGTTGCATCGTTTGTATCTGCCTTGAGCACGTTGTAAAGGGCTGTCACACCAAGGCTTGTGTTGAGATCATTATCCATCGCCTCGATAAAATCACGCTTTAAATCTTCAAATTTTGCAGTATCGATTTCTCCGTTTTTGTCAAGCTTTGAAATTTTTGCAAGAAGCTTTTCCCATGCAATAGCGGCGTTGTCAAGGTTTTCATATGTGAAAACAAGACTCTTTCTGTAATGTGACTGTAAGCAGAAGAATCTGTAAACAAGAGGATTGTAGCCCTTTTCTTCGAGCAGCGAAACCGTCAGAAATTCTCCTTTGGATTTGCTCATTTTACCGTCGTTTGTGTTGAGGTGTAGAACGTGGAACCAATAGTTGCACCACTTGTGTCCCACATATGCTTCACTCTGTGCAATTTCGTTGGTGTGGTGGGGGAACGCATTGTCTATACCGCCGCAGTGAATGTCGAGGTGTTCTCCGAGGTGCTTCATTGAGATGCATGAGCATTCGATATGCCATCCGGGATAACCGATACCCCAAGGGCTGTCCCACTTAAGCTCTTGATCGTCAAACTTTGACTTGGTAAACCACAGAACGAAGTCTGCCTTGTTTCTCTTGTTGCCGTCCTTTTCAACGCCCTCTCGAACGCCGTCCTGGAGGTCTTCTTCTTCAAAATTGTTAAAGAGGTAATACTGCTTGAGTTTTGACGTGTCAAAGTATATGTTTCCGCCTGCTTCGTACGCATATCCCTTTTCAATAAGGTTTTCGATAACCTTGATGAATTCATCGATACAGCCGGTTGCGGGTTCAATTATATCCGGAAGCTTGATGTTAAGCTTTCCGCAGTCGGCAAAGAAAGCGTCCGTATAGAATTTTGCAATTTCCATAACGGTTTTCTTTTCTCGCTTTGCGCCCTTGAGCATCTTGTCCTCTCCGGTGTCTGCGTCGCTTGAAAGGTGTCCTACATCAGTGATGTTCATAACACGCTTAACCTCAAGTCCTGTGTAACGAAGATACTTTTCAAGCACGTCCTCCATAATATAAGTGCGGAGGTTTCCTATGTGTGCAAAATGGTAAACCGTAGGTCCGCAAGTGTACATTGACACCTTGCCGGGTTCGTTTGGGATAAATTCATCTTTTGTTCTTGTGAGTGAGTTGTATAATTTCATAACAGTTCCTTTCAAGTAGCTTTATTTAGTTGATTCTGTGTTGCTTACGCTTTCTAATTCTTTGATTCTTGCTTCCATAAGCTCTATCTGATGCCTCATTCTGCAAAGCTCGGTGGTAACGGGGTCGGGAATATGTATCTGGTCCATATCCTCTTTTTTTCCGCCTCGGCGGACTATTCTTGCGGGAACACCGACTGCCGTACAGTCATCGGGAATCTCACCGAGTACAACAGCGCCCGCCGCAATCTTTACGTTATTTCCAACGGTAAAGGGGCCAAGCACCTTTGCGCCGGAGCCGATAAGCACGTTATTGCCTATTGTAGGGTGACGCTTTCCCGTATCCTTACCGGTACCGCCAAGGGTTACCCCCTGGTATATCGTACAGTCGTCTCCTATCTCCGCCGTCTCTCCTATTACAACTCCCGTTCCGTGGTCGATGAACAGTCCCTTTCCTATCTTTGCACCCGGGTGTATTTCAATACCGGTCAAGAACTTTGCAAGCTGTGAAAAGAATCTGGCGATAAAAAACAGATGTATCTTATAAAAGAAATGTGCTATTCTGTAAAATGCAAGTGCGTGAAATCCTGAATACAGGAAAAAAATCTCGAAATATGAACGAGCGGCGGGATCTCGCCGACGGATTGCTTTAAGGTCGCGTAACATATAACCTCCTTACAAAATCTTCCTATTTATATATATGTCAAAAAAGTGTTCTCAGATAACAAAAAACGCCTCTTGCTGTTTGCAAGAGGCGCAAGTACTCGCGCGGTTCCACTCTTATTTATAACTTTAAAAAACAAGCCTCCACTCTGCGGGCGCACCTTCAAAGGAATCAATCAAAACGGCTCTCACCTTGCCCGTTCTCTCTGTACTATTTTTTCCTTTTACTCTTCCCGAACGCACACGGGGTGCATCTGAAAGCTTACACTATTTTGCTTTGTCATCATTTTAACACACAAAACGCCTTCCGTCAAGCATTTACTGACACGAAATTTCGTATTTTGAAAATTCTGCTTTTTGCATAAAAAGTACCATATATTGTGTTTTAGCCTGTTTTTTTACCCTCAATCCCCTATTTAGTGGCATTTAATACCCACTTTTAAAAAACAGGTGCAAAAAGTTTTAGCAAATCGACGAATGACGCCGTTGCTTTTTGTGCATTTTGCCAAATTTAGGTTTTCGGTGTTACGCAAAATCGAAATTATTCACGTTTTTTTGTTAAATAATTAGCAAATACGACATAAATTCCAAGACTTTTCAGATAAATATTGATTTTTGACGATTTGCTTTTTTTAAATTTTTATGGTATACTTACCGCGTATTATGGAAAACTTTCGAAAGGAGGGCTTTACCAATGGCGTTTTATGAAGACGATAAAAATGTTTTAAAAGAAGCGGACAGCACTGCCATATCGGCAAAAGCTTCCGATCGTAACGACTCAAAGTCTGTTTCAAAATACCGTGATTTCAGAGAAATGGGACTTAGCGTATTTGACTCTCTTACATCCTCTCTGTACGTTAAATCGTGTGAGAAACGCGGAATGTTCGCTTGGTTTCTTGAAAAGCTTTCACGCCCACTCGTTTTCTTCTCATCAAAAGCAAAGGGAGAGAAAAAGCGCGAGAAGTCGGGTCTTTTCTCAGATTCGGCATTCATTACCGTATCGAAGTCCTTCAGCTTCTTGAGAAAGCATGCTTTCAGCTGCATCGGTGTAGGCCTCTGCGCAATTCTTGCTTCTTCCGTTATATATAACAACTCCAAAGAACCTACACTTAAGCTATATGTTAACGGAATGTATGCGGGCACCGTTGCTTCCTACGACGTTGTCGATTCTGCGGCAGCACGTGCCGAACAGCGCATAACCGATATCACGGGATATTGCTACGACCTTCCCTGTACCATTTCATATTCTCTCGTTTCCTCAGATAAGGGAGTTTCTCTTACAGAGGATGATATTTATAAGCTTTTTTCCGAGTATACGAGTGGTATTACCCGCTCGGCCTACGGTCTTTACATAGACAACCAACAGGTTGCCGTTGTCTTGAACCGACAGGACGTTACTTTTGCTGTCTCCACACTTGAGGCGCAGCACTTAGCACTTACCGGAAATGTAGCTCATATTGCAAACCGCATCGACATCCGCTACGGTGAGTATGCAAGCGACAAGATTATTTCGAGAACCGAGCTTTGCACACTTCTTTCGGGCATACAAGCCGAAAACATAAAGAGCGAAGAGAAAGTACTTCTCTCAAGCTCCGCACCTGTAGCCACTACCGAGCCAACCACTTCTGAATCGGTATCGGATATCAGTGCCAACATTTCCGAATCTCTCATGTCGGAAACCAAAAATACAGTATCCATCAGCTATGAATCAGTCTCCTATGAGACCGTTCGCGAATATGTTGACTATCAAACCCGATACATCGAGGATGATACCCTTTTCCAGGGACAAACGAGAATATCTACCTACGGACACCGCGGACGTGCGGATATAACCTATGCTGTAACCTCTATTGACGGCGAGGAAACCTCCCGTACAGCAGAGCACGTATCTATGATATACGATCCCGTTACCGAGGTAGTAAGAGTCGGTACACGCGAGCTTCCCGAGAACATGTCACCCGAAGTAAACGGCGGCAAATACATGATAATTCCCCTTACAAACTATTGGGTATCTGACCGCTTCGGTGCAAGAATTCTCAACGGCAAGCAGGATTACCACTACGGTCTCGACCTTGCGGCGAACTACGGAACATCCATCTATGCTGCGGCATCGGGTGAGGTTATCGAGTCACGCTTTAGCAATTCTTACGGATATTACATTAAGATAAGACACGCTGACGGCAAAATCACCGCATATGCACATTGCAGTGAGCTTCTTGCAGAGGTTGGCGATACTGTGGTACAAGGTGAGCTTATAGCACGCGTCGGAAATACAGGTAATTCCTTTGGAAATCATTGCCATTTTGAAGTTATTATCGACGGAGCAAAAGTTAACCCGGAGCTCTATATTTATTCAAAAGACTGATACTTACCCCGTGTTACAAAGTAGCACGGGGTATTTTTTTGTAAAAGTCCTTGACAAAACTTTAACAAAATTATATAATATAAACTCTGAGTCAAATTAAAATTACTTATAAATGAGGCAATTAATGAAAAAAATTACTCGCGAAACAAAAGGAATATACGTTGCAATATTTGCGTATCTTGCCTATAGCTGTGTATATCTGTGCCGTCTCAACCTTTCTGTTGCATCGGTTGATTTAAAAAGCGGAAATATAATGACCGAGGGTGAGCTTGGACTTTTGTCCTCTCTCTTCCTTGTGGCGTACGCTCTCGGTAAGCTGTTTCTCGGCAGAGTCGGTGATAAGCTTCCGCCAAAGACCATGATAGTGTCGGGACTTGCCCTTTCCGCTCTTACAAACCTGCTTTTCGGTATCATTATAACAGACGTAACAGCGCTTTTTATGGGCTTTATCCGTCCAACACATCTCATATTTTTGTTCTGGTTTGTTAACGGTGTTGCACAATCTCTTATCTGGGGACCTGTTCTCAGAATAGTTTCTTCAAAATTCGATGCTGAGCGCCGCGCAGCGGTAATGTCAATACTTGCTACCTGCGTGGGTGTGGGAAGCATTCTCGGCGTTGTGGTTGCAAGCTTCGGAATCTCCGCGTTCAACGACCTTCGCGCAGGGTTCTTCATTCCAGCGGGAATATCATTTGTTACTGTAATCCTCTTTATATTCTTCATTCACGACACCCCCCGAAAAGAAGCAACAAAGCTCCCGCCAATGCCCTTTTTTGAGCTGATCCGCGACAGAGCTTTCATCCGTATGATATCTCCCGCCCTCCTTCACGGTGTCATCAAGGACAATGTTAACGTATGGATGGGACTCTTCTTTGCCAACACCTTCGGACTTGACCTCAAAAGCCTTTCTTACTATGTATTTATCATACCTGTCTGTACTCTCGCCGGCAGAATCCTCTTCCTTCCTGTTCTTAAATTATGCCGTAACAACGAAAACACCGTTGCCGCATTATCCCTCGGTGCTTGTTCTCTCTTTGCAATACTTCTCGCTCTCGGAACTCTTCCCTTGTGGGCGTCTCTCATTTGTTACGGAGGAATTGCTTGTGCAATTTCAATGACAAATACCACTATTCTTTCTATATTTCCCGCTCGTTACCTTGAAAGAGGTTCGGTTTCATCAGTTGCAAGCTATATGGACGTTGTAACATACGGCGGTGCGGCACTCGGCTCACTTGCTTTCGGGTTTATTGTGGACTCGTTCGGTTACGCCCCTATATTTATTGTTTGGGCTGTATGTGCCTTCATTTCGGGAATCTTCATGGTGCATGAAGCTAAAATCAAATAAGAGTTTATAGAAGGATACAAACTATTAAGTTTTAATATAACATAAAATAAGAGAGATGCATATTGATCAATATGCATCTCTCTTATTTTGAATGCTTTATCATTGTATCTATGACATCATATATTTTTTCTCTATCTTCTCCCGACAACGATGAAAGCTTTTCCGAAAGCAAAGAATCTTTTACAGAATATGTTGAATACAAAACATCTGCAAGAAGCATATCAGCTGAAACCTCTAATGCATTCGCAATTCTTAAAAATGTTTCAAGTGCAGGAATTTTTTCTCCTCTTTCCATCATTCCTATATAATTGGTACTTAATTCTGTCATTTCAGCAAGCTGCTCTTGACGTAGCTTTTTTTGTTTTCTATATTTTCTGATATTTACACCTATTGTTTCTAAATTCATTTATTATAACCTCTATAAGTCAACATATAACACTATTAGTATATATTTTTGAAAAATAAATATGAACAAACTATTGGTGTTATATGTTGACTATTAGTATTGATTTCTGTTTTAAAATGTGTATAATAAATATGGAGGATAAAATAGATGAATATATTAACAGTATCTTTTTTTGGGCATCGAGATTTCATTTACAAAAAACAACACGAATTAGTATTAAAAAAAATAATTATTGATCTTTTGCAAACTTATGATCACGTTAATTTTTTAGTTGGAAGAAATGGAGAATTTGATATTTTCGTTTCATCTATGATAAGAGAAACAAGAAAAGAATATTCTTATTCAAATTTTTCTTTAACATGGGTACTTCCATATGCCACTTCAGATTTTTTAAAAAATCAAATATATTACGAAAAATATTATGACGATATTGAAATATGCTATAAATCGTCAATGTCCCACTTTAAATCTGCAATTAGAATTAGAAATATAGAAATGGTTGATCGCTCTGACTTAATTATTTGCAATATTGAACATAATTCCGGCGGTGCTTTTAAAACAATTCAATATGCACAAAAAATAAGCAAAAAAATAATTAATATATATAATATAATCAATTGTGATGATTTTAAAATTTAATAAAGTAATAACATTAATTTCTTTTTATGAAAGTTTTTGGGGAGAGGGAGAGGTAAAGGAGAGGGACTTTTTTCAAAAAGTCCCTC